>JBIJAH010000041.1:0-30830 GCA_044345845.1 Roseomonas sp.
CGCAGATGCTTGAGCCCATTCATCACTTCCGGCGCCAGATAGGTCATCACGCCGTTAAAGGGCCGTTCCAGCACGGGGCGGAAGGCTTCCAGCTTCATCCGGTTTTCCGCCATGAAGCTTCGCACCCCCGGCGCATCGGCGGGGTTGATCTTCGCCACTTCTGCTTCCATGCGCGCCAGATCGGGCGTCGCTTCAATGGAAACGGGATTGGCGCCTTCGAAGATCAGCCGATATTGCGGATCAAGGCGGATCAGATCCACCTCATCCTCAAGCCGCGTGCCGCAGGCTTCGAAGATTTCTGCCAGGATGCGCGGATACAGGAAGAAGGTCGGCCCGATATCGAAGCGGTAGCCGCCAGGCGCCGTCATGGTACGGGTGCGCCCGCCCACTACGGCATCCTTTTCGAATACCGTGACGCGCACGCCTGAGGAGGCCAGCAGCATGGCCGCAGCCAAGCCTCCGGGGCCGGCGCCGATCACGGCAACATGGGGGCGAGTTTGTGAGAGCGAGGGAGGTGATGCGTTCATCCGGCAATCTGTCTTTACGGCCTATCCGTACCAAATGTCTAAAAGGAAGTAAAAGCTAGGCCGACCAAAGGGGTTGGCCAGCCCTCAGGCCGCCATTGCCCCCTCAATTTCCGCGAAGCGCGCCCCAGCCCGCGGGAGAAGCCGCCGCAGATAGAAATCCGCCACCGCCCCATAAGCCGCACCATCCGCCGCAGCCGCCCGCGCGACAAGAGCACCCCCCAGCACCCAGCCCACCGCATCCAGATAGGCAGTCGCGAGCGATTGGCTAGCCTCTGGGTCGCGGCTTTGTTCGGCCAGCACCGTTTCCGTGGTCCGGCCCAACCCCTCAGCCGCGGCGCGTAGCCTGGCATCGGGCAGGGCCGCGATCTCCTGAATCAGCTTCCGCATTTCGGCCCCGCCATCGCGGGCCAGCTTGCGGGTCAGCAGGTCAATCGCCTGGATGCCGTTGGAGCCCTCATAAATCGGCGCAATGCGGGCATCGCGCAGCACCTGGGCGGCGCCGGTATCCTCAATAAAGCCCATGCCGCCATGCACCTGCACGCCAAGCGAGGCGGTTTCCACCCCCCGGTCCGTGGCCCAAGCCTTCAGCACCGGGATCAGCAGCGCCAGCCGGGCGCTGGCGGCGGCATCGCCCATCAGCTCTGCCCGATCGGCAGCGACAGCCGCTTCCAGCATGATCAGCCGCGCGGCGAGCGTGGTCGCGCGCATTTCCATCAGCATGCGCGCAACATCTGGGTGTTCGGCAATGGCGCGCCCGCTCTGCACGCGCTGCGCGGCATAGGCTTCGGCCAGCCGTAGTGCCGCCGCGCCATGGGCTACACCTTGGGTGCCAACGCCAAGCCTTGCATTGTTCATCATGGCGAACATGGCTTGCAGGCCGCGATGCGGTTCGCCGACCATCTCGGCCTCCGCCCCTTCATACATCATGATGCAGGTGGGGCTGCCGTGGATGCCCATTTTGCGTTCGATGCCACCGCAGCGGAAGGCATTGCGCGTGCCTTCGGGCAGGATTTTCGGCGCGGCGAATAGCGAAATCCCGCGCGAGCCCAGCGGCGCATCCGGCAGGCGCGCCAGCACCAGATGCAGGATATTGCCGGCGCAATCATGTTCGCCCCAGGTGATGAAAATCTTCTGCCCGTGCAGGGCATAACGCCCATTGCCAAGGGGTTCCGCACGCGTGCGCAGCATGCCCAAATCGCTGCCGGCTTGAGGTTCGGTCAGGCACATCGCGCCGGTCCATTCGCCCGCGATCAAGGGCGGCAGCCAGCGCGCCGCCTGATCCGGGCTTGCGTGATGGCGCAGCAGATCAATCGCGCCGGCCGTCAGCAGTGGGCCAAGCATGAAGGACGTATCAGCCGCCATGCCCAATTCCGTCATGGCGGTCCAAAGGCTGAGCGGCAGGCCCTGCCCGCCATGCTCAACCGGCGCGGCCAGCCCCTGCCAGCCGCCTTCGCGCCACTGATCATAAAGTGCGGGGTAATGCGCCGGTGTGGTCACCGTGCCATTGGCGTAGCGGGCACCTTGCTTATCGGCTTCCTGCGCCTTGGGTTGCAGCGCTTCGGTGCAGAAGCGGTTCGCCTCGGTCACGATTTGGGCGATGTCATCGGCGGAAAGCGGCGCGCCGGCGGCGGCTGTCAGGCCCGGCAGGTCAACCAGGCGGGTCAGGCCGAAAATCAGATCATCAGCGGCGGTGGTGGTCATGTTGTGCTCTCCAATCCGGCCAGCAGGCCAGGTGCCGGGGCATCCCGCCCGGCGGCCCAGCCCGGCAGCGCGCGGGCCAGCGCAGTATCCTCTGCCGCCGCAGCCAGGGCCAGACCCAAAAGCGGGGCGAATTTGAAGCCATGGCCGGAAAAGCCGGACATGACAAAGCACCCAGGTGCGGCGGCTTCCAGGATGAATTCCTCCTGGTCTTCCACATCGTAATAGCAGGCTTGCGCGCCCAGCACGCGGTAAGCGCCGGCATTGATCAGGCGCGGGCGGGCGAGGGCCAGGATTTCCTCAATTTCTGAAGGCGTCGCTGCACGTGGATCGGCCCCGGCATCGCCCTGGCGGGAAAAGCGGTGATCCCCGATCTTGAGCGCGGTGCCGGCCACCGGCGGTACGGCGTAGAACCCGCCATCCTCGGCCAGATCAAGCAGCATGGGCGCGGCCTCCCAGGCGGCGCGGAAGGCGGGCGGGGGTTCAAGCCGCACCAGGATTTGCCGGGACGCCACCACGCGGCCGGTAAGCCCAGTGCCGAGCAGCTTTGGCCCCCAAGGGCCAGCCGCCAGCACCAGCAAATCAGCGCTGCGTTCCGCACCATTCACCAGCCGCAGCGCCGCACGATCCGGCAGGGCGGCAGCGACCTCCGCAGCTTCAAAAATAACGCCCTGCGCGGCGAGATGCGCGGCGAGCCCCGCGACAATCCGTTCCGCGAGCAGCACGCCACCGCGTTGCAAGGTGAAGGCCGCGGCGATGCCGGTATCTGACAGCATGGGAAAGCGCGTCGTGATCTGATCCGGAGCCAAATCCGCGCAAGCATGTCCATCACCGCGCAGCGCGGCACGGCTTTCCGCCAGCCAGCCGCCCTGGTGATTGGCTAGCGCCAGCACGCCGGTTTCCACGTAATGCCGGGCGCCAAGCGCGGCCCAGATCATGTCCCAAGCCGCATAGGCGGAATCAACCATCCGCATATAGCCGGCCTGCGCGCCATAGGCGTGGCGGATCAGGCGGTGCTGATCCACGGATGCGCCGCGCGGATTCGGAATGGGCGCCTGTTCAATGATGCGCACCTGCCAGCCGGCACGGGCCAGCGCCCAGGCGGTGCAAAGCCCCATGATGCCGGCGCCGAGAATCAGGGCGTTTCGTTGTGCTGCCATGGATCGGAGCCTATGCCGGTTTGGGCAGGGAATGGAAATGCTTGTTTTATCAAACCGCGAAGGGCAAACCGCCTTTGCCTAGTCGGTGCAAGGCAAGGCCCCTTCCCGCCAAAGCCAAAAGGAACGCAAACCGCCATGATCATCGCCTTCTGGACCCTGCCTTTGACGCTGATATTCCTCTGGCTCAGCTTACGCGTGATCCGCTATCGGCGTGGCGAGCGTATTCCGCTTGGGTCGGGCGGTAATGCCGAGCTGGAACGCGCCATCAGGGCGCATGCCAATTTCGCGGAATTTGTGCCCTTTGCGGTGCTGCTGCTGATCTTGGCGGAATGGGGCGGCACCTGGCCTTGGGTGCTGCATGCGCTTGGGGCGCTGCTGGTCACGGCGCGCCTGTCCCATGGCATCGGCATAGCGAAGGACCCGGAAGATTATCGCTTTCGGGTCTTTGGCATGATGGGCACCTTCAGCGTCATGGGTATCGCGGCAGTGGCGGCCTTCCTGGGGGCTGTCCTGCGCGGGTGAGGCTTGCGGGATTCGACTGACTGCGCCCCTTGATGCCCCTTCCCACGGATAGAAATGATCCATGACCTTGGCTCCCCCGACGCGTCCCGCCGACCTCATCCCCGAACTTTCGGTGCGCGACCTCGCGGCTAGCCTTGCCTTCTGGTGCGGGCCCTGTGGCTTCGCCGTGGTCTTCGACCGGCCGGAGCAGGGCTTCGCCTGCATCCAGCGCGGCACGGCGCGGGTGATGCTGGACCAACTCGGCACGGGCCGGGACTGGGTGACGGCGCCGCTCGAACCGCCGCTTGGGCGGGGGATCAACCTTGAGATAGCGGTCGAGGATATCGCGCCCATCCTGGCGGCGCTGGAGGCGGCGGGCTGGCCGCTTTTCCTGGGCCCCGAGGAGAAGACCTACCGCGTCGGCGAGGGCTCGGTGACGGTGCGGCAATTCCTGGTGCAGGATCCGGACGGCTACCTGCTGCGCTTTTCCGAGGGGATAGGCCATGGCGCTTGAATTCAAGACCTGCGACGTCTTCACCGACCAGCGCTTTGGTGTGCGATCATGCGCGGCTTAACGCTTGTGCGATGACCGTGAATGCGGCCTATGATGGCCCCGTACTAACGGAGAGATGATCCATGACCCTAACCGTCCAACAAATGCTCGCCGCCGCCGAAGCCGTGGTGCCGCGCATCAGCGCAGATGAAGCGAAGGGCCTGCTTGGCCGCGCTGATGTGGTTTTTCTGGATGTGCGCGAACCGGCAGAAGTCGCAGCCTCCGGCAAGGTGCCAGGCGCGCTGACAATCCCGCGCGGCCTGGTGGAATTCCGCGCCGATCCTTCATCCGCGCTGCATGATGCGAATTTCGATCGCGCCAAAACCATTGTCGCCTATTGCGCATCCGGCGGGCGTTCCGCGCTAGTGCTGAAGACGCTGCATGATATGGGCTATGCCAATGTGCGTAATCTGGGCGGCTTCAAGAATTGGGTTGATGGCGACGGCGAAATCGAAAAAGCCTAACGCTACATAGGGGATCGCGCCGTCACGCGATCCCCATTTCGGGCGCGCTTCTATTGCGGCTGAATACCCGCAGCACGCGCGGCGTCGCCCCATTTCTTCATCTCCGCTTCCGTGAAGGCGCGCATTTCTTCTGACGTGTTGGAGGTGATCTCAGCCCCCAAAGTCTTGTGGCGATCAACCACGCTTTGCACTTGCAGCGCGGCGCGGATATCGGCGTTCAGCTTGGCCAGAACGGGGGCTGGAATGCCGGCGGGGCCAATCACCATGCCCCAGGTTGAAGCCTCAAAACCCGGCAGGAAGGCTTCGCCAAGCGTGGGAACATCAGGCAATTGCGGGCTGCGGCGCGCGCCGGTAGTCGCAAGGGCTTTCAGCGTCCCGGCCTGGATATGCGGCAGCGCCGCCGGCACTGTGTCAAACATGATGTTCACGCGATTGGCGATCAGGTCCGGATGCGCCTGGGTGCTGCCGCGATAGGGCACGTTTTCCAACTTGATCCCAGTCCGCTCGGCAAACAGCACAGGCGCCAACCGCACAACGCCACCCGTGCCGGCAAAAGTCACACCCGGATTGCGCTTGGCGTATTCCACCAATTCAGCGGGTGTATTGGGCGCGAAGGCTTTGGGCGCGCATACCACCAAGGGCGTCACGGTGGTCTGCGTGATGAAGGTGAAGTCCCGCATGGTATCGAAGGGCAGACGATAAAAGGCCGCATTCACCGGATGCGCCACCGAAACCAAGCCAAGCGTATGCCCATCCGGCGCGCTGCGCGCCACCACTTCCGTGCCAATCACGCCATCCGCCCCGGCGCGGTTTTCCACGGGCACTGGCTGGCCCCAGGTGGCGGCCAAGGGCTCGGCGATCAGCCGCGCCGTAATGTCCGAAACGCCACCCGGCGTATAGGGCACAATCATGCGCACAGCGCGATTGGGAAAGCCTGCCTGCGCTTTGGCGCGGGTGGCAAGCAGCAATGCAGGCGCAGCCAAAGCGGTGCGGCGGGTAAGCTTCATGGTGTTTCTCCCTTTGGTTATTCGCCATAGCTTGCCTGATTGGGGGAATTTCGCCAGTGATTTCGCGCACTGACTTTGTATTCACGAAAACTTGGTATTCATTTCAGCCTGCACCGAGCGTGAGCCACCCGTGACCCAGCATCGCCAGAAATTCCCGCATGGCTTCCCCCGCCGCGCCCTATTCGCCGCGCTGCTTGCCGCGCCGGCCTGCGCTGAAACCAACCCCAGCCCCGTCCTGCTGAATGGCGGCATTGGGCGCAATTCGGCGGGGCCCAATATGGCGCTTTATGCCGATGCGCTAGGGCATTTTCCGCGCGCGGATCGCGCCAATTGGTGGCGCCCCAGCCATAGCGTGGACAGTTTTTCCCGGCTGGATGAGGTTTTCCCAAGCACGATTTCCGCGGCACGTGCCAACGCCAGCGCCTGGCGGCGCGCATCATCTGAACCCGTGATCTTCTATGATGGCACACCGCGCCTTGGTGCCGGGCGCTTTGGGCTTGATGCCTATCTGGCGCGCAACCCCACCACTGGCCTGCTGATTGCACAGGATGGCGAAATCCTGGTGGAGCGTTACCAATATGGCCGCACGGATCAGCATCGCCTGACCTCCTTTTCCATGGCCAAGACCTTGATTGCCATGCTGATCGGCCTTGCGGTAGCAGAAGGCCGGATCAGGTCCATTGAGGATACCGCCGCTTCCTATGTGCCCGCGCTTGCTGGCACCGAATATGGCGCAACACCGATCAGGCATTTGCTGACCATGTCTTCAGGTGTCGCCTTCCGTGAGGAATATGACGGCGCTGATGATTCCGCCCGGCTTTCCGCACTAAGCTTCCGCCGGCAAAGCGCCGGTGGTGCCGCGGTGCCGCCCCATTTCAACCAACGCATCGCGCCACCCGGCCAGCGTTGGTATTACGCATCGGGCGAGACTTTCGTGCTCGCGCTTGTGCTGCGCCAAGCGATTGGCCGACCCATCGCTGATTATTTCAGTGAGAAAATCTGGCGGCCTTTGGGTGCGGAAGCACCGGCAAGCTGGTTGACCGATGCCTCGGGCCTTGAAATCGGCTATATGGGCTTCAACGCCGTGCTGCGGGATTACGCGCGGCTTGGCATGATGCTGGCGCGGCGTGGTGAAGCGCAGGGACGGCAGCTTGTGCCCCCCGCCTGGTTCGCGGAAATGACACGCGCGCATTTTCCGCCGAACGCGACCAGGCGTTATTTTGGCTATGGATTTCAGACCTGGGTCTTTCCCGCCATGGATGGCAGCTTTGCCTTGCTTGGTGTGCGCGGCCAGACCTTGTTTGTGGACCCTGCAAGGCGGCTTGTGCTCGTGCATACAGCGGTGCGCCCCGATGCGCGGGACCCTGGCGGGGCGGAAACAAACGCGCTTTGGCGCGGCGTTCTTCGCGCGGTTTAGCGGCATGCGGGCAGCGCTATTTTTCGCCTTCGCCGATTTGGCGTAAGGAAACACCGTCATGGCCGCGCGGGAAGGTTTTGCAGATGCTGATACTCGCCCTTGAAGGGGCGTTAGCGCGTTGTTCCGCCGCTATCTTGCGGGATGGCGCGGTGCTGGCCGCCGGGCGGCATGATGCGCCACGTGGTCATCCCGCCATATTGCCGCCCTTGGTTGAACAGGTGCTTGCCGAAGCGGGGCTGAAGCCTGCGGCGCTGGATGCGGTTGCGGTTGGCGTCGGGCCTGGCGGCTTTACCGGATTGCGCACCGCGATTGCGCTGGCTGAGGGAATGGCCCAGGCACTTGGCAAACCTTTGATTGGCGTCACCACCGGGGAAGCTTTGGTGGCCGAATTGCCAGAAGCCATGCGCGGCAAAGGCGCCATCTGGTCCGTGCTGGATCAGCGCCAAGGCCGCGTGGTGCTGGAAATCTTCCCCCCCGGTGCCGCGATGCCCGAGGCACCCGTGATTCTGCCGATTGAAGCTCTGCCCAATCCCGAAGGGGCGGTGGTTCTGGTGGGCGATGCAGCGGAACACCTCGCCCCAATCCTTGCCGCGCGCGGCACCCAAGCCACTGCCCACCCACCATCCCTGCCTTCCGCCGAAGCGGTCGGGCTGGTTGCGGCGCGGCGGCTTGCCGGGTTGCTGCCACCACGCGGCGCCGCCCCCCTTTACGCGGAACCCGCCGCGACCACGGCGCCAAGCCCAGCGGCATGAACATCGCCATCCGGCCCATCGGGGTAGAGGCGGCAGCGCTTCTTGCCGCGCTTCATGCGGCAAGCTTCCCGCCCAATCAGGGCTGGGATGAAGCGGCCATTGCCTTAATGCTAGACCTGCCCGGGCATTTTGGGCTGATCGCAGTGAATGGCGCGACGCCGGAAGGTTTTGCCTTGGGCCGCGTTCAAGCCTTTGAAGCCGAAATCCTCACCCTTGCGGTGCTGCCAGGGGCACGGCGCCACGGTGCGGGTCGGGCGCTGCTGCATGCTTTGCTCGCCGAAGCCAAGGGGCGGGGTGCAGCAGAGATTTTTCTGGAAGTGGCTGAAGGCAATGGCCCGGCCAGGGCGCTTTACGCCGCCGCTGGCGCGCAAGAAATTGGTCGCCGTCCGCGCTATTACGCTGATGGTACGGACGCTTTGGTGTTGCGGATTGAGCCAAAAAAATAGCGCGACCCACCTTGGATGGATCGCGCTATATTCTGTTTGGGCCACAAACGTGCCGCTGCTGCGTACCCGCTTCGCGGGCGGGGCATCAGAACGGCATAATGATGTCCAGCAATTCCTGGCCATAGCGTGGGCGCTGCACATCGCTGATGGTGCCGCGTCCGCCATAGGCGATGCGGGCTTCAGCCAGGCGGTCATGCTTAACCGTGTTATCGGAACCAATATCCTGCGGACGAATGATCCCGCCAACTTGCAGGTCGCGCAATTCCTGATTGACGCGCACTTGCTGCCGGCCCGCTACCACCAGATTGCCATTGGGCAGCACCTGCGTGACGGTGGCCGCCACGCGCATGGTGATCTGTTCGGAACGCTTCACCGTGCCAGACCCATCCACATTGCTGGAAGAATTGGCCGAAACCAGGTTGGACGGATCAATCCCAGCCGGCAAAAGCCGCCCATAGGAAGCTTCAAGACCAAGCAGCCTGGGCAGGCCCATGCTTTCGCTATTGTCACGGCTGCGCTTGGTGGAATTTTCCAAATCGGCCTCATCCTGGATTGAGACCATGATTGTCACCAGATCACCCACTGCCGCTGCGCGCTGATCGCGCAGGAAGGTGCGGCTGCCCTGGCGCCACAGGCTGTTATTCTGCAATGGCGGGTCGCCGGGATTGGGCATCGGCATTGTCACCGGGCGCCAGCGCGGATCGGCGGTGGGGTTTTCGATCCCCGCCAATTCAGGGCCTTGGCCAATGCGCGCCAAGCGTTCGGCGCCGCTACAGGCGGTAAGGCTGGCTGCGGCCAGCAAAAGAACAGGCAAACGCATCATCAACCCCTTTCGGCCGTTCTGATCGGGGCGCTACCAAGGAGCACCCGGACACGGCCCGGACCAATTGCTTCAGCCTCCACCACTTTGCGGGAGGCAAGGTTCATTACATTCAAGCGCGAACCGCGCGTCGCGGCTTGCAGGGCGCGGCCCTGCGCTGTCAGCGAAAGGCCAGGGCCTTCCACAAGCATGATGACAGACTCATTCTTGGCGATGATGGTGGGTGCCACCAGATCCACGCTCATGAAGGGCAATTCCGTGGTGACGGGGCGGCGCAACTGCATACCCACCACATCTTCCAGACGCTGCGCCGCACCCGGGCGAACCCGTTCGGCGCGCATTTGCACCAGCCGCGCATCGTCTGCCTTGATGACTTCGCCCACATTAAGTCGGCGCGTCGCAACAACGGCCGGAACGGTCGCGACGGCACGGCCCGACACGCGCATGCGAACGCTTGGCATGCCATCCGCCATTACAAGCAGTGTAACGGCAAAACGGCTTGAAGCGGCTTCGAATTGCCCACCTTCAGCAGAAATCCGCGGAATGGCATTCAAGGGCAGGATGGGGGGCGAAAAATTGAGCAATTCCAATTCGGAATCTACCGGCAGCCCAAGCCCCAGCAGCTCAGCGCGCATCACGTCAATGGCGGCGTCACGCGCAAGTGCCCGGCCTGGCCGTTCAATGATGCTGCGTTCGGCACCAGAACTTGGGCGCCATTCAACATTGAAGCGGCGCGCAATGGTGGAAAGCTGACCGGCTTCGATCACAAAGCGCTGCCCGGGGGCGGGGGAGGCACCGATCACGGCATCGCCTTTCGACGTACCTTCGAAAAGGTCGGCAATACGGATCACCTGATCCTCGACCAGGCTGTGGGGGCGCAATACGGGCACCTGCGCGCGGGCTGCGCCAGGCACAGCCAACAGGCCGGCGGGCAGAAGAAGGAGAAGGCGCCGGCGCATCAGCGTAGCTTCGCGATGGTGGAGAGCATTTCATCACTCGCTGAGATGACGCGCGAATTCATTTCATAAGCGCGCTGCGCCGTGATCAAGGAGGTGATTTCCTGCACGACATTGACGTTGGAGGTTTCAATGAAGCCCTGCAGCAACTGCCCATAGCCGATCGCACCAGGGGGACCCTGTTGCGCATCCCCAGACGAAGGTGTCGCGAGGAACATGTTCTCACCAATTGAATCAAGCCCACCTTCATTGGCGAAAATCGCAAGCTGGATCTGGCCCGCATTCTGCGGCTGGACCTGGCCGTCTATCTTTACCAGTACCTCACCAGATGCGTTGATGGTCACATCGCGCGCACCATTCGGGATGTTAATGCCCGGCTGTACTGTGTAGCCTTCGGCAGTGACGATGGTGCCTTCTGCTGAAATCCCAAAGGTACCATCGCGGGTATAGGCGGTTTCCCCCGAAGGCAGTAGGATTTGGAAATGGCCATTGCCGCGGATCGCAACGTCAAACCGATTTTCGGTCTGCTGCAAATTGCCCTGTTCGTTGATGCGGTAGATCGCTGCGGTACGCACACCAAGACCAAGCTGCGCGCCTGACGGCAAAAGCGTACCCGTCTCAGATGTTTGTGTCCCAGTGCGGCGCATATTCTGGTAAATCAAATCCTGGAATTCCGCCCGGCGGCGCTTATAGCCAGTGGTGGAGATATTGGCGATGTTGTTCGAAATGACTTCCACATTGGTCTGCTGGGCCTGCATCCCGGTGGCGGCGACGTGCAATGAACGCATGGTGGTGGCTTCCTGTCTTTAGCTTACGACCGGCGGCGCATGATGCGCTCCACCGCATTGGTGATTCTTTCGCCTTCACGGTCGGCGAATTGGGTGGCGAATTGGAATTCGCGCATTTCTGCCGTCAGGCGTGTCAGTTCCAGGACGGGCTTGATATTGCTCATCTCCAGCATGCCCTGCAGTACGCTCGGCCGTTCCTCACGGATGACTTCTTCTTCCTTGGGGTCGAAAAGCCTATCGCCTTCGGCAACCAGGTTTTGCGGGTTGCCAAAGCGCACCACTTTCAGCTGGGCGATTCTGCCATTCTCGCTCCGGATGAAGCCATCCCCGCTTACGGTGATCTGCGTATCCTGGGCCGAAATGGTAATTGGCCGGTCCTGGGCATCCAGCACCGCATTGCCTTCCTGGTCCACCATTCTGCCATTTGCGCCGATGGAAAAGTGCCCGCCGCGCGTGTAACGCTCACCCCGGGCGGTCTCGACCGCGAAATAGCCTTCCCCGCTAATGGCCAGATCCAGCGGGTTACCCGTGGTCTGCAGCGTGCCCGGCGTCATGTCCCGCCAGGTGGCGCGATCATTGGGCTGGGACATGGCCCTATCGCCCCGAAGGCCGCCGATACCGCGCGTGCTTGTCATAACGTCGTTAAAGACTGGCCGCAGGGCCTTAAAGCCAGGCGTATCGGCATTGGCCATGTTATGCGCCAGCACCTGGGTGGAGCGGTCCTGGAGCGTCAAGCGCGACAGCAGAATGTAACCAGGCGAATCCATCAGGGCTCCCTTTCGAGGTCAGCGGCGGCGAACCTCTCTGCGGCATGGAGCAAAAACGCCAAACCGCAGAAATCAAAACGCGAAATCATTGGTGCAACTGGCGTGCCATCCTTTATAGTGGGCTGATAAGGCAGAACTTGCCGGCCAGAACCTTTTTGGCCCGGCAAGCAATGCCGCAAGGCTTCTTTAATCGGAGCCTGCTAAATTGAACCGCGAAGGAGAGTTGAATGTCAGGGCAAATTGAGGCCAGTCAGGAAGCGACGGAGGAGAAAAAGGGCGGGGGGCGCAAGAAGCTCCTGCTCTTGGCCGTGCCTGCGCTACTGGCCGCAATCGGCGCCGGGCTTTGGTTTGGCGGCATCCTGCCGCCCCTGCTTGGCATGGGGGAACCCCCACCCGTTGCTTCGGGCGAACCGCAGGCATCCGGCCCGCGGGCGGTGGTTTTCATGGATATGCCGGAAATCATTACCAATCTGAATGCGCCGGGGCGGCGGGCTGTGTATGTGAAGCTGCGCAGCAAGCTTGAATTGTCGCGCGCCGATGATGGCGCCCGCGTGCAGGCTTCCATGCCCCGCTTGGTTGATATGTTTCAGACCTATCTGCGGGAAGTACGGCCCGAGGAATTGCGTGGTTCGGCTGGCACCCAGCGTTTGCGGGAAGAACTGGTCGCCCGTGCCAATATCGCGATCGCCCAGGCTGGCCGCCCGGATGCCCAACAGATCCGCGTGAATGACGTGCTGTTCGTGGAGATTTTGGTCCAATGAGCGGCACGGGTGACGAAGAAAACCTCGCCGCGGCTTGGGGCGCGGCGCTTGAGGAGGAATCCACCGCTGAAGCCGGCGCGGCGCCAGCGGTGGCCGCTGATGCGGCACGGGTGCTCAATCAGGCGGAAATTGACAGTCTTTTGGGGTTCGGTGCCGGCCCCACGCGTGATGCCGAGGAAAGCGGTATCCAGCGGATCATCTCCTCTGGTCTTATTTCCTATGAACGCCTGCCGATGCTGGAGATCGTTTTCGATCGCCTGGTGCGGCTGATGTCCACCACCTTGCGTAATTTTACCTCCGACAATGTGGATGTCTCCATTGACGGGATCGTTTCGCTGCGCTTCGGGGATTACCTGAATTCAGTGCCGCTACCCGCCATGCTGGGCGTAACCCGCGCCGAGGAATGGGATAATTACGGGCTGGCGGTGGTTGATTCCGCCCTGATCTATTCGGTGGTGGATGTGCTGCTGGGCGGGCGGCGCGGCACGGCGGCGATGCGCATTGAAGGCAGGCCCTATACCACCATCGAAAGAACCTTGGTTGAACGCCTGGTCGGCGTGGTTCTGGATGACCTGACGGCGGCCTTTGAGCCGCTTTGCCCGGTGAATTTCCGCTTCGAACGGCTTGAGGTCAATCCGCGTTTTGCCGTGATCAGCCGGCCTTCCAATGCCTGCGTGCTGGTGCGCCTGCGCGTGGATATGGAAGATCGCGGCGGGAAGCTGGAAATCCTGCTGCCCTACGCAACGCTGGAACCCGTACGCGAATTGCTGTTGCAGCAGTTCATGGGCGAGAAATTCGGCCGCGACAGCATCTGGGAAACCCATTTGGCTGAGGAACTGCGCCATACCGATATCGGCTTGGATGTGGTGCTGGATGAACAGGTCATGCCGCTATCCTCGGTGCTCAACCTCAAGATTGGGGACCGGATCACCTTAGGCGTCCCCCCAGGGTCGCCGGTTAGTCTGCGCTGTGGCGATGTTGCGCTGTTTGAGGGTGAGATGGGCCGCAAGGGCCAGCGCCTCGCGGTACGGATTGAACGCGAGATAGATCGGCGGAAGGGGGCAACGTGATGATGTCCTTTTCCTGGCTTGAATGGGGCTTGCAGCTGGTTTTGCTGGTCCTTCTGGGGGCGGCGATCCCCTTCGCGGTGCGTCTGGAACGGGCATTACGCGAAATCCGGAAGGATCGCGGTGCCATGGAATCCAGCGCCCAAGGCCTGTCGGAGGCAGCAGGGGCGGCTGAATCAGCCATTTTGCGCCTGCGGGCCACGGCTGAATTGGCTGGGCGGCAGGTCAATGACCGGATCGCTGCGGCTGAACCGCTGCGCGATGATTTGCGCTACCTGATTGAACGCGCTGAAAGCCTGGCGGACCGGCTGGAATCCCAGGTACGCGCCGGCCGGCCAGCAGCGGGTAGCGAACCACAGTCGCCTGCCCCGGCAAGGCCTGTGCCCGCCTCGGCTGACGAAGCTGGAACGCTCCGCAGCCAAGCGGAACGCGATTTGCTTCGTGCCCTATCCGTCGGAACCGGAAAGGGGGGCCGCTGATGTTCAAGTTGCGTCTATTGCCCGTGGTCATCATCACCATGGGCGGCTTATTCCTTGTAAAGTCGGAAAATATTGTTCGCCCGCTGATGCGTGGGCAAGCTGCGCCGACCCCAGTCATGGCCCCGGCCCGGGCGGCAGATGTTGCCCCCCCCTTGGCTGTGCCGCCTGCCCCCCCCGAACGTCCGCCTGGTGGTTTTGAACGGCTTGGCGGGCGACAGGAAGGTGGGCTGGCTGATGCCCCGAACCCGATTTCCCAGGCTGAGCGCGCGCTGCTTGAACAGCTCCGCTCCCGGCGCCTGGAATTGGAGGTGCGGGAGCAGTCCATTGTCTCTCGTGAAGTGGTGCTGGCCGCGGCAGAGCGCCGCCTGACCGAGCGTATCGAGGAACTGACGCTATTGCAGCAGCGCCTTGAAGTCATGGAACGCACCCGTGGCGAGCGCGAGGAAGCCGGCTGGCGCGGCCTTGTGAAGACTTACGAAACAATGCGCCCGCGCGAAGCCGCGGCGATTTTCGAGGAATTGGAATTGCCTGTCGTGATCCAGATTCTGGATCGGATGGGTGAACGGAGAATGGCACCGGTGATCGGTGCCATGAGGCCGGAGAAAGCTCGGATTCTCACCGCTGAATTGGCGAGACATCGGGCTAACCGGCCGGGCAGCGAGTAGGCCGAAAATGCGGTCGGTAAACGGTGGAGAACCATGGATAAGAACATCAATGTCCTGATTGTGGACGATTACCGGACGATGCTGCGCATCATCCGCAACCTTCTGAAGCAGCTTGACTTCAACAATGTTGATGAAGCTGTGGACGGGCAGGAAGCCTTGGCCAAGCTGCGCGCGGGCAATTTTGGGCTCGTGATCAGTGATTGGAACATGGCGCCCATGACAGGGCTTGACCTGCTGAAGGAAGTGCGGGCCGATCAGCGGCTTCAGAACATGCCCTTCATCATGATCACCGCCGAAAGCAAGACCGAAAACGTGGTGGCCGCCAAGCAGGCCGGCGTTTCCAACTATATCGTGAAGCCCTTTAACGCTGAAACGCTGCGCGAGAAGATTGAAAAGGTGCTGGTCCATGCCTGACGGAACCCCCCAGGGGCAAGAAGGCGACCGGATCGAGGCGACGGTACGTGCCGTGCTTTCGACCATGGCTGGCGACCTGACCGCTAAGGAATCGGCCCTGCTTGCCGAACTTGAGGGGCTGGGGCGAACTATCGCCCGGGCCAAGGCAGAAATCGCCGCCCTTAAGGTCGAAGATATCAGGGATGCGCATATTCCATCCGCCACGGATGAGTTGGATGCGATTGTTGATCACACGGCGCATGCGACCAACGAAATCCTGGATAGCTGCGAAACGCTGGAAAATCTCCAGTCTGAGCTTTCGGGCGATGCCGCGGACAAGTTGCAAGGCGCTGTAACTCGGATATACGAAGCCTGTTCCTTTCAGGATATCACCGGGCAGCGGATCGGCAAGGTTGTGACAGCGCTCAAAGCCATAGAGGTTAGGATTTCCACGATTGTTTCCGCGGCCAGTGGCGTGGACGGCCCAGGCCCTGCGCCAGTGGCCAAGGATGCGGGCGCGCCTACAAATGACGGGCGCACCGAAGGTCAGAAGCTGGCCAATGGCCCGCAGCTTCCGGGCGCCGGTGTGTCTCAAAGCGAGATTGACCGACTACTCGCGAGCTTCGATTGATGCGTCCTGCGGGTGTTCTGCTGCTGTTCTGGATGGCTTTGGGCATCCCGGCTTACGCGCAGCAGGCACCTGCGGTCAGCCTTCGGGTTGGCACTCATCCCACCTATGGCAGGGTGGTGATGGATTGGCCCGAAGCGGTTACTTATCGCGCAGAAGAAAGCGGCAATCGGCTCATTCTGCGCTTTGATACGCCGGCCCGGTTTGATCTTTCGGCGGCGCTTCGCCTGCCGAGAAATGTTGAATCGCTCTCCGCCGTTGACGGCGGTATTGCGCTGCAAGCCCCACCAGGGACGCGTTTTCGGCACTATCGGCTTGGCAATCGTGTTGTGATTGATGTGCTGGATGGGGATGAAGCGACCCCCGCAGCCCAGACGACCCCAACAGCCCAGAACAGTCCGGGGTCCGCCCCGGCGGTCGCAGCCCCAACCCGGCCAAATGCCAGCCCGCCTGCGCCGGCTGCGGCTCCATCGCCCGCGGCCCCGTCGCCTCCGGCTGCGGCCAGGCCAGCTGCGCCTGCTGCGGTAACACCACCGCAAGCCACACCGCCGCGCCCCGCCGCCCCGCCGCCGGCCGCCCCGGCATCCAGGCCACCCACGACGGCGCCGCCCAGCCGCGATGCGGCACCCACTCCAAACCAGGCTGCAGCACCTGCATCCGCCCCGGCTAACCCCGCGGCGGATGTTTCGCGTCCCGGTATAGCGGCCCCAGCATCCAGGACGCCTACAGTGCCCTCCGCGCAAAGCCTAGTGATACCGCCAATTCCGCCAAACACGCCGCAGCCGGAAATTGGTGACCCCGCCCCGCGCCCCTTGGTTGTGGTACCGCCGCAGCGCACCACGCCTGTTGGTTTGCTGGCCGAAGGGCGCGCCATTTCACTTGATCTGGGGCCGGATGCCGCCGCCGCAGTCTTTCGCCAGGGCGATTGGGTGATGGCGGTTTTCGACCGGCCTGAAACACTCGACCTTTCTGCGCTGCGGCGCAGTGATATCTTTAGCAGCATGGAAGCGCGCCAGACCGGTGATGCCACCATTCTGCAAATGCGCCTTGCGCAACCCGGAACCTTGCGCCCAAGGCGAGAGGGCAACGCCTGGGTGTTGGAAGCCTTTCGCGATGCGGTGGAAGCCAATAGAGCGCTGACAGCCATCACGCCCGAACTGGAACAGGGCCCACCGGTTCGTCTGGTGTTGCGCGTCAATAGGCCCGGCAGTAGCGTGACTGTGCTTGACCCAGAAACCGGTAGCCCCCTGCTGGTTGGCACCATACGCGGGGCTAACCAGGCGGTGGCGATTGCCCGGCGTCAGCCTGAATTTCAGCTTCTGCCGGCGGTGCTTGGTGTTGCAGTGCTGCCCAGGGGCGACAACATCCAGCTTCGTGCCCTGGCGGACCGCTTTATTCTGCAGGCTTCCGGCCTAGATTCGCTGCGCCTTGGGCCGGATGCCGGGCGGGAACCATTGGCTGAAGCGGCAACACTCAGCCGCATCATGGATTTGCCTTCCGCTACCATAACAACCCTGCAGGAGAGGTTGCGCACGGCTTCCGCCAATATCGCGGCGGCAGGGCCGCTTGGCCGGGCAGACGCGCGGCGTCATGCGGCAGAAACGCTGCTTGCCCTTGGCATGCCGCAGGAGGCCCAGGCCATGGCCGGTCTTGCCTTGCAGGAAGACCCGCGGGCGGGTGAGGATGCGCGGCTTGTGATGGTACAATCGGCTGCCGCCCTGCTGGCTGGCCGAGAGGCTGAGGCGCGGCGGCTTGATAGCCCGCAAATGCCGCCTTCCGATGAAACCACCCTGTGGCGCGGTTTCCTGGCTGCCGCGCGCGGTGATCATGCAGTTGCCGGCCCCGCCATTGCGGCAAGCCTGCCCCTGTTGATTTCCTACCCCAGGCCGCTTGCCCAGCGGCTCACGCCGATTGCGATGGAATCCCTTGCCGCTGCCGGCGAATTGACCGCAGCGTATCGTCTTGGCGAAACGGATCCGGATAATCCCGTGCTGCATCTGGCGCGCGGCATGATGGCTGAGGCCGATGGCCGGATTGAAGATGCGCTGACTGCCTATCGCCAAGCCATTGAAGGCAGGGACCGGCTGCGCCGCGCCCGCGCTATCCGCCGCAGCGTGGAACTGCGCCTGGCGATTGGTCAGCTGGATACGGCGGGCGCCATAGCCGAATTGGAGGCAGCGCTTTTCGCCTGGCGCGGCGACGTGGATGAAGTGAATGCGCGGATCCGGCTGGCTGAATTGCAAAGGGAAGCCGGGAATGGCCGCGCCGCGTTTGAGTTGTTGCAGGAAACCCAGCGCTTCTTCCCGGAACGTTCAGTTGATCTTCGCCCACATCTGCGCGCCGCCTTTGCCACCGCCCTGCAAAGCGCCCCGCCGCTTAATGCAGCTTCCTTTTACGATGCGCATCCGGAATTCCTGCCAGAGGACGCGACCGGCATCCGTTCCGTCCTGGTGTTGGCGGACCGTCTGGCGGGGCTTGATCTTGTGGATCGGGCTTCAACCGTGCTGCGGGACGCCATGGCACGCCTGACCGATCCAGAGGCGCGGCTTGCCGTCAGCACCAAGCTTGCGACACTGCGCCTGGCCGAAGGCGATGGCGCCGGCGCGATCGCCGCGCTTGATGCTGCTACCGAAGGCGGCGAGGTACCCACTGATCGCGTTATTCTGCGCGGCCGCGCGCTTGCGCGTGCCGGTAATCGTGAGGCTGGCGAGCAGGTATTGAAAGATATCGGGCATGATGGCGCTGAGGCGTTGGCGGAAATCCGCGCCGAAGCGCGCGATTGGCCGGGCGCGACTTTCGCCATGATGCAGCATATAGAAGCCAAGATACCGGCCCCGCCGGCCCCACTGAGCCCGCCAATCAGGCGCGATCTGGCCCGCGCGGCAGCCTTTGCTGCCATGGCGAATGATACCTTTGTGCTGACCCAATTGCGCGAAACCTACGGCGCGCGAATGCAAGGTGGGGTTTTGGCCGAAGCCTTCACTTTGCTGACCGGCGATACGCTGCGCGGCGTTCAGGATCTGCCGCGCCTGCAACGCGAAATCAGCCAATTGCGCCTATTGCCGGACAGAATGAGTGGCCTGAACGCCACGCCGGCGCCCGCACCGGCTTCAACGCCACCGCCGCGGCGATAAAGATTTTTGCCCTTTCCGGGACTGGCAGGAATTTTCTTATGCACTCCCCGCAGATTTCCCTTGCGTCTGCGCCCCGCTTGTCCCATATGCCGCAATTGTTGACCCCCGATCAGGATCCCTCTGATCACCCTGGTCATCTGCTGGCTGGAAGGAGCCCTGCTATGGAAGCTCTCGTCCAACCGGGGATGGTCTCGGATTTGCCGAGCGACACCCGGAACACCGACGAAGACGTCTCGGCCCATGCCGAGAAGGATTATTTCGTGCAGCGTAATGGTGTGCGCTACGCTGGTACGCATCTGATCGTGGATTTGTGGGGCGCGACCAATCTGGACGACCCCAACCACATTGATGCGGTGCTGCGTGAAGGCGCGCTTGCCACTGGGGCAACGATCCTGCACGGGCATTTCCATCATTTCTCGCCCAATGGCGGTGTGTCCGGCGTGCTGGTGCTGGCGGAAAGCCATTTGTCCATCCACACTTGGCCGGAACGTGACTATGCGGCGCTGGATATCTTCGTTTGCGGCGAATGTGATCCCTATAAGGCGATCCCGGCGCTCAAGCGCGGCTTCCTGCCGGAACGCGTGCAGCTTGCCGAACATAAGCGCGGCCTTATCGGCTGAAAGCCATTCGATATCGTTTTGATGGGGCCGGGTGGCAGCACCCGGCCTTTATTGTGAAAGGATGCCGCCATGGCGACCGATAGCTGGATCAATGAAACCCTTTATGCCGCCTGGGGCCAGCGCTTTCGCGTGAAGCGCGAATTGGCCCGCGTGCAATCTGATTTCCAAGACATTGTTGTCTTTGAAAGCGAAACCCATGGCCGGGTGATGCTGCTGGATGGCGTGGTGCAGATCACGGAAGGCGATGAATTCGTCTATCAGGAAATGATCGCCCATGTGCCCATTCTGGCCCATGGCGCAGCCAAGCGCGTGCTGATCATCGGCGCGGGTGATGGCGGCGTGCTGAAGCGCGTGTTGCAGCATCGCGGCGTAGAGGCAGCCGTGATGGTGGAAATTGATGGCGAGGTGGTGCGGCTTTCCAAGGAATTCCTGCCCAGCATTGGCGGCGATGCCTGGGACGACCCGCGCGCTGAGGTGATCATTGGCGACGGCATTGATTATGTGCGTGTGGCGCCGGCGGAAAGCTTTGATGTCATTATTGTGGACAGCACAGACCCGATTGGTGTTGGCGAGGTGCTGTTTACCGATGAGTTCTACACCAATGCGGCGCGCATCCTCTCCCCACGCGGCTTGATCGTCAATCAATGCGGGGTGCCCTTCATGCAAGCCGATGAACTGCATGAAACATCGCGCCGCCGGGCGAAATCCTTCCCGGATAACTGGGCCTATGTGGCGGCGGTGCCGACCTATGTTGGTGGCTTCATGACGCTCGGTTGGGCGGCAAAGGATGCGTCTTGCCGCGCTGTGGCCGTGGATGAAGTTCGCCGCCGCGCGGAAGCCTCCGGCATATTGGGCAGCACCCGCTATTGGACGCCGGAAATCCATGTCGGCGCCTTCAACTTGCCGCCTTACATCGCGGAGAGGCTGCCCTGAGCTGAAACGGGTTCAGCTTCGGGGTGGTGGCACCCGGGTTGCCTTGACCTGCCAATCTTATCGCTGCTCCGCCCGCCAACGGGTCCAGGGCGCGATATCCGGCAAGCGTAGTGGCGCGGCGGCGGGGCCGGAAAAGCGCAAGCCAATATCAGGTGCCTCGGCCACTGGCGGGCGCAGCGCGAAGCCAATATCCAGTGTCTGGCGCGGCAAATCCACTGCGCCGGTAACTTGTGCGGAAACGCCCGCCTCTCCGGCAAGGCGCATTTCCTGAAGTTCTAGCCGCCCGGCGGCCAGGCGCCAGCCGCCTTCCAGCCTTTCCACCGCCGTCGCGCCACCCAGCAAGGCGCGGCGCAGCGCGGCTTCTGCCGCGAGCGCATCAGCCAGGCCTGCGCCGGCATAGGCATCCCTCAGCGCCAGGCCAGTCAGCACACCATCAGCCAGCAAAAACCGTCCCGACCCTTCCAGGGAGGAAAGCAAAGCGGCCTGAGAATGGCCCGAAGCTGCAAGCCGCCCCGCCAGGGCGATCCGTCCGGCCGTCAGATCAAGCGGCAGGTCAAAAATTGGCCCGGCCAGGCTGGCGCCTGCAATTTCGAAATCACCCTCCAGCCTTGGGGGCTGGCTGGCCGCATCCAGCACGCCACGCCCTTCAACCTTGCCGCCCGCGAGTACTGCCTGGAAGGCATCCAGCCGCAGCCGCGCAGCTTCGAGCGCCAATTCAATCCGGGCGTCCTGTACTGGTGGCAGGCCGAAAACCGCCACTCTTGCGGCGGTAAGGGCAAGCGTTCCATCGAAGCCAGCCAGCGGCGCCATGGGCAGCGGTTCCTGATCCGCCGGATCAAGCGCCGGCAAGGCCAGGTGATCAGCCGCGATGTTGAGCGCAAGCCTGGGGCGCGCGCCATTTAGTTCCAACCGGGCTTCCCCGCTCAGCCGTGTGTCCGCAGCTACCAAGTTGATGAAGGGAAGCGTGATGATGGGGCCATCGGCAATGATACGGGTAACAAGCGCGACCGAGCCTTCACCCATCCAGGCCACATCCTCTCGGCCCAAGGCAAGGGAAAAAAGCCGCGCCGCACCGGGGTGGCGAAAGATAAGGTTGCCCTGCCCTGTGGCCTTGGTCAGGTCCAGCTGGGCATTCGCTTCCAGCCTGGCATCTTCAAGCGCGATATCGGCGGCGAGTGTCAGTGCTTCGGGCGCGCCATTACCCCGGAGGCGCAGTGAAATCGGCAGGGCTGCCAGCCCGGCAGGCAGCGGCAGGGCTTCGGCCAGGAAGGGGGGCAGCGCATGCGCCATGGGGGCGGTGACTTCAAGCGCGAAGTCACTGAAGCTTGGCTGCGCCCCGAGCCCAATGCCCCCAGACGCGGCGATACTGGTGCCGCCTTGGCGGGTGCTGAGCTTTTGCAGGGAAAGCCTGCCCGTTTCCAGCGTGGCTTCTAAAGTCAGGTCATCCCAGGGCAGGCCCCGCCATTCCAGCCTGCCCGCCGTCAGGCGCAGATTGGCATCAAAGCCTTGCAGCGCTTCTCTGGCCTCCTGCCAGCCCAGGCTATCGGCCAGCAAGCCATCGAGTGACAGTTCATTGATTGAAAGCCCAAGCCCAAGGGCAGGGCGATTGCCAAGCCGCAGCACCCCTGCGCCGGCCAGGCGTTGGCCATCCAGCGTCAGCGTGAATTCGGGCGATTGAATTTGGTCTGCTTCCAGCACTATCCGCGCGCGGCCTTCAAAACGGCGCAGCCGGGCTGGGTCTGGTGTTGTGATCGCAACACCAAAAGCCCCCAGGCTTTCGCGCAGATCGGGGCCGGCGAAGCTCAAGCCCAGTTCCAGCCTTTCACCAAGGGTCGCGCCGCGTGCTTCAATTTCTGCATCACCGGGCAGCAAGGCGGCCATATCCGTGAGCGTCAGGCGTGCGCCTTCCCCTGCGATGCCAACCTTGAAGCGGCGCAGGTCGCGGCCAAGCCAGCGGGCTGAATCCGCCGCGATATCAAAAGTGACTGGCAAGGTCAGGGTTCGGCTCGCCCGGAGCGCGGTAATCCAGGGGTCGAGGTCCAGGCGGTTCATGGTGACGGCGAGATCAAGCTTCGCCATGGGCAGAAGCTGGATTTCCGCTGCCGCACGGCCCGTGCCGCCATCAAATTCCACGGCCAGATCGGGCGCGGTGATGCGGTCCTCTCCGGCGCGCAAGCGCCCTGTGACGCGGAAGGGAAGCGCGGGCGCTGGCAGAAAGGCCGAGAGATAAGCGCCGGAGGCTTCCAATCGCCCTTCATAGCCACCTTCGGCCAGCAGCGCGCCGCGCGTGACAAGCACGGCCCCTTGGCCATTCAGGCGGAGTTCCAGCGTGCCAATGCCATCATAGCCGGGTCGGCCCAAAACCGCATGGAAGCGCGCTTCCGCCCCGGCGCGGGTGAAGCTGCCTTCCAACCGCACCGCATCCAGCGGCCCGGGGGCCACCAGACGCGCGGCGACGTTTTCGAGCACCGCTTCGCCCAAGCTCACGCGGCTGGCTTCAATCCGTGCGGCGAAATCGGAAAGCCAGGGCGGCGGGCGGAGCGCGCCGGCGGCGGGCAGCGGCCAGGGCAGCCGGATATCAGCGCCGACGAGCACCATGTCACGCGCTTCAAACCGCCCCAGCAGCAGGGGTGCCAAGCCAAGCCTCAGACGCAGCGTTTGCGCCTTCACGCCTAGCCCGCCTTCATCCTGCCCCAGATGCACGTCATCCGCTTCGATCATGGGCTGCGGCAGCAACACAACGCGGAGCGGCCCCTGTAAGGCTACTTGGCGGCCGAGCCGTTCAGATGCCAGCGCTGCCAAGCGGCCGCGCTGCCCTTCCCAGGAAATCAGGCGTGGCCCGACCCAGACCGCCGCGAGCGCGATCCCGGCAAAAACAAGCGCGAAAAGGCTGCGGCGCGATTTCAGCTTGTTGCCCCCCAACCACCGCCGCCGGGCGTTTCAATGCCGAGTACTTCTCCGGCGGCCAGATGCGCTGAATCGCTGCCCTTCAGCCATTGAATGCTGCCATCGGCGCGTTCCACCCATTGCCGACCAGCAGCGCCATCGGCGCCACCTTGCAGCCCATGCGGCGGCACGTTGCGCCGTGATGCGACAATCACCGCTTCCATCGGATGCAGAAAGCGTATGCGCCGGCGTGATCCATCGCCGCCATGCCAGCGCCCCGCACCGCCTGAGCCGCGACGGATGGAAAATTCCTCAAGCCGCACGGGATAGCGCAGTTCCAGGATTTCAGGGTCCGTCATGCGCGTATTGGTCATGTGGGTTTGCACAGGGCCCGCACCATTGAAGCCAGGCCCGGCGCCAATGCCGCCGCAGATGGTTTCATAATATTGGTAGCGCGCATCGCCAAAAAGCAGATTGTTCATGGTGGCCTGGGCCGAAGCGCAGGCACAAAGGGCAGCGAGCAACGCATTGCAGGTCATTTGGCTGACCTCAGTATTGCCGGCCACCACGGCGGCGCCGGGGCGTGGCGATAGGAAAGTTCCTTCCGGGATCACGATTTCCAAGGGCTTCAGGCAGCCATCATTGAGCGGAATATCCTCACCCACCAGGCAGCGAAAGCAATAAAGCACCACGGCGCGGCAGACTGCGGATGGCGCGTTGAAATTGCTCGGGCGTTGTGGCCCGGTGCCGGTAAAATCAATCACTGCCTTACGCGCGGCGCGGTCAACGCGGATGGCGACCTTCAGCGGTGCACCATCATCAATGCTCGTTTCAAAATGGCCATCGGGGAGTTTTTCCAACACGCGGCGCACGCTTTCTTCGGCATTATCCATCACATGGCGCATATAGGCGCTGACAGTGGCAAGCCCGTATTCGGCAACGGCGCGGCTTAATTCCTGCACGCCTTTTTCATTGGCGGCGATTTGCGCCTTGATGTCAGCGACATTCACATCAGGGCTGCGCGTGGGATAGCGCGCGCCGGCCAGCAGGGCGCGGAATTCCGCTTCGCGGAAATGCCCAGCATCCACCAGCAGAAAATCATCAATCACCACGCCTTCTTCTTCCAGCGTGCGTGACAGCGGCGGCGTTGACCCGGGCGTGAGGCCGCCAATATCGGCGTGATGCCCGCGTGAGCCGACAAAGAACAGGATGGATGTGCCCGCCGCATCAAAGACCGGCGTGATAACGGTGACATCGGGCAAATGCGTGCCGCCATTATAGGGGTTGTTGAGCGCCACCACATCGCCGGGCTTGAGGGTCGCGCCCCGCGTGCGGATCACGGTGCGCACGCTTTCCCCCATGGCGCCCAAATGCACCGGCACATGCGGCGCATTGGCAATCAGCGCGCCAGTGGCATCGAAAATGGCGCAGGAAAAATCCAGCCTTTCCTTGATATTAACTGAAAGGCTGGTGTTCTGTAGCACTGCGCCTGTCTGTTCCGCGATGCTCATGAACAGGTTGTTGAAGAGTTCGAGCATCACCGGATCGGGGCGATCTGTCGCCAAAACATCCGCGGCACGCGCACGGGCCGCGATGCGGCGCAGCACCAAATGATTGCGCGCGGTGACTTCGGCCTCCCAGCCGGGTTCCACCACGGTGGTGGCATTGGCTTCGCGCAGCAGCGCAGGCCCTGCGATGCGATCGCCAGCGCGGAGCATTTCACGATCATGCACCGGCGCAGCATGTTCGGCGGCCTGGGTGAACAGCGTGATGCTATCAACCACCACAGGCTCTTGGCCTGCTGCGCGCGGCGGCAGCGCGGCTTCGCGCACTTCCTCTCCGGGCGCGGTGACTTCCGCGATGCAGGCTTCCACAATCACCTGGCGTTCCGGCGTGGCGAAGCCAAAACGCCGGCGATGCGCTTCGGTGAACTCCGCCAACACTTCCTGATGCGCGCCAAACGCCACGGGCAGGAAGGTATCCGTGCCGGCGTAACGCAGATGCAGCCGCCGCGCCGCTTGCAAACGCGCAGGAGCGGCGCCTTGGCGCGCAAGTTCCTCCCGCCCCGTCGCCACCAGCGCTTCAAGCCGCGTCGTCAGATCGCTGATGCCATCAACGGTAAAGGGCGCTTCCACTGCGGCTTCACGGATCACCGCTTGATCAGCCAGCCCCATGCCATAAGCGGAAAGCACGCCCGCGAAGGGATGGATGAACACCGTTTCCATGCCCAATTCATCAGCGACGAGGCAGGCATGCTGCCCGCCCGCACCGCCGAAGCATTGCAAGGCGAAGCGAGTCGCATCATGGCCTTTCTGGATAGAAACTTGCTTGATGGCATTGGCCATATTGGCAACCGCGACACGCAAAAACCCTTCCGCCACCGCGCGCGGATCGGGCGCGGGCTTGCCTTGCGCCTTGCCGATTTCAGCCGCCAGGGCGACGAATTTCTCCGCGACAATCGCCGCATCCAAAGGCTGATCGCCATTGGGGCCGAAAATCGCTGGGAAATGATGCGGCTGGATCTTGCCCACCATGACATTCGCATCAGTAACCGTGAGCGGCCCGCCGCGCCGATAACAGGCAGGGCCAGGCACGGCGCCGGCCGAATCCGGACCCACACGGAAACGCGCACCATCAAAATGCAGAATGGAACCGCCACCGGCCGCTACCGTATTGATCGCCATCATCGGTGCACGCATGCGCACGCCAGCGACTTCGGTTTCAAACGCGCGCTCAAAGGCGCCAGCGTAAAGCGCGACATCGGTGGAAGTGCCGCCCATGTCGAAGCCGATGATACGCTCAAACCCGCCCATGGCCGCGGTGCGTGCCGCGCCCACAATGCCGCCCGCGGGGCCAGACAGGATCGCATCCTTGCCTTGGAAATGCCCGGCTTCGGTCAAGCCGCCGCTTGATTGCATGAAGTAAAGCCTGACACCCGGCAATTCAGCCGCCACCTGATCCACATAGCGGCGCAGAATGGGCGAGAGATACGCATCAACAACAGTTGTATCCCCGCGCGGCACAATACGCGGCAGCGGGCTCGCGCGATGGCTGAGTGAGATTTGCGTGAAACCAACCTCGCGCGCAATCGCACCAAGCCGTTCTTCATGGGCGGGATAAGCCCAGGCATGCATCATCAGAATCGCGACAGCGCGCAGACCTTCCTGATAAGCGGCGCGCAAAGCATCCCGCGCCCCAGCCTCATCCAAGGCTTCCAATTCTGTGCCATCCACCGCGACACGCCCGCCGATTTCAACGGCGCGTTCATGCAGCAATTCCGGCAGGCGCACATCAAGATCGAACAAGCGGGGGCGCGCCTGATTGCCGATACGCAGCAGATCAGCAAAGCCGCGATTGACCAGCAGCAGGACGCGTTCACCCTTGCGTTCCAGCAGCGCATTGGTGGCAACTGTGGTGCCCATCTTCACCGCCTCAATCAGCCCGGGCGGAATCGGCGCACCGGCGGCAAGGCCAAGACATTGGCGAATGCCGGCAACGGCAGCGTCCTTATAGCGTTCCGGGTTTTCCGACAGCAGCTTCAGCGTCGAAAGCCGCCCGGCCGGATCGCGCGCGACGATATCGGTGAAGGTGCCGCCACGATCAATCCAGAATTGCCACGCTGACATGCGAAACCCTTTGGCGGAGAGAAACTGAGACCGCTCGCTCTAAAACATTATGGGGCCAAGTGAAATCGGCTCACAGCCCCGCATCCGCGGGCACCAGCACCTGCCCCGCTTCATCCACGCGCGCGGCCACAGCCTCCAAAGCCTCCCCATAGCAGGGGCCGGAGACGCATTCGCCGGATTCGATCTCAAACCGCGCGCCATGGGCGGAACAAAGAATGTGCTGGCGCTTGGCATCCAGAAAGCGATCCGGCACGGGGTCCAGAGGCAGGCCGATATGCGGGCAGGAATTCACATAGACCCAAACCACGCCGCCGCGCCGGACGGCGAATAGCCCCATGAAGGCGCCGGGAGCGGCCGGGAAGCCCTTGGATCCGCCATCGGGGATATCCTCAAGCGCACAAAGCGCGCGTTCTGGCTTGCTCATGTGCCGGCCCAGCCGCCCATGCGGGCAATCACTGCCCAATGCTCGGGTGCAATCGGCATCACGGAAAGCCTGGATTGGCGGATCAGCGCTACCTCGGCCAATGCGGGCTCGGCCTTGATGGCAGCAAGCCCCACGGGCTTCGGCATTGGCCCCACCGCGCGCATATCCACACAAACCCAGGATGAGCCCTCCTCGGCGGACGGGTCCGGATAGGCTTCGCGCGCGACTTCGACCACGCCCACAACCTCCTTCCCGATGTTGGAATGGTAGAAGAAGGCGAGGTCGCCCTTCTTCATCGCCATCAGGTTCTTCTTGGCGAGGTGATTGCGCACGCCCGTCCAGGGCTCCACGCCATTGGCCACTTGTTGGTCCCAGGAAAAGGCATCGGGTTCGGATTTCACCAGCCAGCGGGCTATCGGCGCTGTGGTCCTGGCTGCTGGCATGATGAGACTGACCCCCCCTTTGGCCCCGGTGGGGCTCTTGCCAAGCAGGTAACGCCAGAAGCGACTTGCTTCAATAAGCCCAGTTGGGTTTTCGTGCCGGGGGGACTCCCTTGGCGAAGCACCGCCCCCTATGTGAAGCTGATGGGGAGGCACGCGGGTGATTCCACCCGCTAGAAATGTAGGCTAGTCTGACCAGGTGGACATCAGAATGACAGCCAAAGCTGACAGCAGCCCGAGCGGTGCCGCCCCTGGCACGCGTTCGTTGCATCGCTTCGCCAATCCGGGGCGCTTTTTGCGCGCCTCGGCCAGGGTGCAGGTATGGCTATGGCTGGCGGCGGCTTTGGTGCTCGGCGCGGGGTTGGTTTGGGGCTTGTTCTTGTCTCCGGCGGACTGGCAGCAGGGCCAAACGGTGCGCATCATGTATGTGCATGTGCCGATGGCCTGGCTTGCGATGGGTGGCTATACCGCACTGGCGGCGGCTTCCATCATGTCCCTGATCTGGCGCCATCCCTTGGCTGATCTTTTCGCGCGGGAATTATCGCCGGTGGGCGCTTTGGTGACGGCGCTCTGTTTGGCGACAGGCAGCCTTTGGGGCCGGCCCATGTGGGGCACCTGGTGGGTTTGGGATGCGCGGCTCACTTCCGTTTTGGTGCTGTTCTTCCTGTGGTTGGGCCATGCGGCGCTCACGCGCGCATTTGAAGACCAGGAACGCGGCGCACGGGTTGGTGCCATCCTTGCCTTGGTTGGCATTGTGAATATCCCGATCGTCAAATTCAGCGTGGATTGGTGGAATACGCTGCATCAGCCGGCTTCCGTCACGCGGCTTGATGCGCCGGGGATGCATGTGGATATTCTTTATCCGTTATTGACCTGCGCGCTTGGCTTTTCGCTGTTGTTTGGCGCGGTGGTGCTGGCGCGCACGCGGGCCGCCGTGATGGAACGACGCATCCGCGCCCTGCAATTGGCCCGCGCGCGGCGGGAGGAGGCTTTGGGCGCATGAGCCACACATTTTTCATCGCCGCTTCCTATGCGTTGGTCCTGCTTGGTTTTGGCGCTTTGGTGCTGGATGCCGCGCGCCGCCATGCCGCGGCCAAGCGGCTGCTGACGGAGCTTGACCCGCGCGGGGATCGGCCATGACTCGCAAAAAGCGCCGGCTTTACATTCTGCTGCTCTGCGGGCTTGGGCTTGGCAGCGCGACCGCGCTGACGCTCACGGCATTTCAGGACAATCTGGTGTTTTTCCGCTCCCCTTCTGACATCATGCGCGAAGCGCCACCGGCCAATCGCGCCTTTCGCCTTGGTGGGCTGGTGGAAGCGGGCAGCCTGGAACGCGCGACGAACGCAGATGGCAAGCCCACCGCCAATTTCCGCGTGACCGATGGCGCGCATGTCATTCGCGTCTCCTACGCCGGCGTGCTGCCGGATTTGTTCCGCGAAGGCCAAGGCGTGGTGACGCTTGGCATGATGCAGCCCGATGGGGTTTTCCGTGCCAAGGAAGTACTCGCGCGGCATGATGAAACCTATATGCCGCCGGAGGTGGCCGATGCGCTGAAGCGCGCCGGCCATTGGAACCCGGCAGAGGGTGCGCCACCGCCACCGGCGGAATGGAATACCGCACCAAGGAGAGGCGGATGATTGGGGAAATCGGCCATTTCGCCCTGGCACTTGGCTGCATTCTGGCTTTGGTGCAGGCGATCTTGCCACTGATTGGCGCGCATCGGGCGGATGTGCGGCTGATGGCGCTTGCCGCACCTTTGGCGGTGGCACAGTTGATCGCGATTGCCGCTGCTTTCGCAGCGCTGCTTTGGGCCTTTGCGGTGAATGACACCACGGTTTCAAACGTGGTGATGAATAGTCATTCGGCGAAGCCGTTGATTTACAAGTTTTCAGGCGCCTGGGGCAATCATGAAGGGTCCATGGTGCTTTGGGTACTGATCCTGGCGCTTTGTGGTGGTGCAGTGGCGGGCTTCGGGCGTGATTTGCCGAGCGCGCTTCAGGCGCGGGTGATTGGCGTACTGGGGCTGATTGGGGTTGGGTTTCTGGGCTTTATCATCTTCACCTCCAACCCGTTTGAGCGTGTTTGGCCGCCGCCCATGGATGGGCAGGGGCTCAATCCGTTGTTGCAAGACCTTGGCTTGGCGCTGCATCCGCCCATGCTTTACCTGGGCTATGTTGGTTATGCGGTGACTTTTGCCTTTGCTGTCGCGGCGCTGTTGGAAGGGCGTGTGGATGCCGCCTGGGGGCGCTGGGTGCGGCCTTGGTCCTTGGCGGCCTGGTCCTTCCTGACGCTTGGCATCGCGCTTGGGTCCTGGTGGGCGTATTACGAATTGGGCTGGGGCGGCTATTGGTTCTGGGACCCGGTGGAAAACGCATCCCTGCTGCCCTGGCTGATTGGCACGGCGCTGCTGCATTGCGCCATTGTCGTGGAAAAGCGCGAAAGCCTGAAAATCTGGACCGTGCTGCTGGCGATTCTGGCCTTCGGCATGTCCTTGCTGGGGGCATTCCTGGTGCGCTCCGGCGTTTTGAATTCCGTGCATGCCTTCGCCAATGATCCAGCGCGTGGTGTCTTCATTCTTGGGCTGCTGATGGTCTATGTGGCCGGGGCTTTGGCGTTGTTTGCGTGGCGCGCGCCGCGTTTGGGTGGCACCGGGATTTTCGCGCCGATATCGCGCGAAGGCTCGCTGGTGCTGAATAATCTTCTGCTTTGTTCCATCACTGCGGTGGTGCTGGTGGGCACGCTTTGGCCGATGTTCGCCGATATCATGTTCGGGGCAAAAATCTCGGTCGGCGCGCCCTTCTTCAACGCAGCCACGGCGCCGCTGGCGATTCCGCTGGTTGCGGCAATGGCAGTGGGGCCGCTGCTGGCCTGGAAGCGGGCCGATCTGGCGGGCGCCTTGCAACGCTTGTGGTGGGTTG
>JBIJAH010000042.1:0-30606 GCA_044345845.1 Roseomonas sp.
CGCGTTGTTGCGGTGTGCCGCCAGCGGGGAAGCGCCGTTGCAGGCTTTGCTGATAGGCGCCCGATTCCTGAGACAAGCCCGGCAGGTCAAAGCCCTGCGCGTCTGCAATGACCGGGGCAAAGGCCAGCATCAGGACCAGCAAAAGGCGCGGCAGTTTCATCGGGGGGTTCCTCGCCAAGGGCAGGGCAGCTTATCGCATGTTACGTGGCCCGATGCATCATTCGGGCTTCTGCTTCGGGGTATGGCCAGAGACCTCAGCCCCCGCATCCCGGCGGAGGGCTGCATGCATGGGAATGGACAGAAGCGTGACCGTGGCCGCCACCAGGAAGCAAGTGGAGAAATCCGCAAGCGCAAGTTCTGCACGGCCTGCGATCAGGCGCGATGCCTCCAGCGTCGCGGTTGCCAGGACCACGCCAAGCGCCGGCGATAATTGATTCAGTGTGCTGTAGAAGCTGGTGGCGGCGGAGAGTTTTTCCGGCGGCATATCGGCAAAAACCAGCGTATTGAGCGCGGTGAATTGCAGGCTGCGGAACAAGCCGCCGCACGCCAGCAGCAGGAAAATCGCCGCGACCGGCCAGGCGGGATTGGGGAAGGCAAGCAGCGCGATCCCGGCTGCCGCCAAGACACCATTGATCAGCAGCGCGTTCCGAAAGCCAAAGCGCCTGAGCAGCGGGCGCACCAGCGGCTTCATGGTGAAGGCGCCAAGCGCAGTCGCGAAGGAAATCAGCCCGCTTTCGGAAGCCGACATGCCAAAGCCGATTTGCAGCATGATGGGCACCAGAAAGGGCACCGCGCCGGCACCCACGCGAAACAGGCTGCCAAACAGCGCCGGCTGGCGGAAGGTTGGAATCTTGAGCAGCGCGATATCAATCGCAGGGCGCGGCGCGCGATGGCAATGGAAATAAGCGGCAACGCCAATGACTACGCCAGTTATCAGCGCAACTTCCGGCCAGGGTTCCGCCACCACATGCCGGCCAATGGTTTCAAGCCCAAACATGCCAAGCGCCAAGGCGAACCCCACCAGTGCCAGGCCAAGAATGTCAGGTTTGCCCGGATTGGTTGGCGGGATGGCAGGGATTTTCCAGGCCACAAGCAAGAACCCGATCAACCCGATCGGCACATTGATCCAGAATACCGCGCGCCAGCCGAAAAGATCGGTGAGGATGCCGCCAAGCGGCGGGCCGCAGACGGGTCCCAGCAATGCCGGCATCGTCAACCAGGCCATAGCGGAAAGCAGTTCTTCCTTGCGCACACCACGCAGCAGCAAAAGCCGCCCGACTGGGAACATCATCGCGCCGCCTGCGCCTTGCAGGATGCGAAAGGCAATCAGGTCTTCCAAGCCGCGTGCCCGCCCGGAAAGTGCCGAAGCTGCGACGAAGACAATAATCGCCAGCATGAAAACGCGCTTGGCGCCGAAGCGATCCGCGATCCAGCCAGAAAACGGAATGAAAACTGTGAGTGCGACAAGATAGGATGTGATGGCCGCGCCCAAGCGCGCCGGATCTTCGCCCATATCGCGCGCCATGCTGGGCAGCGCGGTGGCGACCACGGCGCTATCCAAGTTTTGCATGAGCAGCGCGGAGGCGACAATCAACGCAATGACGCGATGATTGGCATGGGCGGCGGGTTGGTCCATTGGGCGCGGCCTCAGGGGCGCAGGATCACGCGGCCCGCACTCCGCCGTGCTGAGACCTCATCCATCGCCTCGCGGAATTGCTCAAGCGGATAGGCCGCGTGGATTTCGGGCTTCAGCGCGCCTTGCTGCCACCAGGTCATCAATTGATCCCAAAGGGCGCGGGCGGCGGGCGCGTGGTCTCGGCGGCCATCGCCCGGGGACCAGCCGACATAGGTGCCCCAATTCACACCAATCACGCCGATATTCTTGAGCAGCAGGATATTCGTTTGCAGCGTTGGAATGCCGCCGCCGGCGAAGCCAACCACAACAAGGTTACCGCCATCAGCCAGGCAACGCAGGCTTTCATCAAAGGCAGGGCCGCCGACGGTATCCACCAGGCAATCCACGCCTCGCCCGCCTGTCGCTGCACGCACCATATCGCGGAAGGGTGCCGCGCTATCCAGCACCGCATCCGCGCCGCGTGCGCGCAGCATTTCGTGCTTTGCCACGCCCGCACGCGCAATCACCTTGGCACCGCAAGCCTTGGCGATTTCAACAGCAGCGAGGCCAACGCCACCCGCCGCACCATGGACCAGCACCCAATCGCCTGCCTTGATCCTGCCGCGCCACAAAAGCGCCGCGCCGGCGGTTGGGTAGGAAATCGGGAAAGCGATTGCGGGTTCGAGTGGCAGGCCGTCCGGAATGGCGATGGTGTGGATATCATCGGCCACGGCTTCTTCCGCCATGCCGCCCCAATCCACCACGGCGAAAACCCGTGTGCCGGGCGGTGGCGCATCGGCATCTGGTGCCGCTTCCAGCACCGTGCCCACGATTTCCGTGCCGGGTGTGAAGGGCAAAGGCGGTTTGCGCTGATATTTGCCCGCCACCACCAGTTGCGTCGCGAAGGAAACCCCCGCCGCCGCCACTTTTATCCGAACGCCATGCGGGCGAAGCGCCGGGCGCGGCACATCCTTGACCTCAAGCGCGTCAAAATATCGCCAGCTTTCGCATATGATCGCGCGCATCACGCGGCCTCGTCCTGAATGATCATATCCGCGCCTTTTTCGCCAATCATGATGGTCGGCACATTGGTATTGCCGGTGGTCAGGGTCGGCATAATGGAAGCATCAATCACCCGCAGCCCGGCAATGCCGCGCAGCCGAAGCCGACTATCCACCACACTCGCCGGGTCTTCGCCCATGCGGCACGTGCCGACGGGGTGATAGATGGTGGTGCCATATTGGCGGGCGAAGGCGAGCAATTCATCATCGGTCTGCACCGCGGGCCCCGGCAGAATTTCCTTCACGCTATAGGGGGTGATGGCGGCTTGTGCGAAAATCTCGCGCACCATGCGCAGCCCGCGCGCGAGCAATTCCTGATCGCTGCGTGCCGAGAGATAATTCGGGCGGATGGCTGGTTTTTCGAACGGGTCAGCCGATTTCGCCATGACGGTGCCGCGGCTATCGGGCTTCACCGGGCAAATGGCGCAGGTCATGCCGGATTCTTTTTCCAGCACGCCGAATTGACCAAGCGCATAGCTTGCCGGCGTGAACAACAATTGCAGATCAGGGCTGGCAAGCCCCTCGCGAGAGCGCGCAAAAACCTGCGCCGTAGTCACGCCGAAAGTCAGCGCGCCATTACCGAGCGTGAAGAAGCGCGCCACCTGTTCCACCAAGCGCAACCCGCGTGCCAATTGATTGGTGCTGATGCTGTTTTGTACGCGATGCTGCACGCGGGTGACGTAATGATCTTGCAAATTGGCGCCGACGCTCGGCATATCCTGCAGCACCTTAATCCCAAGCGCGCGCAAATGCTCCGCCGGACCAATGCCGGAGATCTGCAGCACATGCGGCGAATTCACCGCGCCCCCGGAAAGGATCACCTCCCGCCGCGCGCGGATTTGCTTGAGCGTGCCGCCCTGGCGGAATTCCGCGCCCACACAGCGCTTGCCTTCAAACAATAGCCGCGTGACCCGGGCTTCGGTTTCCACCTGCACCTTGTCACCCGCCTGCGCCAAATAGGTGCGCGCGGTCGAACCGCGCCAGCGGCCAATGCGCGTCATCTGCGAATAGCCAACACCTTCCTGCTCAACGCCATTCAAATCCTGGCGGAAGGGATGCCCCGCTTGCTGCGCCGCTTCGATGAAGCGATGCGTCAGTGGCAGGATGGTGCGGTAATCTTCCACCTGCAAAGGCCCATCCTGGCCGCGCACAGAAGGGTCGCCACCATTGCGGTAGGTTTCGCTACGACGGAATAGAGGTAGCACTTCATCATAGCTCCAGCCGCGGCAGCCCATTTGCGCCCAAAGATCGAAATCAGCCGGATTGCCGCGCACGTACAGCATCCCATTGATCGAAGAAGTCCCGCCCAAAGTCCGCCCACGCGGCCAGCGGATTTCGCGGTTGTTGCTGCCGGCATCGGCTTCCGTGGTGTAGCCCCAATTTACCAGCTTCTGATTCTGCATCAGTTTCAGCATGCCGGCGGGGATATGAATCCAGGGGTGGCGATCTTTTGGCCCGGCTTCCAGCAACGTAACGCGCCGCCCCGCCATGCCAAGACGGCTTGCAACCACACATCCGCCGGAACCCGCGCCAATCACCAGATAATCCGTTTCCATGTCAGCAACCTTCAATCCAGTTTGATGCGCGCATCACGCACCAGCTTGCCCCAACGATCATATTCGGCGCGCACAAAACGCGCATAATCTTCCGGGCTATCGGCCACGGGCTCCGCGCCCAGCGCATCGAAACGCGCGCGCGTTTCGGGGTTGCGCGCGGCGGTGGCGACGGCCTGCTGCAAGCGCCCGATAATGGCGGGCGGCGTGCGCGCCGGCGCCCAAATGCCGTACCAGGTGGAAATCTCATATCCAGGTACGCCGGCTTCCGCGATGGTCGGTAAATCGGGAAAAGGCGCGATGCGATTGCGCGTGGTGACACCCAGCGCGCGCAAGCGCCCATCACGCACCGCACCCGCGCTGGCAGGCACGGAATCAAACATGGCCTGCACCGTGCCCGCGATCAGATCCTGCCCTGCCGGCCCGCTGCCGCGATAGGGTACATGCACCAGATCGGTTCCCGTCATCAGCTTGAACAATTCCCCCGCCAAATGCGGCGCGCCACCTTGTGACGAAGACGCATAAGCAATCCGCCCCGGATTGGCGCGCGCATAGGCGATGAATTCCGCCACACTCCGCACCGGCAGCGCAGGGTTCACCACCAACCACAGCGGTACGGCGGCGATATTCGTCACCGGCGCGAAATCCGCCAGCATATCAATCGGCATATTGGGCGTGAGATGCGGCACAATCACATGGGCCGAGGCATTGACCAGAAAAGTGCCGCCATCCGGCGTGGCGCGCGCCGCTTGCTCAGACCCGATCAGCCCATTGGCGCCGGCACGATTCTCCACCACGAAAGGCTGGCCGAGCGGGCCTTGCACGGCTTGGGCTACGATGCGGCCCATGATGTCGGTTGGCCCACCTGGCGGATAGGGCACAATGAAGCGCACCGGGCGGCTTGGCCATTCCGGCGCCTGCGCCCCGGCTGCAAATGGCAGCAAGGCACCGGCAATCGCGGCGCGGCGTGTGATCCTCATGGCTGGCCCCTTCCCATATCTGGATTTGTGGTCAGGATAGGCATGATTTGGCGCTGGAGGAAACGCGATGAATGAAGCGATGCGGCCCTATAAGGGGCTTCGGGTGCTGGATGCCGGCCAGGGAATCGCGGGGCCTTATTGCGGCATGATGCTCGCCGCCTGTGGCGCGGATGTGATCAAGCTTGAACCCCCTGAGGGCGATTGGTCGCGCGGGCTTGGCACGGCGAAGGATACGGTTTCGGTCATGACGGTGTGCTTCAATCGCGGCAAGCGTTCCGTGGTGCTGGATTTGAAATCAGAAGACGGCAAGCGCGCCGCCGCGGCCTTGGCGGCGCAAGCCGATGTGCTGATTGAAGCCTTCCGGCCAGGTGTCGCCGCGCGCATTGGCCTTGGGCCGGAAAACGCCAAGCCGGATGCGGTGTGCCTTTCCATTTCGGGCTTCGGGCAAAGCGGGCCTTATGCGGAACGGCCTTGCACGGATTCTGTCGCGCAGGCTTTCTCGGGCTTCGTCAGCCTGAATGAAGGGGCTGACGGCGCGCCGCATAAGGCCGGCGCCTTCATTGCTGATATGGCAACGGGCATTTATGCTTTTTCCGCCGTGCAAGTCGCACTCGCCGCGCGCGCGCAGGATACCACGCCGCGTCAGCGCGTGATTGACATGTCACTGATGGCCGCGACGTCCAATCTGCTGACGCATCAGATCGGCGAATGGGGCGTGCAGGGCAAATCAGCCGCACCCCCCAATGCGCCGGCGGGGGCTTATCGCGCGGCGGATGGCGGCTGGGTGATGATTACGCTGGTGCGCGAAGCGGAATGGCCGAAGCTGTGCGGTGCGCTGGGCCTGGCGGATATCGCCGCCGATCCGCGCTTTTTGAATTTCGATCTGCGTTGGCAGAACAGGGATGCGCTTTACGCCATCATCCGCGCTGCCTTTTTGCAAAAACCCGTCGCAGAATGGGTGGCGATATTGCAGGGCGAAAGGCTGCTCGCGGATCGCGTGAATACGCCGCTTGATTGGTTGGGGAATGAACATGTCACGGCCTATGGCGCGGCGGCGCGCATTCCGCAGCCCCAGCTTGGCGCCGTGCCGCTACCCATGCTGCCGGGGCTTGGCCATTTTGTGGCGGAAGCCCCGGCGCTTGGGCAGCATACGAACGAGGTACTGGCTGAATTGGGGTAACGCTGCCTCAATTATGCGGCAGGCGCAGCCCCGGTTCATCCCATTGCATCGCGACCAGCTTCCCAGTGTTTGACAGCGTAATATAGGCGGTGCGCATATCCGGGCCGCCAAAGCAGATATTGGTCGGCATGCGTTCGGGCATTTTCACGGTGCGGAGGATCTCGCCTGAAGGAGAAACAGTCGTGATCTCACCCGACACAAGTGTCGCCACAATGATATTGCCCGATGCGGCAATGGCGATGCTGTCCAGCCGCCGATAGCCGGGGAATTGGCACAAAACGCGCCCGCCGGCACTGGATGGCCAGGGTTCCTTCTTCAACTTACCAGGCGCTTCGATATCCCAGGCCCAAAGCCGCCCGGTTTCGGTCTCGGCCACATAAAGCGTCTTGCCATCGGGGCTCACGCCAATACCATTGGCGCCACCAAATACCGGGAAGGCCGCTTCCACCACGCGCGATCCATCTTCCGATGCCCAATAAGCGCCGCCATGGTCACGATCCCGCGCGCGCACCTTGCCCAGATCAGAGAACCAAAATCCGCCCTTGCCATCAAACATCAGATCATTTGGGCCACGCAAAGGCCGCCCATCACACACACGGATAAGCGCTTCAACCTTGCCAGTCGCAGCATCAATCTTTTCAATGCGCCCGCCAGCATAATCCGGCGATTGGCCACTTGGGCGTAAAATCCCGGGTTCCTCATGCCAAGTGAAGCCGCCATTATTGCAGACGTAGAAACTGCCATTCGGCCCCAGCGCCAGGCCATTCGGCGCGCCTTCTACGGTCGCGATCGTGGTTTTCGTGCCATTCGGCGCCACTTTCGTGATGCGCCGTGCCTCGATTTCGACCAACGCCACAGACCCATCCGGCATGGCGACAGGGCCTTCGGGGAAGCGCAGCCCCTCGGCCAGGATTTTGAGGTCGGGTGTGGCGACATGAACGGCCATGGTTTCCTCCTGCATTGGTTACCCTGATCATGGCCCTGTTTTGTCCCGCTGCGAAGCCTTGACGCGGCGGGGCTTCGGGGGAAGCCTTCACCCCATGAAAACCGCCCCTGATCCCGTCACGCTCTCGGTCCTCGATAACCGCTTCCGCGCCATTGTGGAGGAAATGGGGGAGGCGATGTTGCGCACCGCCTATTCGCAAATCCTGAACTCGTCGCGCGATTTCTCGATTGCGCTATGTGATGCCGAAGCGCGGTTGGTGGCGCAGGCGGATCACATCCCCGTGCATGTCGGCGCCATGCCCTTTGCCGTGCAGGCGGTGCGCGATGCCTTTGGCGATAGCGTACAGGAAGGCGATATCTATCTGTTGAACGACCCCTATCATGGCGGTTCGCATTTGCCTGATTTGACAGCCATTGTGCCGGTATTCGCCGAAGGGCGCATCGTGTTCTGGTCGGTGGTGCGCGCGCATCACACGGATATCGGCGGCGCCACCCATGGCGGTTATAATCCAGGGGCGACGGAGATTTGGCAGGAAGGGCTGCGCGTGCCGCCCATTCTGCTCGGCCAGGGGCGCGTGCCGCGCGAAGATTTGGTCCGCATGATCATCACCAATACGCGGCTTGCGCGCGATGTGCGCGGCGATCTGATGGCGATGATTGGTGCCGCACATCTCGGTGAAAAGCGCCTGCTGTCACTGCTGGCGCGTTATGGCGCTGATACTACCGTTGCCGCGGTGGATGCGATTCTGGCGCTAGCGGAAGTACACACACGGCGCATCATTTCCACCTGGGCAGATGGCACCTGGTTGGGTGAGGCATTTCTGGATGATGATGGCTTTGGCGGCAATGATATCGCCATTCGCGCGCGTGTCACGAAACAGGGTGATCATCTGACCGTGGACCTGACGGAAAGCGCGCCGCAAACACCGGGCTTCGTCAATTCATCCTATCCCAATATGGCGAGTGCAGTACGTATGGCACTTGCCTTCCTGCTCGATCCCGAAGTCGCGAAGAATGATGGTTGCTTCCGGCCGCTGACCATCAAGGCGCGCGAAGGCACCGTGGTTTGGGCCGCTGAAGGCGCGCCGGTGACGATGTGTACGTCGCATTGTTCGAATGAAATCGTTGAAGCGGTAGTGAAGGCGCTGGCCAATGCCTGCCCGGATCGCGCCATGGGTGGCTGGGGAAGGCGCTTTCGCGTGGCGATTAAGGGGCGCGATCCGCGTCGGCCTGGGCGCTTTTTTGTCTGGCACATGTTCCATGCGCGGCCAGGTGGCGGCGGTTCTTTGGGCGGCGATGGCTGGTCCACTGCGGGCGAATGGCATTCCGCCGGTGGTTTGAAATTCGGCAGTGTGGAAATGGCGGAAGCGCGTTTTCCGCTGTATTTTGCGCGCCATGAATTCCGCCCCGGCAGCGCGGGTGATGGCACTTATCGCGGCGGGCTTGGCGGGGATTTGCTGCTGAAGCTTGAAACCGATGGCCCGTCAGTGGCGAATACCGCGGGTGATGGTGTGCGTTATGGCGCGGCGGGGATGCTGGGTGGCCGGGATGGCCTGCCGCATCATTATCGGCTGGAACGTGCCGATGGCACATCGCGCGATTTGCGCACCAAGGAAGTCGGCATTCCGCTGTCACCGGGGGATCAATTGCATGTGCTCTCAGGCGGCGGCGGCGGTTGGGGGCCGCCTGAAAAACGCGACCCTGCTGCACGTGCGGCGGATGCGGCGGAGGGCTTGGTATGACCTACCGTATTGGCGTTGATGTCGGCGGCACTTTTACCGATGTGGTCTGTGTCGCGGCGGATGGCACCACAACCCTCGCCAAAGCGGCCAGCACACCTGCGGATCAATCTGAAGGCGTGGTCGCGGGGCTCGCCGTTCTGGCCGAAACCCTTGGCGTCACGCTGGCTGATCTGCTGCGGCAGACAGAACGCATCGTCCATGGCACCACGGTTGCCACTAATGGGCTTTTAGAACGCAAGGGTGCGAAGATTGCGATGCTGACGACGGAAGGGCATCGCGATGTGATTGAAATGCGCGAGGGGCTGAAGCCTGAACGCTACAATATGCGCCTGCCCGCCGCCCCCGCGCTGGTGCCGCGCCGCCTGCGGCTTGCGGTGCGCGAAAGGCTGCGCCCGGATGGGCAGGTGGAAGTGCCACTTGATCACGCCTCCCTCAATGCCGCCATTCAGCAATTGCGTGCGGAGAAGGTGGAAGCGGTCGCGGTGTGCTTCCTCCATTCCTGGCGTGATGCGCGGCATGAAAACGCGGCTGCCGAGGCTTTGCGCGCAGCCTTGCCTGGGGTTTTCATCACCACCTCGGCTGAGGTGCTGCCGCAGATCAAGGAATTTGAACGTTTCTCCACGGCAGCGGTGAATGCCTATGTTGGCCCCATTGTATCCCGCTATCTGGCGCGGCTGCGCGGGCGCTTGGAACAGGCGGGCTATGGTGGGCCGGTTTTCGTTATCCTCTCCCATGGTGGGGTGGCGCCGGTCGAGGAAGCCGCGCGCTTAGCGGCGGGTACGGCGCTGTCAGGGCCGGCGGGTGGCGTGGCGGCTGGTGTGGCCTTGGCAGAACGCGGCCTCGGGCAGGATTTGATCACCTTTGATGTCGGCGGCACCTCCACCGATATCGCGCTGATTCAGGAAGGTGATGCCGCGCTTGGCCGTGGCCGCGATGTCGCGGGCGAACGCATTGCGCTGGAAAGCCTGGATATCGTGACGCTTGGCGCGGGTGGTGGTTCCATCGGCCATGTTGGTGCGGGCGGTACGTTGCAGGTGGGTCCGCGCAGCGCCGGCGCTGTGCCAGGGCCGGCAGCCTATGGGCAGGGCGGCACAGAACCCGCGGTGACGGATGCCAATCTGGTGCTGGGCTATCTGGATGCCGCGAATTTTTTGGGTGGCAAGCGCAAGCTGGATATGGTGGCGGCGGAACGCGCCTTTGCGAGCCTCGGTGCCAAGCTTGGGCTGGATGCCATGGCTGCGGCGGCGGGCGTGCATCGGCTCGCGAATATTCGCATGGCGGATGGGATTCGCGTGGCGACCGTGCGGCGCGGCGTTGACCCGCGCGATTTCTGCCTTTTGGCATTTGGGGGCGCGGCAGGACTGCACGCCAGCGCGGTGGCGCGGGAACTCAGCATGAAGCGCGTCGCCGTGCCTTTCTTCGCTGCCGGGCTTTCCGCCTGGGGCATGCTGCACACCGATCTGCGCTATGAAATGGCGCGCAGCGAATTGAACACGGGCGGCGTGCCCGATGATGCTTCACTGCGCAGCATCTGGGCCGCCTTGGAAGAAGAAGGCCGCGCGCGAGTCGCCAGCTGGTTTGGCGGTGCGGTGGAAACGCGCCGGGCAGCTGATATGCGCTATGGCGAACAGGTTTTTGATATCGCCGTGCCTTTGGATCAGGTCGCTTGGGAAGGGGCGGGGCTTTCGGATCGGCTGCGCGATGCTTTCCATGCGCGGCATGAAGGGCTGTTCACCTATGCGCTCCGTCAGGAAGAAGTGGTGCTGGTGAATGCCAGGCTCGCGGTGATTGGGCGCTTGCCGCCGATGCCCGCACCGGCCGGCAAGGAAGCGGGCGGCATGGTGGTGCCGCGTGGCGCGCGCCGCATCATGCTGGAAAGCGGCTTGGCTGATGTGCCAGTCTATGATTTCGCTGGACTTGGCGCGGATCAGGCGGTGGCGGGGCCGGCGATTGTGGAAAGCGATACCACCACGGTGCTGCTACTGCCCGGCGATGCCGCGCGGATGGATGCGCGCGGCTGGTTGGAGATTACGCTACCAGATCAGGCTTAGCACCGAATCCGCTCAGCGCACCGGCACGGGCGGCGGCAAGGCTTGTGCTGGTGCGGCAGGCGCTGCGGTTGGGGCCGGCGTTTCCGGCTTGTCGCTGGCGATGTTTTCACCCTGCCGGGCGGTCCATTGGCCGGCGCCTTCCAGTTGGCGGCCGGTCCAATTCATGGCGCGCCCAAAGGCCGAGGTGGTTTCTTCAGCCGCCTTGCCCACCGCGGCGCCGGCGCGATCGGTCAGGCTGCGTTCCGCCGGGGCGGCGGTGGGTGCTTGGGCAGGCATTGCGGCTTGTGGTGCAGCGGCAGGCGCATCACTTGCTGACGGGGCGCTAGGCGCCACGGGGACTGGCGGCGGCAGGCTTTGCGCCAAGCTGGCACCGCCAAGGCTAAGCAGAAACACGAAAATCCAATGATACATGTGCGCCACTCCCCAGGATAATTTGGCGCTTTCTACCCTAGCACCAGCATCACCCAAAAGGGCAGGGTGATGATGGAAGCGATATGCTCTGTGGTGGTGATCGCGGCCATCAGCTTGGCATCGCCGCCCATGGCGCGTGCCATCACATAGGATGTGGCGGCGGTGGGCAGCGCCATGAAGATCACTGCCGCCGCCAGCGGCAAAGGGGGTAGGCCCGCAAATGTGCCCAAGCCATAGGTAATGGCTGGCATGCCCACCAGTTTCAAAACGCCCGTCAGCGCCTGGGTTGGCAGACGATCCGTGAAGCTTTCCCAGGACAGCGCCGCGCCAACACATAGCAAGCCAAGCGCAACTGATGCCCGGCCCAAGGCTTGGATGGTTGGCTTTACGCCCGGCGGAAAACCGCCCAACGCCGCGATGGTAAAGCCCAGGATGCAGGCAATAATCAGCGGATTCAGGATCAATTGCCGTAGGATCGTGAGGGGCTTCGGCCTGCCCCGGCTGCCATCCATGGCGAAGGCAAGCGTGGTCACGCTCTGCACAAAGGGCACGATGATGCCGGTGGCAACGGCGCCGAAACTGACACCCTCCGCGCCAAAAATCGCGCCCACAATGGCGAAACCCATCAGATTATTGAAGCGAATGCCGCCCTGCAGGACCGATGTCATGGCCGCATGCCCATGCCCCATGAAGCGCGCGAGCAGCACGGAAATCAGCGTGCCGGTGGCGAGCGCGCCCCAAATGGTGAAGGCCATGGCGCCGAGCGGCAGGCTGGCAGGGTCAAGCGCTGCCAGCGCTGAAAGGATCAGGCTGGGCAGCAGCACCCAATAGATCAGTTTTTCCATGCCGGCCCACACTGCATCCAGCGGCAGCAGGACACGGCGCAACAAAGCGCCAAGGCCAAGCAGCGCGAAAGCCGGCACAAAGGCATCCAGCCAGAGATTCATAGGCGTTCTTCAGCCTCCACCAGCGCGCCCAGCCAGGGTCCATGGCAGGGGATGGGGCGCTGCGGCAATTGCAAGAAGGCAGGTGGCTTCGGTCAAGCGCCGTGCCCCCAAGGCCCTTGCTGCGGCATGCGCCAAAATCAGCTGAGCAGCTTCCGGGTAAAAAACCAGATCAAGTCTGCAATCAGCCGCCTGGTACAACCAAATCTCCGCATCGCCTTCGCGCCGCCTGAGCGCCGGCTCACCCAAAGCCGATAAAACCTGTTCTGGGGTGCGGCCTTGTAACGTGGCGGCAGTGGCTGGCGGGCTAGCACCGGCGTGGCGGGCGGTTGAAGCGCTTGGCGGCGCCGGCAACGGTATCACCCGACCAACCGGCGTTCCGTCCGCACTTGGCGGCATGCCAATGGCAGTCAGGCTGGCCCGTGTATCGTGCAATGCTTGTTCAAGCCCACGCGTAGCGCTTTCCGCATCAGCCCTTTGGCAGGCTGGGGTAAGCAGTAAGGCGGCTAATGCCATACTCGCGAGGCTGATGGGTAGAAAGGAAGCAAGGCACGCAAGCAGGGGTTGCCGCAATGGCACCCTCGCTTGCGGCAGCCCCTTGCGCATATCGCGCCAGTTCAGGATTCGCTGGCTTCAACCACGCGTACAGGTGGCGCCACCGGCATGGCTGCGCCGCCCGTTGTGTCAGTGATCATTTCCATCCGACCGGTCAGCTGACCGCCATCTTCAACCGACAGTCGGCGAGACCGCGCGACGCCCAGAACACGACCCGTTGCGCGGATGGTAAGGTTGCCGGTAGCGGTGAGCGTACCATCAAAAACCCCTGCAATATCAGCATCTTCCACCTGCACTTCGCCCTTGAAGACGCCGGAATGGCTGATGGCCAATTCCTGGCACTGCAAAAGCTGGCTTTCCATGGTGCCTTCAATGACGATGCGCTCGGCCTCCGTCACGCTACCTTGGATGCTGATGCCTTTGCCCAGTTGCAAAACGCGCTTTTCGCCAGCCTCTGCCCGGCCAGTGGGGCGTCCGGCAGCGCCAGGGGCCATGGGGCGCGCGGCAGGTGATGACGCGACGCTTGGCTTGCCAGATGCGGCTGCTGCGCTCGCGGCAGGCGGCACCATCGCCGCGGGGCGGAAAGGCGGCACCGCAAGGTCAGGATCGCGCGCTGTCGGCACGCTGGTTGGCTCCGGTGCTGGCGGAGTGGTGGCTTCATCCTTGCGGCGGAAAAGCGACATCTTGGCCCCCTTGGTGATTCGCGTTGATGATACCTTCGGCTAGCATGCGACTCTGCCGCGCCACAACGGGCGAAAACAGGTTATCCCCCGGTTTCTGTAGATGCGCCCGAAAATGTATCGAAGCCACCCAAGCCGCGGATCAACAAATGCGCAGCAGCCGCAATGCCGATGATCGGCACTAGAAGATTGAGCACCGGCACCATCGCCATCAATGCCAAGGCAAGGCCAAGCAACCAGCCCTGCCAACGCAAGCGCTGCCAAGCAATGCGTGAATGCGCGAGGTTCATGCGCCTGAGTGCCACTTCACGCAGCAACCCCGCCCCCAGCGCATGGGCGGCAATCAGCAGCGCGATCAGCGCGCCAAAAATCGGGATGAAGAACAGCGGCAATAGCAGGATTTGCAGCGCTAGCAGCTTGCACCCGAACCATAGGCCATAGCCTGCCTGCGCCAGCGCTGATGCCCCCGCCGGCGGCGCGAGGCCGGGGTAATGGCGCCGTTCCACCGCGCCAGCCACGCTATCGGTGAATTGTGCGGCAATGCTGAGCGCCACGGGCAGAAACAACCACCAGCCCAGGAATACCCCCGCCGCCGCGCCGCCCGCCTGGGTTATCCAGGAAAGCCATTCCGGCCCGCCCGCCGCCGCCCAACCCGCAAGCCAAGCAGCCAAACCGATCAGCCCCGCCACCGCCAAAGCGGCGCCCAGCACGCCCATGAGCAGCGGGCGGCGAAAGGCGGGATCACCGATTTGGCCAAAGGCCAGGAAAAGAGCTTGGGGCATGGTGGACGCCACCCTCGCCCAAGGCTAATCCCGCTGCAACCTTTACCGGAGCGCAGCCCATGACCCCCCCCAGCCTTGATATTCTTGGCATCGGCAATGCGATTGTGGATGTGCTGGCCCGTGCCGAGGACGGGTTCCTGGCCGAACATGGTATGGCCAAGGGCGGCATGGCGCTGATTGGTACCGACCAGGCCGAGGCGATTTACGCGGCCATGGGCCCGGGGATTGAAAGCAGCGGCGGGTCAGCCGCCAATACCTGTGCGGTGGCGGCAGGGCTTGGCGCGAAGGTCGGCTACCTTGGGAAGGTTGCGGATGATGGGCTGGGCCAGGTGTTCCGCCACGACATCACCGCCGCCGGGGTGTACTTCCCAACCCCGCCTTTGGCCGGCGGTGCGCCCACCGCGCGCTGCCTGATTCTGGTGACGCCCGATGGGCAGCGCACCATGAACACCTTCCTTGGCGCCTGCGTGACCTTTGGGGAGGCTGATCTGGACCAAGCCGCCATCGCCAGCGCGCGGATTGTCTATCTGGAAGGCTATCTTTTCGACCCGCCGGCGGCCCAGGCCGCCTTCCGTGCCGCCGCCCGCATCGCCCATCAGGCCGGGCGGCAAGTGGCGATCACGCTATCTGACCCTTTCTGCGTGGGCCGTCACCGTGCCGCCTTCCGCGCATTCATCAAGGAAGAAGCCGATATCGTCTTTGCCAATGAGGCCGAGATTTGCGCCCTGTATGAAACCGATGATTTCGACGCGGCGGCGAGGGCGGTGCGGGCCGAAGTGGCCATTGCCGCGCTGACCCGCAGCGAAAAGGGCAGCGTGATCATTGCCGGGGCGGAATCCCATCAAGTCCGTGCTGAACCGACCAAGCTGCTGGATAGCACTGGCGCCGGGGATGCCTATGCCGCCGGTTTCATGGCGGCGCTGACCCGTGGCCTGCCCCTGCCCGAATGCGGCCGCTGGGGCAGCATTGCCGCGGCCGAGGCGATTTCCCATTTCGGCGCCCGGCCCCAAGCCGACCTTTCGGCCCTGGTTGGCGCCAAATCCGGAGGGGTGGCGGCGGCACTCGGGTAGATTTCTGCATTACTTGGCGGAAACGCCGGCAAAAACGCTCGCTTTTTCTGGCGCGCCCCCTTATGTGTGCGCCGCACAACCGCCTGACCGAGGGTCCGCCGCCCGCCCCCAAGCCTTGGGAGCCGGGTTGGTGGCGCTTTTGCCAGGCTCCGGCCCAGGTGTTTCATGGAAATTCGTAACGTCGCCATCATCGCTCACGTTGACCACGGCAAGACCACGCTGGTGGACAAGCTATTGAGCCAGGCCGGCGCCTTCCGCGCCAATCAGCAGGTCGCCGAACGCGCGCTTGACCGCAATGATCTGGAACGCGAACGCGGCATCACCATCCTTGCCAAATCCACCGCCGTGGAATGGAAGGGTGTGAAGATCAACATTGTGGACACGCCCGGCCACGCCGATTTCGGCGGTGAGGTTGAACGCATTCTGTCCATGGTGGATGGCGCCATTGTGTTGTGCGACGCCGCCGAAGGCCCGTTGCCGCAGACCAAATTCGTGCTGACCAAGGCCTTGGCGCGCGGGCTGAAGCCCATTGTGGTCATCAATAAGGTGGACCGCCAGGACGCCCGCCCTGATGAGGTCCATAACGAGGTTTTCGACCTTTTCGCCGCTTTGGGTGCGACGGATGAGCAGCTTGATTTCCAAACCCTTTTTGCTTCGGGCCGGCAGGGTTGGGCGGATCTGGAATTGGAAGGCGCGCGCAAAGACCTTTCGCCCCTGTTTGACCTGATCCTGTCCCATGTGCCGCCGCCGAAGGTTGATCTGGAAAAGCCCTTCGCGATGAATGCCTCCATCCTGGAAAGCGATAACTTCCTGGGCCGCATTCTGACCGGGCGGGTGGAACAGGGGATTGCGCGCCTCAATATGCCCGTGCGCGTGCTGCGCCAGGATGGGTCGATTGTGGAAACCGGCCGGCTGACCAAGCTCATGACTTTCTCAGGCCTTGATCGTGTGCCAGTGGAAGAAGTGCATGCGGGCGATATCATCGCCATTGCCGGGCTTTCCGATGCCACCATTCCGGACACCATCGCTGCGCCGGAAGTGACGGAAGCGCTGCCAGCCATTCCGGTGGACCCGCCGACGCTCGCCATGACTTTCCGTATCAATGACGGCCCCTTGGGCGGGCGTGAGGGCAAGAAGGTCACGTCGCGGCAGATCCGCGATCGGTTGCTCAAGGAAACCGAAGGCAATGTCGCGATCAAAGTGAAGGTCAGCGAAGAAGTTGATGCTTTTGAAGTGGCTGGCCGCGGTGAATTGCAGCTTGGCGTCTTGATTGAGCAAATGCGCCGTGAAGGTTTTGAACTGACCATTGGCCGCCCACGCGTGCTGACGCGCGACAATCCCGAAACCGGCGAACGCGAAGAACCCTTCGAAGAAGCGTTGATTGACGTGGATGAAAGCTATTCCGGCGTGGTGGTGGAGAAGATGTCGCTCCGCAAAGGCCAGATGCAGGATATGCGGCCTTCGGGCGGCGGTAAGGTGCGCCTGACCTTCCACATCCCGTCACGTGGTTTGATTGGCTATCATGGCGAATTCCTGACCGATACGCGCGGCACGGGCATGATGAACCGGCTATTCCTGGGCTATCGCCCCTGGGCTGGCGCCATTGAAGGCCGCCGCAATGGGTCGTTGATTTCCAATTCGGATGGCGAAGCCATCCAATACGCGCTGTTCTATTTGCAGGAGCGCGGCACGCTGTTCGTGGACCCCGGCGTGAAGGTTTATGTCGGCATGATCCTGGGCGAGCATTCGCGCGACAATGATCTGGAAGTGAACCCGATCAAGGAAAAGAAGCTGACGAACATCCGCGCCGCCGGCAAGGATGAAGCGCTGCTGCTGATCCCGCCGCGGAAAATGAGCCTGGAACAGGCTATCGCGTATATTGAAGATGATGAATTGGTTGAGGTGACGCCAAGCGCCATTCGCCTGCGCAAGCGCTACCTTGATCCGAATGAGCGCAAGCGCCATGCGCGCCGCGCGGAGAGTGAAGCGGCGTAAGACCCGCTGAGCCAGTTGCATCAAAACCCGCCAGCGGCAACGCAGGCGGGTTTTTTTATGCCGTCATGCCCGCAGCGATAAGGGCCGCAGCATCAGTAGCGCCGCGCCAAAACCCCAAGCGCCGTTAAACAGCAAGCCACGCCAGGGAATATTGCCGTTCCAGCCAGGCAAGCCTTTCAGATACGGCACCAGCGTCAGCGCCGCCACGGTCAGCGCCAGCGCGCCGAAAAACGCGCCAAAGGCCAGCGCGGGGAAAAGACGCCGCGACAAGATAAACGCCAGCACCACGCCCCAAATCCCGCCCCAAAAACATTGGGAGGCTATGGCAGGCACGCCAAGCGGTTTTGTCGGTGCCATATTGAAGGGCGCCGCCGCCTTGCCAAAAACCGCCACCGCCGCCGGAATATCATTGCCGACATGATGCAACAAAAAGGCGCTGCCTTGATGGAAGATCACGACTGAAAGCGCGCCGGCGATGAAGCCGGACAGCAAAATGCGCATCAACGCGGCGCCTCTTCCCCAATCCGGTGCAGCAGCCGCCCGCCATCGGCCAAGCCAATCACCACCAGAATCTCATCTGGGCGCGGGCCATCGCCCAGGCTCACGGTGATCGCGTCAAAATGCCCGCGCGACCAGACATCATCCTTATGCCCCAGCGGCAGATCAAGCGCGCTACCAGGCGCGCCCATTTTGGCTGCGGATGGGATGATGGCCGCACCCCCGCCAATCGCTTCCCGCAACGGGCGGCCAAGGGCTGGGTGCAGCATGGCGGCGGCATGTTCCAATTCCCCCGCCGCCCCCACAATGGCGCCCTTGCCATAGGAAACCGCAGGCCCGCCTAAAAGCTTCACCAATTCCGGCGCGACGCGGGCCGCAAGCGCGGGGCCAAGCTCCACCAGGGGTGACAAATCCTCCTGATAGCGCCCGGCGAAGGGATTGCCGATCAGGATCAGCGCCACGGCGCGGATGATGGGGCGCGGTGCCACGCGCCCGGCCTCGGCGAAGCTTTCCTCACGCAGATAAACGAGTTTGCGGATATCCGGCATGGTGGCTTTCCCCTGCGGTCTTCAGGCACCAAGCCTCGCAGTTTTGTCCCCACATAGGAAGCCAGCGCCACCCCCTGGCAGAAAGCCTCAGCACGTTGCATCTTGGTCCCACCAATTAAGGGAATACCGCCATGGTCCATGCTCCGAACCGTCCGCCGCCAGGTGCGCCGCCTGTTCACATCAACCTCTATTCCGATACGCAAACCCGCCCGACGCCGGCCATGAAGGACGCCATGATGCGCGCCGAAGTGGGTGATGAGCAGCATGGCGATGACCCGACCGTGCATGAGCTATGCGACCGCATGGCCGCGCTGATGGGCAAGGAAGCGGCGATGTATTTGCCATCCGGCACCATGTGCAATGTGATCGCGATCCTGACCCATTGCCATAAGGGTGATGAGGTGGTGGCGCATGAAACCAGCCACATCCTGCATAGCGAAGGCGGCACGCATGCCGCGCTGACCGGTGTGCAGATCATGCCGATGCGCGGGCCCAAGGGCATGTTCACGGCGGATGACCTCCGCGGCGCGATCAGGCCCAAAACCCGCTACACCCCGCCGCAGCGGCTTTTGGAAGTGGAACAAACCGCCAATATCGGCGGTGGTGCCGTTTGGCCGCTGGAACAACTGAACGCAGTGGCCGCCGTGGCGCATGGTGAAGGTTGGGCCACGCATATGGATGGCGCGCGGCTGATGAATGCCTGCGTCGCTGCCGGCATCGCACCCAAGGATATGGTCGCATCCTATGACAGCGTCTGGCTGGATTTCACCAAGGGGCTGGGTGCGCCGCTCGGCGCCGTGCTATGTGGCAGCAATGAGTTTATCGGCCGCGCCTGGCGTTGGAAGCAGCGCCTAGGCGGTTCCATGCGTCAGGGTGGCATTTGCGCCGCAGCCTGCATCTATGCGCTGGATCACAATATTGATCGGCTGGCGGATGACCATGCCAATGCCAAGGCGCTGGCACGAGGCCTCGCGCAGATTGAAGGCGTGCATGTGGAAGACCCGGAAACCAATCTGGTGTTCTTCGATATCAGCGGCACGGGCATGAATGTCGCGCGCTTGCAGGAAAAGCTGCAAATGCGCGGCATTGCCATTAGCGGCCTGGGTGGGCGCGTGCGGGCGTGTACGCATTTGGATGTCACCCCCGCGATGATTGACGAAGCGGTGACTGAAATCCGCACGGCGCTGAAGGCAGCTTAAGCGCGTGCCATGACACGCAAGCGGCGAATTTGGATACTCGCCGCTTGTCTTGGTGCCTTGCTGCTGGCGCCCTTCGCGCTTGATCGGCTTTTCCCGCCGAACCTCTCACGCCTGCATGCTTTGGGCGTCGAGGTGCAGGATCGTGACGGGCGCATCCTTTCCGTCCTGCCCGCGCCGGGGGGCTTTTGGCGGCTGGCCACCAAGCCCGAAGATGTCTCCCCCATTCTGCTTGATCTGCTGATCTCGGCGGAGGATCGGCGCTTCTACCAGCATGCCGGCGTTGACCCGCTGGCGCTTGGCCGCGCGGCGCGGCAATGGCTGCGGGCGGGGCGGGTGGTCTCGGGTGGTTCGACGCTTACCATGCAGGCGGCGCGGCTTTTGGAACCGCGCCCGCGCGGGCTGCGTGCCAAGGCGATTGAAATCTTCCGCGCCTTTCAATTGGAAGCGCGCTTCAGCAAGCGGGAAATCCTGGGCATTTGGCTGACGCTGGCCCCACAGGGCGGCAATATTGAGGGGATTCGCGCCGGGGCGCTGGCTTGGTTTGGCCGGCCCGCGCAGCGGCTTGATGCAGCGGAAGCGGCGCTGCTGATTGCGCTGGCCCGTCGCCCGGCGGCCCTCAGCCCAGATCGCCATGCGGAAGCAGCGCGCGCCGCGCGGGATGATGTGTTGCGGCGGCGGGGTGCGGCCATGCTCTCCCCCGAAGATCAGGCTTTGGCGCTGGCGGCACCTTTGCCAAATACGCGGCTGCCCATGCCGGGCCTGGCGCCACATCTGGCGCGGGAATTGGCGCGGCGGGGTGAATCGCCGATCCGCAGCAGCCTGGATGCCGGGCTGCAACGCGCCAGCGAAAGGCTGGCGCTTGAGGCGCTGTTGCGCATGCCGGAACGGGCCAGCGTGGCGCTCATCATCGCTGATCTCCGCACTCGCGAAACCCGCGCCTTGGTGGGTGGGGCCTTTGGCGCCGAGAACCGCGCCGGCGCTTTGGATTTGACGCGTGCCACCCGGTCGCCTGGTTCTGCGTTGAAACCCTTTCTCTATGCCATGGCGTTTGAACAAGGGCTTGTGCGCCCCGATACGCTGCTTTCCGATCTGCCGCGCCGCTTTGGCGCCTATGCGCCGGAGAATTTTGATCGCGGTTTCGCCGGGCGCATCACGGCGGCGGAGGCCTTGCGGCTTTCGCTCAACCTGCCCGCGGTCGCTTTGCTGGATGGGGTGGGGCCAGCGCGTTTTGCGGCATCACTCCGTTCTGCTGGGGCGCCGCCGGTGCTGCCGCGCGGGGTGGATGCGTCCCTGCCGCTGGCGCTTGGGGGCGCGGGGACGAATCTCCGCGATATGGTTGGGCTTTATGCGCTGCTCGGCGATGGCGGGCGGGCGGGGGCGCTGCGCTTCACGCCTGGGCAAGGCGCCGGCGCACCGGTGTTGGAAGCCCGCGCCGCGGCGGCGGTAGCGGGGGTGTTGGTGCAGGATTTCCCAGGTGGCGGGCCGCGCGGGGTGGCGTGGAAGACCGGCACATCCTGGGGTGGGCGGGATGCCTGGGCCTTTGGTTTTGATGGCCGGCACGTGGCCGGGGTTTGGGTAGGACGACCGGATGGCACGCCGATCCCGGGGCTCACGGGGCGGGACGCTGCCTTGCCGGTGCTCGCCAAGCTTTTCGCCTTGCTGCCGGAAGCGCCGCTGGAACGCGCCACCATCCGCGTCGATGCGGCGCCCGCCGCGCTGGGGAGCGACCCGCTGAGGCTGCTTTTCCCCCCACCCGGCGCAGTTTTGGCCGAAGGCGCGGGGCCGGTGGTGCTGCGCGTTGCCGGCGGGCGGCGGCCACTGACCTTTCTGGTGGATGGCGCGCCGCTCGCGCGGGATGCGGCGCGGCGCGAATTGGGCTGGCTGCCGCCCGGCCCAGGTTTTTATCGCATTGCGGTGATGGATGCCGAAGGCGCGCTGGTGGCTGCCGATGTGCGGGTTGCGCCCCCCGGCGCCCCGCGCGCGGAGGGCGCCGTTTTGCGCCTGACACCCGCGGATTAATCCGGGGGCTTGCGCATAAGGGTGGCTCGCCCGACCATACCGCCAGAAAGACGGAGCAGAGCGTGGCGCAGTTCAAAGGCACTGAAAGATACGTCGCAACCCGAGAGCTGGAGGTTGCGGTCAATGCCGCGGTGGCGCTGGAACGCCCGCTGCTGATCAAGGGTGAGCCAGGCACGGGCAAGACCGTACTCGCGCAGGAAATCGCCAAGGCGCTCGGCTATCCGCTGATTGAATGGCATATCAAATCCACCACCAAGGCGCAGCAGGGCCTGTATGAATATGACGCAGTCAGCCGGCTGCGTGATGGCCAGCTTGGCGATCCGCGCGTGCATGACATTGCCAATTACATTGTGCGCGGCAAGCTGTGGGAAGCCTTTGAAGCAGACCATCCTGTGGTGCTGCTGATTGATGAAATAGACAAGGCCGATATCGAATTCCCGAACGACCTATTGCTTGAGATCGATCGCATGGAATTCTATGTCTATGAGCTGCGTCGCAGCATCAAGGCGCGGCATCGGCCGGTGGTGATCATCACATCGAACAATGAAAAGGAATTGCCGGACGCGTTTCTGCGCCGCTGTTTCTTCCATTACATCCGCTTCCCGGATCGGGAGACGATGGAAAAAATCGTGCAGACGCATTTCCCGAATATTCGTCAGGATTTGCTGCGGGAAGCACTCACGGTATTTTTTGATGTGCGCAATGTGAATGAATTAAAGAAAAAGCCAGCGACTTCGGAATTGCTGGATTGGCTGAAGCTTCTGACCATTGAAGATATGCCTCCCGAAGCGCTGCGCAGCCAGGATAATAAAACCGCCATCCCGCCGCTTTATGGCGCTTTGCTCAAGAATGAACAGGATGTGCATTTGTTTGAACGCCTGGCCTTCCTGACGCGGCGGAAGGTCTGATGCGGCGATTGCGCGCATAGGTAGCCCGGATGTTCGCGCCCTTCATCATTGCGCTGCGCGCTGCCGGTGTGCCGGCTTCCATCACGGAATACTTGGCGTTGCTGCGCGCCTTGAAGGCCGGCGTAGCGGGTTTTGATGTCGAGGATTTCTACCATTTGTCGCGCGCCGCGTTGGTGAAGGATGAACGCCACCTTGACCGCTTTGACCGTGTTTTTGGCGAAATCTTTAAGGGGCTGGAATCGCCGCCCGGCACAGCGGAAACCACGGTGGAAATCCCTGCCGAATGGCTACGCAAAATGGCCGAGAAATTCCTGACCGAGGAAGAACGCGCTGAGATCGAAGCCCTTGGCGGGTTCGACAAGCTGATGGAAACGCTGCGCCAGCGCTTGGCGGAACAAAAGGGCCGGCATCAGGGCGGTTCGAAATGGATCGGCACTGCCGGCACATCGCCCTTCGGCGCCTATGGCTATAACCCAGAAGGCGTGCGGATTGGCCAGGAAGAAAGCCGCAATCGCCGCGCTGCCAAGGTGTGGGATAAGCGCGTCTATAAGGATCTGGATGAAGATGAGGCGTTATCCTCGCGCAATATGAAAGTCGCGCTTCGCCGGCTGCGCCGCTTTGCGCGTACGGGTGCGGCGACGGAATTGGATATGCCGGGCACCATTGGCGCCACGGCGCGCAATGGTGGGTCGCTTGATCTGCATATGGTGCCGGAACGCCGCAATGCGGTGAAGGTGCTGCTGCTGATGGATATTGGCGGTTCCATGGATGACCATATCCGCATCTGTCAGGAATTGTTTTCTGCCGCGCGCGGAGAATTCAAGCATCTGGAATTCTACTACTTCCACAACTGCCCTTATGAACGGCTATGGCGCGAAAATCGCCGCCGCAAGGAAACCGAGAAATCCACGCAAGAGGTCTTGCGCACCTATGGCCCGGATTGGCGCCTGGTGCTGGTGGGTGATGCCACCATGGGGCCTTATGAAATCTCTCAGCCCGGCGGTTCGGTTGAGCATTGGAATGAGGAATCAGGCGTGGTCTGGCTGGGCCGCCTGACGCGGCATTTCCGCCGCGCCGCCTGGCTCAATCCCGTGGATCAGCAGCATTGGCGCTATACCCATTCCATCGGCATGATGCAGGGGCTGATGGATAACCGCATGCACCCGCTGACACTGGCGGGGCTTGAATCCATGGCGCGGGAATTGGCGAAATGACGCCTGCGCCGCAAACAATCTATCGCAAGAAGGAAATCACTTCTCATGGCCAGTAAGCCTCGTCTGCCGCGCGGGCGGCAATTCTTTGCCAATCCGGGCCCGACCAATATCCCCGATTCCGTGCTGCTTGCGGTGGCGCATGTCACGGTGGATTTCAACGATCCGGCTTTCATGCCCGTCTATGAAGAATGCATCGCTGGGCTGAAGCGCATTCTGAAGACCGAACAGGAAGTCTTCATGTACACAGGTTCTGGCCACGCGGCTTGGGAAGCGAGCCTGGTCAATCTGTTTTCCCCCGGCGATACAGTAGCCATCATTGAAACCGGGCATTTTTCGCAAAGCTGGGCGCAAATGGCCGAGGATTTGTCCCTGAAGGCTGAAGTGATCAGCGCCGATTGGCACCGTGGCGTTGATTTCGCCGCGCTGCGCGCAACCCTGGCCGCGGATACGGACCATCGGATTAAGGCGATTTGCGCCGTGCATAATGAAACAGCGACGGGTATGGAATTGCCGTTGAAGGATGTGCGCGCCGCGCTGGATGCCACGAAGCATCCCGCTTTGCTGCTGAGTGATACAATTTCCTCGCTCGGCTCATTTGATTTCCGTATGGATGAATGGGGCGTGGATGTTGCTGTTGGCGGCAGCCAGAAGGGCTTGATGCTGCCTACCGGCATGTCCTTCACCGGCGTTTCAGCGAAGGCGATGGAAGCGCACAAAACATCACGCCTGCCGAAATCATACCTGTCCTGGACGAATATGCTGACGCGCAAGCATAAATCCTTCGTTGGCACAGTGCCCACTTCCTTCTTCTATGGCTTGCAGGAATCACTGCGCCTGCTGGAAGAAGAAGGGCTGGATCAGGTTTTTGCGCGCCATTCGCGCCTGGCGGAAGCGGTGCGTCGCTGCGTGCGCCATTGGTCCGGCAATGCGGGGCCGCAGCTTTTCTGCATGAATCCGGATCGCTATTCGGATAGCGTTACCGCGATTTTGATGCCCGAAGGCCATGATGCGGAAGCGGTGCGCCGCACGGCGCTGCAAAGCTTCAATGTCTCACTCGGTGGTGGGCTTGGGCCCTTGGGCGGCAAGGTGTTCCGTATCGGCCATTTGGGCGATTTGAATGAACCGATGATCCTGGGCACGCTTTCCGTTGTTGAAATGGCGCTGAAGCTGAATGGCGTGCCGCATGCGCCAGGTGGTGTTGCGACGGCGATGGAATATCTGGCGGAAGCCGCGCGTTGAATTAACTACAGGGCGCGCCGTCAAGCGCGCCCTTCATAGACCAGACTGGCGCATCAAGCCGGCAGAGCAGGAGGAAGCAAGGCAATGTCCATCACCCATCGCGGCGTCTATCGCCATGCCGATATGCAGCGGCTGTTCAACCCGGCCGCGATTGCCGTAATCGGCGCTTCCCCGCGCGTGGGTTCCTTCGCGGATCGCACCATCAGCGCTTTAGCTGGCTATACGGGCCGGCTGCATCTGGTGAATAGCCGTTATGAAAGAATTGGTGAGCGTCCCTGCTACCCTTCTGTTGCCGCACTGCCAGAAGTGCCGGATTGCTGCATTGTGGTCGCCGCTAAGGATGCGGTGGAAGAAATCACGCTTGATTGCGCCAAGGCCGGTGTCGGCGGCTTGATGATGTATGCGTCTGGCTTTTCGGAAACCGGGCGCGCGGAAGATATCGCGGCCCAGATTCGTCTGGCTGAGATTGGACGCAATGCGGGCATGCGCATTGTCGGGCCGAATTGTATTGGCATGCTGAATTTCGGAAGCAAGGCCGGTGTCACCTTCATGATCCCGCCGCCCATGGAAGCGCCTTTGCCGCATGCGCTTGGCCTTGTCAGTCAATCCGGCGCGCTTGGTTTTTCGCTCGCGCAATCGGTGATGCGCGGGGTTTCCGTGAGCCATTTGCTCACCACCGGTAATTCTTCCGATATTGATGTGGCGGATTGTGTTTCCTTCCTGGCTGATGATCCGGCGTGCCGCGCTATTGCCTGCGTGTTTGAAGGCATGCCGGACCCGATGCGCTTCATTGAAGCCGCGCAAATTGCCGATGCCGCCGACAAACCGCTGATCGTCTTCAAGCTTGGCACGGGTGAACAGGGCGCGGCGGCGGCCATGTCTCATACGGGGTCACTCGCGGGTTCTCAGGCTGCCTACCGCGCGGCGTTTGAACGGGCGGGCGCGATACTCGTGGATAATTTCGAAGCCATGGTTGAAACCGCGTCCTTCATGGCGAAGGCACCGAAGCCCAAGGCGCGCGGTGTTGCGGTGGTGGCGGTCTCGGGCGGTGCTGCCATCATGTCCGCCGATCGTGCGGAAGAACGCGGTATTCCGCTGCCGCAGCCAACCCCGCCCGTGCAGGCCATTTTGGAATCGCGCATTCCGGATTTTGGTTCCGCACGCAATCCTTGCGATGTCACCGCGCAAGTCGCGAATGATCCGGAAAGCCTGACCGCTTGCGCTTCCGCCATGCTGGGCGAAGACCATTACGGCACGCTGCTTTATGCGCAGATTTATTCGACCGAGCTTTCCGCCAAACGCCCCGGCGAATTGGCCGCGATTGCCGAACAACATGACAAGCCGATTTGCGTGGTTTGGACCACGGAATGGCTGGAAGGTTTCGGTTCGAAGGAGGCGGAGCAAAACCCGCGCATTGGCCTATTCCGGTCCATGGATCGTTGCTTTGCTACGCTGGATCATTGGCATAAGCGCGAAGAAAGGCGCGGAGCTGGCCCGCGCCACTATCAGCGCATCGCGCGCCCCGAAGCCGCGCAAGAAGCAGCGAAGCTGATTGCAGCCGCGCAAGACCACACGCTGACCGAGCGTGAGGCGAAGCAGGTGCTGGCCGCTTACGGCGTGCCTGTGGTGCCGGAACGCCTGACGACATCGGAAGATGAGGCGCTGGCTGCCGCCAAAGCGCTTGGCTGGCCGGTCGCCATCAAGGTGGAAAGCCCTGATCTGCCGCATAAGGCGGAAGCGGGCGTTATTCGGCTGAAGTTGAAGGATGAAGCGGAATTGCGCGAAGCCTTCCGCGCTGTCATGGACAATGCGCAGCACCATGCGCCGAATGCGCGCATCAATGGCGTACTGGTGCAGCCCATGGCGAAGCCGGGCGTGGAGATCATGGTCGGCGCGCGGATTGACCCACTGATGGGACCGCTGGTGGTGGTGGGCTTGGGCGGTGTGCTGGTGGAATTGATGCGCGATTCAGCGCTGGCGCTGGCGCCTGTCACCAAGACGGAAGCGCGCGATTTGCTGGGCCGCTTGAAAGGCCGCGCGGCGCTGGAAGGCTTCCGTGGTGCGCCCGCCGCCGATATGGACAGGCTTTCGGATATCATCGTGCGCCTCTCGGAATTCGCGGCCGACCAGCGTGATGTGATCGTGGAATTGGATGTGAACCCCATCATCATCGCCGGCAGTGATGCTGTCGCGGTGGACGCGTTGATTGTGAAAGCCTGAGGCATCACCATGACCAAACCGCTTTTCCTGCTTTGGACCGATGGCGCGGATGCCTATCGCAAGGCGATCACCGATGCCGGCTTGGACCAGCGCATCAGGCTTGAGGAATTACCGCGCAACGCGACACCCAGCGCTGCGCAAATGCAGGAAGCGGAGGCGATGTTGACCTGGGGACCTCCCGCCGGGACGTTGGCGCAAATGCCAAAGCTCCGCTGGGCGCAGGCGCTGACCGCAGGCGTGGAACATTGGCTGGCGCGGGCGGATTTGCCGCCAGGCATGACGCTGACCTGCGCGCGCGGGACGCATCGCGTGCAAATGCCAGAAAATATTCTGGGTGCGCTGTTTCACATCACCAAACCCTATGCAGCCATTGTCGGCGATAACGCCGCCAGCACCTGGACGCGGCGGGTTTCCACGACGCTCGCGGGGCAGACGCTTGGCATTCTGGGCCTTGGCGCCATCGGGCAAGAATTGGCGCGCAAGGCGGCAGCGCTGGAGATGCGTGTCATCGGCACGCGCCGCGCTGCTGGCACACTGCCGCATGTGGAACGCGTTTACGCACCGGCGGAAACCGATGAGGTGCTGGCGCAATCCGATTTCGTTGTGCTGCTGCTGCCGGCCACGCCCGAGACGGAGAACATCATCAATGCCGCGCGGCTTTCGCGCATGAAGAAAACCGCCTGGCTGCTGAATTTCGGCCGTGGCGCCTTGATTGATGATGCAGCCTTGGTTGCGGCTGCCAAGGCCGGCACCATTGCCGGCGCCATCCTGGATGTGTTCCGCCAGGAACCTTTGCCCAAGGAAGACCCCTTCTGGAGCACAGAAAACATCCTGGTGCTGCCGCATATTGGCGGGCTGCATCCGGCGCGGGATTCCATGGTGGCGACACTGCTGGTTGAAAATCTGCGCCGCTTTCTAGATGGCGCGCCACTCAAGGAAGTGGTGGACCGCAAGGCGGGTTACTGACCCCCATGGCCTATGCGCCCTTCGATCTCAGCGGCAAGGTCGCGCTGATCACGGGCGGTAATTCCGGCATCGGGCTTGGCATGGCGCAAGCTCTTGCCCAAGCGGGCGCTGATATCGCGATCTGGGGCAGCAATGCCGCGAAGAATGCGGCGGCTTTGGAAAGCCTGAAGCCGTTTGGTGTGCGCCTTTATGCGCTGGTCTGCGACATTAGCGATGAAGCGGCGGTGGAGACCGCCTTTGCGGAAACAGTGAAGCAGCTTGGCCGTGTGGATGCCTGCTTCGCCAATGCCGGCACCTATGGTCATGCGTCACGCTTCACGGCGCTGGAAACCGCCGAATGGCAGCGCGTCATGCGCATCAATCTGGATGGTGCTTTTTTCACGCTGCGCGCTGCGGCGCGGCATATGGTGCAACGTGGCGGCGGCGGTTCCCTGGTGGCCACAGCCTCCCTCGCCGCCATTGAAGGAGCAGCGCGCAATGCGCATTACGGCGCGACGAAGGGCGCGCTTGTCGCGATGATCCGGGCGCTGGCGGTGGAGTTGGCCCGGCATGGCATTCGCGCCAATGCCATCCTTCCCGGCTGGATCGAAACCGCCATGACAGCCGGCAATGTGGCGGATGAGCGTTTCAGTGCCGCCGTGCTGCCCCGCATCCCGGCCCGGCGCTGGGGCAGGCCCGCGGATTTCGGCGGCATTGCGGTTTATCTGGCAAGCGAAGCTTCCACCTATCATTCTGGCGATTGCCTGGTGATTGATGGCGGCTATTCCCTGTTCTGACCCCCCTCTGGACCCCGGCCCCCGGCATGGGTTAGGAAGGCACTGCGTTGCCCCTGTGGCGGAACGGTAGACGCAGACGACTCAAAATCGTCCGCCCGTAAGGGCATGGGAGTTCGAGTCTCCCTGGGGGCATTCCATACCACTGAAATTTTCGGGAATAAGGATGTTGGGGCGACCAACGGGACTCGAACCCGCGACATCCAAGACCACAACCTGGCGCTCTACCAACTGAGCTATGGCCGCCACCGATAGGGCTGAGATAGGCCCGGCTGCGGGGCGACGTCAACCTTACAGGCTTGGGTTGCGCTGGGGTGTCGCAAAATGACACTATGGGGCAATGTCTTCCGCCGCCCCCGCTCGTTCCCTGGCCCTGCCGATCGCCCTGGTTATCAGCTGTGCCGTTTGTGGCGCCATGCTCGCCATGGGCTTGCGCCAATCCTTCGGCCTGTTCCTGGCGCCAATGACAGCGGAACATGGCTGGGCCGCGCGGGATTTTGCTTTCGCTATCGGCCTGCAAGTGCTGATCAATGGGATCAGCCAACCCTTCATGGGCCAGCTTGCGGATCGCTTCGGCGGCCGGCGCGTGGTGATGGGTGGCGCCGTGCTTTACTGCATCGGCATTCTGGGCATGGCGCTTTCGGAATCTGTGGTGCCTTTTACCTTCTTTGCTGGCTTCATCATGGGCATGGCGGTATCGGCGGCCGGGATGCCGACCATCATTGCCAGCCTCACGCGCATGTTGCCGCCGGAAATGCGCGGGCGAGCGACTGGGCTTGGCACGGCAGGGTCTTCAGCCGGGCAATTTCTGGTGGTGCCGCTGGCGGGCTTCGCCATTCAGGGCTTTGGCTGGCAGGGTGCGCTTTTTGCCATGGCCATGGCCGCGCTGTTCATGATTCCCTTCGCGCTGCCGCTGGCCGATAAGCAGCCGGCACCCGCGCCTGGTGTGGCGGCGGATAATGAAACCGCGCGTTCGGCCATGGCGCGCGCTCTACGCGACCCGAGCTTCTGGTATCTCTCATCCGGCAATTTCGTCTGCGGGCTGCATGTTTCCTTCCTGACCGTGCATCTGCCGGGCTTTGTGCATAGCTGCGGCCTGCCGCTTTATGTTGGCGCCGGCGCCATTTCCATGATTGGGCTGTTCAACATCATCGGATCATTGGCCGCCGGGGAATTGTCTCAGCGTTGGAAGCGCCGCGAATTGCTGGTGGGGATTTTTGCCGCCCGCGCCGTGCTGATGACAGTGTTTTTGCTTTCTGAGAAAACGACCACGACGGTGCTGATTTTCTCGGCCATGATGGGCCTGCTCTGGCTTTCCACTGTACCGCCCAGCCTGGCGCTGTGTGCGCGCAATTGGGGATTGCGGTGGCTTGCCACAATTTTCGGCATGGTCTTTGTCAGCCATCAGATCGGCGGCTTCACCGGCGCCTTTCTGGGCGGCATTATTTTTGATCGCAC
>JBIJAH010000043.1:0-30435 GCA_044345845.1 Roseomonas sp.
CGCCTTCCTTCCTTGAAATCGCGGATGAACAGGACCGCGTGGTATCAGTCAATTCCTTCTCCAAATCCTGGGCGATGACAGGCTGGCGGCTGGGCTGGATTGTGGCACCCCCCGCGTTGATGGATGCGATCGGCAAGCTCAATGAATTCAACATGTCATCCGCGCCCACCTTCATCCAGCATGCGGGTGTGGTGGCGCTGGATAAGGGCGATGCCTTCATCGCGGAAACCCGCGCGCGCTATTTGAAGGCGCGCGATATCGCCCATGCGGCGCTTTCCACCGTGCCCGGCATCACCGCACCGCGCCCTGATGGCGCGATGTATCTTTTCCTGAAAGTGGAAGGCTGCACGGATAGCCTGGCGCTCGCGAAATCCCTGCTGCATTCGGCGCGGGTTGGCATTGCGCCTGGTGCCGCCTTCGGCGCGGGCGGGGAAGGCCATTTGCGGCTCTGCTTCGCGCAAAGTGAGGCCCGCATCCGCGAAGCGAGTGGGCGTCTGGCAGAGGCGCTGACCAAACGCTGATCAGGCGGGGCGGCGCAGCTCCCCGGCGAATTCCAGAATTTCACGAGACCGCGTAACCCGGCTGCCCCAGACGCGGTCGAATTCCGCAATCATTTTGGCAAGCGCGGGTGAACCCGGCAGGGCCTCAGCCGCCGCCAAGTTCGGGAATTCGTAGAAGGCGAAATGGAGCGAAGGGTCCGTCCGGCTCCAGCAGCGCCAGGCATGGGCAACGCCAAAGGCCGCCAGTGCGTCGGGCAGATGTTCCTTTTCATACCAGGTGTCGAAAGCGGGCCGGTCGGCTGGGTCTGCCACCACGGCGCGCACCATGAAAAAAGCTTTGGACATGCTTGATCCCCTGAATTCCACGCGGCGGCTGCCGGCGTATTGCGGGGGGAAGGCTAGAGGATTTTCAAGCCAAGCGTAATCACTTGCCTAAATGCCGCTTGCAATCGGCGCCGGGTATCGGAAGATAGGTCATCGCCCTTTGCCGGGCGCTCATCACAAAGGGGTGGAAATGTTCTCTCATATCTTTGTCGGCGCGGATGACGTGGCCGTTTCCAAGAAATTCTATGATGCGGTGCTGGGTGTCATTGGTGTTGCGGAAGGCAAGATGGACCCGAAAGGGCGCGTCTTTTATCGCACGCCAACCGGCACGCTTGGCATCAGCAAGCCGATTGATGGCAAGGCCGCGTCAGGCGCCAATGGCGGCACCATCGGTTTCGCCTGCGACAGCCCGGAAAAGGTGAAGGCCTTCCATGATGCCGGTGTGGCTAATGGCGGCACCAGCATTGAAGACCCGCCCGGCTGGCGCGAAGGCGGCGCGGTGCGGCTGTATCTGTCTTATGTGCGCGACCCCTACGGCAATAAGCTCTGCGCGCTGCATCGCGGCGGGTAAGGCCACGGCGAAATCAAACGGGATCGCGCCACGCGAAGCGCGGTCCCGATGATGACATGAAGGAAGAAATGGTAGCGGCGAGCGGACTTGAACCGCTGACCCCGGCATTATGAGTGCCGTGCTCTAACCAGCTGAGCTACGCCGCCAATCTGGCCCGCGAGTTAGGCCGCCGCCCGATCACTGTCAACCGAAAGCCGCGTGCGCAGGAAGCCGCCGCCCAAAACGCGGTCCCCATCATACATCACGCATGCCTGGCCGGGTGCGATCACGCCGGGTTCGTCCAAAACCACGCGCAAAAGCCCTGCGCCTGCATCCCAGGTGACCTCAGCCGCGCGGGGTACTTCGCGGGCGCGCAGCTTCACCGCGCAGCGGAGCGGCGCGGCAGGTGGCGCAATCAGCCAATTCACCTCACCCACCTCAGCGTCCCGCCGTTCAAGGCCCGCACGCGGCGCCAGCACAATGCGGCGCTTGGGCGCTTCCACCGCCGCCACATAAAGCTTTTCCTCGCCATCCCAGGAAGCCTGACCAAGCCCCCGCCCCTGCCCTACCGTGAAGCCGGAAATCCCGCCATGCTGGCCAAGCACGCGGCCATCGGCATGGATGAATTCGCCGGGTTCAGCGGCATCGGGGCGGAGCTTACCCACCAGCGCATCGTAACGCCCGGCGGGCACAAAGCAGATATCTTGGCTGTCCGGCTTTTCCGCGACGGCCAGGCCAAGCCGTGCGGCGGCAGCGCGTACCGTGGCTTTGTCCGGCATGTCACCCAAGGGGAAGCGGGCCATGGCAAGCTGCGCGCTTGTGGTGGCGGCAAGGAAGTAGCTTTGGTCCCGTTCAGGGTCCACGGCGCGATGCAGTTCCGCGCCATCGGGGCCTTCAATGCGCCGCGCGTAATGGCCGGTGGCCAAAGCCTCACAGCCCAAATCCTCGGCCATCGCCACCATGTCGCGGAATTTCACCGTCTGGTTGCAGCGGATGCAAGGCACCGGCGTTTCGCCGCGCGCATAGCTATCGGCGAAATCACGCATCACATCGCGGCGGAAAATCTCTTCCCGGTCCAAAACATAATGCGCGATGCCAAGCTTATCGGCCACGCGCCGTGCATCCAGAATATCCTGCCCAGCGCAGCAAGCGCCTTTCTTCTGCAGGGCCGCGCCGTGATCATAAAGCTGCAAGGTGGCGCCAATCACCTCATGCCCGGCTTCCTGCAGCAGCGCGGCAACCACGCTGCTATCCACCCCGCCCGACATGGCCACCAGCACGCGCATCCTCACGCCCGCCCCACCGCATCAAGCCCCTGCTGCCAGAAGCGCTGCTCAAGCCGCGCTGCTTCGGCGAAATCCGCTGCCAGACGCGCGAAACGTGCCTCCCCACCGTGAGAGTCACCAAGCGCATCAATCCGCCGCGCCGCCGCATGGGCCATTTCCTGATAGGAAGCGGCGCCATAGGTATCAATCCAGGATTGGTAAGCGTTGCCATCACGCTGCCGCGCGGGGTCCGCGAGAATCCGCAGCGCCACCTGCGCATAACCCACCGTGCAGGGCACCAAAGCCACTTCAAGGTCCAGAATATCACCGGCATAGCCGCGATCAAGCACCCAGCGGGTATAGGAAACTGTCTCGGCCGTTTCAGGCACGGAAACCACATCCGCTTCCGAAAGCCCCCATTCGGCGCAGTATTTCAGATGGAGCTTGGTTTCATCCAGAATGGCCAGCACGGCAGCCGCCTTGTCGCGCATCGCGGCCAGGCTTTCACCCTTCAGCACGGCCAGCGCCTTGGCGCGGGCGAAGTGGATCAGGAACAGATAATCCTGGATCAAATAATGCTGAAATGCCTTGAGCGGCAGCGTGCCTGCGGAGAGCTGCTGCACAAAAGGATGCCAAGTATAATCGCGCCATTCGGTTGCCGACGCAGCCGACAGCTTGCGAAACAAGCCGCCTTCCGCGCCGAATTCATCCCAAGGCGCGCGCGCCATGCCTCAGCCGCCCGCGTTGCGCGACCCGGCGGGCAGCTTCACCACCAGCCCATCCAGCGCATCCGTCATGATCAATTGGCAGCCAAGTCGGCTGGTTTCCTGCAAATCAAAAGCGAGGTCGAGCATATCTTCCTCATCTTCCGTCGGCTTCGCCAGCTTACTGAACCAGGCGCCATCCACAATTACATGGCAGGTGGAACACGCCAGCGATCCTTCGCAGGCGCCTTCAATGTCAACGCTATTGCGATGCGCGATTTCCAGCACGGAAAGGCCAAGCGGCGCTTCCACTTCCTTGCGTGTCCCGTCGCGTTCGATGAATACCATTTTCGGCATGGCTAATCACTTGCCTTGTCTGTTGCGGAAATTGCGCGGTGCCAAGCAGCGGCCAAGCTTGCCGCGGCGAGTTCCGCATCGGCGGGCGAGGTAAAGCGTCCCATCCCAATCCGCAAGGTGGCCCGGGCGGCTTCGGGTTCAAGCCCTATGGCTTGCAGCACGTAAGAAGGCTCGATTTCCGCCGAGGAACAGGCCGAACCGGTGGAAACGCACACAAGCGGCGCGCCAGCCATGAGGGCCTGGGCGGTGACGCCGCCCGGAAAGGTCAGGTTCAGATTGCCCGAAACCCTGGGCGCGGCTTCAGCATTGACCACCAGGCCCGGGATTTCGGCGCGGAGCCTATTCAGGAAGACCTCTCGCTGGCCAGCGATGCGCCCGGAATCGAGCAAGCCTTCAATGGCGGCGATCCGGCAGGCCTCCCCAAAACCCACCACCAAGGGGGCGGGGAGCGTGCCGGACCTGAGGCCCCTTTCCTGCCCACCGCCGGAGAATAGGGGGGCGAGGCGCATGCGGGGCCGGCGGCGGACATAAAGCGCGCCAATGCCGCGCGGGCCATAAACCTTATGGCCGGAAAGCGACATCAGATCGGCCTGGATTTCCCCGACATCAAGCGGGATGCGCCCGGCTGCCTGGGCGGCATCAGTGTGGAAGGCAGCACCGGCTTCCTTGGCGATGGCGCCAAGCGCGGCGAGGTCCTGGATCACGCCGATTTCATTATTCACCGCCATGATGGAAACCAGAAGCGTGTTTTCATCACAGGCGGCGCGGAGTGTTTCAGGGCTGAGCAGCCCATCGGCGCCGACCGGTAGGATGACGGGCTGAAACCCCTCCTGCGCCAGGTCGCGCACGGATTCGAGCACGCATTTATGTTCGGTCGCGGCGGTGATGATGCGCCGGCGCGGATCGCCCTGGCTGGCCGCAAAACGCGCGGCGCCCTTGATGGCAAGGTTATTCGCTTCCGTGGCGCCGGAGGTGAGGATGATTTCGGAAGGGTTCGCGTCGATCAATTCGGCGATGTATTCCCGCGCCGTTTCCACCGCTTCCGCTACCGCGCGCCCCATGGCGTGTTCGGCGCTGGCGGGGTTGGCGAATTGCGCTTCCCAAAAGGGGCGCATGGCCTGAAGCACGCGCGGGTCAACCGGCGTGGTGGCGTGGTTATCCAGATAGATGGGGTGGTTGGGCAAAGACATGGGGGGAAGATGGGGCGGAATGGGGTGTGGGGCTAGATGGGGGGTGGGTTGGGCTGCGATGGCGCAGGTCTTGGGGAGCCAAATGACGCTCGATGACGCTTGCGGATGCCGTCCCCCCTGCTACCTTAACCAGTGATGCCGGCACCACAACGTTGCTTTCTATCCTATTCGCACAAGGACCATGAGGGGTTCGAGCAGCTGCGCGCCCAATTGGCACCGGTTGCACAAGCCTTTAGCTTTGCCATCTGGCACGATAAGCGGATCCAAGCTGGGGACTATTGGAATCATCGGATCCAGACTGAAATAGACCAAGCTGAGATTTTCGTACTCCTGACCTCGGCTGACTTCTTCAATTCGGGCTACATTATCGCTCATGAATTACCGGCAATACGGCAACGACACCGTGCGGCTGGGGCGCTTGTGCTGCCGGTAATTTACCGTGACTGTTATTGGGGCGCCATGTTTGGAAACTACATCCAGGCTGTCCCAATGACACCTGATGGTAGTTTGCGCCCTGTGCAGAAATGGCGACCGATTAATGATGGTTTTGCTGCTTCCGCTAAAGCCATCGCCGCAGCGATTGAGGATTGGTTTGGCGTGACGCCTACCTCCCCCTGGGCGCCGACACCATGACGCGTCCCGAAGCCATTGCCGCCCTGCGCGAAAGATTGGCGGAAGTGCAGCGCTGTACTGACAGTTTCGGTGCTGCTCTCCCGCAAACGAACCAGCCTGGACCTTTGGCGTTCTTCCCATCGGTGCTTGAACGCATTCGCCTGATTCTGGAAAATGAGCATGAGGGGGCAACGGGCAATCTGGCAGCCGCCTTGGTGGAGGTGCGGAAAGATATTCGCCGCCATCCCTTACCCGACCTTGACTCTGATCTCTACGAACGAACCCAGGCGCTTTTTTTGCTGCGTGGTGAACGCGGCAATCTGATTGAAGCGCTGGAGAATGCTTTGGATGCCTGCAAAGTTTTGGCTATGCCCTTGCGCGCCAGCCCCGAAGGCGGTTTGGAGCTTCCAAGAGAGGCCGTTCAGGATAGCATGCTGCGCGCCTTGGACGAACGCCTGCGCCGCCTGGATTCTGCGGTGAAAACAATGGAGGAGGCAGCGGCAAAGGCCGACACGAATTCCGCCGCCGCTGGCACAAATGTTTCGGTAAGCCAAATCGGATTGATCAATCTGAGTACACGCGAACTCAAATTAGACAGCGCGACTGCCCGCTTTGAAACAAAGAGCGCCTCCGACCCCGGCGCCCCCCCTACGATTGACCTAGAAGCTTTGGCACGCACCTTGGAGGCTATTCGGGACACAGCGCGCGAACTGCGCGCGCTGGTGCAATCGCTACACGCATGGGTCGCGCCGGCGGTTGTCGCTGCCGGGCGAATCGTCGCGGCGGGGGCAGAGCGTGCGTGGCGCGGCCTGAAAACATTGGTCAGGAGGGTAAGGTCCGAGCGAGAGCTTTCCCGACAGGCGCAGGATACTGTGCCCGAAGACCATTCGAAGCCTTTCCGCCCGCCGCTGGAACCGCGCGTCTGGGACGCTGCCAGCGGGGCGCTGCTCGCCACCCTCACGGGGCATGGGAGCGGGGTCTACTCGGTCGGGTTTTCGCCCGATGGCGCGCGCCTTGTTTCGGGGTCCACTGACAACACGCTGCGGCTCTGGGACGCTGCCAGCGGGGCGCCGCTAGCAATGCTCAAGGGGCATCGGGGCCGGGTCAACTCGGCCAGCTTCTCGCCCGATGGCGCGCGCCTTGTCTCGGGGTCCCATGGCCGCACGCTGCGGCTCTGGGACGCTGCCAGCGGGGCGCCGCTCGCCACGCTCAAGGGGCATGAGGGCTGGGTCCTCTCGGTCGGGTTTTCGCCCGATGGCGCGCGCCTTGTCTCGGGGTCCAGTGACCGCACGCTGCGGCTTTGGGACGCTGCCAGCGGGGCGCTGCTCGCCACCCTCACGGCGCATGAGAGCTGGGTCAACTCGGTCGGGTTTTCGCCCGATGGCGCGCGCCTTGTTTCGGGGGGCGATGACCGCACGCTGCGGCTCTGGGACGCTGCCAGCGGGGCGCTGCTCGCCACGCTCACGGCGCATGAGCGCGCGGTCAACTCGGTCGGGTTTTCGCCCGATGGCAAGCGCCTTGTTTCGGGGAGCGGTGACGGCACAGTGCGGCTTTGGGACGCTGCCATTGGCGCCATTTGATGGCGCTGAGCGCGTGCTTGGCAGCCCAGGGCGCAGCGGTGAAGGGTCTTGCTGGCAGCGCCCAGCGCCAAAAGTCAAAAAAAGGAGTGGGGGGTTTGGGGGGCGAGTTCTCTCGCCCCCCATTTCAGCGCACGGCTTTTGAAAGCCTCCCCCGCATCGCCCCCCAAGCCTCCAAAAACCGCGCTGCCGTATCTTCCGGTGCATTCCACGCCAGCGAAACCCGGATCGCGCAGGCCGCTTCCGCGCCAAAGCCCATCGCCGCCAGCACATGGGATTGGCGCACCTTCCCGGATGAACAGGCCGCACCCGCGGATACCGCCACCCCCGCCAGGTCAAGCGCAATTACCTGGGTTTCCGCCGCCACACCGGGCAGGATCAGGCTGGCGGTATTGGGCAGGCGGGGTGCGCTGCTGCCCGCGATGATCACCTCGGGTGCCAGGGCCTTCGCGCCGGCCTCAATCGCATCGCGCAACGCGGCCAGGCCTTCGGGCGGCGGGCAGGTGATGGCGGCGGCGAAGCCGGCAATGGCGGGCAGTGCCTCGGTCCCGCCGCGCCTGCCGGATTCCTGCCCGCCGCCGGTCAATAACGGCGCGGGGTCCAAACCGGGGCGGAGCAATAGCGCCCCCACGCCCTTGGGCCCACCGAGCTTATGGGCGGAAAGCGCCATGGAATCGGCGGGGCCAAGCGTGAAGGGCAGGCGGCCGGGCATTTGCACCGCATCCAAATGCAGCAAAGCGCCATGCGTCCGGCAGAGTTCCGCAATGGCTTCAATGGGATGCAGCACGCCGGTTTCATTATTGGCAGCCATCACCGCAACCAAGGCCGGCCCACCCGCGCCCAGCGCCGCTTCCAGCGCTGCCAAATCCAGGGTGCCGTCGGGAAGCACCGGGATCACCCCAGCATCTGATCCCGCTGCGGCCAGCACGGCGGGGTGCTCGGTCGCGCCCACCAGCACGCACCGCCCGGCAGCAAGGCCGCGGATGGCCAAAGCATTCGCCTCCGTCCCGCCCGAGGTGAACACAAGGTCCCGCCCGCGCGCCCCGAAGCGCGCCGCAATCGCTTCCCGCGCTTCTTCCAGAACACGCCGCGCTGCCCGGCCCTCAGCATGGACCGAGGATGGATTGCCCGGCAGGGCCATCGCCTCCGCCATGGCGGCGACGGCTTCCGGGCGCATCGGCTCGGTCGCATTCGCGTCCAGGTAAAGGCGCGGCATCATGCGCTTAGATGGGCGGTGCAGGGGCATTGGCGCGGCCCAGAACGCGCCCGGCCAGCACATCCGCCAGCGTCACCCCGGCCAGGAAAAGCCGGATTTGCCCGCCCAATTCCGCCCAAAGATCATGGGTGTCGCAGCGCTGCCCCGCCAGGCACCCAGGATTGCCTTCCTCGCACCTGGTGGCCGAGATGGGTTCTTCCACCGCATCTATGATGGCGGCGATGGTGATGCGCTCAGGCGCCGGCAGCAGCCTATAGCCCCCACCTGGCCCACGGGCGGATTCGACCAGCCCCGCGCGGCGCAGCCGGCCAAAAAGCTGTTCCAGATAGGCGGCTGAAAGGTGCTGAGCGGCTGCAATTTCCGCGATAGAGGCGGGCCGAGCTTCTAGCGGGTCTGGCCGTGCTGCCTCCCGCCGCGCCATTTCGGCGAGCGCCATGACGGCATAGCGTCCGCGGGTTGAGAGCCTCATTTGTCAACCCAACCTGACGCCCGCGCTGGGGGGCAAAAAAAACGCGACTCCCGGCATGAAAACATTAGGGATATCCAGTCGTGATCATTATATTACAATTTCCTCTGAGGGACGGGAAACCCCTCTGAGGCATCGGGGTGGCGGTTTCGGCTGCGCCTCGGCGATAGGATACCGCGGCACTCCCGTGGCAATGATAGCTAGGTTTGCCGAGCATGGCGGTCAAGATTTCCGCATTCGGTGAGTGAGTGATGAAGGCGTGTCCTGTTCGTGGGTTTTGGTTTCCCTGAAATGCGGCGCCGGTGCCGCCGGGTTCTGCACGGCCCATCCCCCATGGGCGGTGGCTTTCGGACCCCGCATCGGCCAAGAATGGAATGGATAAAAGAAGACCATGCCAGAAGTGATGTTCGCCGGGCCTGATGGCCGGCTTGAAGGACGCTATCACCATTCCAAGCGCCCGAATGCCCCCACGGCGCTGTTGTTGCATCCGCACCCGCTCCATGGCGGCACCATGAATAACCGCGTCATTCATGCGCTCTATCAGCGTATGCAGGCGCTCGGTTTTTCAGTGCTGCGCTTCAACATGCGTGGCGTCGGGCGCAGCCAGGGCCGCTATGATGGCGGCATTGGTGAAATCTCTGATGCCTGCGCGGGGCTGGATTTTCTGCAAACGGTCAATCCCAACGCGTCTTCGCAATGGGTGCTTGGCTATTCCTTCGGCGCTTATGTTGGCATGCAAGTGCTGATGCGCCGGCCGGAAATGGGCGGCTTCGTTTCCATCAGCGCGCCCGCTTCGCATTATGATTTCGGCTTCCTGGCCCCTTGCCCCTGCGGCGGGTTGATCCTGCATGGCGCCGATGATGAATTGGTGCCGGAAGCTTCCGTGAAGAAGCTGGTGGAAAAGCTGAATACGCAAAAGGGTGTCAGTATTGACTATCGCATCATGGCCGGTGCGGGCCATGTCTTCACGCCGGAACAGACCGAAAAGGTTGTGGATGCGGCGGAAGATCACGTGATGGGTATTCTGAACCGCAACCGCATGGCGCTTGCTGCCGATTAAGGCCGGGCACCATTCAACGCAAAAGGTCGCCTGGGCATTGCTCGGCGGCCTTTTTCATGTGCGGCGTTTGTGCTTGGATCGAATCAAGAACCGGGAGGTCACCATGAAATTATCTCGCCGCGCGCTGATGGCTAGCGCCCTTGCCACCCCTGCCATTGCGCACGCGCAAGGCGGCTGGCGGCCAGATCGGCAAATCACCATGATTGTTGCCTTTGCTGCGGGCGGGGGCACGGATGTCGCCGCGCGCACTATTGCGCGCTTCATGGAAGCGGATCTGGGGCAGCCCGTTGTGGTGCTGAACCGTCCCGGTGCAGGCGGGGAGATCGGCTTCTCCGAATTGGCGCGCGCCAGGCCTGATGGCTATACGATTGGCTTCATCAATACGCCCAATATCATAACCATCCCGATTGAACGTCGCGCGCGCTACTCACTTGATGATTTTTCCCTGATCGGGAACATCGTTGATGATCCGGGCGGGATGTGGGTGGTGCCCGATAGCCCTTACAAGACACTCGCTGATTTATTGGCGGCGGCGCGGGCCAATCCGGGCACGATCGGCTACGGTACCACGGGCATTGGTTCAGATGATCATTTGGCGATGTTGGCGCTGGAACGCGCCACGGGCACCAAATTCCTGCATATTCCCTTCGCCGGTTCGTCTCAGGTGAAGCAGAATGTGCTGTCGCGCACCATTCCGCTGGCGGTGATGAATGTGGCGGAAGGTTTGAATGATATGAACCAGGGCACGCTGCGGCCCATCGCGCAATTGGGGGAGACGCGGTGGGACCGCGCGCCCACCATCCCAACCTTGCGGGAATTGGGTTTTGACGTGGTGGAAGGTTCCATGCGCGGCATGGCTGCACCTGGTGGCATGCCAACTGAAATCATCACCCGCTTGGCGGAATCGGTGAAAAAGACAGTGGATAACCCGGAATTCCAAAAGCTTGCCGATCAGCAATTCCTGCCGCTCCGCTTCCTGGCACCCGATGCCTATCGGGCAGAGCTGGTGGCGCTGCGCGCACGCTATCAGGCGCTTTGGAACCTGCACCCTTGGCGGGAGTGATGGAGCATTTTCAAGCCAAGTGGAATCACTTGGCGGCTCGGAAAATGCGACCAGACTAAGCATTTTCAAGCCAAGTGGAATCACTTGGCGGCTCGGAAAATGCGACCAGACTAAGCATTTTCAAGCCAAGTGGAATCACTTGGCTCTCCGGAAAATGCGATCAAACCAAGCATTTTCAAGCCAAGTGGAATCACTCGGCGACTCGGAAAATGCGACCAAACCAAGCATTTTCAAGCCAAGTGGAATCACTCGGCGACTCGGAAAATGCGACCAAACCAAGCATTTTCAAGCCAAGTGGAATCACTTGGCTCTCCGGAAAATGCGATCAGTTAAAGCAACGCCCCGATAATCCGCCCGCCCGTCAGCGGGCGCGGCGCGCCGGTAGTGCCGGGGAAGCTTAGCGGCAGGCCGCGCGCCACACGGGCGGCCAAAACGCCAAAGGCCTGGGCTTCCAGCGCATCACCATCCCAACCCGCAACTTCAACGGGGCGCACCGGTTCTTCCAAGGCGCCGCCAAGCGCCTTCATCAGCGCAGGGTTGCGCCGCCCGCCACCGGCGACCAACCATTGCAATGGTGGTTCCGGAAAATGCCGCGCGGCGGCTGCAACGCATACGGCGCAGAAGGCAACCAGCGTGGCCGCGCCATCTGCGGCGGAAAGGCTACCCGCGCCGGCTTCTCGTAAGGCACGGTCGAAATCCAACCTATCGAGCGATTTTGGCGGTGGCGCAGCCAGATAAGGATGCGCCATCAGCCGCCCCAGCACCGCGCCATCTGCCTGGCCCGCCAGCGCAAGCTTGCCTGCGGCATCATAATCCTTGCCGGTATGCTGGCGTGCCCAATCATCCAAAGGCCCATTGGCCGGCCCGGTATCAAAGGCCAGCATCTCACCCTCCGGCCCAAGCCACGTCACGTTGCCAACGCCGCCCAGGTTCAGAATGGCGAGTGGTTTGGGCAGGGGGGCGGCAAGCGCGCGATGGAATACCGGCACCAAGGGCGCGCCCTGGCCGCCGGCGGCGACATCAGCGCTGCGGAAATCATAGGCAACACTCACGCCCGTGCGGCGCGCCAGCATCGCGGCATCGCCGATCTGCCAGGTGAAGGGGGTGCCGATGCGCCCTGGGGCGGCGGGGCGGTGCAGGATGGTTTGGCCATGAAAACCAACCAAATCTGCCGGCAAGCCGATGGCCTCCACCGCTTCGGCATGGCGTTCGGTCAGGCGGCGCGTGGCTTCCAGCAATTCAGGGTCATCGGAGGTCAGGTTTTCGGCGCGGTCCAGCAGGGACCGCAGAGCGCGGCGCAAGGCGGGGTCGTAAGGCAGGGTCTGGCGCGGGCCAAAGCGCGCAATCGCCTCCCCATCCGTTTCAAGATACGCAGCGTCCACGCCATCCAATGACGTGCCGCTCATGAGGCCGATGGTTCTCAGCATGATGGGGACGTGCTAGCCCCGCTTCCCTGTCGGCGAAAGCCCCGGCAGGCGTGGAATATCAAGAAACCGGATAGCATCATGAACAGCGCGCGAAGCGATTTCCTGCATGTGGCGCGGGAACGCGGCTATATTCACCAAACTACTGAAGAAGGCGCCTTTCTGGCGCGGCTGCAGGCTGGCCCCTTGGCTGGCTATATCGGCTTCGATGCGACCGCCGATAGCCTTCATGTGGGGTCTTTGGTGCAGATCATGCTGCTGCGCCTGATGCAGCGCACCGGCAATCGCCCCGTGGTGCTGATGGGCGGCGGCACGACAAAGGTGGGCGATCCTTCCTTCCGGGATGAGGCGCGGCCTTTGCTTTCGGATGCGCAGATCGAAATCAACAAGGCCGGCATTCGCAAGGTTTTCGATTCCTTCCTGAGTTTTGGTGATGGCCCGACGGATGCCATTATGTTGGATAACGCGGAATGGCTTGATAAGCTGCTGTACATTCCCTTTTTGCGCGATGTCGGGCGGCATTTCAGCGTCAATCGCATGCTGACGATGGAAAGCGTGAAGCAAAGGCTGGAACGTGATCAGCCGCTGACCTTCCTTGAATTCAACTACATGCTGCTTCAGGCCTATGACTTCCTGGAATTGCGTCGCCGCCATGGCGTGGTGCTGCAAATGGGCGGGTCCGATCAATGGGGCAATATCGTCATGGGGACGGATTTGATCCGGCGTATGGATCAGGCGGACGCCTTTGGCCTGACAACGCCTTTGATCACCACCGCATCGGGTGCGAAGATGGGCAAGACAGCGAAGGGCGCTGTTTGGCTCAATGCCGATCGCGTTTCGCCTTATGATTACTGGCAATTCTGGCGCAATACGGAAGATGCCGATGTGGCGCGCTTCATGGGCCTGTTTACCGAATTGCCGATGGCTGAGGTCGCCCGCTACGCCGCGCTGCAAGGCGCTGAGGTGAATGAGGCGAAGAAGGCCCTTGCCACCGAAGCCTGCGCTTTGCTGCATGGCCGCCAGGCTGCGGAAGCGGCGGCCGAGACAGCGCGCAAAGCCTTTGAAGAAGGGCTGAATGCGGCAAGCCTTCCCACCGTGGTTTCAGCCCTGCCGGTCAGCATTGTTGACGTGCTGGTGGAACACAAGTTGGTGCCGAGCAAAGGGGAAGCGCGGCGCCTGATCGCCAATGGTGGCATTTACGCCAATAATGAACCTGTTGCGGCGGTTGATCGCGTACTGGCCGAAGCGGATTTGCAGGATGGCGTGATCAGGCTTTCCATCGGCAAGAAGCGCCATGTGTTGCTGAAGCCGGCGTGATCGTTGATGATTCTTCACTTGATCTGAAGCGCAACAGCGATCACTAAGGCGACAAGCCCCCAAACAATCCAGCGAGAGGCTGCGGCCATTTGCGACAAAAGCCTCTCTACACGCGCCAAAGTTAACTCAAGGTTTCTTTCCGTGGCAGAAATATGCGGGTGCGCCGTCGAGATAGGCCGAACATCTGCTTCGGGAGTTCCAAAGGCTTCACGGCGAAGCCGAATCCAATGAGGTTCAGCAAACTGCGTTGGCCGCTCGTTGAATTTCAGGAAATCTAGGCGCCCTCTGGCCGTCTCGCCGCCATGTTGGCCTGGCGCTAGTGCAAGGTCTGTATCGCTCGCTTGACCATAGGAAAAGCTTGCATATACCCCCACAAACCAAGATCCGATGGACAAACTATCGAGACGGCCCTCTCGTGTGTGGGCCACTAAAGTGTCAAAAAGATTGCGTGGGAGATAGACACTGAGAAAGAAGGACCCCTTGCGACCCTCTTCTGCGGGATCGTAACCAAGATGTGCACGGGCACACAAATCACCTGCACCAACTGCCGGGATACCCTCTACCTCATCCGAAAGCCAAGATTCATCCGCCGCAGTGATATCGAGATTAACTGTCAGCGCGCCTTTTCCATCCTCGCCTATCAAGAATAGCCCCTGGCAATGGATAAATGCCTCGCCAAATAGAGCCACCTTTGGGATTTTGGCTTCGGAATATCCATCGAGCGACCAACTAACAGACAGTGCCTTGGCAACGAAAGTAACGCCCCACCCAAAAGGCGACCAAGTCCGACCATTGCAGACGATTTTACCGTCCTTGAATTCGATCTCAGGCTTAACTTCGTTGCTAGCTTTCATGACGATATAATGATCTCCTCAGCCGCTATCGTGGTCAAGCTTAATCGCCCTAGCAGACGAAAGCATGTCCTCAGAAAAGGCACTCGCTGAGCAGGCTTCGCTACTTGTAAGCAAGTTTTCTCTCGCTCATCACTACTAAACTTTTGAAAAAAATAGAAAAAACATAAAATGGAAATGTCGAACTCACCCACCAATAAACTGATCTTGCCATCGTGGGATTCATCGACCGGCAATTATGACGTCTATACAGCTACCCTGCCTTCACCCACAACTCCGGCTGCAATTCTTCCTTGCGGTTCGGAAACAGCATGGCGCAGGCGAGTGTCACGCAAGCGACCCCGCCCAGCACCATCATGGAAAGCGCGAGTGAACCCGTCGCTTCATGCAAAAAGGCAATGAGCGGTGAGGCAATTGCCGCCCCCAGAAAGCCCACCGTGAAGCGAATGGAATAAAGCTTCGCGCGCAGGGCGGGGGCGACATAACGCGCGGTCATTGTCTCATTCACTGTCACCTGGCCGAAGATGCAGGCCGCGACCAGCCCCGCCACGGGTAGCACCACCCAGCCATCCAGAAAGGCGAGTGCGAATAACCCGGGCACCACCAAAATCGCCAGCGGCATGAACACGGTTTTGAGTGTGTGCCGGTCAATCATGCGCCCCACGCTGAATTGCGCGACACCGCCGCAAATCGTTGCCAGGAAGGAAAGCAGGCCCACAATCGGCAGCAAATCCGGGCTACCGGCCAGGCGTTCCTGCATCAGCTTCGGGATCAGCAGCGTATAGGCGTTGAACACGAGGCCAGAGACAGTGGCGATGGCCAGCAGAATAATCACCGCGCGGCGGACCAAGGCGGGCGGGATCTCAGGGAAAGGCTTGCCGCCGGCCTGGATGCGTTCCGAATCAAAGGGTGGCTCGCGCCAGTAGAAGAAGCCCACAATAATGCAGGCGATACCAGGGATAATGAAGGCCCAGCGCCAGCCGACATCGGCGGCGATGAAGGCGGTCAGCACGGGCGCGGTTGCCACGCCCAAATTGCCGAAAACACCATTGATCCCCATGGCGCGGCCAACTTTCTCGCCGGCGGCTTCTACCAGAATGGCGGTGCCGATCGGGTGATAAATCGCCACAAACGCCCCCATGGCGCCAAGCGTAATGGCAAGGACCATGGGTGAAGGTGCGAAGCCCGCCGCCACCATGAACGCGCCGGAGCCCATGAAGAAGGCCACCATCAAAAAGCGCCGCCCGAAACGCTCCGCCAGCCAGCCCATGGGCAAAGCGCAAATCCCGTAACTCACAAACATGGTGGTGCCGAGTGCGAGGATGGGTCCGTAATCCGCGCCGAAAATCCCCGCATCCTGCTGCACCATGGCAAGCACGGCGGTCGCCAAGATCAGCAGGCTGTAATGGGTGAAACTATGCGCGGCATTGATCAGAACCACCTGCCGCCGTGCCGCATCCATGCGCCTATCCCCCGAGCTATGTGGCAATCATGACTGATTGGCAGGCGCCGCGCTACGGGGAGCGCGGCGGCGCAATTGGCGGAGCACATCGCGCGGATGGAAGGCACCAAGCGCCATGCCTGCCGCGGTAAAGGCGGCCATGCCGACCAGGATCATGAGGCTCGCACGCAGCACATTGCCTAGCCCCGGCAGCGCCAGCCCGACGCCAAACACGAGCGCCGCCATAATGGCGCTTGCCAGCAGGAGGCGCGGCAGCACGCGCCGGCAGCGCCGGTCAAGCACCATGTGGCCTCGGCGGACCAGCAGCCAGGCCAGCAGCCCGGCATTCACCCAGGCGGCGATACTGGTGGCCAAGGCAATGCCGACATGGCCCAGCACATCCATCAGGGCCAGATTGAGCGCCAGATTGACCGCGACCGAGGCAATGCCAATCCGCACCGGGGCCGAGGTATCGCCGCGCGCGAAAAACGCCGGCGCAAAAACCTTCACCAGCACAAAGGCCGGCAGCCCGACGGCATAGGCCACAAGCGCCGCAGCCGAGGCGCTACTTGCCGCCGCATCAAAGGCACCGCGCTGGAACAGCGCCGCCACAATGGGCCCCGCCGCCACCGCCAGCCCGGCCGCACAAGGCAGCGTCAGCAGTACCGCCAATTCAATGCCGCGGTTAAGCGCGCGATGCGCCGAAAGCTTTTCCCCAAGGCGCAAATGCCGAGAGAGTAGCGGCAAAAGCGCCGTCCCCAGCGCCGCGCCAATTACGCCAAGCGGCAATTGCGCCACGCGATCCGCGTAATAGAGGTAGGAGACTGAGCCACTCACCAGGAAAGACGCGATGATCACATCCACCGCCAAATTGATCTGCGTGACGCCAGCGCCAAGCACGCCGGGCACCATGCGGCGCAGGACTTGCCGAATGGGTGGTGTTAGCGCCGGGCGGCGATAGAGCCGGAGCGCCATCCCCGCCTGCCGCGCCGCGACCCAGACCATCGCAAGCTGCACGACGCCAGCGGCAAAAACCCCCCAGGCCAGGGCATGGCCAGGTGTCGGCAAATAGGGCGTGAGGCCAACCAAGGCCGCCATCAACAGCAAGTTGAAGAATACCGGCGCGGCGGCGGCGGCGGCGAAACGATCCAGGCTGTTCAGCACGCCGGAAATCAACGCCGTCAGGCAGATCAGCGGCATGTAGAAAAACGTGATGCGCGTCAGTTCCACCGCCAGGGCGAATTTGCCCGGATTGGCCGCGAAGCCCGGCGCCAGCACGCCAATCACCTGCGGCATGAAAATCAGCGCGATGAGTGTGAGCAGCGAAAGCCACAGCATCATCAGCGTGCCCATGCGTTCCGCCATATCACGCGCGGCGGCGCGGCCCTCGGCGGCCAATACGCCGGCAAAGGCGGGCACAAAGGCCGCGTTGAAGGCGCCCTCGCCAAATAGCCGCCGGAACAGATTGGGCAGTTTCAGCGCCACGAAAAACGCATCCGCGACCGGCCCCGCCCCAAGGCGGGAGGCAATGAGCATGTCCCGGGCGAAGCCAAGAATACGGCTTGCCATGGTCCAGCTTCCGATGGTGAGCACGGAACGCAGCATGGGAAGGGGTGTAGGCGCCAAAGCGGCGCAGCGGAAGGGCGCTTGCCCTGAAGGCCCCATGCGGACGAAAGAGCCCAGCTTCACTTGCGAGACCGCATGGCGGTTCTGGCGAAGCATACGTCAACTTAATAGTTGTTTTTTCGATCGCATTTTTCGAGCCGACAAGTGAACCCACTTGGCTTGAAAATGCTTGGTAATTTGATCGCATTCTCCGAGCCGCCAAGTGAAGTCACTTGGCTTGAAAATGCTTGGTAATTTGATCGCATTCTCCGAGCCGCCAAGTGAAGTCACTTGGCTTGAAAATGCTTGGTAATTTGATCGCATTTTCCGAGCCGCCAAGTGAAGTCACTTGGCTTGAAAATGCTTGGTAATTTGATCGCATTTTCCGAGCCGCCAAGTGAAGTCACTTGGCTTGAAAATGCTCAGTCCACAATAAAAAGCTTGGCCCCAGCGGCGGTGCGGGACATATGCGGCTCTGCCCCATCGGCCACCTGGTAAGACATGCCGGGCTTGAGCAAGAACACACGCCCATCGGCCAGCGTGGTTTCCAATTCGCCTTCCAGCACCAACAGCACATGGCCCTTCTGGCACCAATGATCGGCGACATAACCCGGTGAATATTCCACCATGCGCACGCGGATCGGGTTTTCAGCCGGGCCGACATGGCGGGTACGCCAAAGCGCCTCACCGGTAACGCCCGCATGGCGTGTGGGTTCAACACCCGCCCAATCAGTGGTTTCAAAAGGGATGGCGGCAATTTGCATGTTTCAAAAACCCTCACGCATGCCCCGCCGCTGAAGACAGCCAGGCGGGGTGGACCTTCAACTTCGCCAGCGCCGCGTGCCAAGCCGTGCCGGCATTCTCATGGAACAGCAGCGCCTCATCGGCGGGCACGCTCAACCAGGAATTGCGCTGGATTTCTTCTTCCAATTGCCCCGGGGCCCAGCCGGCATAGCCAAGCGCCAGCAGGCCTTCGCGCGGGCCACCACCGCCGGCAATCGCGCTCAAGATATCCACACTCGCGGTCAAGGCGAGGCCAGCGCCAAAGGCCAGGCTACCCTCAGCAGACCAATCATCCGTGTGCAGCACAAAGCCGCGCCCGGCTTCCACAGGGCCGCCAGAGACCAGCCGGATCTGGCGCTGCGAAGGCACGGGCTTCAGCCCAAGCTGCTTCAGCAATTTGTCAAAAGGCAGCCCTTCAATCGGGCGATTGACGATCAGCCCCATCGCCCCCTCGGCGGAATGGTTGCACAGACAGACAACGCTTTGCGCGAAGCGTTCATCCTCCATCCCCGGCATTGCCATCAGCAAATGCCCGGTCAGGTAATCGCCAGCACCGCTGGAACTGGTTTTGCCCTTTCTCGCCATGCCGCGAATGTGGCGCCGTAGGCCGCCCGCTGCAAGCCTTGCCTGATAGGGCTTGACCATGGGACCATTCGGGAGCATCGCGATTTCGCGTGCCGCGCCAGACTTGGCCGCATGCCCCGCAACCATAAAGCCCGTTGAGGACCCTTGCTCTCCCTTCGTGTCATTCCCTGCCTGGATGTTAAGGATGGTCGCGTCGTCAAGGGCGTGAACTTCGTGGAACTGCGCGACGCTGGAGACCCGGTGGAACAGGCGCGCAATTACGACCGCGAAGGTGCAGATGAGATCACCTTTCTTGACATCACTGCTTCCGCCGAAAACCGCGACACGATCCTGGATGTGGTTTCCCGCACCGCGGCTGAGGTTTTCATCCCGCTGACCGTCGGCGGTGGCGTGCGCAGCGTGGAAGATGCGCGCCGGCTTTTGCTCGCAGGCGCCGATAAGGTTTCCATCAATTCCGCCGCCGTCACTGACCCGGATTTGGTGCGGCGCGCGGCAGAAGCCTTCGGCAGCCAGGCCATTGTGGTCGCGATTGATGCGCGCCGGCGCGATGTGGGTGGCGGCTGGGAAGTCTTCACCCATGGTGGGCGACGCGGCACGGGCATTGATGCCATTGCCTGGGCCAAACAGATTGAAGCCCTGGGGGCGGGTGAGATTTTGCTGACCTCCATGGATCGTGATGGCACCAAGCAAGGCTTCGACCTTGAACTGACGGCTGCGGTACGTGCAGCAACCCGGCTGCCAATTGTGGCTTCAGGCGGTGTTGGTGAATTGCGCCATTTCGTCGAAGGGGCGCGCGCTGGCGCCACGGGGCTGCTCGCCGCCAGTGTTTTCCATTACGGGGTCTTCCGGATTGCCGAGGCCAAGGCCGCGCTGGCTGCCGCGGGCCTGCCGATCCGCCCCGTTCCGCATCGGCAGGAGGCCGCGTAAATGGCTAAGGCGACAAAACCCGCCAAGATGAAATCGGCGGACAAGATCAAACCTGCGGGCAAGGCAAAAAAGAAGCCCGTCGCCAAGCTGAAGGTCACGAAAGCCGCGAAGAAGAAAGTGGCGCTGCCACTGCCTGGCGGGCTTAAGGTGAAGGCTGCCAAACTGCCAAAGCGCATCCGCAAAGTGGAAGCGCGGGTGCTGCAACCGCTGAATTTATCGCCTGCGGGCGCCGATGCCATGATCCTGGACAAGCTTTGGCACACCGTGGAACAGCGGCGGCTTGCGGGTGATGTCATCACATCCCATTCCGCACGGCTGATGGCGCGCGGCACAGCCAAGGTTGCACAGAAATTCGGCGAAGAAGCAGTAGAATGCGTGATTGAAGCCACCCTGGGCAATCGCAGCGCAATCGTGCTGGAATCCGCCGATGTGCTTTATCACCTGATGGTTGTTTGGGTGGATGCCGGTATCAGGCCAGAGGAAGTCTGGACCGAATTGGCACGGCGCCAGGGCATTAGCGGCGTTGCCGAAAAGGCCGCGCGGCCCGCCGGCATTATCCGCGCGGCGGGCACCACGAAGCTGCCTTAGGACTTACGGGTCACGCTGCGCGCATATGCCCTGGATTGAATAGCCCGCCGGGATCCAGCGCTTCCTTCACCCGCGCGCCGATCTTGGCGATGGGCGCAGCTTCTTCAGGCAGCACCGGCACGGCAAGGCGCAAATCTTCCGGCGCGCGGAACAGCATGGCCGCCCCGCCCTGACTGCGCGCTGCCCCGCTGATTGCGGCATGATTGGCCATGCTTGGGCTGGCCGCGATCCAGACCAGGCCACCACCCCAATCCAGCATCACCCGCCCGCCGATAGTATTTGCGGCTGCGGCGATCAGCGCCCCGGCGGAAGGGCGCACCGAAACCCGCCAGATGGCATCATCCGGCATGGCCTGCAGCGGTTCCACTTCCCGCACCCGGCGCCAGAAAGCACGGCTTTCATCATCCGCCATCACACGCTGCTGACCAAAGCTGCCAAGTAAAGCGCGCAGCTTATCCATCCGATACGCGACCGAGGCCGCGAAATCCTCAAGCCTGAGCGCCGCAATCACATGATCATTCGCAGGCAACGCCGCCGCGCCGGAAATGCCGAAGGGGCTGCCAAGACCAGCGGAAAGCGCGGCGATGGCGCTTGCAATATCAGGCGTTTCAATCAGCAGCGTGGCGGTTGCCTCTGGCGCTGGCAGTACCTTCAGCGTCACTTCCGTGATCACGCCAAGCGTGCCGTAGGAGCCTGACAGCAACTTGCACAAATCAAGCCCCGTCACATTTTTCAACACGCGCCCGCCGGAACGGATCGCCTCACCAGCGCCATTGATGAAACGGAGCCCCATCACGTGATCACGCGTTGCACCCCAGGTGATGCGCCGTGGCCCGGAAAGATTGGCGGCCACCACACCGCCAATGCTGGGCGTGGCCGATGTGCCAAACACGCCATTCAAATAGGGCGATTCAGCAATCAGTTGCTGGCCTTTTTCGGCCAAGGTGGCTTCAATCTCAGCCAAAGGCGTGCCAGCGCGCGCGCTGATGATCAGCTCCGCCGGGCGATATAGCGTCACCCCGGTCAACCCACGCGTTGAAAGGCTGCGCGCGGCCTGCACGGGGCGTAGTAAGCCGCGCTTTGATCCCTGCCCTTCAATAGCAAGCGGTTCACGTGCCGCGCGCGCCGCTTGCACCGCGGCAATGATGCCGGCCTCATCTGGCGGCGCGATCAGGCTGCTCATTCCGCGGCCAGAGCGGGCGCGAGTGCGCCTTCCAGCGGAAATACCTTGGCGGGGTTCAGCAACCAGGCCGGATCAAAGGCGGTTTTGATGGCGCGCTGCTGCGCCAATTCATGCGGCTGGAATTGCACATTCATCAGATCGCGCTTTTCGACGCCAACGCCATGTTCCCCGGTCAGGCAGCCGCCGACTTCAACGCAAAGCTTCAGGATATCGGCGCCAAAGGCTTCTGCACGGCGGAAACTATCCGCGTCATTCGCATCAAACATGATCAGCGGATGCAAATTGCCATCACCGGCATGGAACACATTGGCGACCTTCAACCCGTAGTCATCACTCATTTCGCCAATGCGCTTCAAGACGCGCGGCAATTCGCTGGTCGGAATGGTGCCATCCATGCACAAATAATCGGGGCTGATGCGCCCCACCGCGCCAAAGGCGCCCTTGCGGCCCTTCCAGATGGCAAGGCTTTGTTCTGCAGTTTCCGCAACCTTCAGGCTGATTGGGTCAAACCGCGCGCAAATATCTTTTATGCGCGCCAGCAGCGCATCCTGTTCCGCGATGCTGCCTTCCACCTCAATAATCAGCATGGCTTCCGCATCCAGCGGATAGCCGGCATGGGCGAAGGCTTCGCAGGCATGAATGCAGGGCTTGTCCATGAATTCCAACGCCACGGGGATGATGCCGCTGCCGATGATGGCATCCACCGCAGCGCCCGCGATTTCAATGGAATTGAAGGCGGCCAGCATGGCGCGCGCACCTTCGGCGCTGCGCAGAATGCGCACCGTCACTTCGGTCACAATGCCCAATTGGCCTTCACTGCCGGTGATCAGCCCCAGCCAATCATAGCCCGCCGCGTCAAGATAAGTGCCGCCAATCTCCAGCACTTCGCCTTCAATGGTCACGAATTTCACGCCGAGCAGGTTATTCGCCGTCACGCCATATTTCAGGCAATGCGCACCACCCGAATTCATCATGACATTGCCGCCAATCATGCAGGCAAGCTGCGATGAAGGATCGGGCGCATAGAAAAACCCCTCCCCTTCTACGGCCTTGGTGATGCCGATATTCGTGACGCCAGCGCCCACCACCGCATAGCGATCCGCATAATTGATTTCATGAATGGCATTGAGCCGCATGAGGCCCACGACAACCGCATCCGCCAAGGGCAGCGCGCCCCCTGAAAGGCTGGTCCCCGCCCCGCGCGGCACCACGCGAATGCCCTGTTCATGACAATACCGCAGCACTGCGGCGACCTGTTCGGTGGAAGAAGGCAACACCACGGCCAATGGCATCTGCCGATAGGCAGCAAGCCCATCGGTTTCATAGGGTTTGAGGCGAATACCCTCCGCAATCACGCCATCGCCAGGCACAATGGCGTGAAATGCGGTGATGATTTCCGCACGACGGGCGAGGATTTCAGGCTTGGGCGCGGGCAGAGCAATCACAGCGGCTTCCTTTACTGGGGCGGAAGATGCGCATCTCGGCGCGGAAGGGCAAGGGTAGCGCGGCAAATGGGCAGCACGCTATCCAAAAGTCGCGCTTGATCGAATGGCCAACCAAGCCCAAGACTGTCCAAGACGCAGCGGAGCAACCAGCATGAGCCTTCCCCAAGGCACGACAAACCCCCATCGCATTGTCGTGATCGGCGGCGGGGCGGCGGGGCTGGAACTCGTGACCAGGCTCGGGCACCGCTATGCCCGGAGCGGCGCGGCAGAAGTCACGCTCGTGGAACGCGCCCGCACCCACCTATGGAAGCCATTGCTCCACGCCGTTGCCGCCGGCAGCCTTGATCGAGACCGGCATGAGCTGCATTACCTGAGGCAGGCGCATAACCATCACTTCACCTATCGCTTCGGCCCCATGACCGGCATTGATCGGGAGGCACGAGAGGTCCTGGTGGGCGCCACCTTCGATGATGAAGGCCGCCAGGTCACGCCCCCCAGCCGCGTGCCCTATGACACGCTGGTGGTTTGCATCGGCAGTGTCACCAATGATTTCGGCACGCCAGGTGCTGCGGAACACGCCGTGCCGCTGGAAAACGTGGCCCAGGCTAGCCGCTTCCATCGCCGCCTGGTCAATGCGTGCCTGCGCGCCAATAGCCAATCCGAACCGGTGCGCCCCGGCCAGCTTCATGTCGCCATCATTGGCGCGGGCGCCACGGGCACGGAATTGGCCGCCGAACTACACCGGACCCTTCGCGCCGTCGTCGCCTATGGTTTGGACAAGATTGACCCGGCACGTGATGTCCGCATCCGCCTGATTGAAGCCGCACCCCGCATCCTACCCGCTCTGCCCGAACGCATCTCGGCAGCCACCATGAAACTGCTTGAAGATCTGGGCGTGGAGGTCTTGGCTGGAAGGCGCGTGGCCGAAGTGCGCGCCGATGGCGTGGTGCTGGCCGATGGGGACTTTGTCCCGGGTGAGCTTGTGGTCTGGGCAGCCGGGGTGAAGGGCCCGGCGGAGCTGCGCGATATCGGCGGGTTGGAGACCACGCCCAATGATCAACTGGTGGTGCTGCCCACGCTGCAAACGACCCGCGACCCAGATATTTTTGCCCTTGGCGATTGCGCCGCCTGCCCGCGCCCGGATGGCAAGGGCAACCTGCCACCGCGCGCCCAGGCCGCGCATCAGCAAGCGACGCATCTTTACCGGCAGATTGACCGCAAGCTTCGCGGGCTTGAAGTGGAGCCCTTCGCCTATCGCGATTTCGGTTCGCTGGTCTCCCTCGGCAAATACTCAACCGTCGGCAGTCTGATGGGCTTCCTGGTCGGGCGCAGCATGTTCATTGAAGGCTATTTCGCGCGGATGATGTATCGTTCGCTGTACAAAATGCATCAGACGGCGCTGCATGGGCATGCGCCGGTACTATGGCGAACGCTGGTGGGGATGGTCGCGGATCGTGGGCAGCCGCAGGTGAAGCTGCATTGACAAGCTTTGGGTTCCACAAGCTTGCAGTGAAGCTGAGAAAGGCCGCAAAAAAGAAGAGACTAAGAAGACTTAGCCTTGGTCTTGCTGCGCTTGGAGCGTGGAGCAACCATCGGCTTTTTGTCTGCGTCAGCGGCATCAGCTACCGCAAACTCTACCTCCAGTGCACCGGCATAAATAAGTGAGCCATCTTCAAGCTCGACACTAGCCTCGATGAGTCCGGGTTGGTGGACCTGCAGCAGATGGGTGCCCAGCAAGATAAGGTTTTCTGGACGAGCGATGTTCGGTGGCGGGGCCGCCTCTGCCGGAAGATTTACCATCACAGCGGGACCGCCAGGCGTCGTTATTGTCATCTTGGTTGGTTTGGTGATGTCGCCCTGCGGAAACCGCAACTTTACCGCAATGGCAAAATTCACGATCGTTGGAGATTCTGCGAAGGAAGCTTGGCGTTCGATTCGGATTTTTGCTCCAGGATGAACGCCAACGAGGGTCACCTTTCCGTCCTGTTCAAACCGAATCATTTCGCAAAAAAGCGCCGTCGCCCAACGTGCCTCGGGCGCTGAAATACGTTCTTCTGGTGAGTTTTGGGTTGTAGTCATCGGACTGAAACTATCGGCGGGTTGCTGGGAGTTCGCGTGGCTTGGCTCGTCTCACCGGCGCCCGACACGCTCGCGATAATTTCGTAGGACCTAGGCTCAGCCTGAGCACCTATCACGTGATTTTTTTGAAGGTGACGTGGCGCTTTGATGCGGTGCGCCTTAACCTCCATTTCATGACCGAGGGCTGCCAGAATCGCGGCAATGGTGCGCAACTCAAGATTGCCACCGCTCAACGCGCGGGTGACTGTTGCTTTGTTGCGGCCAAGCAGTCTTGCGACGTCGGCTTTCGTAAGGTTACTTTCCTGCCCTTCTGTTTGAAGCGCAAGAACAAGCTGGCGTGATACGTCCGCGGCCAGCTTAGCATAAATCCGACCGCCATCTGCGGGCATCACATGAGGGCGTTTACGTGCCATGGGGGTCACCCTGCAAGAAATGCTCGAGCGAAAAGCCAAGGGCTTCGGCCTTGGCTGCGCAGGCCGCATAGAAATGGGTACTCTTTCCGTTGATGTCCTTCTTGTAGGCGGCGCCTAGCGCGAAAAACTGATCCGTGGAGATGTAGTAGCCACAGACCCGCACAGACCTAGTTTTCCACAGGAAGCGCGTAGAGTGGCCCTGTTTGCCCTTTTTGCTGCGTTTCTCATAATCAAAATCGCGAACCATCACAGCGCCAGAGCAAAAATGATTGAACAAGTCCTGAACCTGATCGTAGGGCTCAGGGTGAGGGTTCTCGCCGCTCGGCAACACGCCGCGCATTGCCTCAATTGCGTTCCGACACTCAAGGGTCATGTAAATGTATCTCTCGGGTTGTTGGTCGTAACGCAGGCTGTGTTCGAAACGCACGACCCTTCCCTCTATGATTAGCCTCTCAAATGTTGCATTTAAAGTCAACTCTTTTGGCGCCTATCCGTTGCTTGGACTAAGTGTTCATAAACGTATGATTAACCAATTGGAAGGTGGGCGCCCGCTACTCCCGCCCGTACCCCTCTTCTCCAGGCACTTCTCCCCAAACACGAAAAGGGGGCCTAAGCCCCCTTCAAAACCCATCGCAGAATATCGCAGGCCGAAGCCCGCGCGACTTTAGCCCTGGCGGGCCTTCAGCCGAGGATTCTTCTTGTTGATCACGTAAACGCGACCGCGGCGGCGTACCACAACGCAGTTCTTGTCACGGATCTTGGCGGTCTTCAGCGAGTTACGAATTTTCATTGGTCAAACCTTTCGAAGGCGCGGTGTCTAAGCAAGGCAGGGGGCCAAGTCAACCCATCGCCGCGCCTACTCCGCCGCGCGCCGTTCCTCTTCCATGATGCGCAGAAACCCATCCCGCGTCTGGGGCAATTTCCGGCCCATGATTTGTTCGGCCACCTGGGTGCGCAGCACTTGGGCGGTACCGCCGGCAATGGCGAACATGCGGGCATCGCGCAAATAGCGCTCCATCGGGTTGTCGCGCGAATAGCCAGCCGCGCCCCAAACCTGTAAAGCCTGATTGGTCACCCTGATCGCCATCTCGCCGGCCAGCACCTTGGCCTGGGCTGCCGCCAGCCGATCCGGAAAGCCATTCGGCCCCGCGCTTTTCGCCGCACGCCAGACCAGGGCGCGGGCGGCTTCCACCTCAATGGACATATCCGCCAGCATCCAGGCGAGCCCCTGGAATTCGCCAATGGGCCGGCCAAATTGGCGCCGCGTCTGCGCGCGGTCCAACGCATGCTCATAGGCGCCTGCGGCCAGCCCCAGGGCAACGGTCGCGGCCCCCACGCGCTGGCCATTATAGGCATCAATCAGCCGGCTAAAGCCGCGTGACCAGCCACCTGGCGGGCGCAGCACCATGCTATCGGGCACTTCCAGCCCAGCGATTTCCGTCTCGGCTTCCGGCATGCCGCAGAGCCCGAGGGATGGGATGCGCTTGAAGCTAATGCCGGGCGGCGGGCCATCGCCGTGGCGCACCACCAGGAAGCCACCAATGCCCTGATCTCGGCCATCTTCAATGACGCGCGCAAAAATCAGATGCAGGCGGGAAACACCGCCGCCCGTGATCCAGGTCTTGCGGCCATTGATCACCCAAATATCGCCATGGCGCACGGCGCGCGTCGTCATTTCTGTCGCGGCTGAGCCCGCTTCGGGTTCCGTGATCAGAATGGCCGGCTTGTCGCCCGCCAGCACCAGATCAGCAGCGATGCGCTTTTGGGCGTCCGTCCCATAGGCCATGATGGCGCCAATCGCGCCCATATTCGCTTCCACGGCGATGCGGCCACAAACGGCGCAGGCTTTGGAGAATTCCTCAATCACCAAGGCAGCGTCGAAGTAATCCCCGCCCGGCCCGCCCCAGGCGCGCGGCACGGTCAGGCCAGTGAAGCCCGCTTCCGCCATGCGCCGCACCATGGGCCAGGGATAAGCGCCGGAGCGATCAGTCTCAGCAGCTTGTGCCGCGGCTTCGCGCGCCAATTCCCGCGCCCGGTCGCGCAGCCTTGCCTGTTCTGGGGTCAAGCCATCCATGATTTCAGCCTTTATATGAGACGCGCTTCGATGGCCGCTGCGGCGGCGCGGTCCAGTTTGAGCGCCTTGGCGAATTCATCAAGCCAGGCGCGTTCCGCTGCCGCGATTCCACCCGCGCCAACCACGGCGGCAGCGTAAAGCTGCGCGGCCAGCATGGGGTCACTCGCCTGTTTCGCCAGCGCTGCGGGGGGAAGCGGCTTGTCGAAATCTGCCACCACCATATCCCGGGCCGCGGGGCTGAGGCCAGCGCCATCCAATTGCGCGGCGATGCGCCCGCGTTCTTCGGCATCTATCCCGCCATCGGCCTTGGCGGCCGCGATCATGGTGCGCAGCATCAGAAGCGCTTCGGCGCTTTCGGCGCTGGGTTCTTCCTCTGGCGCGGCGGTGACGGGCGCCCAGGGGTCAGCGGCTTCTGTGCCGGCACCCGGCGCATCCTTCAACTCACCCTGGCCCGGTGCTTTTTTGATGGGCGGCGCGCTGGCAGACCCTTGTCGTGTCGGCCCGGCCCAATCGAAACCACCTCCACCTCCCTTACCGGCCTTGCCGGCGGATGCTGGCCGTGGCGTAGGCGGGGCGGATGCCTGACTATTGCGCAACGCTTCAATGGCCAGCCCGGCTAAACCCGCCAGGGCGCGGGCCAATTGCGCATTGCCGGCGGGGGCGCGCCTTGCATAGCCAGCCCTGCTGCGGCGCCTGAGTGCCGCGCCGCCGCCCAGAACCGCCCCAATCACTTGCCCAAGATCGAAACCGGCCATGATGAGCCCCCCTTGAAGGCAGAATTACAAATCCTGCATGACTGCTGCAATCGCCGGCGCCAAGGCGCGGAATTCATCGGCCCTTGGGCTGCGTGCACGCCAAGCCAAGCCGATGCGACGGCTCATGCCATTCTCCAGCGGCCTGGTCACCAGCCCAGTTCCCGCCAGGACCCCGCCCGCCACGGCAAGGCGCGGCAGCAAGGTAACGCCAAGCCCGCTCGCGGCCATTTGCACCAGGGTATGGAGCGATGTGGCCGAAAACTCCTCTGCCGCCAAAGCCCCAGAAAGCCCACAAGCCGCCAAGGCGTGATCGCGCAGGCAATGGCCATCCTGGAGCAACAATAGCTTTTCATCCATCAGCGCCCGCGGCGGGATGCTGGGCCGCTCGGCCAAGGGGTGCTCAGCGGGGCAGGCCAGCAGAAACGGGTCTTCAGCGATGCTGAGTGTCTCCGCCCCGCCGCAATCGCAGGGCAGCGCCAGCAGCAGCAGATCAAGCCGCCCGGATTCCAAGGCGTCCACCAGCCTTTCGGTCAAATCCTCCCGCAGCCAGGGGCGGAGCCGCGGGAAATCCGCACGCCACCTTGGCATCAGGCGGGGCAATAAAAAGGGGCTAATGGTCGGGATGACGCCAAGGCGGATTGGCCCGGAAAGCGGTTCCCGCGCGGCAGTGGCGGTTTCCACACAGCTATTCAGCGCCGCCAGGGCAACGCGCGCGCGCTGGATGAGTTCCGCGCCGAGCGGCGTGAAGACCGGCTTCTTGGCGCCGCTGCGTTCCAGAATCGCGGCATCCAATTGCCGTTCCAGCGCAATCATGCCGGCCGAAAGGGTGGATTGCGTGACACCGCAGGCCGAAGCAGCGCGGCCAAAATGTTCATACTCGGCCAAGGCAACAAGGTAGCGAAGCTGCTGGGGGGTGGGCAGCGCAATCATCGAATATTCCGATTGTAAGGCGGCGAAACTGTTGCCCTTATAACTGAAACCCACGCCCCGGCGAAGCTATTCCGCCTCAATAGCGCCCAGGGCGATAGGGGGCGGGGTCAATGAAGGGCGCTTCGCCCATCATCATCTCCGCCACCAGCCGCCCGGTGGTAGGGCCAAGCGTAAAGCCCTGATGCGCATGGCCGAACGCGCACCAAGCACCGGCTTGGCCGGGCAGAGGCCCGATGATGGGCAGCATATCCGGCGTGCAGGGGCGCACCCCAAGCCAGGGATCGTCTTCCACCGCTTCCGCCAATGGCAAAAGCTTACGCGCAATAGGTTCAGCGCGCCCCAATTGCACCGGGGTTTTCGGCGCATCATCCGGCGCGAATTCCGCCCCCGTGGTCAGCCTGACGCCAGCGCGCATGGGCACCAGCACAAAGCCGCTATCAGCATCCATGAAACCGTGATTGAGCACCGCATTGCCCTGCATGCGGTAATGGCGGTGATAGCCGCGCTTGCCGAAAAGCGGCGGCGCATAGCCAAAGCGGCGCGTGAGTTTTGCGGAGGCTGAGCCAAGCGCAATCACCACCTGCTCAGCCTCTCGCACGCCATCGCTGCTTTGCACGCGCCAGCCGGCGCCGTGGCGTTCAAGGCTGAGTGCATCGCCGCGCAGGATTTGGCCGCCGGCATCAGTAAAGCACCGCGCGTAGAATAGTGTAAGCGCCTGCGGGTCACTGACCGAAAGCGGATCGGTCCAATGAATGGCGCCAAGGCGTTTCACCAACAAATGGGGTTCCGCCGCCGCAAGGCCCGCTTCATCCAGCAGCGCATAATTCACGCCATGCGCGCGCTTCAGCATTTCGGCTTCAGCAATGGCAGCGTTCAATTCTGGCTGTTTGTTGTAAAGCCGCATCCAGCCAATGGGGCGGAGCAGCGCTTCTGCCTCCGTCCCGCGTGTGAGTGCCACATGTTCATCAATGCAGGTCACGATCAGCCGCGCATAGGCTTCCGCAATGGGCTGATAGCGTGACGGCGCCGAATGCCACCAGTATTTGAACAAAGGCCCCGCCAGGCTGAGCAAGGCAGAAGGGTGGTAGGAAGCATCCACCGATCTGTTCTGCGCCATGCGCCACAGGGTCGCGATATCACGCGGGAAGGGA
>JBIJAH010000054.1:0-9512 GCA_044345845.1 Roseomonas sp.
TTTGCTCTGGCCGGATCATGTTGCGCCGGCGAAGCTCCGCAGGATCAAGCCCAAGCTTGCGTGCCGCCGCATCCATCAGGCGTTCGATGATGTAGATGGCTTCTGGCCGCCCGGCGCCGCGATAAGGGCCGGTGGGTGCGGTATTGGTCAGCACAGCGGTGAATTGGAAATCAATATTCGTGATGTCGTAGATGCTGGTGGAAACCCAAGGCCCGATCAGCAATTGAATGGCCACACCTGAATTGCGCGTATAGCCGCCCATATTGGCAAGCGTCCGCACGCGAAGTCCAAGCACCTTGCCATTAGCATCCAGCGCCAATTCCGCATTGCTATCCGTATCGCGGCCATGCAGCGCGGCGAGGAAATCCTCCATCCGTTCCGCAGCCCAGCGCACCGGGCGGCCAAGGCGGCGCGCGGCGAAAGCCACCACGGCATCTTCGGCATAAAGCCCGGTTTTCATGCCAAAGCCGCCGCCCACATCACCCACCAGCACGCGTACGCGATCGGTCGGGATATCCAGCACTTCCTTGCACAACTGATCACGAAAGCCGGAGGGCATTTGCGTGCTCATGCGAATAGTGAAGCGGTCACTCGCGCCATCATATTCGGCCAGCACCACGCGCGGTTCCATGGAAACCGGGGCAAGGCGCTGGTTCACCAGATCAAGCGCCACAACATGCGCTGCCGTCTTGAAGGCAGCTTCCACCGCTGCCTGATCGCCGTAGCGGGTCTCGGCGACGATGTTATTGCCGGCGGCGGGCCAAAGCTGCGGCGCGCCGGGGGCGATGGCTTCCCGCAGGTTGGTCACGGCGGGCAGTTCTTCGTAATCCACCATGATGGCTTCCGCCGCATCACGCGCCGCGGCGGCGCTTTCGGCGATGATGGCGGCAACCGCTTCGCCCACAAAACGCACCAGCCCTTGCGCCAGGATCGGGCGCGGCGGCGCGGCCAGGTCTGACCCATCCGGGCGCTTGAAGGGCAAAGCGACGCCGAGGGATTTCAGCCCCGCCGCGGCGACATCTTCCCCGGTCAGGATCGCGACCACATCCGGCATGGCGCGCGCGGCGCTGGTATCAATCGAGGCAATGCGCGCATGGGCATGGGGGGAGCGCAAAAACACCAGATGCGCCTGGCCCGGCAGGGCTTCGTCATTGGTGAAGCGACCCGCGCCGGCCAGCAGCGGCCCATCTTCCAACCGCCGCACTGCCTGGCCGCTGCCGAAGCGGCCCACCGTGTCATTCATGCCATCCATGACCCTGCACCCATTCATCCCGGCGGGCGGATTTGCCCCTGCCTTTTCAAGGGTTCATCTGCGACGGAAAGCGCAGCGCATCAAGCCTCCCGCGCGCGTAGCATGATGAAGATTATGCAGCAGATCAGCACCGCGACCACGAAGGTCATCAGCGCCGCGCCAATACCGCCGATGCTGGCCGCCACGCCGGAAGCGGCCTGCATGATGGCGGCACCACCGAAAAACGCGACATTCATGGCGGAAAGCGCCCGGCCCACGCGTTCTGGCGGCGTTGCGGCGCGGACAAGGGCGAAGCAGATGACCTGGGTTGAGATCAGCAGCCCAAACAGCGCCAGCAGCACCGCATCGGCGGCTACCGGCCAGGAAAGCGCGCCGCCAAGCACCATAAGGGCGATGGCCGTGATCGCGCCGATATGCCCAGCCGCCAGAATGCCGCCGCGATGTTGTTGATAGCGCCGGTCCAGAATGCCGGCGAGCAAAGGCCCGATGATCAGCGCAATGGTGCATAGCAGCAGCACATGCCCGGCTTCCACGCGTGACAGCCCGCGTTCTTCCATCAACCAGGGGCCGCCCCATAAGCCGCGCACACCAAGGACGATGGCGAAGGAAGTCCAGGCCATAACAATGGGCGCGCGCAATGCGCGCGAAAAGCCAAGCCGGATCACATCGCGCGCATCATCACCAAGGCTGCGCCGTGTGGTGGCGTCAGGTGGGGTTTCACGCACCACAAAAGCGACCGATAGCGCGGCGAATACGGCAAGCCCGGCGCAGGCAAGAAAGCCCGCGCGCCAGCCGGAGTATTCGACCAGAAAGGCCAAGGGAGAAGCGGAAATCACCATGCCGGTATTGCCCACGGCCTGCACAATCCCGCCCCAAAGCCCGAAGCGCTGCGCCGGCATATTCTTGGCAGCATAGGTGATGGGGCACATCAACATGCCCGAACAGCCAATGCCCAAAACCATTTGCGCGACCAGCATGGAAGCAGCGCCATCCGCATTGGCGGCGAGCAGCGCGCCCCCGGCAGCGATGGTGAGCAGGCAGAGCGCAGTGGGCTTCACGCCCCAGCGATCCAGCGCGACACCCACGGGCAGCATGGCAAGCGCGAAGGTCGCTGGAAAGGCACCGGTCAGTGCGGCCAGCCCATCAGCGGTGACACCCAGATCACGTTGCAGCACATCGGCGGCAATCGCGGGCAGGGTGCGCACCGCATTGGAAAACACATGCCCCATCGTCAAGGCGATGATGGAAAGGGCGATAAGGTTCATGGGGTGGGGGCGTTCTTCAATTCCGGAACATCTTGCCGGGGTTCATGATGCCCTTGGGGTCAAGCGTTGCCTTCAGCGCGCGCATGACAGAAAGGGCCCCATCACCATGTTCCTGTTCCAGGAATTCGCGCTTGCCAAGGCCGATGCCGTGTTCACCGGAACAGGTACCGCCAAGCGCCAAGCCTTGCGCCACGATTTCACGATCAAGCGCCCAGGCCTTCTCAAGCGCGGCCTGGTCATTTTCCGGAAACAGGATCAGGCAATGGAAATTGCCATCACCGACATGGCCCACAATGCAGCTTGTCTGCCCTGATGCCTTGGCGGTTTCCTTGGCCTTTACCACCGCTTCCGTGAGGCGAGAGATGGGCACGCAGACATCCGTGGTGATGCCGCGATGGCCAGGCTTCAGCGCAATCGCGGCCCAATAGGCATCATGCCGCGCCTTCCATAGCCGGTTGCGCGCCTCAGGGTCGGTTGCTGCTTCAAAGCTGGTGGCGCCGAAATCCTGCGCCACCGCCTGCACTGCTTCCGCCTGTTCCACGACGCTGGCCGGCGAGCCATGGAATTCCAGAAAAAGTGTTGTGGTGGCAGCGAAGCCTTCCAGCTTGGAATAGCGGATGCAGGCTTCCATCTGATCCTCATCCAGCAATTCAATGCGCGCCACAGGAATGCCGCTTTGCATGACGGTGCTCACCGCCTCTACCGCACTGGCCAGGTTTGGGAATTGGCAGACGGCAGCGCTGATCGCTTCAGGGATGCCATGCAGGCGGAGGCGGATTTTGGTGATGACGCCAAGCGTGCCTTCAGACCCAATGAAAAGCCGCGTCAGATCATAGCCATTGGCGGCCTTGCGGGTGCGCCCGCCGGTTTGAATGATGCGCCCATCCGCCAGCACCACTTCAAGCCCCAAAACATTTTCCCGGATGGTGCCATAACGCACCGCATTGGTGCCGGAAGCGCGCGTGGCGCACATGCCGCCAATGGTGCAATGGCTGCCGGGATCAACCGGGAAGAACAACCCCTCCGCCCGCAGAAAATCATTCAGGGCCTGGCGCGTGACACCCGGTTCAATCAGGCAATCCATATCCTCAGTGTTTAATTCCAACACTGCCGTCATTTGCGAGAGATCGAGCGATATGCCGCCGCGTACCGGATTGACATGCCCTTCAAGCGATGTGCCGGCGCCAAAGGGCACCACCGGCACGCCATGCTGATGGCACAGCGCCATGATGCGGCTGATCTCATCCGTGGTCTGCACAAAGGCAACGGCATCGGGCAGGGTTGGCGGTGTGGTATCCTCACCGCGGCTGTGCTGTTCACGCATGGCCTGGGCGGTGCTGAGCCTTTCGCCCAAAAAGCCGCGGATGCTGGCAATGACCTGTTCTATGGCGGGGGCGCTGGCATTCATGGTGTTTCCTCATGCCGATGCGGAAAGGCCGGCGGCGGGCTGGACCCTTTTTGCCGCTTGCGGCGCGGCGCGTCCAGCGGGGGCATCTTTCAGCCCACGCCTTTCTGGCCTAGCCTTCCTCCCTCAGCGTCCCCAAGGAGGAAACAGGGCAATGCCGAATAAGGTCAAACAGATGTGGAAGGCCGGCCAGGCTGTGGCCAATGGGTGGCTTGCCATCCCCAATGCCTTTTCGGCGGAAATGTTCGCCCAATCGGGCTGGGATAGCCTGACCGTGGATATGCAGCATGGCGTGCAGGATTACCTTTCCTGCGTGGCCTGCTTCCAGGGCATGCAGCCGCATCCCGTGACCCCCATGGTGCGCGTGCCGTGGAATGAACCTGGCATCATCGGCAAGGTGCTGGATGCCGGCGCCTATGGCGTGATCTGCCCCATGGTGAATACGCCGGAAGAAGCCCGCGCCCTGGTGCAGTATTGCAAATACCCGCCGCATGGCACGCGTTCCAATGGCCCCATCCGTGCCGGGCTTTATGGCGAAGGCGGTTCCTATCAAAAGACCGCGAATGACGAGATCCTCGTTATTCCCATGATCGAAACCAAGCAGGCGATCGAGAATATCGGCGCCATCCTGGATGTGCCGGGGATTGATGGCATTTATGTTGGGCCTTCGGATCTTTCCTTCTCCTACGGGATGGAACCGAAGCTGGATGTGGAAGACCCCTTCATTCTTGGTATCTATGAAAAGCTGCTGGCGGAATGCGGCAAGCGCGGCATCGCGGCCGGGCTGCATTGCGGGTCGCCCGACTATGCCAAGCGCATGATCAAAATGGGCTTCAAACTGGTGACCATCGCCAATGAAGTCGCCATCATGGTGAATGCTGCCAAGGCCATTGTGAAAGACATCAAATCCGTCTGACCATGGAACGAAGCAGCTTTCGCTACTTCTACCCCCTGAGCGTTCGCTACAATGAAGTGGACGCTCAGGGCATTGTCTTCAACGCGCATTACCTGACCTGGTATGAAATGGCGGTATCCGCCTATATCCGCGCCGCCGGTTGGGATAATCGCGCTGAGATCAAGGCAAGTGGCGCGGATTTTCACGTCGTGCGCGCCCTTGTCGAATACAAGGTTGGCATCGGCCATGATGAGGAATTGGCGATTGGCGTGCGCACCACGCGGATTGGCACTTCTTCCATCGCCTTCCAGCCGGCAATTTTCCATGCTGATGGCGACAGGTTGCTCGCGACTGGTGAGATTGTTTGGGTCTGGACCGATCAAAAAAGCAAGCGGCCCATCCCCTTGCCGGATCGGCTGCGCGCGCTACTGACGCGCTTTGATGCCGCTTGAAGGCGCGGGCTTTTCAATCGCGGGCGATAGGTTAGGCTGGCCCTCAAGGGAAACGCCAAGGCAAGATTTACCATGAACCACATGACCAATAGTGCGATCAGCACCGCAGCGGATGATGCGGCTTTGGTGACCGCCTGGCTGCAACGCTTTGAAGGCGCCCTAGAAGCAGCTGATGCGGGGCGCCTCACCGCCCTTTTCCTGCCAGACAGCCATTGGCGCGATTTGCTCGCCTTCACCTGGAATATCACGCCCCATGCGGGGGCGGCTGGTATCGCGGCGGCGCTGGCAAAGGCGCAGGTCAGCACTGGCGCGCATGGCTTTGCCTTGGCGGAAGGGCGCACGCCGCCACGGCGCGTCAATCGCCTGGGCATTGAGGTGATTGAAGCGCTGTTCACCTTCTCAACACGACTTGGTCGCGGTGATGGCGTGCTGCGCCTGCCGGCGGAGAACCCAAGCCAAGCCTGGGTTTTGCTGACGACGCTTGAAGAACTCACGGGGTTTGAGGAAAAAACCGGTAAGCGCCGGCCCAGCGGAGAAGCTTATTCGCGCAATTTCGGCGGTGATAATTGGCTCGATCAACGCGAAAAGGCAGAAGCCTTCGCAGGCCGTGACCCCGTTGTGCTGGTGATTGGCGCGGGGCAGGCGGGGCTTGGCATCGCCGCGCGGCTTGGCCAGCTTGGGCTGGATACGCTTGTGGTCGAAAAGCATGAGCGCATCGGGGATAATTGGCGCAAGCGCTATCATTCACTCGCGCTGCATAACCAGGTGCATGTGAACCACCTGCCCTATATGCCCTTCCCGCCGACTTGGCCGAAATACATCCCCAAAGACATGCTGGCCAATTGGTTTGAACATTACGCTTGGGCGCTGGAGATTAATGTCTGGACCAGCACGGAATTCCTGGGCGGGGATTATGATGCCAAGGCCGGGCATTGGCGCGTGCGGCTGCGCCGCGCTGATGGTTCAATCCGGGAAATGGCGCCGCGCCATGTGATTTTTGCCAATGGCGTCAGCGGTATTCCCAAAGTGCCGCATTTGCCGGGGCTGGATGCCTTCAAGGGTGATGTGATCCATTCCCACAGCTTCTCCAGCGGCGCCGCCTGGCGCGGCAAGCGCGCGCTGGTGCTCGGCACCGGCAATAGCGGGCATGATGTGGCGCAGGATCTGCACAGCCATGATGTGGCAACCACCATCATCCAGCGCGGTTCCACTACCGTTGTCAGCATAGATCCAAGTGCGAAGATGAATTACGCGCTTTATGATGAAGGGCCTTCGCTTGAAGATTGTGATCTGATCGCAACCTCCGGCACTTATCCGCTGATCATCCAAGGCTATCAATTGGCCGTGCAGCGTATGGCGGAGTTGGACAAGGATCTGATCGCAGGGCTCAAGGCGCGCGGCTTCAAATATGATCTGGGCGAGGATGGCACCGGCCATCAAATGAAATACCGCAGGCGTGGTGGCGGCTATTACCTGGATGCGGGCTGTTCCGGCCTGATCATCAATGGCGATATCGGCCTGCTGCAATTTGACGATATCGCTGAATTCGTCGCCGAAGGCGCCAAGCTGAAGGATGGGCGGATTGTGCCCGCTGATCTACTGGTGCTCGCCACCGGCTATTATACGCAGCAGGAATTAGTGCGCCGGCTGATGGGCGATGCCATTGCCGATAAGGTCGGGCCGATTTGGGGCGTGGGTGAGGATGGCGAATTGGCCAATATGTGGAAACCCACCGCGCAGGAAGGGCTGTGGTTCATGGCCGGCAGCCTGGCGCAATGCCGCATCTACTCGAAATATCTGGCGCTGCAGATCAAGGCGCGGGAAGAGGGCATGATCCCGCGAGGATAGCGCTTACGCAACACTCCCCGGATCGCAATTCGCCCCGCAAAGCACAATGCCAATTCGCGCGCCAGCGGACGCGCGCCAGGCGCCAGAAAGCAAAGCCGCGAGCGCCGCAGCACCACCCGGTTCAGCGACGATGCGCAGCTTTTCCCACAACCAGCGCCGCGCGGCGATGATTGCCTCATCCGGCAGCGTCACGCAGGTGGCCTTGGTTGCGCCCAGTACTTCAAAAGCCAAGCGCCCGGCACGGCGCGCGCCCAGGCTATCGGCGGCAATACCGCCCACCGGCACATCCACCGGCGCGCCCGACTTTTGCGCCGTGGTCAGCGTCGCGCAGGCTTCCGGTTCCACCACCACAAGGCCAGCGCGGCCCGCATACCAGGCGCCAATGCCGCCAAACAGGCCACCGCCACCCGCCGCGATCAGCACATGCGTCAGTTCAGGCGCATCCTGTTCCAGTTCCAGCCCGATTGTGCCCTGGCCGGCCAGAACCTCGGCCTGGTCATAGGCATGGACCAACATGGCACCGGTTTCCGCCGCCCGGGTTTCGGAGGCGATGCGCGCTTCCTCATAACTGGCACCCCCCACCACCAGCCGGGCGCCGAAGCCTTCAATGCGTGTGCGTTTCACCGCCGGCGTGGGCGCGGGGACGAAGATTTCCGCGGGCACCCCAAGGCTTTGCGCGGCAAAAGCCACCGCCGCGCCGTGATTGCCGCCGGATGCCGCCACAACGCCCGCCGGCGGCACCGCGCCCGACAGCAGGCGGTTGAAGGCCCCGCGCGGCTTGAAGGACCCTGTCACTTGCAGGAATTCCAGCTTGAGCGTGACCGGGTGTTCCGTCCCCAATTCATGCGGGGCCAGGCGCAGCACGGGGGTGCGCCGGATATGGGGGGCAATGCGCGCCATGGCGGCGCTGATGTCGGTCTGTGCAATCATGCGCCGAGCCTGCCCTGCGCGCCCTGCCTCGGCAAGCGCTTCCCGCGACCGGGCCTTTCTGGCATGATCACGCTCGGAAAAGGCGCGGAACCGGCGCCTCCTCGGGAAGGGGCTAGCGCGATGGCGCTGGCGGAGAATGCTCATCCACGCAAGTGCCGCAGCTTTGGGGTCAGACGCAGTGCTGTTGCGCGGCCCATCCGGCGCGGGCAAATCCGATCTGGTGCTTCGCCTGATTGGGCGCGGCTGGCAATTGGTTGCGGATGATCAGGTGATGCTGGAAGGCGAAGCGCTTAGCGCGCCGCCCGCTTTGCGCGGCATGCTTGAAATTCGCGGGCTTGGAATTTTTACGGCACTCCCTGTCGCATCACCTGCGCGGCTTTGCCTGGTGGCGGATTTGGTGGCGCGCGAAGACGTGCCGCGCCTGCCGGAACCGGCCTTCTGGCAAGGCCCCGCCGGCGCGGTACCGCGCCTGTCGCTGCATGCCTTTGAAGCTTCCGCCTGCGACAAGATCATTCACGCGCTTGGCGCCGCTACGGGTAGGCTACGGCAAAAGGTGGGGGCCTTCGCCGCATGACGACCCCTGTGCGCGAGATCATTCTGGTCACGGGGCTTTCCGGTGCGGGCAAGGCTTCCATCTTGCGCGTGCTGGAAGATTTGGGGTTCGAGACGGTGGACAACCCGCCGATTTCCATTCTGGAATCACTGGTGGGTGACGGCGTTCTGCCCCTTGCTGCGGGGATTGATGCGCGCACGCGGGATTTCGATGCGGCTGCCGTGCTGCGCGTTTTGGATCGGCTGCGGCTACGCCCCGATATCAATGTGTCCCTGGTATTCGCAACCGCCGAGGATGAGGCGCTGCTCCGCCGCTACACGGAATCACGCCGCCGCCACCCGCTGGCACCGGGTGGGCCCATGGGTTCACGCGTGCTGGAAGGGATTGCGCGGGAAAAGGCGCTGCTGGAAGCGCTGCGGGATACCGCGGACCTCACCATTGATACCTCAGACCTGCCATTGGCCGATTTGCGGCGGCTGATTGAAGGACGCTTTGCCCCGGATGCGGCGGCGGGGCTTGCGGTTTCCGTGCTTTCCTTTGCCTATCCGAAGGGCCTGCCACGGGAAGCGGATTTGGTCTTCGATGTGCGTTTTCTGCGCAACCCGCATTATGATCCGGTGCTGCGCCCCATGACCGGCCAGGCTGCGCCGGTGGCGGAATTCATTGAAGCCGATCCCGATTTTTCGGCCTTTTGGCAGAGGTTACGAGATTTTCTTGAGCTTTTGCTGCCGCGTTACGCAGCCGAGGGGAAAAAATATTTCACGATTGCGGTGGGCTGCACCGGGGGTAAACACCGGTCAGTCCTTGTCGCGGAGCGCCTGGCGGGCCATCTCCGCGCGGCTGGGTGGCGGGTTGATCTTGCTCACCGGGAATTGAAAAATGCTGGCGGACAGGTTAGCCCCTCTCCCTCGA
>JBIJAH010000001.1:0-219608 GCA_044345845.1 Roseomonas sp.
CCCTTGGCGCGCCAACCGCGCACCATATCCATCCCCGCGCCCAAGACGCCGGCAGGCTTGCCTGCCGCTTCGCAGGCTTTCAGGAAGCGGGTGAGCGCGGCTTGAAACATAGGGTGATCAAATTGCGCTGTGATGCCGAGTGAATCACTCAGATCATAATGGCCAAACCAGCCCAAATCCACGCCGGGCACTGCCATGATCGCTTCAACATTCTCAATCCCCTTGGCGGTTTCGATCAGTGGAATGACAATTACGCGTTCATTCTCAGCCTTCATCCCGGCGATCACATCCTGGCCCTTATAGTCATCATGCGCATAACCGAAGCCAACGCCGCGCCTGCCTTCGGGGCGATAGCGGCACCAGGCGGCCAATTCTTCCGCCTGTTGGCGTGTTTCCACCATGGGTTCCATGATGCCCATGGCGCCCGCATCCAGCACGGGCGCGATCAGGTGGTAATGATGGCCGGTCACGCGCACCAAAGGCACCACGCCAACATTGCGGGCAAAGGCGCATTGGGCCTTGATCGCATCAATGCCCATGCCGCCATGTTCCATATCGAAAATGACGTATTCAGCACCGGCATTCGCCAGAATTTGACAAAGCCCAGGTGTCAGGAATTCCGTTGCCATGATGCCATGCGCCATCTGGCGGTTGCGCAGCGCGATGCGAACCGGGTTCTGGCGCATGGTTCAGCTCAGCTTCATGCCGGCATAGCCCTGCACGGCAACTGCATCACATTTTTCGCGATAGGCCGGCGCGCCGCCCTGATACTGCAGAATGCGTCGCTGATCGCGCCCTTCGACATTCCGATTGATGCCTGTAGCCCAGGAATCGATCTGAGCATAAAGCATGCCCTCGGCCAGGGTTTCGATATGGTGTGACCATTCGGCTTCCGCAGCCTCCGTCGCTTCAAAGCGCGTGATGCCGTTGTCGCGCACATGGCGCATCAGGTCGGTCACCCATTCCACGTTCTGCTCAATGCAGCGCGGGATATTGCAGCGGGTTGAGGCATTATGCGGCCCGACAATGGTCAGCATATTGGGGAAGCCTGCCGATTGCAGACCCAGATAGGTTTTCGGCCCATCCGCCCATTTGTCCTTAAGCCGCTGACCGCCCACACCCTTGAACTCAATCCGATCAAAAGCGCCAGTAATGGCGTCAAAGCCCGTGGCGTAGATGATCATGTCGAATTCATATTCGGCGTCACTGGTCTTGATGCCCTTCGGCGTAATGCGCTCTATCGGGGTTTCGTTGATATCCACCAGCCGGACATTGTCGCGATTATAGGCTTCGAAATAGCGGGTTTCGAGTGGCACGCGGCGCGTGCCAAAGCCGTGGTTCTGCGGGATCAACTTCTCGGCAACCGCAGGGTCCTTCACGCGTTGGCGGATCTTGCGCGCGATGAAATCGCTGATCAACGCATTGGCCTTGGGGTCGGTCAGGATATCGCGGTAATTCGCCTGCCAAATGCCAAAGCCAGGCTCGCCATAACGCTGTTCCCAAAAGGCTTCGCGTTCTTCTGGCGTGACTTCAAACACGCTGCGCGGATCAGAATTATGGATATAGCAGCCGGGCGTGGTGCGGAGCAGCGCGAAAAGTGCTGGGTAATTGCCCTTGATCTGGCGTTGTTCTTCTTCCGTGATTGGGCGGTTATGCAAAGGCGCGCACCAATTGGGTGTGCGCTGAAAGACCGTGAGCGAACCCACCTCAGAAGCAATGGTCTGGATGACCTGCACACCAGTCGCACCCGTGCCAATCACCGCCACGCGCTTACCCGCGAAGCTCACGGGTTCATGTGGCCAGCGATAGGTATGGAAGGATTGGCCGGTGAAGCTATCAACGCCCGGGATGCGTGGCAGCGTATCGGCGGAAAGTGGGCCAAGCGCGGTGATCAGGAAGCGGCAGTTATGCTCAGCGCCCGTATCCAGCGTGACGGTCCAGCGCTGCGTCGCTTCGTTGAAATGCGCGCTGACAACACGGCTATTGAATTGGATATGGCGGCGCAGATCGAACCTGTCTGCAACATGCTGCAAATAGCGGAGTGTTTCGGGTTGCGGGGCGAAATGCTCGCTCCAGCTCCATTCCTGCAGCAGCTCATCGGAAAAGGAATAGCCGTAGGTGTAGCTTTCCGAATCAAACCGCGCACCGGGGTAGCGGTTCCAATACCAGGTGCCGCCCAGATCGCTGCCGGTCTCGAACACCTGGACGGAATAGCCAAGCTCCCGCAACCGATAAAGCTGGTAAAGGCCAGAAATGCCGGCGCCGATGATGATCACATCGGGCTCGGTCAATGCCGGGCCGGAGTTTGCCGGCATGGTCCGCCGCATTTCATTCATCGCATCCACCCTTTCCGGCGCGGCAAGGGGACCGCGCCACCTAACGGAAACTCCATGAACCCAAGCCCAGGGCTTGCGCGCCGAGCAGGACGGGGGCGAGTATTCCCCCAAAAGAGGAAACCGCCAATGCCAAGCCGACTTTTTTCGCCCATCACGCTGCGTGGGCTGACGCTGCCCAACCGAATCGTCGTGTCCCCCATGGCGCAGTATTCCGGCACCACCGGCAATGAGGCGACGGATTGGCACCTGATGCATTACGGGAATTTCTCGGTCTCTGGCGCTGGCCTTATGTTTTTTGAGGCAACGGCGGTGGAACCGCGCGCGCGGGTTGGACGATTCGATCTGGGCTTATGGAATGATGCGCAGCAGGCATCGCTGGTGCGGGTGATGGCGTTTTGCCGCCAGCACGGCCAGGCGAAAATCGCGATGCAATTGGCGCATTCGGGGCGAAAGGGCTCCACCGCGCAACCCTGGATGGGCGGCAAGTATATCGGGCCGGAAGAGGGCGGCTGGCAGCCGATCAGCCCCGGCGATATCGCCTTCCCCGGCCGCCCGGCGCCGCGTATGCTGGACCATCCGGGGCTCGCGGAGATCAAGGAATTTTTTGTGCAAGCGACCAGGCGGGCGGATGCGCTGGGCGTTGATTTGATTGAGCTGCATGCGGCGCATGGCTATTTGCTGCATTCCTTTCTGTCGCCGCTGTCGAATAATCGGAATGATGAATATGGCGGGGATATCACGGGCCGCATGCGCTTCCCGTTGGAGGTTTTCGCTGCCATGCGCGCGGTTTGGCCTGAGGAAAAGCCACTTGGTGTGCGGGTTTCTGCCACCGATTGGATCGAAGGCGGTTGGACCTTGGCCGATAGCGTAGTTTTCGCGCAGGAATTGAAGAAGCTTGGCTGTGATTTCATCTGCGCGTCTTCCGGCGGCAGCAGCCCTGATCAGCAGATTGATCTCGGGCCTGGCTATCAAGTGCCCATGGCGCGGCGTATTCGTGAAGATGCCGGCATTCCAACCATTGCTGTTGGGCTCATCAATGAACCGGCGCAGGCGGATCAGGCTTTGCGGGATGGTGCGGCGGATTTGATCGCGATTGGCCGGGGCATGAGCTATAATCCGCGATGGGCCTGGCATGCGGCTGAGGCGTTGCGCGAACAGGCCGCCTTCCCGCCGCAATATGCCCGCAGCCACCCCAGCATGCGCTTTGGCGATTTCACGAAATTGCCCGCCACACGCTGAAGTCGCCCCTTGACTGAGGGCGCTTCCGGGCGGAGCCTTTGTCCATAAATAACAGCGCGGGTCGTGCAAGCCCAGCGCAACGGTGATGAGGAATGTCATGAAGCTTGGTTTCATCGGCCTTGGAAATATTGGTGGCGTCATGGCGCGGCGCTTGGTGAAGGCCGGCCATGCGCTGGTGGTGCATGATCTTGATCAGAAGGCGGTGGCATCCCTGGTTGCCATGGGTGCCTCAGCCGCAAGCAGCGCGCGTGATGTTGCGGATAAGTGCGATGCGGTGCTGCTCAGCCTGCCCACGCCTGCTGCGGTGGAAGCGGTGGCGCTTGGTGCCGATGGGCTGGTGCAAGGCGGCATGGCGAAGATTGTGGTGGACCTTTCTACCACCGGTCCCACGGTTGCGCGGCGCGTGGCGGAAGGCTTGGCAGCCAAGGGCATTCATTTGATTGATGGGCCGGTCAGCGGCGGTGTTTCGGGGGCCGAGGCCGGTACGCTCGCCATCATGACATCGGGTGATATCGCGTCGCAAAAGGCGGTGGAGCCCGTGCTCAAGCAGATCGGGCAGAATATCTTCTACCTGGGCGCGGAACCTGGCCTTGGGCAGACCATGAAGCTGGTGAACAACGTCATCCTGGCCAGCAATACGCTGGCCTGTCTGGAAGGCATGGTGCTGGGTGCCAAGGCGGGCTTGGATACCAAGCTGATGTTTGATGTTCTGAATGCCTCCAGCGGGCGTTCCTTCATGTCGGAAAAGCGCGTGCCGCAGGCGATCACGGAACGCGCGCAGGGCTTCCCGGTGCGCTTTGCCGCAGGGCTGATGCACAAGGATGTGAAGCTTTGCTTGGAAGAAGCCGAACGCTTTGGTGTACCCATGTTCATGGGGCCAGCCGCGCGGCAGTATCTCTCCATGGCTTTGGCCATGGGTTCCGGGCCGGAGGATTTCGTTTCCACCATTCAGCATATGGAAAAACTGGCGGGCGTTGAAGTGCGCGCCACGCCCAAGGAAACCGGCGGCTGACAGCACCGAAAGCATAGGGGAAGGAGGAAGCAATAATGGAATTCGGTATTCTGATGACCAGCCACCCCAATCCGGCGGAAGAACCCTATCCGCATCAGGGTGTCACCGCGCGCACCACTGAGGAAATCCTGCGCGCCGAAGCGCTTGGGTATGATACGGCCTGGATCGCTGAACATCACTTCAGCACGACTTACGGCATTATGCCGGATTGCTTTGTGTATATGTCCTACCTTGCGGCGCGAACCAGCCGCATCAAGCTTGCCGCCGGCGTGATCACGCTGCCATTGTATGACCCGATCCGGGTTGTGGAGAACACCGCTTTCGTGGATGTGCTTTCCAATGGCCGCGTGATGCTTGGCCTCGGTAGCGGCTATCGGCCTTATGAGTTTGATGGTCTGGGCAAGGATTTTGAGGCGCGACGCGATATTGTCGAAGAAAGCGTCAAACTGATTTTCGATGGCTTCCACCGCCGGCGTTGGGCGCATGAAGGCAAATTCTTCAAGAGTAAGGTGGAAGGGCAATATGAAATGCTGCCCGTGCCGGTCCAGCTTCCGCATCCGCCGCTTTATATGGCGGGCGGGACGGATCGGTCCATCGTCTATGCCGGGCGCAATGGCTTCGGGCTGATGCTGAGCACTCTACCTGGGATTGATACTCTTGCAGGACAGGCCAAGACTTATCGCGAAGCGCTGGCCACCGCGCCTACACCGCAGCGCAATAACCCAGCAGCCGGCCATATTGATATTGCGCGCATGGTCTATGTGGCGGAAACCGATGAACAGGCGCAGGCGGATACGGAAGAACACATTCTGCAACACATCCGCAATTTCAACAGCGCCGGCACCAGCGGCTACCTTGGTACGGTTTCCGAAAAAGGACAGGCGCTGGATTACGGCGTCTTGGCCGAAACAACGCTGTTGCATGGCAGCCCGGCCACCGTGATTGCCAAGCTGCGCGCGCTGCAAGCAAGAACTGGTATGACCAGCCTGCTGCTGCATTATCCTCCGTATTATGGCCACGAGAAAATCCTGCGTAGCCTGACGCTTTTCGCCGAGCATGTGATCCCGGCCTTCCGCCCGCCAGCAAGCCGAATGGCGGCGGAATAGGCATAGATTTTAGCCGGCGTCTGGGGTATGAGGCGCGCATCTCAGGCTTCGAAAAGCCAATAGGGAGAAGAAGGGAAACACCATGACGATTGAAAGACGTTCCATTCTGGCCGCTACTGGCGGCGCTGCGGCGCTGGGCGGGTTGCCCTGGCGCAGTGCGCGCGCGCAAGCGGCGAATACCATCAAGATTGGTATTCTGACCGATATGTCGGGTACTTTCCGTGACATTAACGGCCCCACCACGGTTGCCTGCGCCCGCCTTGCCGTTCAGGAATTCGGCCAGCGTGGCTTCAATGTGGAAACCGTTGTGGCGGACCACCAGAACCGCCCTGATGTCGCCTTGAATATCGCGCGCCAATGGTATGACCGTGACGGCGTAGACATGACCCTCAGCCTGGCTGCTTCTTCCGTGGCGCTGGCGGTGGCGGAACTGACACGCGAAAAGAACAAGGTCACCATCCCGACCTCTACCGCGACATCGGATATGACCGGGCGCGCCTGTTCGCCGAATACGGTGCATTGGGCCTATGACACTTACATGCTCGCCAAATCCACCGGCGGTGCGACAGTGCGCGCTGGCGGCGATACCTGGTTCTTTGTTACCGCCGATTACGCCTTTGGTCATTCGCTGGAACGCGATACCTCGGCTTTCGTGCAGGCCGCAGGGGGGCGCGTGATTGGTTCCGTGCGCACACCTTTCCCAGGTACGACCGATTTCTCATCCTATTTGCTGCAGGCGCAGGCTTCGCGCGCCAAGGTGATTGGCTTTGCCAATGCGGGGACGGATACCATCAACTGCATCAAGCAGGCGGCGGAATTCGGCATTACGCGGCGCGGCACCAAACTCGCTTCCATGCTCATGTTCTTGCCGGATGTGCATGCGCTTGGTCTGCAAACGGCCCAAGGGCTTGTTTGCACCGAAACCTTCTATTGGGATTTGAATGACCGCACGCGTGCCTTCTTCCGCCGTGCGCAGGCGGTGGCCGGGCAAGTTGCCGTGGGCATGAGCCATGCCGGCGATTATTCCGGCACGCTGCATTACCTGAAGGCTGTGGCGGATCTCGGCGTTCAGGCCGCGAAGGCGAGCGGCCTTGCTACCGTGCAGCGCATGAAGGCGATGCCGACGGATGATGACGCATTCGGTCAGGGTACCATTCGCGCCGATGGGCGGAAGATTCACCCTGCCTATTTGTTTGAAGTGAAGAAGCCCGAGGAAAGCCGCGGGCCGTTTGACTATTATAAGCTGTTGCAGACAACGCCGGCCGAGGAAGCTTTCCGCCCAATTGCGGATGGTGGCTGCGCTTTCGTTCGTAGCTGATCCAATGCGCGCGGGGCGGCACTGTACCGCCCCGCGTGATGTTTACGCCTTCGGCAAGGGCGGCAGCGGGGTTGCCTCTGGCGGGATTTGTACCTCCGCCACATTCAGCGTCATGGATACCGCGACGTAGTAGCCGCTCACCGCAATCAAATCCACCACACCTTGTTCGCCGAAACGCGCGGCTGTCGCGGCGAAGGTCGCATCTGAAACGCCATGGTCGCGGTGTAATTCGGTGCAGAATTCATACACAATACGCTGATCTTCCGTCATGCCTGCGGGGCGGCGCCCGGCGGCGAGATCAGCAGCGATAGCGGGCGGCAAGCCGGCCTTCATCGCCATGGCATGATGCGCATACCATTCATATTGGCTTGTCCAGACCCTGGCCGTGACCAGAATGGCGAATTCATTCAAATCGGCGGGGATGGAGCTGTTGAAGCGCAGATATTCACCCACCTTCTGCATTCTATCAGCAAAAACCGGGCTGCGCAGCCAGGCATTGAAGGGGCCCCGCAATCCGCCGCGTGGGCCCTTGATGATGCCCTCAGCCGCGGCACGCTGGTCTGCGCTCATGCTCTCGGGTGTCAATTCGGGGAAGCGCGGTTTTTGCGGCGAACTCATGCGGGTTTCCTTACCATTTTAATTGCCGAAAGCGGTGCGCTTTGGCGTATGGGCCGCAGGCTAGACAGCGCAATGGCGGGGGGCAAGCCAGCCCATGCTTGCGGGGGCATGGGGCTTTGGTTAGCGTGAGCGCATCAGATACCCGCCCCGAAGCATTCGGGGCCAGGGGCAAGCCGGATGGAGAAGCACCATGCATGATATCGTGATTCGCGGCGGCACCATTGTGGATGGGCTCGGCACGCCGCGTTACACCGGTGATGTCGCGATTGATGGCGACCGCATCACGCAGGTGGGTGGCAAGGCCGGGCCGGCGCGGCGCGATGTTTCGGCCGAAGGCCGACTGGTGACACCCGGCTGGGTGGATGTGCATACGCATTATGATGGGCAAGCCACTTGGGACCCGAAGCTCGCTCCTTCTTCCTGGCATGGCGTGACCACTTTGCTGTTTGGCAATTGCGGCGTTGGCTTTGCGCCGGTGCAGAAAGCCCATCATCAGGCGCTGATTGATCTGATGGAAGGGGTGGAAGACATCCCCGGCATTACGCTGACCGAGGGGCTGAAATGGAATTGGGAAAGCTTCCCCGAGTATCTTGATGCGCTTGAAGCGATGCCGCGTACGCTGAATATCGGCGCGCAGCTCGCGCATCATCCCTTGCGCGTTTACGTGATGGGTGAACGCGGACTGAAGCGCGAAAACGCGACCGGCGATGATATTGGAGCGATGGCACGGCTGACGCAGGAAGCGCTGGAAGCCGGTGCCTTCGGTTTCACCACATCGCGGACGGATCAGCACAAGACCCTGGCCGGCGATCTGGTGCCGGGCCGCTATGCGGAAGAAGAGGAATTGCTCGCCATCGGTCGCGCCATGGGCAAGGCCGGGCGCGGCACTTTCGGCATGTTGAGCGATTTTGAAGATGAGGCGGCAGAATTTCGCTGGCTGCGAGAAGTGGCGAAATCCACCAAGCGTCCGGTTTGGTTTCTGCTGACGGATCGCGCCTATGACCCGCAGCGTTGGAAGCGCCTGATGCAGGGCGTGCATGATGCGCGGGCTGAGGGGCTCAGCCTTGCCGCGCAAGTCGCGGGGCGCACGGTTGGGTTGATTTTGGGGTTGACGACTTCGCTCAATCCCTTTGCCTTGCGTGAAAGTTTTGCGGCGCTGGCGGGGCTGCCGCCGGCCGAGCAATTGGCGCGGCTGCGTGACCCGGAAACGCGGCGCAAGATTCTCTCCGAAGAAGCATCGAAGCGGTTGCTAGATGTGCTGCCGCCGCTGTCCCGCCAAATCGCGACGCGTTGGGACAATATGTTCGAATTGGGCGATCCGCCGGATTACGAACCGCCGCGGGAGCGCAGCATTGCCGCCCTCGCCGCCAAGGCCGGGCAGGATCCGGCTTCCTATTGCTATGATTTCCTGGTGGGCGCTGATGGTGGGCGGATGCTTTATTTCCCGGTCACGAATTACGTGACGGGTGATCTTTCCGTGGTGCGTGAAATGAACATGGATAAGGCGACCGTGCTTGGCCTTTCCGATGGTGGTGCGCATTGCGGCGTGATTTGCGATGCCTCCACGCCAAGCTTCATGCTGACGCATTGGGCGCGCGATCGGAAGCGCGGCGAGGGCTTGCCCTTGGAATTCGTGGTGAAGCGCCAAACCAGTGAGACCGCGGATTTCTTCGGCCTTAAGGATCGTGGCCGGCTGGCACCCGGTGCGATGGCTGATGTGAACATCATCAATTTCGATGCGCTGCGTTTGTATCACCCCGAGATGATCTATGATCTGCCCGCGGGTGGGCGGCGTTTGGTACAGCGCGTTGATGGCTATGACATGACGCTGGTTGCCGGCAAGCCCATTCGCGAAGCTGGCCATGATACGGGCGCGCTGCCGGGCAAGTTGCTGCGCGCCACAAGCTGAAAGGTAGCGCCGTGATTGGGCAGAAGATGAAGCGCCGCGGCCTTTTTGGGGGTGTTGGCGCCATGGTCCTGGCGCCGCATTTGGCGCGTGCAGCCTGGCCGGAAAGGCCTTTGCAATTGATCGTGCCTTTTGCGGCCGGTGGCGGTACTGACATTTCAGCACGCACCATGGCGCAATTCCTGGAACGTGAATTGGGCCAACCTGTAGTTGTGCAGAACCGTCCTGGAGCAGGCGGTGAAATCGGGCTTTCCGCCATCGCTGATGCGCGGCCTGATGGCTACACCATCGGGATCATCAATACGCCGGGCATAGTGACGATCCCGATTGAAAGATCGCCGCGTTGGTCTTTGGCGAGTTTCACCTTCATTGCCGGCGTGGTTGAAGACCCAACCACTTTCGCCGTGCATCCTGAAAGCCCAATGCGCAGCATTACGAATCTGGTTGCCGCAGCCAAGGCAAAGCCAGGGGAAGTGACCGTTGGTACGCAAGGCGTGGGATCAGCAGGGCATATCAGCGCGCTGTTGCTCGAACAGGCGGCAGGCATTCGCTTTGAATGTGTCAGCTACGCAGGTTCCGCGCCCGCAGCAGTCGCTTTGATGCGCCGAGATATTCAAGTAACTACGGCAAGCTTGGGCGAAAGCCTTACCTTCGCCCAGCAGCAGCCCTGGCGCGTTTTGGGGTTGATGTCTTCCACGCGGTCTGAATTCGCGCCTGATGTGCCTACCTTCAAGGAGGCTGGCTACGATATTAGCGGGGGATCGCTGCGCGGCATTGGCGCGCCGCGCGGCCTGCCACCTGATGTGGTGCGCCGGCTTTCCAGCGCGATTGGCGCCGTATTGCGCCATCAAGAATTTCGTGAAGCAAGTGCGCGCACATTCCAGCCGCTGCGTTTTCTGGAGAGCGCCGAATATGTCGCATATCTGCAGAATGCCGATGCGGCGCATCGCGCGCTGTGGCGTGTGCGGCCCTGGAACAGCTGAAGCGCCTGCCCTTTACGTCAGCCGATAATGGCTTGGCATTTCATCCTTGAGCGCCACGCCCGTGGCGCCAAGCTTGCGCGCTTCAACCAATAGCCACAGCGCCTTTGCGGCGGCGAAGTCAGCGCTGAGCCCGCCTGGGCGGATATTGCTGATGCAGTTGCGCATTGCGTCATTGCTGCCGCGCTTCGCTGCCCAGGTAATGTAAAGCCCCATACTGTCGGTTGCGGAAAGACCAGGCCTTTCGCCAATCAGCACCAGCACTGCTGCCGCTTGCACCGCTTCCGCCACATCATCACCCAAGGCAACACGCGCCTGTTCCGCGATAATGATGGGGCCAGGCGTGAAGCCCGCCTTCCCAAGCGCCGGCACCAATACGCGCATCAGCGCCGGCGCCTGTTGCTGCACGCCACTAGCGCAAAGCCCATCGGCGATCACCAGTGCGATACTGCCCGGCGCTTGCGGCAGCAGGGTATTTTCCGGCAGTCGCCGCCCAAGATCTGGGCGCAGTAGAAAGCGCCTTCTTTCTTCGGCCTGGCTTGTTACGCGCTGCACTGGCAGGCCAAGCGGCGTGAGTTCCTCCTCCAGTCGCGCCACATCCAGGCTGGACCAAACCGCATCACGCGCCCGGGCATGGGCTTCCTGAAAATCCAGATGCGCGGCGGTGGGCAGCGCATTGCCAACGCGGCCAAGTGCCACGCGTGCATCCGTGAAACGGCGCAGATCGCGCCATTTGCTGGGCGTGTTCATTCAAGACCGATCAGCGCGGGTGACAGGCGTGCAGGGATCGTATCCGTCGTGCTGCCAATGCCCATGCGGTTCAGCCAATCTTCAAATTCTGGCGCGGGGCGTTTGCCAAGGGCCGCGCGTGCATAAAGCCCATCATGGAAGGAGGTGGATTGGTAGGCGAGCATGACATCATCCGCCCCCGGCACGCCCATCACGTAAGTCACACCTGCAGCAGCAAGGCAAGTCAGCAGCGCATCCATGTCATCCTGATCCGCTTCCGCATGGTTGGTGTAGCAGACATCAACCCCCATCGGTAGGCCAAGCAGCTTGCCGCAGAAATGATCTTCCAGCCCCGCGCGCAGAATCTGCTTGCCGTCAAACAAATATTCCGGGCCGATGAAGCCGACCACGGAATTCACCAACAGCGGTGAAAAGCGCCGCGCAACAGCATAGGCGCGCGCTTCAATGGTTTGTTGATCCACGCCGTGATGCGCTTCCGCACTCAGCGCGCTGCCCTGGCCGGTTTCGAAATACATGACATTCTGCCCAAGGTTGCCGCGCTTGAGGGTCAGCGCCTGTTCATGCGCTTCCGCCAGCAGCGCAAGATCAACCCCGAAGGAACGGTTGACGCCTTCCGTACCGCCGATGGATTGAAAAACCAGGTCAACCGGCGCACCCAGATCCATGGCGCGCATGGTGGTGGTGACATGCGCCAGCACGCAGCTTTGCGTTGGAATGTCGTAAGCCAACCGCAGCCTGTCCAGCATATCCAGAATGCGCAGCACCGCTTCCACATTATCTGTGGCAGGGTTCACACCAATCACCGCATCGCCGGCGCCAAGCAAAAGCCCATCCAAGGTGGCGGCGGCGATGCCGCGCGGGTCATCCGTTGGGTGATTGGGTTGCAGGCGAATGGAAAGGCGGCCCTTCAGGCCGATGGTATTGCGAAACCGCGCGACATTGACGCATTTCGCCGCAACCGAGATCAAATCCGCCGCGCGCATGATCTTGGACGTCGCGGCCACCATTTCCGGCATCAGGCCCGGCGAAAGCGCCGCAAGTGCCGCGCTATCGGCGGCATCGGAAAGCAGCCAATCGCGAAAACCGCCAATCGTCAGGCTGCGGACCGGTGCGAAAGCTGCCTTGTCGTGGCTGTCCTGGATCAGCCGCGTGACCTCATCTGCCTCATAGGGAATGACGCTTTCCGAAAGGAAATGGGCCAGCGGCAAATCCGCCAAGGCACGCTGCGCGGCGATCCGTTCCTCGGCGCTTTCTGCGGCGATGCCAGCCAAGGCGTCACCTGACCGGAAGGGGGTGGCGCGCGCCAGCAGCGTCTTCAGATCGGGGAAGACGTAGCGCCTGGTGCCGATGTGCTGCGCGAAAGCCATACATCACCCTGTAGCAGAATAAGCCAGCCTTCTAGCGCGCAGCTGAGGCCATTTGGATTGCCCCCGCTTGCCCCATGCGGCGTTGATTCTTGATATGGCGCAAGAAGGCCATCTGCAAGCCCGGCTAGACATCTTCCAAGGACCGAAGTGAACCGCGAGAGCCGCGTGGCATTTGCTTGCCTGACCCGGGCTTGAGGAGAAAAAATTCATGCGCGCACGTGATCTGATGACCACCAGCCTTGCCACCATCCCGCCCGAGGCCCCTTTGCAAGCCGTGGCCCGTGTGCTGTCAGATCGCGGCATATCGGGCGCCCCGGTGGTGGATGGCGCCGGCAATCTACTTGGCATGGTCACTGAAGGCGATTTGATCCGCCGGCTTGCCGCAAAGGAAGATGCGCCGAAATCCTGGGTGCTGGGGCTTTTTGCCTCGGCTGCGGATCAGGCGGCGCGTTTCGCGCGCACCCATGGCCAGCGCGCACGGGATGTGATGACCACGGATATTGCCTCGGTCACCGAAGACACCTCAATCGAACATGTCGCCAAGATCATTGAGGATAAGCAAATCCGTCGCGTACCTGTGTTGCGTGATGGCAAGCTTATCGGCGTTGTTTCGCGTTCAGACCTGATCCGGGCCTTGCTTGCCGCGCCGGGCAGTATTGCCGCGGATGCGCCGGATGAACGGATCCGCCGCGATTTGGCGATTGCCATGCGCAATGAACCCTGGGTGGATACCTACTTCATCTTCCCGGATGTGAAGAATGGCCAAGTGACCTTCCATGGCTTTTGCCGGTCTGAAACCGTGAAGCAGGGCTTGCGGGTGCTGGCAGAAGGCGTGCCGGGGGTGAAGGGGGTTGTCTTCGAAACCCAGAAACCGCCGGCCTATGTCATGGGGGTCAGTTGACCGGGCAGGCCTATCAGTACGGGATATCCTTCAGCCAGGGATATCCTGCCCGCGCAAGGGCAAAGGCGTGGTCATACAGCTTGCGCATATAGGCTTGTTCGAAGGGTTCCTTGGCTTCAAGCTGGAAGTCGGGGCCAATGGCGGCAAGGTTGAAATCCACCTTATCCTCACGCGTTGTATTCAGGATGCGCGCCACATCATTATAGCCGCTCGCGGAAATCATGCTGGAAATCGCGCGCTCCACGATCTTGAACGTGCGGCGTTCGGTATGCCCAGGGTTGGGCGTGATGCGACCATTGCGGATCACATAGGCGCGTGCGGGCTGCACATGGTCGCCATGGCGGATATGCGCGCGCCGTTCACGCGTGACGCTGCGAGGGTATAGGAATACCTGTGTAAAGGCGCCGCCATCCACATGCATTTCCTGATAGGTTTTCCCATCCAGCGTCACTTCAATCATCACCGGCGGGAAAGCCCCCGGAATGGCGGCTGAGGCCAAAAGAATACGCCGCACCAGATCAAGGGCGCGCGGATGCCCGCTAGCCGCGATGGCGCCGATGTTCCATGCCACGGGCAATTGCGCATCCATATCCGACGTGCCGATCAGCAATAGCCGTCCGCTCTCATATGCGCGCGCAATTTCGGCGAGCATCGCCTCATTCAAATGTTTGGAAATCGTGCCGAACAGCGGCGCGTTATCGGCCAGCGCATCCTCAAACAGTGCCGCATTCAGCAGGTAGCGCGGTTCCAGCACATCTTTTGGGGTGATGTCGGTATAGACGCTTTTCAGGGAAGCATCGTAACGCGGACCGAGGAACGCAAAAGGGGCGGTCAGCGCACCGGTAGAAACACCGGTTACCAGGCTAAAGGTCGGACGATTGCCTGCCTCGGTCCAGCCATTCAATAGCCCGGCACCAAAGGCGCCGTCCTCGCCGCCACCGGAGATGGCGAGCATTTCAATGGTTCTCTCCCGCCCGGGCGTGGGGGGGCCTTGAATGCGCGGTGCTCTTACTTGGGCGGCTAGAACTTCCGTGCGGAAGGCCTCGCCATCCCAGGGCAAGAAGAAGCGTTCATTGGGCAGGCCAAGCACCTTGGCGTCCCGCGTGCGCGCAAAGGGCACGGCAGGGCCTCGGGGCGGGCTCGCGCAGGCGGCAAGCCCAAGGCCAGCGCCCCCGAATAAGGCAGCGCGGCGGGTGATTTTCAGCGCGTTTTCAAGCTTTTGAACCATGCCAGCCCCTGCTATTCTAACTTGCCTTCCTTGGCCCCTGCTTAACAAAAGCCTCGCTTGGCGTCGAGGTGACCTGTGGCCCAAGCCCCGCTTGCCCCTTTTCGCTTGACCCTCAGGCGCCTGGGCGATAAAGGCCCCGTCATCACTGGTTCGCCCTGAACCTTGGTCCGCCCGCCTTATGCGGGTTGGCTCCGCCGCTCCGCGAAGGCTCGCGCAGCGGCTCGTTCTGTTTTGGGGCGACCGTAACGCGAAAGGACCATCGGGCTGCGCCATGTTTGAGGCTCTGTCCAGCAAGCTCAACGGTGTTTTTGATCGGCTGCGCCGCCGTGGCGCGCTGAGCGAAGCCGATGTGACGGAAGCGCTGCGCGAAGTGCGCGTGGCGTTGCTGGAAGCTGATGTCGCCTTGCCGGTGGTGCGTGACCTGGTTGCACGCGTGAAGGAACGCGCCGTGGGGCAGGAGGTGATTCGCTCCGTCTCCCCCGCGCAGCAAGTCATCAAGATCGTCAATGACGCGCTGGTGGAAGCGCTTGGCGGCACGGAAGGTGCCCGCGGCATTGATCTGAATGCGCCGGCCCCGGTCGCCATTCTGATGGTGGGCTTGCAGGGTTCGGGTAAGACCACGACCTCGGGCAAAATCGCGCTCCGTCTGAAGGGTCGTGAGAAGAAAAAGGTGCTGCTGGTGTCCCTGGACGTGCATCGCCCGGCGGCGCAGTTGCAATTGCAGCAATTGGCCGAACGCGCGGAAGTGACCAGCCTGCCGATCATCGCCGGCCAGCGCCCGCTTGAAATTGCCGCCCGCGCCATGGATGTGGCCCGGCGCGAATTATACGATGTGGTGGTGCTGGATACCGCCGGGCGCCTTGCGATTGATGAAGCGCTGATGGCCGAGGTGGCCGAGGTGAAGGCCGCCACCAAGCCGCATGAAACCTTGCTGGTTGTGGATGCCATGACCGGGCAGGATGCGGTGAATACCGCCAAGGCCTTTCAGGAGAAAATCGGCGTCACCGGCATTGTCATGACGCGTGTGGATGGCGATGCGCGCGGTGGCGCCGCCCTTTCCATGCGGGCTGTGACCGGCGCGCCAATCAAGCTGTTGGGCGCCGGCGAAAAGCTGGATGCTTTGGAAGATTTCCACCCCGATCGCATCGCGGGCCGTATCCTCGGCATGGGCGATATCGTCTCCTTGGTGGAAAAAGCCGCCGAGACGATTGACCAGGCGGAGGCTGAAAAGCTCGCCGCGCGCATGCAAAAGGGCCAGTTCACGCTGGATGATTACGCGGCGCAGTTGAAGCAAATCGGCAAGATGGGCAGCCTGCAAGGTATTCTTGGCATGCTGCCCGGCGTGCAGAAGGTGAAGGCGCAGTTGGAAGGCGCCAATCTGGATACCGCCATTCTGAAGCGTCAGGCGGCGATCATTTCCAGCATGACGCCCAAGGAACGCCGCACACCTGATCTGCTGAAGGCATCGCGCAAGCGCCGCATCGCGGCTGGGTCCGGCACCACGGTGCAGGATGTGAACCGCCTGCTGAAGCAATTCGACGATATGTCCGCCATGATGAAGCGGATGAGTAAGATTGGCCAAAAGGGGCTGATGCGTGGCGGGCTCGCCGCGCTGCTCCCCCAAGGCCGGAGGCCGTTTTGATGATGGCCTTCACCAAACCCCTCGTTTCAAGTCACTAAAGAAAGGAATACCCGTATGGCTCTCAAGATTCGCCTGGCTCGCGCTGGTGCCAAGAAGCGCCCTTATTACCACATCGTGGTTGCCGATAGCCGCAGCCCGCGCGATGGCCGCTTCATCGAAAAGGTGGGCTCCTACAACCCGATGCTGCCTTCTGATCATGCGGAGCGTATTCGCTTGCAGGAAGATCGCCTGAAGCATTGGATCGGCAATGGCGCGGTCGCCACGGATCGCGTGGCGCGCTTCCTGGGTAAGGCTGGCCTGATCGCCATGCCGGCGATCCCGGCGCAGACCAAGCAGGCTGAGCCGAAGAAGAAGGCGCAGGAACGCGCCGCGGCTGCTGCGGCGGCTGGCTGAAGCAGGCGCTAGCCAAGGGCAGCACGGCAGATGGGCGGCAAGCGCATTATGGTGGGGGAGTTCGGCAGGCCGCATGGCGTGCGCGGGCTTTTGCGCCTGCGTGCCTTCACCGCCGATCCTGCCGCCATCACTGCCTATGGCCCGCTTTCTGATGAGGCTGGCACGCGGCATTTCCGCCTGACGCTCAAGGGCCCTGATCTGGTGGCCGTTGAAGGCATCACGGATCGGGACGCCGCGCAGCGCCTGACCGGCACACGCCTTTTCGTCGCGCGGGAAGCTTTGCCACCCACCGATGACGAAGAATTCTACCTGACTGACCTGATCGGCCTAGCGGCGGTGACGGAAGCGGGTGATGCACTCGGCACTGTGCGCTCGGTGGAAGACCATGGTGGCGGGGCATTCCTGGTGATTGAGGGGGGGCAAGAAATGCTGCTGCCCTTCACGCGCCAAGTGGTGCCGGTGGTGGATATCGCTTCTGGCCGCCTTGTGGTGGTGCCGCCCGCCGAAATGCTGGTGCCCCCGCAGGATGGGAAGGAGGCCGCGGCATGACCTGGCGCGCCGATATCCTGACGCTGTTCCCGGAAATGTTCCCTGGTCCGCTTGGGCTTTCCTTGGCCGGTCGTGGGCTTAGGGAAGGGCTTTGGTCGCTGATCGCGCATGATATCCGCGACCATGCCAAGGACCGCCATGGCAGCGTGGATGACACGCCTTTTGGGGGAGGCGCCGGCATGGTGCTGCGCCCGGATGTGGTGGATGCGGCCATTGGCGCGGCCTTGGCTGAAACGCCGGCCCGGCCAGTGATCTACCTGACACCGCGCGGGCGGTTGCTGGATCAGACGCTGGTCCGGGAATTGGCGGCGGGGGCAGGGGCTGTGCTGCTTTGTGGGCGCTATGAAGGTGTGGATCAGCGCGTGATTGAAGCGCGCGGCATGCTGGAAATCTCGATCGGCGATTATGTGCTGAGCGGGGGGGAATTGGCCGCACTCACGCTGCTGGATGCCTGTGTGCGCTTGCTGCCGGGGGTCATGGGGGCAGCCGAAAGCGCTGCCGAGGAAAGCCATGGCGCTGAGGGGCTTTTGGAATACCCGCATTACACGCGCCCTGCCGAATGGGCGGGCCGTGCCGTGCCGGAGGTACTGCTTTCGGGTCATCATGCCGCCATCGCGGCCTGGCGCCGGGCCGAAAGCGAAAACATCACAAAAGAACGCCGCCCCGATTTGTGGGCGCGGCATGAAACAGCGCGCGGAGGCGCGGGGGCCATTGCCGGCCATCCCGCCGCCGCCTAAAGAAACCGAAGAAAGGGTACCAACATGAATATTTTGCAGCAATTCGAAGCTGATCAGCAGGCCAAGCTTGCCGCAGCCCGCGCCACGCCGGATTTCGGCCCGGGCGATACGGTGCGCGTGATGGTGAAGGTGGTGGAAGGCGAACGCATCCGCACCCAGGCTTATGAAGGCGTTGTGATCGCGCGTTCCAACAAGGGCGTGCAGAGCAACTTCACCGTCCGCAAGCTTTCCTATGGTGAAGGCGTGGAGCGCGTATTCCCGCTGTATAGCCCGAATGTCGCGGAAATTCAGGTGGTGCGTCGCGGTAAGGTGCGTCGCGCGAAGCTTTATTATCTGCGTGGCCGTACCGGCAAATCCGCGCGTATTGCGGAAAAGTTGGGCATGAAGTCCGATGGCGCCGCCAAGCCTGCCCAGGGCTGAATTAAACGCGCCGCGCTGAAAGGCGCGGCGTTTTCATGTGATGCAAGGGGGAAGATGAAATGTCAGCGCAGAAGCCGCGCACGCTGTTCGACAAGATTTGGGACGCGCATGTTGTTGAAACCCTGCCAGATGGCACGGCACTGCTCTACATTGATTTGCATCTGACCCATGAAGTGACCACGCCGCAGGCTTTTGATGGCCTGCGCGCCGCGGGGCGCAAGGTGCGTCGCCCAGATGCGACGTTGGCCGTGGTGGACCATAACATCGCCACCGATGACAGCCGCCGCACCGGCATTGTGGACCCCGAAAGCCGCTTGCAGGTTGAAACGCTGGAAAAGAACGTCGTTGAATTCGGCGTGCCTTACATCCCGCTGCTCGATGACCGTCAGGGCATTGTGCATGTAATCGGCCCGGAATTGGGCCGTTCACTGCCGGGCATGACGATTGTGTGTGGCGATAGCCATACCTCGACCCATGGCGCCATGGGCGCGCTGGCGTTTGGTATTGGTACATCGGAAGTGGAACATGTGCTGGCAACGCAGACACTGTTGCAGAAGCCCGCCAAGAACATGCGTGTTTCCGTGGATGGCAACCTCGCTTTTGGCTGTTCCGGCAAGGATATTGTGCTGGCCATCATCGGCAAGATCGGCACGGCGGGCGGTACGGGCCATGTCATTGAATACGCCGGCGATGCGATCCGCGCGCTGGACATGGCAGGCCGCATGACGGTCTGCAACATGACCATCGAAGGCGGTGCGCGTGCTGGCATGGTGGCGCCCGATCAAACCACGTTTGATTACATCGCGAAAACGCCGAATGGCCCGAAGGGTGAAGCTTTCAAGCGCGCCTTGGAATGGTGGAAGACGCTGCCTTCCGATGCAGGTGCCCATTTCGACAAGGAATTGCGCCTGGCGGCGCATGAAATCGCCCCGCAGGTGACCTGGGGCACGAACCCGGAAGCGGTGCTGCCGATCACTGGCGTGGTACCGAACCCAGGCGATGAGGCGGATGAGGCCAAGCGCGCGCAATTGCAGCGCATGGTTGAATATATGGGCCTCGCGCCCGGCCAACGCCTGACCGATCTCAAGGTTGATGTTGTCTTCATCGGTTCCTGCACAAATAGCCGGATTGAAGATATCCGCGCCGCCGCCGCCATCGCGAAAGGCCGGCGCGTGTCTGATCATGTGCGCGCTTTGGTCGTGCCTGGTTCTGGCCTGGTGAAGCAGCAGGCGGAAGCGGAAGGGCTGGATCGCATCCTGCGCGAAGCGGGCTTTGAGTGGCGCGAAGCGGGCTGTTCCATGTGCCTTGGCATGAACCCGGATAAACTCACGCCCGGTCAACGCAGCGCCAGCACGTCCAACCGCAATTTCGAAGGCCGTCAGGGCCCAGGTGGGCGGACCCATTTGTTGAGCCCCGCCATGGCCGCCGCGGCGGCGCTCGCGGGCCATTTGGCCGATGTGCGCGATTATCAGCCGAAGGGAGCGCTGTAATATGCAAGCCTTCACCAAGCTTACCGGTATCGCAGCCCCCTTGCCCAAGGCGAATGTGGATACGGATCAGATTATCCCGGCGCGATTCTTGAAATCCATCAGCCGGCTGGGTTTCGGGAAGAATTTGTTTGCCAATTTCCGCTTCAAGGAAGATGGCACTGAAAACCCGGATTTCGTGCTGAACCAGGAACCTTACCGCAAGGCGGAAGTCCTGATCGCCTTTGAGAATTTTGGCTGCGGGTCTTCGCGCGAACACGCGCCTTGGGCCTTGCTGGATTTCGGCATTCGCTGCGTGATTGCGCCCGATTTCGCCGATATCTTCCACAATAACTGCTTCAAGAATGGCGTGCTGCCCGTGCGCCTGCCGCGCGAGATTTGCGAAAAGCTGATGGAAGACGCGAAGATGGGCGGCAATGCGCGCATCAGCGTTGATCTTGAACGCCAAGTGGTGGTGCGCCCGAATGGGGAAGAGATTCCTTTCCAGATTGATCCGTTCCGCCGGCATCTGCTGTTGAACGGCTTGGATGATATCGGCCAGACCATGCAGCATGCGCCGGCGATTGACGGTTTTGAAGCCCGCCAGCGCGCTGCCCAGCCCTGGCTTTATGCCTGATTGATACCCGCCCTGGCGCGCAAAGCCGGGGCAAGAAGGACAACGCCATGTCATCGAATAAAAAGCTTCTCATCCTGCCCGGTGATGGGATTGGCCCCGAAGTGATGCGCGAAGTGCGCCGCGTGGTGGATTGGATGGATCATCGCCGCCATGTCTCCTTCAATATTGAAGAAGGCTTGGTGGGTGGTGCGGCGCTGGATGCGGAAGGCACGCCCTGTTCGGATGAAACCGTGGCGCGTGCTAGGGCCGCAGATGCGGTGTTGTTCGGGTCTGTGGGTGGGCCGAAATGGGATTCCATGCCCTTCGATAAGCGCCCGGAGCTTGGCGTGCTGCGGCTGCGCAAGGATCTTGGCTTGTTTGCCAATCTCCGCCCCGCCGTTGTGCTGGACGCGCTGGTGGATGCTTCGTCGCTGAAGGCAGATTTGGTGCGCGGGCTTGATGTGATGATCGTGCGCGAATCAACCGGCGGGATTTACTTTGGCGAGCCGCGCGGCATCCACACAGATGCCAAGGGCAAGCGTATTGGCATTGATACCGAAGTCTATTCGGAAGACGAAATCGCCCGTGTGGCCCGCGTGGCCTTTGATTTGGCCCGCAAGCGCCGCAACAAGGTGACCAGCGTTGAAAAGGCCAATGTGATGCAGTCCGGGCGGCTATGGCGCGCGGTGGTCGGCGAAATCGGTAAGGCCGAATTTCCCGATGTCGAACTTGAACACATGTATGCCGATAACTGCGCCATGCAGCTCTGCTCTCGCCCGAAGCAGTTTGATGTGATCCTGGGGTCTAATCTGTTCGGCGATGTGCTTTCTGATCTGGCCGCTGCGCTGACCGGTTCGCTCGGCATGTTGCCATCTGCCACGCTGGGCGCCGTTGATGCTTCTGGCCGCCGCCATGCACTGTATGAACCTGTCCATGGCTCTGCGCCCGATATCGCCGGCAAGGGCATCGCCAATCCCTGCGCGCAAATCCTTTCCTTCGCCATGCTGCTGCGCTGGTCCTTCGGGATGGAAGAAGATGCACGGTTGGTGGAAGCGGCTGTTGAAAAGGTGCTGTCGGGTGGTCTGCGTACCGCTGACATTATGCAAACAGGCATGGCGCGGGTTGGCACCAGTGTCATGGGCGAAGCCGTGGTGCGGGAATTGGATAAACTCGCCGCATGACATTTTAGCGACGCTTGCGGGGTTGCGCGTGACGCGCCGCTCCGCTATCCGTCGCCTCATTAAGGGCGCCCGTAGCTCAGCTGGATAGAGCACCAGACTACGAATCTGGGGGTCAGGAGTTCGAATCTCTTCGGGCGCGCCACAAGCTTTCATGAAAAATTTTTTACTTAGTTGCGGCGCGATTTGCGCGCTTTTTTTCTTTTGTAACCGGTTTCAGCATCATTGGTGGTTTAAGGATGCTCCCTCTCTAGAATAACACCATACGGCGCGGGTCCATATGCTTCCTGTTCGCGCAATGGATGTAACCCTGCCCCATAAATCATTAAATGCTTGAAGCCCGCAACCTGACTTGGGATTTTAGAGAGAATCAGCACACCAAATTTCGCCCTGACAAACAGCAAGCTTTCGCGCCTGTGCTACACTCATGTACAAAAACCGTGTCTAATTATGAAATTATAGGAAGAACCCCTTGGACTTGTGGATAAGTCAATGGTGAACAGAACCATGGCTTTAAGAATTCCCGACTCGAATGTACCCGAGTGGTCGCGCCGCCTGCGTAGGGCGCGGCGCGCTAAAGGTCTGTCTCAGGTGGCGCTAGGCGAGCTTATTGGCGCTTCTCAAGCCACTGTTGCCGATTGGGAAACCGGCAAGACCCGACCGCGCCACGAAACCTTGAAGCGCCTATTGCTCGCACTTGATCTCACTTTGCTCGAATTGATGCCGGATATGCCGCGCAGCGCTTCTGAAACCTTGGCGCAGCCCCCGCTCTCAGCCGCAGAAGTGGCTGATCAGTTTGGATCCTTATTGGATATCGTCTCCCGCGAGTTGGACAGCACCGGGCATCCGGCCAGCCTGGCCAGCAAAGGGCGGTTCGCCTTCCAAATCTGGCGCAGTGCCGGGGGCACCCTGACCGAAGCGGCAGACCCTGAAGCCGCGCATGAGCAATTGGCCGCGATTCGCGCCCTGCTGACTGATATGCGCAAAATTACCCCTGAGAATTGATGTGCTGAATTTCGAGCTTGACAGATTATCGGAAAAACCGGTATATTGATTACCGGAGGTTGGCTTATGTCTGTCACATTCAATTCTGCTGATGCAATGCGCCAGCCAGGCTGCGCCGTAGGGTCGGATGCGGCGCGTGATAAGCAACCCAGCAAGGATGGTTTGCTTATCTCTCCGGAAAGTTCCAGGCCGGCGCGCAGCCAAGTCCTGGCGCGTTTAACGCTATTCTTGCTTGGCTTGGGCCTTGTCGCCGCAACCATTGTTTTTGTTGCCGCGCTGATCGCTATCGCCATGGCCTGACGGGCAGCGGGTTGCCCCGTCCGGTGCCCGGTTGCACAATCCTTCCACCAAGGGGAAGGGGATGCAGCCGCCATGAGTGCCTCGGCACGACGCGCGCGTTTTCGCGCAATACTCGCCCGGGATGCCTGTATGCACCCGGCTTCCGTACATGACCCGATCGCGGCGCGAATCGCGACCGATCTTGGCTTTGAAACAGCCATGTTCGCGGGTTCCATTGCCTCGATTGCTGTTTTGGGGGCGCCTGACCTTATTCTAGTGACGCTGACAGAATTCGCCGAGCAGGCAAGGCGCATTTGCCGCGCCGGGGCGCCGCCGCTGATGGTGGATGCCGATCACGGCTACGGCAATGCGCTGAATGTCATGCGCACCGTGCAGGAATTGGAAACCGCCGGTGTTGCCGCCCTCACCATTGAAGATACGGACCTGCCCCGCGCCCATGGCGGTGGGGAGCCTGGTTTGCTGAGCCTGGAAGCTGGGCTCGGCAAAATCCATGCGGCGCTGACCGCGCGGGAAGACCCAGGCTTGGTGATTGTCGCGCGCACCAGCGCGGTCAATCTGGTGAGCCTTGAGGAAGCCCTGGCGCGCACCCGCGCCTATGCCAAAACCGGCGCCGATGCGCTGTTCTATACTGGCGTCACCGATTGGGCGCAGCTTTCCGCGCTGCAAGCCGCCGCTGATGGTGTGCCGCTGATGCTGGGCGGTACGCCGCCCGCGCTGGCGGATAAGGCAAAGCTCGCTTCCCATGGCGTGCGCATCGCCCTGCAGGGCCATGCACCAAGCTTCGCCGCCATGGCAGCCGTTCATGCAACGCTCAAGGCCTTGCGCGAAGGCACGCCCCCCGGGAAGCTGCCTGGGCTTGCGGATGCCGCGCTGATGAAGGCAGCCTTGCGCGAGGATGATTATGCACGCTGGACGCGTGAATTTTTGGCTGGTTGAGACCGGAGAGAGAGCGAAATGTTGAGTGAAACTGAAGGCAAATTCCTGACGATGCACGAATTCGCCAAGGCGGCGAAAAACCGGCTCGATGCCAATATCTGGGATTACCTGACGGGGGCGACGGAAACCGAAACCACCATGCGCCGTAATCGTTTGGCGCTGGACACAATCGCGCTTCGCCCGCGCGTGCTGCGTGATGTCTCGACCATAGACACAACGTCAGAGATGTTCGGCAAGAAGCTCCGCCTACCTGTCGCCCTGGCGCCGGTGGGTGGCTTGGAAAGCTTCGGCGCCAATGGCGCGGCGACAGCGGGGCAGGGTGCCTCGGCCTTTGGCGTGCCGTTGATTGTATCTTCCGTGACCAAGCCAGGGCTTGAGGAAACCGCGGCCAATACGCCGGGCCCCAAGGTCTTCCAGCTTTATGTGCGCGGCGATGACAGCTTCATTGATGATTATGCGGATCGTTCGGTGGCGGCCGGCTATGATGCCTTCTGCTTCACCGTGGATACCGCGGTCTATAGTCGGCGCGAACGTGATATCGCGCGGCGCTTCGCCAAGCCCTGGCGCGCGCGGGTACAAGGCATTGAATTCCAGGCGGCCCTTTCCTGGAAGCAGGTAGATCGCTTCAAGGCCAAGTACAAACTACCTGTCATTCTGAAGGGTATCGCCACCGCTGAAGACGCCAAGCTTGCCTGCGAACACGGCGTTGATGTGGTTTATGTCTCCAACCATGGCGGGCGGCAGTTGGATCATGGCCGGGGAGCCATGGATGTGCTGCCGGAAGTGGTGCAGGCGGTCGGTGGCCGCGCCAAGGTATGGATTGATGGCGGGTTTTCACGCGGGACAGATGTGGTGAAGGCGCTTTGCCTGGGTGCCGATCTGGTCGGGCTTGGCCGGCTTTACTGCTATGCGTTGGCTGCTGATGGCGCGGCGGGGGTGGAGCGTATGCTTGAGATCATGGAAACCGAGATCTACACCACCATGGGGCTTTTGGGCGCCACGAAATTCAGCGAACTCAACCCAAGCTTCGTCCATTCGGGCGCCTTGGCCACCAATGCGCCGCATGTCTTCAGCGCTTTCCCGCTGCTGCATCTGGGTGATTCTGGTTATTGATTGGGTGTAGCCTAGCGCGGCGCGATGCCTGACCCCGCGCCGCTGCGTGTTCTGCTTTCCGACCGCGCCTTTCTAAAACTTTGGGGCGCGGGCGGGCTTACCAATTCCATGCGTTGGGTGGAAATGCTGGTGAGCGGGCTTTACGCCTATGAACTGACGCGTTCTGCCTTTGCGGTATCGCTGGTGCTGATGGCGCGCGCTTTGCCCATGCTGCTGATGGGGGCGCTTTCGGGGGCGGTGGCTGAAAGCCTCAATCGCAAATACTTGCTCATGGTGGGCCAGGTGCTGACGGCGCTTGGCGCCATCACCATCGCCGTGCTTTCCGCGCTGGGCTGGCTTTCGCTCTGGCATTTATGGGTGAATGGGCTGATCGGCGGCCTGGTTTGGACAAATGAACTCGCCACACGCCGGCGCATGGTAGCGGAAACCGCGGGGCCTGAGCGCATTATCCCCGCTGTCGCATTTGATACGACAACCGGCAGCACGACGCGCATGCTGGGGCCGATGTTGGGTGGGGTTTTGTATGAAACCCTTGGCATTACCGTGGCTTATATCATCGCCTCGGTGATTTATCTTGTGGCGCTTGGCTTGTTTTCTACGGTTTCTTACAGCCAGCCGCGCCGTGCTTTGGTGCCGCGCCGCCTATTCGCTGAGGTAGCCGAGGCTTTGCGGTTCGCACTCGCCCATCCAGCCTTGCGCGCGGTGCTTGGCGTGACGCTGGTGATGAATATTTTCGGCTTCTCCTACAATTCCATCCTGCCGGCCTTTGGTGACCGCGCCTTTGGCGCAAGCGCCATTGAAATCGGCTTCCTAGCGGCGGCTGAGCCTTTGGGGGCGCTGATCTCGGGCCTGGCGCTGGCGCTACGCCGAGGGCCACAGGCGGGCAGGGGGCTGTTATTGTTGGGTTCCACCGCCTTCCTTTCTGTGCTGGCGCTGGCAGCATTGGCACCCACACTTTGGCTTGCGGCGTTTTTACTGATGCTGGGTGGCTTCGGCACAGCGGCCTTTGCCAGCCTGCAAACTGGCATTGTGATGATGCAAGCACCGGTGGAAGCGCGGTCACGCATTTTGGGCCTGACCACAACTTGCATTGGCACCGGGCCTATCGGCGTGCTGGTGCTGGGTGCGCTGGCAGATGGCATCGGCCCGCCCTTCGCCATTGCGGGCTTTGCGCTGTTAGGTCTGGTTTTTCTTGCCCTGGTCGCGCTCGTCACGCGGCGATAATGCCCCTGCCGCATTCCTGCCTTGTAACGCGCCTATAAATTCCTTGCGAGGTTGCGCCGCAAGGACGAAGCTTCGCGTAAGGCTCACGTTTGGACTGATTGGATTCGCGATGCAGGTCTACCTGCCCATCGCTGAAATGAGTGTGGATGCCCTGCTGCTGCTTGGCATCGGCTTTGGCGTGGGCTGGCTTTCGGGCTTGTTCGGGGTGGGCGGTGGTTTTCTGCTGACGCCACTTTTGATGTTGATCGGCATTCCATCCGCCGTGGCCGTGGCTTCCGGCGCCAATCAAACACTGGGTGCGTCCGTCTCTGGCCTGATTGCACAATGGCGGCGTGGCAATGTGGATTGGCGCATGGGGCTCACGCTTTTCGCGGGAGGGCTGCTTGGTTCAGCGCTTGGCGTGCAAATCTTCGCGCTGCTGAAGCGCTGGGGCCAAGTGGATGTGGCGGTCTCACTGTTTTACGTGGTGATCCTTGGCATTGTTGGCGCGCTGATGGTGCGTGAAAGCGTCACAGCGCTGCTCCGGCGCCGGCGCGGCACGGCGCCGCGGCGGAAGCTGCATGAGCATACTTGGTTGCATGGCCTACCCTTCAAGCTGCGCTTTCGCGATTCCAGGCTGTATATTTCGGTCATTCCGCCGCTTGCGATTGGCTTTGGCATTGGCATGCTCTCCGCCATCATGGGCGTGGGCGGCGGCTTCATGCTGGTGCCGGCCATGATTTATATCCTTGGCATGCCGACCGCGATTGTGATCGGCACTTCGCTGTTTCAGGTGGTTTTCGTCTCGGCCAATGTCACGCTGCTGCAAGCCTGGCAGGTGGGCAGCGTGGATATTGTGCTGACCATGTTGCTGCTGGTTGGTGGTGTGGCGGGCGCGCAATTCGGTGCCGCCATGGGCACCAAGCTGCGGGGCGAGGAAACCCGTGCCCTGCTCGGGCTTTTGGTTCTATCTGTTGCTATCGGCCTCGCCTGGAATCTGCTGCAAACGCCAAGCCGCGCCTTTACGATCAGCCCAATCTCATGAAGGCGCTCGCCCGCATATTATGGGTGTTGGGCAGCCTTTTTGGGGCCAGCGTGGCTTCGGCATCACCCATCACCGCCGAGCTTTCAACAGATAGGGTTGAGATCTCCACCGGCTTCACGGGCGCATCCGTGCTGGTTTTTGGCGCAACGCAAAACCCCTTGGGTGGCGATGCGCCGGAAGATTTGATTGTGGTCGCGACTGGGCCCACCCAGGGCGTGGTGGTCCGCCGCAAGATCAATGTGGTGGGCATTTGGTTGAATGGCCCTTCCACGCGCTTTCCCGAGGTGCCGGGCTTTTATGCGCTGACTGCCACGCGCCGGGTCTGGGAAATCCTGCCCGAGGAAGAACGCCGGCAGTATCGCTTAGGCTTCGATAATCTGCGCCTACGCAGTGAGGGCACGCGCAACCCGGCCTTTCGCGCCGCGCTTTTGGAATTGAAACAGGCCGATGGGCGCTGGCAGGAATATGCCGCTCCGGTTTCCCGCGCTGGGGAGCGCCTGTTCAGCGCGCGCATCGCCTTCCCTGACACGGTGCAGACCGGGGATTATCAGATTGAAGTGCTGCTCGCCCGCGAAAACCGGGTGATCGCCCGGCAGGAATTGTCGCTGCGGGTGGAGCGTGTGGGGACGGCGGCTGATATCGCCTCACTCGCGCGGGGGCAGCCGCTGCTTTATGGCGTGCTATGTATTGTCTTGGCTGCGCTTGCGGGCTGGCTCGGCAGCGTGCTGTTCAGGAGAAATTGATGACCGGTTCCGAAGAAGCCGCCGCAGCGACCAGCAAGGCCAAGCGGGATCGCGTTTTCCTGGTGGTGGTGGATGACAGCGCCGAACAGGCGGTGGCGCTGCGCTATGCGTGCCTGCGCGCCCGCAAGGGTGGGGGGCGTGTGGCTTTGCTGCGGGTGCTGGAACCGGTGGAACTGGTGGAATGGGCCGGCGTTGGCGTGATGATGCAGGAAGAACGCCGTGCGGAGGCTGAGCGCCTGCTGGCTGGCCTTGCTTCTCATGTCAGTGAAATCACCGGTGGCATGCCCATCCTGATCATCCGCGAAGGCGAAGCGCGCGAGGAATTGCTGGCTTTGGTTGAAGAAGACCCGCGCATTTCCATCCTGGTGCTGGCCATGGCCACCGGCAGCGGCGGGCCGGGACCATTGATCTCAGCGCTGACGGGGCGGCATGCGTCACGCCTGAAAATTCCGATGGCGCTGGTGCCGGGCGGGATGACGGAACAGGAATTGGATAGGGTGACGTAAGGCGGAAAGCGCCGCCATCGCCGGGAGGTTTATGAGCGATGCATCATTTCAGACCTTTGGCCCAAACGGCAGAAACGGTGACGCTGACGCGCCGCGATTATGAGGCGCTGGTCGCCGCCGCCGAAGACCGGATTGATCATCAGGTGATCAATGAACAGGAGGCGCGAGAGGAAGCGCTCGGCAAATCAATGGCTCGTGCCGATTATCTGCCTGGGTCCCTGGTGGATCGCCTGCTTGCGGGCGAAAGCGCGATCCGTATCTGGCGCGAGCATCGCGGCCTGACCTTGACCGCACTGGCGGCAATGGCGGGCGTTTCAGTAAGCTACCTTTCCGAAATTGAGTCTGGCCGCAAGCCTGGCAGCGCTGCGGCAAGGCGCGCCGTTGCCGGTGCCTTGCGCGTGACAATGGAAGATCTTGCCTGACGGCGCATAAAAATCGCCGGCGCCCGCTATTGAGGCCCCGGTATCTCCGCCGCCAGAATCTGTCCCGATTGGCTTTCCGTAATCAGCAGCGTCACACCATCGGGTGCGAAGCAGCAATTGGTCGGCATGCGGCCAAAACTCCGGCAATCCAGCGCGAAAAGCGGCACGCCATACGGATCCACACCCCAGACCATGCCATGGCCGGGATTGGCGATGAACAGCCGGTCATGCACATCCACCGCCATGCCATCCGGCCCTGACGTGCCGGCGGGTGTGCGGAAGAACAGATTGGCCTTGCCCACAATGGCGTCCGCGCGAAGCGCGAAGCGCCAGACCTCACACGAACGGGTCATCGCCACATAGCAATGCGAACCCGCCTTGTTCAGCGCAATGCCATTCGGGCTTGGGCCGTTCGAAATCAGCCGATCAAGCCGCCCATCGGCGGCAAGCCGATAAACGCGCCCGCGCGGGTCCTGCAGCCCGGTCTGGCCTTGATCAGTGAAGAAAATCTCGCCTTCCGGCCCAAGCGTGACATCATTCAGGCCGAGAAAGCCTTCGCTCCCCACAGTTTCCAGCAAGGGCGCGATGGAACCGCGCGCGGGGTCCAGCGTTAGCAAGCCATGGCGATAATCGGCAATCAGCAGCGCATCATCGGCACCAAGAGCAAGGCCATTCGGCCAGCCGTCATATTCCGCCAGCACTTCCCAAGCGTCACCCGGCCCCACCAGTAGGATTCGGCCATTGGGGATATCAGTCACCAGGAAGCGCCCCGCGCGATCAAAGCAGGGGCCTTCCAGGAAACTGTCAATCGGTTCGCCGGCGCGATTGGCATCCGCCCAGGAGGATCGGCGGAGATTCCGTAGGCGATCCGGCAGGCGGGCGAAGGGGCGGAGCGGGAGCTCCTGGGGGGCGGGAAACCACATGGGCTGAGCCTACGGGTTTCCCCCACGCCTTATCAAATCCTGGTCTGCCCCGCTTCCTGCTGCGGGTTCTCGTGGATGTGCTTAAGGCGCCAGCCAAGGCCGATCATGATGACGCCCATGGCAATCGCCTCCAGCCCCACCATCCAGATAACCGCGAGCAAGCCCGGCCCGGGGCGCATCAGCATCCAGGCCCCGATCACGATATTCAAAGCCCCGAGCAGCCCAAGCAGCACAGAGGAAAGCCGGAAGGCCAGCATCAGCCGCGCCCCGCCTGACAGCAGGAACCAGGCAGCCGTCACAATCAACAGGCCAATGGCGGAAACCCCTGGTGCAAACAGGATTACCGCCGCCGCAACCACGGAAATGATGCCGTCAATCCAAAGCCAGGTGCGGCTGCGTTCGCCCGTTGGATGGCTGCCCTTGACGGCCTGATAGATCGAACCGGCGCCATCCAGCGCCATCCAGGCGCCCAGAAAGGCCAGGATGAAAGCCAGCCCAAGCCCCGGAAAGAGGAAGACCAAGATACCGAAAATGATCGCGGCCACGCCGCGCAGCATGAAAATCCACCAACTGCCCGCCGCCTGACGGACAAGCTGCATCCCAAAGCGGCCGGTCAACAGCATGGATTCGGGCGGTGGCGGCGTCGCATTTCCTGACATAAGCTTGTCTCTTCCTTTTTTGTTATTCTACCCTGACAGGATGAAGGCGCCCGCGCAATCGCGCCGTCCGCGACAAATCTTGGCGCGCAAGGCCTTTCCCCCTTTCCATCCCGCCCCCACCTGTTGAATGATACCCAAGAACGCGAAACAGGGAGTACCTCGCCATGGCAAAATTCGGCCTCAGCCAATCCATTCGTCGTGTCGAAGACCCGAGGCTTCTGAAGGGCGATGGGCAATATACCGCCGATATCAGCCTGGTGGGCGAAGCCCAGGGCGTGGTGCTGCGCAGCCCCCATGCCCATGCTGCGATCAAGGCCATCTCCACCGCCGCCGCTAAGGCGATGTCAGGGGTGCTGGGGGTCTATACCGCTGCCGATCTGGCTGCCGAGGGGCTCGGCCCGCTGCCTTGCCTGATCCCGCTGAAGAATAGCGATGGCTCGCCGCTGTCATCCACGCCGCGCCCGGTGCTGGCGGATGGCATGGTGCGCCATGTGGGTGACCCGGTCGCCTTTGTGGTGGCGGAAAGCGCCAAGGCCGCGCGCGATGCCGCCGAAGCGATTGAGGTGGATTACGAAATCCTGCCCTCAGCCACCGATCTCGCCAGCGCAACCAAGCCCGGTCAGCCGCAAATCTGGCCCAGTGCGCCGAACAATACCTGCTTTGATTGGCATGTCGGTGACAAGGACAAGACCGATGCGCTTTTCGCCAAGGCTGCGCATGTCACGCGCCTGACAGTCGTGAATAACCGCATCGTTGTGGCCAGCATGGAAGCCCGCGCGGCGGTGGCGGATTATGATGCGACCAGCGGCAAATGGACTTTGCACACCAATACCCAGGGCTCCTGGTTGGTGCGGAAGCTTCTGGCGGGCAGCGTCTTCAACCTGCCGGAAGATCATTTCCGCGTTGTCACCCCCGATGTCGGCGGCGGTTTCGGCATGAAGCTGTTTTTGTATGCCGAACATGTGCTGACCTGCTTCGCCGCGCGCCGCCTGAAGCGCCCGGTGAAATGGACGTCAGAGCGCACGGAAGCCTTCCAATCAGACACACATGGGCGGGACAATATCACCGCTGGCGAATTGGCTTTGGATAAGGATGGCAAGTTCCTGGCGCTGCGCACCAAGAATTGGGCGAATATGGGCGCCTATCTGAACACCTTCGCGCCTTTCATCCCGACCGGTGCCGGCACCAAGGTGCTGGCGAGCGTTTATGATTTCGGCGCCATCTACGCCAATGTTGTCGGCGTAATCACCAATACCGTGCCGGTGGATGCCTATCGCGGCGCTGGCAGGCCAGAGAGCAACTATCTGGTGGAACGCCTGATTGATACGGCGGCGCAGGAAATGGGCTTGGATCGCGTTGCGATCCGCAAGCGCAATATGGTGCCGTCATCCGCCATGCCGTACGTCTCGGCCATGGGGCAGCGCTATGATTCGGGCGAGTTCGCCAAGCTGATGGATACCGCGCTTGAACGCCTGAATTGGTCCGGCTTCGCGGCACGGCGCGCGGAAAGCCAGCGGCGCGGCAAACGGCGCGGCATTGGCTTTGCCTATTACCTGGAAGCCACCGGCGGTGACGCGACGGAAAACGCCGCGGTGCGTTTTGCCGATGATGGATATGTTGATGTCTATGTCGGTACGCAAAGCACGGGGCAGGGGCATGAAACCGCCTATGCCATGTTGACCAGCCACGAACTCGGCATCCCGATTGAAAAAATCCGCGTGAAGCAGGGCGATTCCGAAAGCCTGCCTTCGGGCGGTGGCACGGGTGGTGCGCGCAGCCTTTATTCCGAAGGTCAGGCCATTCTGGTGACGGCGGCCTCAGTTGTCGAAAAGGGTAAGAAGGCAGCGTCCGAGCATTTGGAAGCTGCAGTCGCGGATATTGAATTCACCACGGCCAATGGCCGCTTTGGCGTGGTCGGCACCGATAAGGGCATTGGCATTCTGGAATTGGCCGCCGCGCAGAAGGCGCGCGCTGCCAAGGGCCAGGAAGTGACGCTGCTGGATGCGTTGGAAGTGGCGCAGATCAAATCCCACACTTTCCCCAATGGTTGCCACGCCGCCGAGGTTGAGGTGGACCCCGACACAGGCATCATCAAAGTCGCGAATTATGTCGTGATTGATGATGTGGGCCATGCGCTGAACCCGCTGATTGTGCGCGGCCAGGTGCATGGTGGGGTGGCGCAGGGCATTGGTCAGGCCATGCTGGAACGCACTGCCTTTGATGCGGAAAGCGGCCAGTTGCTCTCGGCATCCTTCATGGATTACGCGCTGCCGCGTGCTGATGATTTGCCAAACATTGACGTGGATTTCATCGAAGTGCCGTGTGAGACCAATCCGCTTGGCGTGAAGGGCGCGGGTGAGGCCGGCGCGGTTGGCAGCCCGCCCGCCTTGATCAATGCCGTGGTGGATGCTTTGGCCGGTGATGGCGTGAAGCATATTGATATGCCCGCAACACCGGAGATTGTGTGGAAGGCCCTGGCGACTTCCAAGGCGGCTTAAGGCAAGACGCGCGAGGGGGTGTCTCCTCGCGCACCCGTTACACGGGTTTCAGATGTTCCAAAAGGCGCGGCATCAGCTCCACCAGATTGCAGGGGCGGTGCCGCGAATCCAATTGGAAGCGCAGGATCTCATCCCAGCCATCCTTGCAGGCGCCGGTTGAACCCGGCAGCGCGAAAAGATAGGTGCCGCCGGCAACACCACCCATGGCGCGGGATTGGATGGTGGAAGTGCCGATTTTCTGAAAGCTGATCCAGCGGAACAATTCGCCGAAGCCTTCGATTTCCTTCTCCAGCACGCGCTTGAAGGCTTCCGGCGTGACATCCCGCCCCGTGATGCCGGTGCCGCCCGTGGTGATCACGCAATCCACGGCAGGGTCCGCAATCCAGCGGCGCAGCACGGCTTCAATCGCGTCCGGGTCATCCTTCACAATTTCGCGCGCGACGCAGTGATGCCGCGCGGCTTCGATCCTGTCCTGTAGCGTCTGGCCTGAACGGTCGCTCGCCATGTCGCGCGTGTCGCTCACGGTCAGGACCGCGATATTCACGGGCAGAAATTTCAGGCTTTCATCAATTGGCATGGCGGCGTCTTCCTTCGGCAAGCGCCCTTATCATGGGGGTTCGTGGGGCTGACGACAACGCCCGCTTGCAGGGCGCGGAAACTCGCGTGACACTCGCTGACAGAAAGAAGCCTAGGGAAACGCCCCATGACGTGGCAACCGGAAATCGAGGAACTGAAGCGCCGCCAATCCATGGCTGAGGCCATGGGCGGGCCGGATAAGGTGAAGCGCCAGCATGATGGCGGGCGGCTGACCGTGCGCGAACGTGTGCTGAAGCTGGTGGATAAGGACAGCTTCCACGAAGTCGGCGCCATTGCGGGGCGCGGCGAATATGACGCCAAGGGCGATCTGGAGGCGCTGACGCCATCCAACTGCGTCATGGGCCGTGCGGAGATTGATGGCCGACAGGTGGTGGTGCTGGGAGATGATTTCACCGTGCGCGGCGGCAGCGCGGATGCGACCATTCGCGAAAAGCCCATCATGGCGGAACGCATGGCCAATGAATTGCGCTTGCCGATCATTCGCATGATTGAAGGCTCCGGCGGTGGTGGTTCGGTCAAAACCATTGAAACCACAGGCCGCGCGAATCTGCCGGGCGGGGTTGGCGGCACGCAGCTTTATCATTTGACTGCCCAGAATTTAGGCCTGGTGCCAGTGGTGGCGCTTGGGCTTGGATCGGTGGCCGGGCTTGGCGCGGCGCGGTTGGCGGCGGCGCATTATTCGGTGATGACGAAATCATCCGCCATGTTTGTGGCCGGCCCGCCTGTTGTGGCCCGGCTTGGCGAAAAGCTTGAAAAGCGCGACCTCGGCGGTTGGGAGATTCAATGCAAGGCCGGCGCGGTGGATGATGCGGTGGACACAGAAGAAGAAGCCTTCGCTGCCGCGCGACGCTTCCTGTCCTACATGCCGCAATCGGTGTTTGAGGTCTCTCCCCGCTTACGGTCGCGCGATGCTCCGGGGCGGCGCGATACGAAGCTGATCAGCGCAATCCCGCGTGACCCACGCCAAGCCTATAAAATGCGCCCGATTGTCGAAACACTATTCGACAAAGGCAGTTTCTTCGAAATGGGCCGCTGGTTTGGCCGACCGATCATCACGGGCCTTGCGCGGCTGGATGGCCTGCCGGTCGCGGTGATGGCATCAGACCCGGTATTCTCCGGCGGGTCCTGGACTGCCGATGCTTGTGCCAAGATCATCCGCTTCGTGGATATGGCGGAAACCTTCCATCTGCCGGTGGTTTATCTGATGGACTGCCCGGGCTTCGCTGTGGGGCTTGAGGCGGAGAAAACCGCCACCATCCGCTGGGGCGTGCGTGCCATGGCCGCCATCAATCAATGCCGCGCGCCCTGGTGCACGGTGATCTTGCGCAATGCCTTTGGTGTTGCGGGCGTCGTGCATCAACCCGCCGGGCGCTATTCCATCCGCTATGCTTGGCCATCCGGGCGCTGGGGGTCTTTGCCCTTGGAAGGCGGGATTGAGGCTGCCTATGCGGCCGAGGTGAATGCGGCGACGGATCGCGAAGCGAAGATCGCGGAAATTGACGAACGCTTGCAGAAACTGCGTTCCCCCTTCCGCACCGCCGAGGCTTTTTGGGTGGAGGAAATCATTGACCCACGTGAAACCCGCCCGCTGCTTTGTGATTTCGCGCGCATTGCGGAACCCTTGCGCGGCAAGGGCCTAGCCGCACTCACTATGCGGCCTTGATCACGCTTCAATCACCAAATCCTTATAGGCATGCCAAGTGGCATGCCCGATGAGTGGCACAACAAGTGCCAGGCCCAGGAAGAAGGGCACCATGGCAAAGGCGGTAAAGACCACAATCAGCCCGGCCCAGAAGATCATGGCGCCCGGATTGGTCAGCACCGCGCGCATGGAAAGCACAATTGCTTCCATGGCGGAGACATCACGGCCCACCAGCATGGGAATGGAAATCGCTGAAATCGCGAAAGCCGCCGCGGCCAGAATGGCGCCCGCGCCGGTGCCAACAATCAAAAACGGCAGCAGCATGTCAGACCGCAACATGGCCATTGGCAAATTTTCCAGGCTTGGCGTGAAATTGATGCCGAACATCAGCATGAAAATCAGCGCCGCGACGCGTACCCAAAATATATGCAGGATCACCAGCACCACGCCCAAGAAAGCAAGCTGCTGGCCATTGCGCGTGAAGCCGGCAAGGCAGGCCTTGAAGGTGACAGGTTTGCCCTCAGCGCGGAGCCGGCTTGCCTCATAAAGCCCGGTCGCGAGTAAGGGGGCGACCATGAAGAACCCTGCCGAGGCTGGCAGAATCACCCAGCCAGAGCGCACGCCAAGCAGAATCAGAATCAGCAGCCAGCCTGCGACGGCCAATGCGCCGCCATAGAAAAAGCTGATCATCGGGTTCGCCATTAAATCGTGCCAGCCCGCATTCAGCCACACCCAGGGGCGATCAGGCGCCACCTTCCGAATGGTGAGGCGCCGCGGCGCAATGGCTGCTTCGCTTGGCATGAAAGCTTCCTCCGCTTGCCCCGCAGGCGCAAAGCCCACGCGATTGTTCGTACAATTTAGCGCCGAGCCATTTGGTGAAATTGATCCTGATCAAGGACGGCCCGCGCTGATGGTTCTTTCTTGCCCCTCGACGCGGCTGATTCCGAGTCCCGCGTCTTGAGGGAGACTAAACATGGCCGCCATTGCCGCCACGGGGCGCCTAGCGCCCGGGGATCAGCCCGTTTTCGTAGAGGGCCCAATCCGCGCCTTTGCCATCGCCACCGCCTTCTGGGGTGTTGTGGGATTTCTGGTGGGGGTTGTCATCGCGCTGCAACTCGCTTTTCCATTGCTCAATCTTGATTTGGAATGGACCAGCTTCGGGCGGTTGCGTCCGGTCCATACCAGCGCGGTGATCTTCGCCTTTGGCGGGAATGCGCTTTTCTGCACCAGCCTGTTCATCGTGCAGCGCACCTGCCGCGCCAGGCTGTTCGGCGGCGATGATATGGGATGGTTCCTGTTCTGGGGCTATCAATTCTTCATCGTCATGGCCGCACTTGGCTATGTGCTGGGCATCACTCAAAGCAAGGAATATGCCGAACCGGAATGGTATGTGGATTTGTGGTTGACGGTAGTTTGGGTTTTCTACCTGATCGCCTTTGGCGGCACCATCACGCGCCGCGAAGAACCGCATATCTATGTGGCGAATTGGTTCTTCCTCGCCTTCATTATCACCGTCGCCTTGCTGCATATCGGTAACAATATCTCGATCCCGATCAGCCTTGGTTCGTCGCATTCCTATTCCGCCACGCCGGGTGTGCAGGGGGCGATGATCCAATGGTGGTACGGCCATAATGCGGTGGGCTTCTTCCTGACCGCAGGCTTTTTGGGGATGATGTATTACCTGATCCCGAAGCAGGCGGATCGGCCAGTTTATTCCTATCGGCTTTCGATCATCCATTTCTGGACCCTAATCTTTTTGTACATCTGGGCCGGGCCGCACCACCTACATTACACCGCGCTGCCCGACTGGGCGCAAACACTTGGCATGGTGTTTTCCATCATGCTGTGGATGCCGTCCTGGGGCGGCATGATCAATGGCCTGATGACGCTCTCAGGCGCTTGGGACAAGCTTCGCACCAATCCAGCGCTGCGCTTCAGTGTGGCGGCGGTGGGCTTTTATGGCATGTCCACCTTTGAAGGCCCGGTCATGTCCATCAAGGCCGTCAATGGCCTGTCGCATTATACGGATTGGACCATCGGCCATGTGCATTCTGGCGCCATGGGCTGGGTTGGCTTCATCACCTTCGGTGCGCTTTACTATCTTTTCCCTGTGCTTTGGGGGAAGAAAGCGATCTGGAGCGAGCGCCTGATCTCCTGGCATTTCTGGATCGCGACCCTTGGCATCGTGTTCTACATCACCGCCATGTGGGTATCGGGCATCATGCAGGGCCTGATGTGGCGCGCCTTTGATGAGCTTGGCTTCCTGCAATATTCCTTCGTGGAAACCGTAGAAGCCATGCATCCCTATTACGTCATCCGCGCGCTCGGCGGTGTGTTCTACCTGACCGGCGCGCTGATCATGGCCTTCAATTTGTGGAAGACCGTCACCGATGGGGAGGCTGCGGAACCCGCGCCGCGCTTTGCCCCAGCCCATGCTGTCGCGGCGGAATAGAAGGAGGATCGGCAAATGTTCCGCTGGCTTCGTGATCACGGCATCATTGAACGCAATGTTGTCCTGATGGGTGTGCTGACGCTGCTCACGGTTTCCATTGGCGGTCTGGTGCAGATCGTCCCACTTTTCACGCTGGAAACAACGATTGAACGCGTGCAGGGCATCAGGCCCTATACGCCGCTCGAACAAATGGGGCGTAATATTTATGTGCGGGAAGGCTGCTATGTCTGCCATAGCCAGATGATCCGCCCCTTCCGCGATGAATTGGAACGCTATGGCCATTTCAGCCTGGCGGCGGAAAGCATGTATGACCACCCTTTCCAATGGGGTTCAAAGCGCACTGGGCCTGATCTGGCGCGTGTTGGTGGCCGCTATTCGGATGATTGGCATGCGGCGCATTTGCGCTCACCGCGCGCCGTGGTGCCGGCTTCCATCATGCCGCCCTATTCCTTCCTTGATCGGCCTTTGGATTATGAACGCGTGGCGGATCATCTCCGCGCCCTTCGCGCGGTTGGTGTGCCGTACAGCGACGAGATGATTGCCAATGCCAGGGCCGATGTGGAAGCCCAGGCGCGGCCAGATGCGGATGCCAGCGGTTTCAACGCGCGTTATGCGCGCGCGCGGCAGGGGGCTTTCGATGGTGATCCCCTGCGCATCACGGAAATGGATGCGCTGGTGGCTTATTTGCAGATGCTCGGCACACTCGTGGATTTCCGCGATGTGACGCCGGCGCAGCTCCGTCAGCAATAAGGGGGCGTTGAAGATGCAAAGCTTGGTTGAACTCTACCCCGCGCTCCGCGCCCTTTGGGTGGTTTGGTTCTTTGCCCTGTTCCTGGGGATGGTTTGGTTCGTGATGCGGCCATCACGGCGCAAGCATTTCGAATCCCTCGCCGATATACCGTTGCGCGATGACCGCGCGCAGCCCCGTTCGTAAGGAGTAACGGTGATGCCAACGAAAATCGAAAAAGATAGCCTGAGCGGTCAGAACACCACCGGTCATGAATGGGATGGGCTGAAGGAACTCAATACGCCTTTGCCCAAATGGTGGCTGTGGACCTTTTACGCCTGCATCGCCTTTAGCCTGGTTTGGGTGGTGATCTATCCCGCGTTTCCCATTCCCGGCGCGACAGGCACGTCTGGCTGGATCGCGCGTGAAGCCGTGGTGCGGGATGTGCAGCAGGCGGAAGCGCGCATGGCACCGATGATGTCGCGCCTGCGCGCCGCAACGCCTGAACAGATCGCGGCTGATCCGGAATTGCGTGCCTTTGCCATGGCCGGCGGGCGTGGTGCTTTCGCCAATAATTGCGCAAGCTGCCATGGCGCGGGCGGGCAGGGGGCTTTGGGTGGTTTTCCGTCTCTTGCCGATGATGAATGGATTTGGGGCGGCAGCCTTGATGCCATTCACCAAACAATCACCCATGGTGTCCGCGCTAATGAAAGCGATGATCAGCGCCAAAGCATGATGCCGCGTTTTCTGGCTGATGGCATTCTGACGCGCCCGCAGGTGAATGATGTGGCGGAACACGTGCTGTCCTTCACCAACCGCGCGACGGATCAGGCCGCTGCTGCCCGTGGTGCTGCGCTCTACGCCGAGAACTGCCTTGCTTGCCATGGTGAGAAGGGCGAGGGCAATCGCGACCTTGGCGCGCCGCGCTTGAGTGATCAGGTCTGGCTTTATGGTGCCGACAAGGCTTCCATCGTGCAAAGCATTTCCAATGCACGCGCTGGCGTCATGCCAAGCTGGGGAAAACGTCTTGATCCCGCCATCATCAATATGCTGACAGTCTATGTGCATAGCCTTGGCGGCGGTGAATAGGAAAAGCGCGGTCATTTTCCATGGGCGAGATCAAAACCCCTGATAGGCTGAAGCCTGAGGCAGCGGCAGCAGAAGCTGCCCGGCCCGCGCTTTATGCTGATCATCAGCTTGTCTATCCGAAGGCGGTCTTCGGCAAGGTCCGCAGCGTGAAATGGGCGGTGCTGATTCTCTGCCTGGCGCTTTACTACCTTGTGCCCTGGCTGCGCTGGGATCGCGGCCCTGGCATGCCGGATCAGGCCGTGCTGGTGGATATGACCAATGCGCGGCTATTTTTCTTCTGGATCGAAATCTGGCCGCAGGAAATCTATTTCCTGACTGGCGCGCTGATCCTGGGCGCCTTCGCGTTGTTTGCTGTGTCTTCGCTGTTTGGCCGGCTTTGGTGCGGTTTCACCTGCCCACAAACGGTCTGGACTGATCTTTTCATGTTTGTGGAACGCTGGATCGAAGGCGACCGCAATGCCCGCATGAAACTGGATGCCGGGCCGCGCAATGGTGGTTATTGGTCGCGCAAGATCGCAAAGCACGGCGCCTGGGTATTGATCGCAGCTGCCACGGGCGGCGCCTGGATCATGTATTTCAATGATGCGCCCACCATCACGCGGCAGTTTTTCATCGGAGAAGCAGGCAGCACGGTTTATTTCTTCTTCGCGCTCTTTGCTGGCTTCACCTATCTGCTCGCGGGTTGGGCGCGCGAACAGGTCTGCGTCTATATGTGCCCCTGGCCGCGCTTTCAGGCAGCGATGCTGGATGAAAACTCGCTAGTTGTGACTTATCGCGATTGGCGTGGCGAACCGCGCGGCAAGGCCAAGGCAGAAGGCGTTGGCGATTGCGTTGATTGTGCAGCTTGCGTGCATGTCTGCCCGACAGGCATTGATATCCGAGACGGTCAGCAGCTTGAATGCATTGGCTGCGGGCTTTGCATTGATGCCTGTGATTCCGTAATGGGCAAGCTGGGGCGGCCCCAGGGGTTAGTTGCATTTGAAACGCTGAAGAATCTATCGGCCAGCGCGGCTGCTGCAGCTACGCTACCGCCGGGGCCGCAACGCCAACAGGCGGGCATGGCAGCGCGTCGCGTGCCGCGTTTCATTCGCCCACGCACCATCATGTATGGCGCGGCACTTTCTGTCGTGGCGCTGGTCATGCTGGGCGCCTTCCTGATGCGCTCCACGCTTGATGTCACTGTGCTGCGCGACCGCGCGCCGCTTTTCGTGCGCTTGGCGGATGGCGGTATTCGCAATGCCTATACGGTGAAGATTGTGAACAAGACGCATGATGAAGCGCCACTCACGCTTATACTGGAAGCCCCCGCCGGGCTGCGCCTCACGGTGCAGGATGTGGAAGCCATTGGTGAAGGGCGCTACACGCTGTCGCGCCGCGCGGATGGCATTACGCAATATCGTGTTTTTGTCGCGGCCCCCGCTGCTTTGAAGCTACAAGAATCAACGCCCATCACCTTCCGCCTGTTGGACGCTGCGGGGAGCCCCGCTACCAGCCAGGCCAGCGTCTTTCTGGGACCAAAGCCATGAGCATGACCATGCAACGCGACTATGACCCAAAGCGCGGCCGCTGGATCCCTTGGGTATTCGTGGGTGGTATGGCGCTGGTGGTGGCGGTGAATGCCTTGTTTGTTTGGTTCGCGCTTTCCACCTTCACCGGTGTGACCGTGCCGCGCGCTTATGAACGCGGCCGCGGTTATGATCAGGTGCTGACCGAAGCCGCGCGGCAGGATGCGTTGGGCTGGCGTGGCGAATTCTCGCTTGAAGCAGGGGTGCTGCGCCTTGCCATGCAGAACGCTGCGCAACAGCCACTCCATGGCCGGGTTGATGGCGTGATGCTGCGCCCGCTTGAAGGGGTGGAAGTACCGCTCGCATTCAGCGCCACTGGCCATGGGCGTTTCGCGGCGCGGTTGGAACCACTCCGTGCCGGGCAATGGGAAGCGCGACTCACGTTTTTCGATGAAGCCGGCACGGCTTTTGATTTGCGCAAGCGCTTCATTCTGCCATGACCGACCTCAAGCGCCCCTTGATTGCTGAAGCGCCGCAAAGCGCTGCCGCCTGCGCCCATTGCGGCGCGGCGCTGGTGCCTGGCCAGGGGCGCTTTTGCTGCACGGGGTGTGAGGCCGCTTACGGCCTGGTGCGCGGCCTTGGGCTGGATGCGTTTTATCGCCGGCGCGAAGGTGCGGATGGCGTGCTGCGTCCTGAAAGCGCTGCCCCCACTTTTGATGCGCTGTCGCTGATAGGCGAAGATGCTGATGACGTGAAATCGCTTGACCTGATGATCTCGGGCCTTACCTGCGGCGCTTGTGTTTGGTTGGTGGAACAGGCGCTGGCGGCGGAGCCTGATGTCATCAAGGCACGCGTTTCCTTCTCCACCCGCCGGCTTGATTTACGTTGGCGTGGCCCTGCCGCGCGCGGCAATGAATTGATCGCGCGGCTGTCTCGCCTCGGCTTTCGCGTGGCGCCCTATACGCCCGCTTGCCTGAGTGCTTCTGAGGATGCTGAAGGCCGCGCGCTGGTCCGCGCTTTGGGTATCGCTGCCTTTGGTGCGATGAATGTCATGCTGGTATCCATCGCCGTCTGGGTGGGCGAGGATATGGGCGCGCATACGCGCGAATTCATGCATTGGCTGGCAGCGCTGATTGGCCTGCCGACGGTGCTGGTGGCAGGCATGCCCTTCTACCGTTCCGCGGCTTCGGCGCTGCGTGCGGGGCGCGTGAATATGGATATGGCGGTCTCACTCGGCGTGCTGGCGACCACTGGCATGAGCCTGGTGGAGACCTTCCGCAACGGTCCCTATACTTGGTTTGATGGCGCAACGGCGCTACTTGCGCTGTTGCTTGTTGGCCGCGTGCTGGACCGCGCTGCGCGCAAAAAGGCGCGGCAGGCAGTGGCGGAATTGCTCGCGCTGCAGGATGGCATGGTGGCACTACTGGCCGCTGATGGCACAACGCGGCTGGTGCCGGCGGCGTCCGTGGAAGCTGGGCAAAGCTTGCAAATCGCGGCGGGTGAGACCTTGCGCCTGGATGGGCGGGCCGCTGTTGAAACCCTGCTGGATACGGCAGCAATAACCGGTGAAAGCCTGCCGCGCGGTTTCGCGGCGGATGTCATTTTGCCTGCGGGTGCGGTGAATATGGGCGCGCCCTTTATGCTGAAAGTAACAGCGCCAGCGCGCGATGGCTCCCTCGCTGCCATGGCGCGGCTGTTGGAAGCGGCAGAACAGGCCAAGGGCCGCTTTGTTTCCATCGCGGATCGTGCCGCGCGGTTTTATGTGCCGATTGCCCATGCCATTGCCGTTGCAACTTTTCTGTTGTGGTGGCTGGGTTTTGGCGCGCTTTGGCAGGAAGCCTTGGTGAATGCGGTTTGCGTGCTGCTGATTACCTGCCCTTGTGGCTTGGCGATTGCGGTGCCGGTTGTGCAGGTAGTGGCGAATGGTGCGCTATTCAAACGCGGCGTTCTGGTTGCCTCACCAACCGCGCTGGAACGCTTGGCCACGGCGGATTGCGCGGTGCTGGATAAGACCGGCACGCTGACTGAAGGGCGCCCGGTGCTGATCCCGGAAGGGCAGGACTCGCATATATTGCGCAGGGCGGCAGGCATGGCGCGCGCATCGCGTCATCCCTTGGCGAAGGCACTGGTCCGCGCTTGCCCTGAAGCACCCTTGATGCAAGGCACACGCGAAATACCGGGGCAAGGACTGGAAGCCGGCGCGGCGCGTTTGGGCTCGCCGGCCTTTTGCAATGTGGTGGGTGTCAGCAATGGCATGGTGCTGATCTATCGCGCCGGCACTGATGCCACGCCGGTGATCTTCCGCTTCGCTGATCGGCTGCGCGCGGATGCGCCGCAAGCAGTCGCTGATCTGAAGGCGCTTGGCTTGCCGGTGGAATTACTTTCCGGCGATGGGCCAGGCGCGGTCGCTTCAGCCGCCATGGCTGCCGGCATTGAGGCCTGGCAGGCAGAGGTTGATCCACACGCCAAGGCCGCTTGCATCGAGAGCATGAAGGCAGCAGGCCGAAAGCCCTTGATGGTTGGCGATGGCATCAATGATGCGGCAGCCCTCGCCGCTGCGCATGTCTCTGCCAGCCCAGCGGGCGCTACGGACCTTGCACAAACCACCGCCGATATCGTGTTGCAACGCGAAGGTTTGGCAATGCTGCCTGAGGCCATTCGCATCGCGCGTCGCGCGCAAATTCTGGCGCGGCAGAATATCGGCTTTTCGCTTGCTTATAATGTCATTGCTGTGCCGGCGGCGATTGCCGGCTTGGTCAATCCGCTGATTGCGGCGCTGGTGATGGCTTCATCATCCCTCATTGTCATTGGCAATGCTTTGCGCGCGGGGAGGGCTTAGCCAATGGAAGCTTTGATCCTGCTGGTGCCGGTTTCGCTGCTACTCGGCGGGCTTGGCCTGATTGGTTTTCTCTGGGCGCTGCGTTCGCGCCAATATGATGATCTGGAAGGTGCTGCCTCCCGGATTTTGTTTGACGATCAACCTGGAAAGGACCCACCGCCATGACCGGTGCCCGCGTTTTCTTCCTCGCTCTTTATGGCATGCTTGCTTTGCTCGGCCTTTTCACCGCCGCGGCGGCGCAGGATATCGGCATGAGCATTTTTGGCTTCGGGCTGATCGGCTTTAGCCTGTTCTGCATTTTCCACACCATCAAGACGCATTTCGACCAGGCGGAGGCAGGACACTAAGCCATGATTTGGTAATGGGCATTGGCCCCGCCATGCCAATGGGTCATGAATGACCGGAGGGGAGACGCGTCTTGCCTTTGATCCCGTGCCCAGCCGCTGAGGTTTTGCCGCATGTCGCATTAGCGCTGCGCTTCGCTGATGCGGCGGATGCAGAAATCATTGCCGCCCTCGCCATTCATGTCTTTCTCGATACATACGCAACCGCTGGCACGCTTCCTGATCTTGCCGCTCCTGATCTTGCCGCCGAGGCTTTCGCCGAATACGGCGTGGAGGCCTTCCGCTCGCGCCTTGCTGAACCGCACCGACGATTTCTGCTTGCGGAACAGGGCGCGGGCCTGATCGGCTTTGCCGAGATGCTTACAAGCGCCAGAGAAGCCCGAGGCACGCATTTGCTCGGCGCTGAACTTGTCCGGCTCTATGTTCAACCGCGTGCACAGCGGCGCGGCATTGGTCGCGCATTACTGCGCCAGGTTGAAGCGATCGCGATTAACGCTGGGCTACCCGCACTCTGGTTCAAGGTCTGGGAAGGTAACGCCAATGCCTTGGCCTTCTATGCAGCGCAGGGTTACGCGACCAAAGCCGCTGCGATCTACAGCTTTCGTGGGCGGCATTATCACAACCATCTTATGGCCAGGGCGCTACCATAAAGCGCAGCGCGTGATGCCGACACACAGAAAATGCTTGATTTTTCTGACTTGAAAGAATTACAAAGGAAAGAATAACAAAGGCCTCCTGGAAAGCCCGCTCTCGGACGCCAGACCGCTTTCCGTTCAAGCTTGTTCGTGCGAACCGCTTCGAACCTTTGTATGGTCGCATTTTCCAAGCCGCCGAGGGATGCCATGTGGCTTGAAAATGCTCTGGCAGACGGCCCATCGATCTCTTGAGGGAGAGGCGACGATGAAGACTGCACGTAAGCTACTGGATCAGAAAATGGCGGGCGTCATCTCCGTGGCGCCAAATGCCACTGTTTATGCTGCCCTGGAACTGATGGCCAAGCATGATATCGGCGCCTTGGTTGTCCTTGATGGCGCGCGGCTGGTCGGAATTTTCTCTGAACGCGATTATGCGCGCAAGGTGATACTCCTTGGCAAATCTTCCCACGAAACACGCGTTGCCGAGATCATGACGCCCAAAGTTATTCAGGTGACGCCGGCTGAGGGCGTTGATGCCTGCATGGCCCTGATGACGGAACGGCGCATCCGGCATTTGCCAGTGGTCGAGAAGGATCACGTGGTGGGCATCCTTTCGATTGGTGATCTTGTGAAGGAGATCATTTCGGATCAGAGCTTTCATATTCGGCAACTCGAAGGATACATCAGCGGCTGATGCGGCGTTGCGTGCTGCCGGATAACCTGCGGCCGGATTGATCAGCCCCGCGGTCGCCCAACAAGTAGGACAAAAGGCGTGGCAAATTCTGAGATCGCACCCTCAAGCCCTGATTTGGTGATTGGCATTCGCCCCGCCAATCGCCACAATAGGCCGCATGGGAAGCATCATCCGGCCTGAGGCCACGCTCGAAGAACGTTGGGAAGCCCGCTCCGGCCCCGTCTTGCTGACCGGGACGCATGCGCTGGTGCGCCTGCCTATGCTGCGCCAGGAAATGGATGCCGCGCAGGGCTTTCGCACCGGGGGTTTCATTTCCGGCTATCGCGGATCGCCTCTTGGCGCTTTTGACCGGGAATTGGCGCGCCAGGCGGAACGGCTCCGCGCCCATGATGTGGTGTTTCAGCCTGGCTTGAATGAGGATTTGGCGGCGACCGCCATTTGGGGTTCGCAGCAGGTGCATCTGACCCCTGGCGCGCGCTTGGATGGTGTGTTTGGCATTTGGTACGGCAAGGGACCGGGCGTTGATCGCTCCGGCGATGTGCTGCGCCACGCCAATTCCGCCGGTAGCGCGCCTCTGGGTGGGGTGCTGGCGCTGGCCGGGGATGATCCATCCTCCAAATCCTCCACGATCACATCGGGCTGCGAATATGCCTTTATGGATTTGGAAATCCCCATGCTGGACCCCGCCGATGTTGGGGAAGTGTTGGAATATGGGCTGAAGGGGATTGCGCTTAGTCGTTACGCCGGAACCTGGGTTGGCATGAAATGCGTGGCCGACACCATGGATGCGACCATGACGGTGATGCTGGACCCCGCCCTTTACGCCACGCGCGAACCGCAGAGCATGGCAACACCGCCCGATGGCGTGCATATCCGCGCGACCGATACGCCGATGTTGCAGGAAGAACGCCTCCGCCATGTGAAGCTGCCACGCGCCAATGCTTTTGCGCGGACCAATGGCATTGACCGCATGGTGCTGGATAGCGCCGATGCGCGTTTTGGTATCGCGGTGCGCGGCAAGGCCTTTACGGTCTTGCGTCAGGCTTTGGCTGAGGCCGGCATTTCGGAGGATTTCGCCCGCGCCCAGGGCTTGCGCATTTGGAAGGTGGGGCTCGCCTGGCCCTTGGATGCTGATGCCGCGCGCGGTTTTGCCGAGGGGCTTGAGGAAATACTGGTGATCGAAGATCGCCGATCTTTCCTGGAATGGCAGTTGCGCGATGCGCTGTTTCACATGGATCACCGCCCGCGCATTACCGGTAAGCGTGATGAAGCCGGGCGGCCCTTGCTGTCTGATCTGAATGAGCTCGATTCCGCGCAGATTTTGCGCGCGCTGTTTGCGCGCTTGCCGCAGGCGTTTCGCACCAATGCCATGCTGGCGCGCATGGCGGCACTGGAAAGCCTCGCTGCCGGAGACCAAGCGCCGGTGCATGGGCGTGACCCGTATTTCTGCCCCGGCTGCCCGCACAACACCTCAACCCGCGTACCGGAAGGCAGCCGCGCCTTGGCCGGCATTGGCTGCCATTACCTCGCGCGCTTCATGAATCGCGATACGGATTTCTTCTGCCAAATGGGCGGTGAAGGTTCCGCCTGGATCGGGCAGGAACATTTCACCAGTCAGGAACATATTTTTGCTAATATGGGCGATGGCACTTACGCCCATTCCGGCAGTCTTTCCGTGCGCTTCGCTGTCGCCGCCAAGGCCAATATCACCTTCAAGATTCTGGTGAATAGCGCAGTCGCCATGACCGGCGGACAAACCCCGGAAGGCGAGATTGATGTACCCCACATCGCCGCGCAATTGCATGGCGAAGGCGTGGGGCGGATTGAAATTGTCTCCGACGATCCGGACCGGCATCGCGGCGATCCGCTGATCCCTTCAACGGTTGGCTTTCATCACCGCGCGCGGCTTGATGCCGTGCAGAAGGAATTGCGCGCGGTGAAGGGTGTCACCGCCATCATCTATGATCAGGAATGCGCAACCGAACGCCGCCGCAAGCGCAAGCGGGATTTGGCCCCGCGCGCCAATCGCCGCATTGCGATCAATCCCCGCATTTGTGAGGATTGCGGCGATTGCTCCCGCGCTTCGAATTGCCTGGCGGTGGAACCGATTGAAACGCCGTTTGGGCGCAAGCGCCGCATTGATCAATCTGCCTGCAATCAGGATTTTTCCTGCGTTGAGGGTTTCTGCCCATCCTTCGTCAGCCTGATTGGTGCGGAACCGGCGCGCCCTGCGGCGATCACGCTGCCGACGCTACCGCCCGAACCAAGCCTGCCCGCCATTCAAGGTGAGGCTTGGAATCTGCTGATCGCCGGTGTGGGGGGACAGGGCGTTTCCTCCATGGCGGCGATCCTCGCCCAGGCCGCGCATCTGGAAGGGCGGCCCGTGCGCACGCTGGATTTCTTGGGCCTCGCGCAAAAGGGTGGCGGGGTTTATGCGCAGTTGCGCATTGGCCCGGTGGGTGCGGCAGCGGATCAATTATCCGGCGCGCGCATTGCGGCGGGGGAAGCGGATTTGCTACTGGCTGCTGACATGGTGGTGGCGCATGGCCGCACCGCGCGGCCCTTGCTTGGCCCTGCACGCAGTATGGCGATTGTGAATGCCGATCTCTCGCCCACCGCGCAATTCGTGAAGGATACTGAAACGCGCTACGAAAACGGCGCCATGCTGCAAAGCCTGGGTGCCGCCTGCCGCAAAGCGCTCACCATTCCGGCATTGACGCGTGTTGAGCGTGATTTGGGCGACGCGATCTACCTCAACCCCTTTATGCTGGGCTTTGCTTGGCAGCGTGGGCTGGTGCCGCTTTCGGCCGAGGCAATCCTGCGCGCCATCGAATTGAATGGCGCAGCGGTGGAACGCAACAAGGGCGCTTTTGCACTGGGCCGCATCGCCGCGACGGAAACCCCCGCAGCGCCGCGCGGGCCGGAAACGCTCGATGAGATGATTGCGCGTTTCACTGAAGACCTGAAAGCCTATCAGTTTTCGCGTTATGCGCGGCGCTATCAGGATTTTGTGGCGCGCATCCGCGCGGCTGAAACAACCGCGCTGCCCGGTGAGGAAAGGCTGACCCGCGCCGTGGCGCGGCAATTCTATCGCCTGATGGCCTATAAGGATGAGTATGAAGTCGCGCGGCTGCATAGCCTGCCGGAATGGCGCAGCATGCTGGCGCAGGGCTTCACGGGCACGCAGCGCATTGAGATGCATTTGGCGCCGCCGATCTTGACCAAGCTGAACCCGGATACGGGCTTGCCCGTGAAACAGGAATTTGGCCCCTGGATGCTGAAGACGATGGGCTTGCTGCGCCATGGCAAGTTCCTGCGCGGCACCTGGCTTGATCCTTTCGCGCGCACCACCGAAAGGCGGGAAGAACGCGCGCTGCCCGGCGAATATCGTGCGGGCCTTGAAGCGCTGCTGCCCAAGCTCTCGCCCGCCACGCATGGCGCGATTTGTGATTGGGCAGAAGCCGCCGCGGGCATCAAGGGTTTTGGCCATGTGAAGGCGCGCAACCTGGCCGCGACGCGTGCGCGCATGGCCGATATCGCCAAGGGAATCTCAGCATGAATGTGGTTGCCTTCGATCTGCCGGAAGAAACCCGCGCGCTGCAATCTGTGGCGCGGGATTTCGCCCGCGATGTGTTGGCGCCCAAAGCCCTGCAATGGGACCGCGAACAGCATTTCCCGGTGGCGGAAATGCGCGAAGCGGCTGCCCTTGGCATGGCGGCGCTTTATGTGCGGGAAGAATCAGGCGGTGCGGGCCTCACACGCCTAGATGCGGCGGTGGTGTTCGAAGCCCTCGCGACCGGTTGCCCCACCATCAGCGCCTTCATGTCCATCCATAACATGGTCGCCTGGATGATTGATCGCTTCGGCAATGATGCGCAGCGCACCACCTGGTTGCCAAAGTTGATCACGATGGAAGCGATTGCTTCCTATTGCCTGACCGAACCAGGTTCGGGCAGCGATGCCGCGGCACTGAAAGGCCGTGCCGTGCGTGACAATCAGGGCTATGTCTTGAATGGCACCAAGCAATTCATCTCGGGCGCTGGGGCATCTGACCTATACCTGACCATGCTGCGCACGGGCGGCGATGGGCCGGGCGGTGTTTCAGCACTGCTGATCCCGAAGGAAACGCCCGGGCTTTCCTTCGGCGCCAATGAACGCAAAATGGGCTGGAATGCGCAGCCGACGCGCCAAGTGATTTTAGAGGATGCGCACGTTGGCGCGGATGCTCTTCTTGGTGAGGAAGGGCAGGGCTTCCGCTTCGCCATGGCGGGGCTGGATGGCGGGCGCTTGAATATTGCGGCCTGTTCCTTGGGTGGTGCCGAAGCCGCCTTGGATATCGCGCTTCGCTACACGCAGGAACGCCGTGCCTTTGGCAAGGCGATCAGCGATTTCCAGAATACGCAATTCAAGCTCGCTGATATGCGCATTGAATTGGAAGCGGCGCGCGCGCTGTTATGGCGCGCCTGCGCCAAGCTTGATGCCGGGGAAGCCGACGCCACCATGTTCTGCGCAATGGCCAAGCGCTTCGTGACGGATACTGCATCACGTGTGGCGGATGATGCGCTGCAATTGCTCGGCGGCTATGGTTATTTGGCGGAATATGGCATTGAGAAAATCGTGCGGGATTTGCGCGTGCATCGGATTTTGGAAGGCACGAATGAGATCATGCGTATGATTGTCGCGCGCAAGATGCTGGGCGGCTGAAGGCGCTTTACGCGCGCTTGCCGCGCAGCCAAGCCAGCGTGCCGCCAAGCCCAGCCAGATCGGCGCGTAGCTTCGCCATACGCAAGGTCAGCCCATGGCCCAAAGCCTTGCCCAAATGGTGCCACAGCCGCGCCCAGGCCTCGCGCTGCCCCGCCGCGCTACCACGCATCAGCACCATGTAATGCAGCCGGCTCCACGCCAGATGCCGCGCCTTGAAGGCTGAAAGCGCTTCGGATGGCGCGGAAGAACCGCCCCCTGCGTGATGCATCACCGCATCCGGCACCAATACTAGGCTACGCCCTTTCGCGCGGGCGGCGGCGCAAATCGCGTCATCTTCATAGAACAGGAAAAAATCTTCATCGAAGCGCAGCCCATCGGACGCCCGCAGCAACATGCAAGCGCCGGAGAGGAATTCCGCGCATAACGGCCCCTCCGGCCAGGGCTCGGCATCACGTTTGCGCGAAAGCAACCGACGATGCAGTTGTTCCACATCCCAAGACCGCACCCGCGCGCCGGTTTCATCGCGAAGCGTGGGCGCCAGAATGGCCGCATCGGGAAAGGCATCGGCGACGGCGACAAGCCGCGCAATCGCCCCCGCATCCAGCCGCGTATCGGGGTTGGCGAGCAGTACGAATTCCGTCTCTGCCGCATCCATGCCGATATTGCAGCCCGCGCCGAAGCCAAGATTGGCGGTATTGCCGAACACGCGCGCGCCGGCTGCTTCCGCCATCGCCGCACTGTCATCGCGGCTCGCATTATCCACCACAATCACCGCCAAGCCTTCCGGCACGCTCCCCAGCATCCCGCGCAAGGCGGCAGCGCTGTTATAGGCGACCGTGACGACGCAAACCCGTGCCAAGGCAACGAAGATATTCAGCCCTTCAAGCTCCGCAGCCCCGCGCAAATGCGTTCCACCTGCGCATCGGTCAACTCGGGATACATGGGAAGGCTCATCACCTCCTGCGCGGCGTCCGCGGTCTCGGCGCAGCCAGCCGGCCCCAGCGGCACGCGGCCCTGATAGGCGGGCTGCAAATGCACCGGCACCGGGTAATGGATGCCCGTGCCAATGCCTTGTTCCTTCAGCTTCGCTTGCACCGCGGCACGATCCGGCACGCGCAGCACATATTGATGGAACACATGCTCTGCCCCCGCGCGGCGCTGCGGCGGCGCATAAGGGCCACCGGCAAGCGCGGCATCATAGGCGCCTGCAATCGCGCGGCGGCGTTCATTGCCGGCATCAAGCGCGGTCAGCTTCACGCGCAATATCGCCGCCTGCACTTCATCCAACCGCGAATTCACGCCCACCGTGTCGCTGATATAGCGTTCCTTCCAGCCATATTGCCGAATGGCCGCGATGCGGTCCGCCAGCGCTTCATCATTCGTCGCCAGCACGCCGCCATCACCCAAAGCGCCAAGATTCTTGGTGGGGTAAAGGCTGAAAGCCGATGCGGTACCAAGCGTACCGAGTTTCGCACCATTTAGCGTCGCGCCATGGCATTGCGCGCAATCCTCAATCAACGCGATACCCGCTGCGCTGGTGGCGGCCAGCATTGGCTCCAGATCGCAAGCTTGGCCATAGATATGCACGGGGATCACGGCGCGCAAAGGCGGCAGGCCGGGCGGCGGATGATCCAGCACGCTGAGTAACTCATCCGGATCCATGGTGTAGGTATCGGGATCAATATCCAGCAGCAGCGGCGTCGCGCCGACCATTTCAATTGCGGACACGGTGGCAACCGCCGTGTGGGACACGGTTGCGACACTCATCCCCGGCCCAATGCCAAACCCGCGCAGAATGAGCGCGAGTGCATCCGTGCCATTGGCGCAACCAATCGCGCGCTTGGTGCCAAGCCAGGCCGCGTATTCTTCCTCAAACGCGGTACCTTCCTTGCCAAGGATATACCAGCCGCTGGCCAGCGCGCGCGCCACCGCCGCGTCAATTTCGGCCTTCTGGGCGCGATACCCGGCGCCGGGATCGGCTTGGGGGATCATGGTGATGACGGGCGCATTCATGCTGCGTTCTTTCGCTTCAGGGTCACAAATAATCAGCAAGGCGTTGGCGATACCAGTCAAGGGACAGCTTCAGCCCCTTATCCAGATCAATCGCCGGCGCCCAGCCGGTCGCATGGCGGAAGGCGCGATCATCCGCCGCGTAGGAGCCGATATCAATCGGCGCCCTATCGGCGGGGAATTCGCGCGTCTCAAAACTGCCCTTGCCCCCATTGGCGGCGATCAACGTGGCGGCCAGGTCAAGCAGGGAAATGGGCGGGCTGCCGCCGATATTGAAGACCTGGCCGGATACTTCCGGCTTCCCGGATTGCTCGGCGGCCATCAGAAAGGCGCTGGTGACATCATCAACATAGGTCAGGTCGCGTAGCTGCGCGCCGCCCCAAACCTCAAAGGCTTCGCCCTCCAGCATACGCCGGATCCAGATGCCCAAAAAGGTCTGGCGCGCATCGCGAATGCGCAGCCGCGGACCGTAGCAATTGGTCAGGCGCAAGGACACCACCGGGCGATGCAGCACGCGGCTTTCCAACAGCCAATATTGCTCGCCCGCCCATTTGGAAACGCCATTGGCATCGGGCGGGTTCACCGGATGAAGCTCATCCACCGGCAGGCTGCGCGGACGACCATAGAATTGCCGGGTGGAGGCATGCACCACAATTGCCTTTGGCGCCGCTTCGCGCATCACGCCAATCAGGCGCACCTGAGCAACGGCGTTGATGGCGATATCGGCAACGGGGTCCTTCTGCCCGCCCATATGGCTGGTTTGCGCTGCCATATTGAACAGCACATCAATGCCTTCGCAAAGTGAATGCAATTCCGTGTCGCGAATATCGCCCCGCACCAGCAGAACACCCGCCCCTTCAAGATTGCGTGCAGAGGCACCGCCATCGGGCATCATGGCATCAAGCGCTGTCACGCGCGCGCCCATACCGGCCAAGGCATGACAGAGGTTGGAGCCAAGGAAGCCCGCCCCCCCGGTCACCAGAACTCGTTTTCCTTGCCAATAAGCTGGCGTTACCATGCGCGGCGATCCTAAACCCAATATTGCAATGCAATACCCTAATTGCGGCAGAATGGCGCCTAATGGTCGGCAGACCCGGGGCGTTTTTCGTCACTTTGCGTCATGCGGACCCTGCGGCTGCGCATGATCTCGGCAAAGCCGAACAGCAACAGGATCTGCCCCGCCAGCACCTGCACGCCGGTCAATAGCCTGATGCCATCATCATGCGGGGTCAGATCACCGAAGCCCACGGTCGCCTGAGTCACCAGGCTGAAATAAAGCGCATCCTGAAAGCTCAGCTTGATCGGGCCGCCTTGGCTATGAAATAGCGGCAGGCGCGAAAGCCCATCGGCGATGCGATAAAAGCAGGCAAAGGAAATCACGAGCAGGCAATAGAGCGTGAGGAAGGCCATCACCGGCACGGCAATGCGCCGAAGCCGGGCCGAAAGTTCTTCGGTAATCAGGGTCAAATCACTCAGCAGCAGCACGACTGGGCGTACTGAAACCACGACAATGGCGGCAATCGCACCCATGGCGGCAAGCAATGCCAGGCCCTGGTCAAAAGGCGCCAGGCGATTGAGCGGCAAGGAAAGGCTGAAGCCGCCCACCACCCAAACCGGGATCAGCCAGCGCGCCATGCGCGGCAAATGGCCATGATCGAAAGGCGCTTCGGCCTCTGCGGCGCGACGAAGACTATCGCGCCGCACCCAAACTCCCCCCAGAAAGGCAAACACCGGCATCAGGAAGGCCAGCGTATGGGCCCAGGCTGGGGCTTGGGGGAAGGCAGCGCGGCCAATCACCACGAAAAGGCAAGCATAGACCGCAAGCCCCGCGCTGGCGCCAAAGGCGAAATGCATGCCCTGCGGGAAGAGCAGGTAGAAGAAGCCAATCGCAAGGGCGGCGGTGCCGATCACCAGCATGGGCAGCATGCCGCCCTGATCCGCCAGCCCCCCGGCCACCAGCAACCCGAAGCCGAGCGTGGCGAGCGCAGCGCGCAGCCAACCCTCGGGCCGATGGAAGGGCGCCTTCACGAGGCCAAAGCAACGCCGGTGATTTCCACCTTCCAAGTGGGGTCCACCAACGCGGCCTGGATGGTCATGCGCGCCGGCTTATGCGCCGGGTCCAGCCACCGGTCCCAGGCGCGGTTCATGGCGGGCGCATCGCGGATATCGGCCAATACCACAGTGGCAGAAAGCAAGGCCCGCTTATCTGTGCCGGCTTCCGCCAAAAGCGCATCAATCTGCTTCAGGATATCGGCGGTTTGCCCTTCGGCATCCAGGCTACTGTCATCGGCCACCTGGCCAGCTAGCCAGATGAGCCCGCCGCCAATCACAGCACCAGATAGGCGCGCTTCAGGGGCAAGGCGGGTGATGGTCATTTGTTCTGATCCTTTCGAAGCCAAATGGCAGATGAACTCACCATCCCATAGCGATTGATTGCTGGCGATGAAATCTCTGCGGCGATCACGCGGCCCCTTGGGAACCAAGTGCTGCCCCCTGGTGAGGCTGGGCCATGGGCCGTTGTTGCGTGAGGGAAGAAACTTGAACCGAGGCTTTAGCGGCAAGCATTTTTGGAACAAAGCAAATACAAACCGAAGAGGTTCGAAAAATACATCCTAGGGTTGTATTTTTCTTTCGTATCTCGCCAAAATTCGGGCGAATTTTAATCGCGATTCCATAGAATCAGTTAGTTGCATCTGTTAAAGTTAGATTTCAAGAAAATGCTCTTAGATTGGGATATGACTCGAAGTTTTGGGGAATTCTTCAGGTAAATTCGCTTGATTGAAGAGGCGAAATTTATCATAATTTAACCATAGGTTGTATTTGTAGGGGATAATTCGTGTTATGAGAGAAAATCTGCGTAGCGCCCATAAAACCATTCGTCTCGACAATATCGTCCGTGCGCGGTTGAAAACCTGGCCCCAAAGGCCGCCAGGCGCCACCCCCAGTACCGATGGTGCTTGGTTGCGCGCCCGCCCGAGTGAGGGTGAACCCATCGCCCAACCCTATCTCAAAGTGCCTGGTTCTGACCGGATGCGGACTATCCCAGACGGGCTTTGGTTGCATTTCGGCGGCACGCCGGAAGACCCCTATGCCGATATTCTCTGCATCGAAGCCTGCTCAACCTTCCAGAACCTGTTGGACAAGCGTTCACGCTTTGCGCCCTCCACGACGTCACTTTTGGCCTTCTGTCCCCTGCCATGGCTTTTGGCGCCAATTCAACCGAAAGATGATACGGCGCGGTGGCGGATGATCCCTGCCTGCGTGGCGGAACCTGTGGCGGGGCTCACGCTTCCGGTGCGCGATATCCGCGTACTTTATGGCTTGCAGCGGGAACATTACACGGGTTTCGCGCGCAATCAGGTGCCGCAACCGCATGAGTATTTTTGCCCGATGGAAGCGCTGACCGCGCATGAAGGCCACGCCAACCCTTCCATGCGGTCCCTTATCGCGCGCGCTTCCATGACATCTGCCTTCATGGATCCGCCATAGGGCCGGTTTCAGGAAATTGGAGAGTTTCTGGCAGTCCTTAAGCTGCCAGCACCGGGCTGAGGGTGGCGCCGGTTACGCCCCAACCAGCCCGCGCTTGCGCAGCAGCGCATCCACCTGTGGCGGGCGGCCACGGAAAGTCGCGTAAAGCGTCATGGGGTCTGCCGTGTCGCCGGCCTCAAAAATCCGCTTCAGCCCCGCGGCAAGATTGGGATCGAAGGGGTCGCCCGTTTCCTCAAAGGCTTCGAAACCATCGGCATCCAGCACTTCGGCCCAAAGGTAGAAGTAATAGCCAGCGGCATAACCATCGCCGGAAAACAAATGGCCGAAATGGATTGGCCGATGGCGTAGCGCCATGCCCTCTGGCATGCCTATTTCCTGCAAGAAGGCCGCTTCAAATTCCTCCAGCGTCAGCGCTTCCGGCGCCTTATGCCGGTGCAGCGCGAGGTCAATCATGGCGCAGGAGAGGTATTCCACCATCGCGAAACCCTGCCCATCATTGCGTGCGGCGAGTACGCGCCCGAGCAGCGCCTCATCCAGTGGCGCGCCGGTTTCATGGTGCCGCGCATGGGTTTGCAACGTCTCCGGCAGGCTCAGCCAATGTTCCATGATCTGGGATGGGAATTCGACAAAATCGCCAAGCACTGCGGTGCCGGATTGGGACGGATAGTGCGCGCGGCTCATGAGCCCATGCAGCGCATGGCCGAATTCATGAAACAGCGTGCGCGCCTCATCAAAGGAAAGCAGCGTTGGTGTCGCGCGCGCCAGGTTATTGTTGTTGATGATGATGGGCGCGGTGCCATCCCCCAGACCATCCGCGACGCGAAAACTGCTCATCCAGGCGCCGGAACGCTTGCCGGGCCGCGCAAAATTATCCAGCAGCAGCAGGCCGACATGCTTGCCCGCTTCATCCAGTGCTTCAAAACCGCGCACATCCGCATGGTAACGCGGGATATCGGCGCGTTCTTCGAAGACCAAGCCAAACAGACGCCGCGCGGTGTCAAAGACAGCGCGCAGCATGGCTTCCAACTCGAAATGCGGTTTCAGCGCGGCGCCGTCAAAGGCATGCTTGGCTTGGCGCGCCTTCTCCGCCCAATAGCGCCAATCCCAGGGCTCGATCGGACCGTGATGGCCGGCAGCGCGGGCGAATTCTTCAAGCTCGGCCTTTTCCGTGGCGATACGGCGTTTGGCCGGCCCCCAGCACGCCTTCAGCAAAGCCTCGGCCGCATCCGGTGACCCCGCCATGGTGTCGCGCAGGCGGAAGGAGGCAAAATCCGCCTCGCCCAATAATTGCGCGCGTTCGCGGCGCAGTATCAGGATTTCGCGCACCAAGGGCGCATTCTCCCGCCCCGCTGTCAGTGCGCCCCGCGCCGCAAAGGCACGCCAGAGTTTTTCGCGCAAATCGCGTCGCGCGGAGAAAGCCAGGAAGGGTTCGGCGGAAGACCGCGACAGGGTAAAGACATAGCCATTAAGGCCAAGCGCTTCTGGGGCTTCCCGCGCGGCGTGGCGCGCGAAATCGGGCAGGCCATCCAGATCAGCTTCGGTCAGCACCAGGCGCCATTCATTCTCATCGGCCAGCACATTCTGGCCAAAGCCAGTGTGTAGCGTCGCAAGCCGTGTAGAGATTTCCGCCAGCCGCGCCCGCGCCTTCGCATCCAACCCCGCGCCAGCACGTGTCAGGCGGAGATAAAGCCGTTCCAGCAGGCGATGCTGATCGGGGGCGAGCCCCAGCGTGCCTCGCGTTTCGTGCAGGGCCGAGACGCGTTTGAAGATTGCCGGGTCAAGCGCCACGGCCATGCGATGTGCGGCAAGTTTCGGCGCCATTTCCCGTTCCACCTGCTGCAGCGCCTCCGTCGCGTGGCTCGCCGCCAGGTTGAAGAAGGTTGCGCCGATGCGGCTGAGCAGCCGGCCCGCGCCTTCCAGCGCTTCGATGGTGTTCTCGAAGCTCGGCGCCGCAGGATTTGCGCCGATTACGGCGGCCTCCGCGCGATGCGCGGCCATGGCAGCTTCGAAAGCCAGCGGGAAATGCGCGGCCTCAATCGCGCTGAAGGGTGGCAGGCCAAAGGGGGTGGTCCAGGGGGTCAGCAGAGGGTTTTCGGTCATGGCGGAAGAATGGGGCGGCGGGTGCGCGGCGTCGAGGGGCTTTGGCTATTCTCCCATGGTGCTGCTTGCGCTAGACAAATGCCCGAAGGCTGAATGGCCGGGAATATTCATAATGTCTGGGCACAATGAGCGGCCCGGCAGGGAAAGGGAGAAAACCAACAATGATGCAACGCAGAACAGCTCTTAGCTTGGCCTTGGCCGCCGGGCTTGCCCCTAATGTGGCGCGCGCGCAGGCCGCTTGGCGCCCGACACGCCCTGTGCGGCTGGTGGTGCCTTTCGCGCCAGGTGGGTCGAATGACATTGTTGGGCGCATCATCGCGGAAGCAGCGGGCAATATTCTGGGCCAGCCCGTGGTGGTGGAGAATCGCGCCGGCGCGGGCAGCGTGATTGGCGCAGAAAATGCCGCACGCTCCCCGGCTGATGGTTACACCGTGCTGATCAATAGCGCCCATGCTTCTGTGCCGGCGCTGGTCGCGCGTGTGCCCTATGACACCATCAATGATTTCGTTGGCATCGCGGTGGCTGGGTTTTCGCCCCACGTGTTGGTGTCCAACCCGCGCACGCCAGTGACTACGGCGGCAGAACTGATCGCGCTGCTGCGCGCCAATCCTGGTAAGTTCAATTTCGCCTCGGCCGGGATTGGCAGCGGCGTGCATCTGGCGGGCGAGATTTTCCGCGGCATCAGCGCCGCGCAATTCGAATTGGTGCATTACCGCGGCGGCGGGCCGGGTGTGGCGGCGTTGGTGAGTGGTGAGGCGCAATTCGGCACACCCACCATGGCTTCCTGCCTTGGCCAGGTGCGCGGTGGTGGGCTGCGGGCGCTGGCCGTCGCATCAAGCCAGCGGAGCCCCGCCTTGCCGGATGTGCCGAGCGCGACCGAAGCCGGGATTCCAGGATTTATTTTTGAGGAATTCTTCCCGATGCTGGCCCCAGCCGGCACGCCGGCGCCGATTGTGGCGGCGTTGGGGGCAGCTTTCCGGGCCGCTATTCAGCAAAGCGCTCCGCGCCTTAATGAATTGGCGGGCGTTGTGCCGCGTGCTGGCTATGAGACGCCCGAACAGGTGATGAACCTGGTACGCGAAGGGGTCAAAACCTACACGGATGTGCTGCGTGCTGCCGGCGTAAAGCCCGAATAGTAGCCCCGCTGGCGTAGCTAATGGGGAAGCTAGCCTTCCCCATTAGGCGCCCCGGTCCATCGGCGGGGCGCCTATGATGATGGAGCGGGCTTCATGGCCCGGAAATCTGATCCTGATCGTTCTGGCGTATATGCCCAGAAGGGCTTTTGTCGGAGCGAGAAAGAATGATTGGCTTGCTGCGCGTCCTGGTTCTGGGTGTTATTCTTGCTAGCGCTGGCGCTGCCTTGGCGCAGCAGACAGTGCCTTTACTGGGGGCGGCCTGCCCATCCGGCGCCAGTTTCATTGGTGCGGGTCTCTGTCGTTCCTTTTCCGGGGCAGGCTATGTACCGTCTCGCAATGGGATTTGTCCTTCTGGCACCCTCCAGGCCGGTGGTGGGTATTGCCAGACAGATGGGCGCACAGAATATCTTCAACGTCGCCAAGGCAATTGTCCGCCAGGTACCACCTATGCCGGGGCGGGTTATTGCCGTGGGCGCTGAAAGCTGCCGACTTGGCACTTATTTGCAAGGCTGCCGCTTCCATAGAAATGCCCTTGTCAGGGGCTGGATTCGGCGCCGATGATGCCAAAAGTGATGAAATGCCGCTGATCCGCATAGGCGCCATGGCTGAGCCATCCAGTAGTTGCTCGGTCCATTCTTTACCGTGATCATGCGGCGCCGCTCACGCCATAGGGTTTAGGGAAACGATACAATGCAGGAAGCCTTCATCTGCGCCGCTCTGCGCACCCCAATCGGTCGCTACGGCGGTAGCCTTTCTTCTGTACGCACCGATGATCTTGGCGCGGTGCCGCTGAAGGCGCTGATGGAACGCCACCCTTCGGTGGATTGGGCGGCGGTGGATGATGTGATCTTCGGCTGCGCCAACCAGGCGGGTGAAGATAACCGCAATGTCGCGCGCATGGCGCTGCTGCTGGCCGGCCTGCCGCAAGCCATCCCCGGTAGCACGGTGAACCGGCTTTGCGGTTCGGGCATGGATGCAGTGGGAATTGCCGCGCGTGCCATTCGCGCCGGTGAGGCGGAGTTGATGATCGCGGGCGGCGTTGAAAGCATGTCTCGCGCGCCTTTCGTGATGCCGAAAGCCGAAAGCGCCTTCTCGCGCAGCAATGCGATTTACGACACCACCATTGGCTGGCGTTTCGTGAACCCTGCCATGCATAAGCGCTACGGTACGGATTCGATGCCGGAGACGGCTGAAAATGTCGCTGCCGACCACAACATCGCGCGCGAAGATCAGGACGCCATGGCGCTGCGTTCCCAGGCGCGCGCGGCGGCGGCACAGAAAAATGGCCGTCTTGCCAAGGAAATCGTGCCCGTGACCATACCGTCCCGTAAGGGGGACCCTGTGGTGGTGAGCGTTGATGAACATCCGCGCGAAACTTCCATGGAAGCGCTTGGCAAGTTGAAGCCGGTGGTGAAGGCGGATGGATCGGTGACCGCTGGCAATGCTTCAGGTGTCAATGACGGCGCCTGCGCGCTGATTATCGCGAGTGAGGCGGCAGCCAAGCGCCATGGGCTGACGCCGCTGGCCCGGTTTGTCGGCGTTGCAACCGCTGGCTGCGCGCCGCGCGTAATGGGTATTGGCCCGGTGCCGGCGACGCAAAAGCTGTTTGCACGGCTTGGCATGACGCAAGACCAGATGGATGTGATTGAATTGAATGAGGCCTTCGCCGCGCAGGGTCTGGCGGTGCTGCGCGGGCTTGGCATTGCTGCTGATGATGCGCGGGTGAACCCGAATGGTGGCGCGATTGCGCTCGGCCATCCCCTGGGCATGAGCGGCGCACGGCTGATCGCGACCGCCACGCATGAAATGCAGGAACGCGGTCTGAAGCGCGCCTTGGCCACCATGTGCATTGGTGTGGGGCAGGGCATTGCGACGGTGCTGGAAAGGGTTTGATTTACCCTTCAGTGCCATAAGCTTGTCATCGGAAAGCCAGGATTGATGGCTTCATTTCAAGCTTCCCGATGAAGGACCCCGCCCCATGATGCTACGCACTGCGATTGTTGGAATGTTCGTTACCATGGCCAGCGCTGCCATGGCGCAGCAAATGGTGCCTGCCCATAATGGTTCCTGCCCATCGGGTTCCAGCCATGCTGGGTCTGGCTATTGCCGGTCTTCCTCCGGCGCGGGCTTTGTGCCCGCCAGTAATGGGTCTTGCCCATCTGGCACCAGCCACGCCGGGGCGGGGTATTGCCGGACCGATGGGCGGGTTGAATATGTACCAAGCCGCAATGGTTCCTGCCCTTCAGGCACCAGCCATGCCGGCGCGGGGTATTGCAAGGGGCGCTGAAGCCCCTGGATCAGGGGAGAACCCATTCATGCAGGCCATCGGCAAGGCACTTGGCCAAAGTCTCGATCAGGCGACCTATGCTGGCTATCGGGTGGGGTTTGAAGCCGCGCGCGAAGAAGCCGCTTTGCTGGCGGAATTGGCCGGGCAGGGGGCGCTTGCCGCGCAGCTCCGCGCCATGCGGCCCTTGCCGGATAAGGGTGAGAAACAGGCATGACGCCTAGGGAAGTGATGGAATGCCCCCATTGCGGGGAGGCGACCCAGGTGAACCGCCTGCCCCAAGCTGGGGCCTTTTGTTCCTGCGCGGCGCAAAGGCCCTTGCCAATCCCGCCACCCGGCAGGGATGATGCTGCCAAGAAGCGATAAGGTGTTCCGATGATTTTGCCGAAACTGGCCTGCGGGCTTGCCGTCATGCGCCTTGGTGGCGTGGCGGCTATGGGGTTTGCGGGGCTGGCGGGCCTTGGCGCGGTGGGGCTTGGCGCGGCTTATCTGGTGCGAAGCCGCATGAAGCAAAGCACGGATTGGGCGGAAGACACCCGCAAGCCCGTCCCTGACTTGCCGCCCGATCCGGAATAAGGTCTTTTACAACCGCCAGCCGCTATGTATGGCGACAATGCCGCCCGATAGGTTCCGATAGGAAACACGCTCCAGCCCCGCGCGGCGCATCATGCCGGCCAGCGTTTCCTGATCCGGGAACATGCGAATGCTCTCGGCCAAATATTCATAGGAAGCGCGGTCCTTCGCGACATATTCGCCAATCACCGGCAGCGCCTTGAAGGACCAGGCATCGTAAATGGCTTCCAGCGCCGCCACCTCAACCCTGGAAAATTCCAGGCAATGGAACCGCCCGCCGGGGCGGAGCACACGCCGCGCCTCGGCCAGCACCGCATCCTTGTCGGTACAATTGCGAAGCCCAAAGGCGATAGACACCCTCTCCACACTGCGGTCCGGCAGGGGAATGCGTTCCGCATCCACGCACATGAAGGAAAGCCCGCTAACCAGCCCGCGTGACAGGGCGCGCCCTTGCGCCACTTCCAGCATGGCGGGGTTCACATCCGTCAGGATCACCCGCCCCGCGCCGCGTTCCAGCGCGAGGAAGGAGATATCGCCCGTGCCCCCCGCAAGGTCGAGCAGCGTGTCATGCGGCCCCGCGCCAATGGCATTAACAAAAATGCGTTTCCAGACCCGATGCACGCCAAGCGACATCAAATCATTCATCACGTCATATTTGGGTGCCACGCTTTCGAACACGGCGCGCACCATGCCGGCCTTTTCGGCCTTGGGGATTTTGCGGTAACCGAAATCAGTCTCTGGGGCGGCGGGATCAATCATGGCGCCATCATAACCGCGAGGCGCCAGAAAGGGGAGTGCCAATGCCCGAATTGCCAGAAGTGGAAACCGTGATGCGCGGGCTTCAGGCCGTGCTGGAAGGTGAACGCATCGCCTGGGCCGAGACGCGCCGCGATGGCATGCGCTTTTCCTTCCCGCCACGGCTTGCGGAACGGTTGCGCGGGCGGCGCGTGGTCGGCTTCCGCCGCCGGGCGAAATATATCCTCATGCGGCTGGAGGGGGGCGAAAGTCTGCTGATCCATCTTGGCATGTCAGGCCGCATGGTGGCGCGGCAGGAAGGTGCGCCGGTGGTGCCTCGCCTGGCCAAGCAGGGCGTATTCTCTGACGCGCGCGGCCATAACGCCCCGCCCGAGGCGCATGAGCATCTGGCTTTCGGCACGGAAGGCGGCTGGCATATCGGCTTTGTGGACCCGCGCCGCTTTGGCAGCGTGGATCTGGTGGCAACCGAGGCTGAGGACCAACACAAGCTCCTGGCTGGCCTTGGCCCGGAACCGCTCGGGCCGGAAATCTCCCCGGCTTGGCTTTCTGGCGCGCTGGCGGGCAAGCGTACCCCGATCAAGGCCGCACTTCTGGATCAGCGGGTGATCGCTGGCCTTGGCAATATCTATGTCTGTGAGGCGCTTTACCGCGCCGGCATCTCACCCCGCCGTTCCGCCCATACGGTGGCGGGGGTGCGGGCAGAGCGGCTGGCCCCCGCCATCAAGGCCGTGCTGACCGAGGCGATTGCCGCTGGCGGATCAAGCCTGCGCGATTACGTCCGCGCCGATGGCGAGATTGGGCGCTTTCAGGAGAATTTTGCCGTCTATGGCCGGGAAGGGGAAGCCTGCCCGGGCTGTCCCGGCGCACCGGATTGCCCGGGGATCAAGCGCATTGTGCAATCCGGCCGTTCGAGCTTTTTCTGCCCCATTCGGCAGCGCTGACCCTTTCCAAACTGGGGCAAGTCAGCGCAAGAAGCGGATGGTCTCTCAGCGCTGTCTGGGGCATATTTCCCGCATGACACGTTTCCGCTGCGTCCCCATGGACCCCGATGCCGCCCAGCGTTTTCGAGCTTCCCGTCGTGATGATCGCGGGGGGCCTGTTCATCTCCGCCCGGTGGATGGGCCGGGTTACCCTTGCCGTGCTTGTCTCCACTTGGGCAAGCCGGGCGAGGCTATGCTCTTGGCGTCCTGGGATTTGCCGCTGCCGCAGGGGCCTTACTGGACTCCTTCGCCGGTGTTTCTGCACGCCCATGACTGCGGCGGGGTAGTGCTTGAAGATGCGCTGCCCGAGACGGTGCTGGTCAATAGCATCATCAGCCTCCGCCATTACGATGCGGCGGGGATGTGCCTTTACGATCTTGGCATTGTCGTGCCGGGGGAGGAGGCCGAGGCAGCGCTGCGCGCAAGGCTCGACGACCCACGCGTGGCCTATATCAATATTCACACCGCGCGGCCTGGATGCTGGCTGACGCGGGTTGAGAAAATCTGAGCGCCAGGTGCTGCCCTGAAAGGGGCAGTTTTCTTCACGGCTGTGCTATGGCCTTATGCAGCACAACAGATGAAGGAGAACCGCCATGGCGCCTGAAATGATCCTGGTTGAAACTCACGGCAAGACTGGGCTGATCCGGCTGAACCGCCCCCAGGCGCTGAATGCGCTGTGTGATCAGCTGATGATTGAACTCGGCACCGCTTTGCGGGCCTTCGATAAGGACCCGGCTATTGCCGCCATTGTGATCACCGGCAGCGAAAAGGCCTTCGCGGCGGGTGCCGACATCAAGGAAATGAAGGACCGCAATTTCCCGGGTGTCTATTTCAATGATTTCATCGGCGCCAATTGGGAAACGGTGCTGGAAATCCAAAAGCCCGTGATTGCTGCCGTATCCGGCTTCGCGCTTGGTGGTGGCTGCGAATTGGCCATGATGTGTGATCTGATCATCGCTGCCGATACGGTGAAATTCGGCCAGCCGGAAATCAACCTGGGGATTATTCCCGGTGCCGGCGGCACTCAGCGACTCACGCGCGCCATCGGCAAATCCAAGGCCATGGAAATGGTGCTGACCGGGCGGATGATGAATGCCGAAGAAGCTGAACGCGCCAATCTGGTCTGCCGCGTTGTGCCGGCGGCGGAGTTGATCGCGGAAGCGCTGAAGATTGGTGACAAGATCGCGGCCCTTTCCGGCCCTTCGGTCGCCATGGCGAAGGAAGCGGTGAATGCCGCCTTTGAAAGCAGCTTGACGGAAGGCGTGCGCACGGAACGGCGGCTTTTCCTTTCCCTGTTCGCGACCGCGGATCAGAAGGAAGGCATGGCGGCCTTTGCGGAAAAGCGGAAGGCTGCCTTCACGAATCAGTAAACGCGCCAGCCCCCGATTCTGGCTTGGCCGGAGCCGGGGGCGAAACCTTGGGTTGAATTCAAGTAAAGATTATTTTATTCCAAGTTTTAATTAGTAAATTTCAGTTAAAAATATCCCTTTGAAAAACAAAGAAATCATAAATTTCTTCACTCCGAGTTATTTTTTCTTAAAAAAATGATGGAAAAAACTCTTAAACTGAGTTAGTCTTCGATTAACCAAACGGAGACCAAACCATGAGCGCTTCTGCCATTACCATCACTGAAGATCGCAAGATTGCCGAGGTTGTCGCCTTCCCACAGAAGCCGCAGGACAGGCTCCGCATCGCGCTTCTCAAGCTGGATGATGCGCTGCGCGCCCAGGCCCGCGCCACCGCTGATTTCCGCGCCGCCATGGGCGACCTGAAAAGCAAGGTGGGCGGCATGCAGTCGGGCATGCAGTCCTACCGCGACGCGCTGGACCGCACCGCGTCTGAAATTGATCGCGCCGTGAAGAAGGCCAAGGAATTGCAGGAAACCGCCCAGCGCATGGTGCCGCAGGGCTGAAACTTTTCCGGGCGGGCTGTATGCCCGCCCAACCGTTCTACAGCTTCACACTTTCCCAGACCCAGCCGCGCTTGGCGCGGTCAGAAGCCTGCCAGGCGGCGATCTGGTCCTTCAGGCGCAGCGTCAGGGCGATATCATCCAGCCCCTCCAGCAGCGCATCGCGCTTGCGCGCATCAATACTGAAGGGGATTTCGGCACCTTCGGGCGTAATCACCACCTGGCGCATCAGATCAATCGCGGTATGGCGCGCCCCTTGGCTGGCTTCAGTTTCAGCGGCGATTTGCTTCACCACTTCGTCGGGCAATGCAATCGGCAGCAAGCCATTCTGGAAGCAATTGTTGTGGAAGATATCGCCGAAGCTTGGCGCAATCACGCAACGAATGCCCGCCCCCATCAGCGCCCAAACGGCACCTTCACGCGATGAACCGCAGCCAAAATTGGCGCCGGCCAACAGAATAGGCGCTTCCCGATAGGGCGCCTTGTTCAGCACGAAATCCGGATTCTCCGAGCCATCGGCCAGAAGGCGCAAATTCTCGAAAGCATAGGGGCCAAGCCCGGTGCGCCCAGTGCCAACCAGGCGTTGGATGCGGATGATCAAATCCGTATCCACATTGGCGCGCATCAAGGGCGCGGCAGGGCCAGCAAGTTTGGTGAATTTTTCCATGATGTTTTTCCCAACCTTACGCTGCGAAGTGCCGCACATCGGCAATGGCGCCCGCCAGCGCCGCCGCCGCCGCCATGGCCGGTGAGGCCAAATGCGTCCGCGCCCCCGGCCCCTGCCGGCCCACAAAGTTGCGGTTGGAGGTTGAAACGCAGCGCGCGCCAGGCGGCACGGCTTCGCCATTTGCGGCGACACATAACGCGCAGCCGGGTTCGCGCCATTCAAAGCCTGCGGCGGTGAAGGCAGCATCCAACCCTTCGGCTTCGGCTTCCTTCTTCACGCGCTCTGATCCCGGCACCACCCAGGCCGTGACATGCGACGCCACTTTGCGCCCGCGCAGCACGGCTGCGGCGGCGCGCAAATCCTCGATCCGCGAATTGGTGCAGGAGCCGATGAAAACCCAGTCAATCTTCGTGCCCGCAATCGGCTGGCCGGGCTTCAGGTCCATATAGGCCAAGGCAGCCTCATAAGCGGCGCGGCGGATTGGGTCAGGCGCTGAAGCCGGGTCCGGCACGTGGCCCGTGACGGGCAGCACCTGTTCCGGGCTGGTGCCCCAGGTGATTTGTGGGGCGATATCCGCCATGGAAATCATCAGATCGGAATCGAAGACTGCATCCGCATCACTCGGCAGGCTGCGCCAATGGGCGATGGCGGCATCCCAGGCCGCCCCCTTGGGCGCGAAGCGCCGCCCAGCGAGCCATTCGTAAGTCACATCATCGGGCGCCACCATGCCCATCTTGGCGCCCATTTCGATGGAAAGATTACACAGCGTCAGCCGCCCTTCGACAGAAAGGGCGCGCACGGCGGAACCCGCATATTCCACCGCATAGCCTGTGCCCGCACCGGTGCCGAAACGGCCAATGGCATGCAGGATCATGTCCTTCGGCGTGACACCTGCTGGAGCCGCACCTTCAAAGCGAATGCGCATGCGCTTTGGCTTTTTCTGCGGCAGGGTTTGCGTGGCCAACACATGGCGCAATTCTGATGCACCAATGCCAAAGGCCAGCGCGCCAAGCCCGCCATTGGTGCAGGTATGACTATCACCACAAACCAGCGTGGTGCCGGGCAGCACAATGCCAAGTTCCGGCCCCATCACATGCACAATGCCATTGCCATCCTGGCCAAGATCAAAAAGCCGGACGCCGGTTTCCGCGGCGCGCTTGCGCAAACCTGCGATCAGCTCACCACCTTTTGGGAAGCTTTCCGCAGTGCGGCCCGGCGATGTTGCCACTGCGTGATCCGGCGTTGCAAAGGCAAGTTCGGGATGCGGCACCGCGTAACCCGCTTCGCCTACTTCGCGCAGCGCCCGCCCGCCCGAGAGATCATGCAGCAGCACGCGGTCACAATGCAGCAGCGACCAGCCGGAACCGAGATCGGCGATCACATGCGGGTCCCAAATCCTGTCGAATAGCGTTGCGGCCATGTGCTTCCCCTGATTCTTGACTTGGGCGCCATCCGCGCCGCACCGTCTAATCCTATCACGCCGCGCCAAAGATGCGCGGTCAAGCTGGGGGAGGGGTGAGATGGCGCGGATCACGCGGCGCGGGCTGGCAGGCTTGGGTATAGCGGCGCCTTTTCTGGCGCGTTCCGGCTTTGCGCAGGGCAGCTATCCGGATCGGCCTGTGCGCTTGATTGTGCCCTATAGCGCGGGCGGTGTGGCGGATACCATTGCGCGGATCATTCAGCCGAAAGTGGCGGAACATCTTGGCCAATCCTTCATTATCGAAAATCGTACCGGCGCATCGGGTTCCATCGGCGCCATGGCCGTGGCGCAAAGCCCCGCCGATGGCCATACATTTCTGTTTGAAGGTGCGACCTTCGCCACCCTGCCGCTGGTGAGCCGGAGCTTGCCGATTGACTATACCACCGCCTTCATTCCCGTCGTGCAGGTCACGACGCAACCCTATATGCTGGGCGTGCGCGCGGGCTTTCCGGCGCGCGATCTGACGGAATTTGTGGCGGAAGCCAAACGCCGCCCAGGGGAGATCACCTACGGCACGCCGGGGGTCGCGCATATCGGCCATTTCATGGGCGAATTGCTGCAATTGATGGCCGGCATCAAGCTGGAGCATATTCCCTATCGCGGCGGTGCCGATGTGGCGCGCGAATTGGCGGGTGGGCGGTTGGATGCGGGCATCATCTCCTATTCCAGCCTGCGCCCGGCGGTGGAGCGCGGCACGACGCTGCTGGCCAGCACCGCCGCCGAACGTCAGGCAAGCCTGCGACAAATTCCGGTGATTGCGGAAACCTTTCCGGGTTATGATCTGGTGTCCTGGACTGGCTGCTTTGCGCCTGCCGGCACGCCGGAAGCTGTTCAGAATCGCTTTGTCGCGGCCATTCATCACGCGTTGAAGGACCCGGCGATTCAGGCGCGGCTGGAAGCGACTGGCGCGGATTCTGTGATTTCCTCCCCCGCCGCCTATCAGGCCGTGATCGCCAAGGACCGCGAAGTGGCACGGCGCATTGTGGCGGCCACTGGGCTTTCGATCAGTTGATGCGCGTGATTGACTGAAGCAACCCCGGCAATATGGCATTGGAGTAGCTGATGAACCCCTTTCCCGATCTGCAAGCCTTTAAGGTAAACATCACTGATCATGTGGCGACCGTGATGATCACGCGCCCGCCTGTGAATGCGCAAAACAGCGCCTTTCGTGATGAAATCATTCGCATTTTCGATACCTTCCATGAAATGCCTGAAGTGCGCGCGGTGGTGCTGACCGGCGAAGGGCGCAATTTTTCTGCCGGCGCTGATTTGAAGGACCGGCCGGATGTCTCGCGCCCCGGCGCTTTCCCGCGCCATAACCGCCTGGTGCGCGCCGGCTTTGATTGCGTCATGGAATGCGGCAAGCCGGTGATTGCTGCCGTGAATGGTGCCGCCATTGGCGCGGGCTGCGTGCTGGCCTTGGTCTGCGACATTATCGTGGTTGCCGAAGACAGTTTCATGTCCATGACGGAGGTTGAGGTTGGGCTCGCGGGTGGCGTGCGCCATGTGCTGCGCCATTTCGGCCAATCCAATGCGCGGCTGATGCTTTATACCGCGCGGCGTTTCCATGGGCCTGACCTTTTCCGCATGAATGTCGCTTCTGCCTGCGTGCCGCAGGATCAATTGCTGGCGACCGCTCAGGGCATTGCGGCGGAGATTGCGTCCAAGGTGCCGCTTGCGGTGGAGGCTGCCAAGCGCGGCTTTACGCTGACCGAATATCTGCCGCTGTCAGAAGGCTATCGCTACGAACAGACGCAAACCGCCGCCCTTGCGCGCACGGAAGATACACGTGAAGCGCAGCTGGCTTTTGCTGAAAAACGCAAGCCGATCTTCAAGGGGCGCTGAACTGCCGCTTCAGGGCTGCTTGCGCGCGGCTTCATCCATCAGGTTCTGTTCGCGGCGCGCTTCTTCCCGCGCCGCTTCCGCCGCGCGGTTTTCGCGGAGCTTTTCCACCACACGCTCCGCCGCGCGCGCATCGGCCAGGATTTGGCGCTGCCGATCCGTGGCCTGCCGCGCCTGTTCTTCAGCCTGCTGCGCAGCCGCGCGATCATCCAGCGCTTTCTGGATAAAGGCGCCGAGGTTGGGGTTCCAGCCTTCCGAGCGTTCCTCGCGCAGCAGCTTTTCGGCGGCAGCAACGGCTTGCTGTGCGGCGGCCTCGGTCGTCAGCCTTTCGGCTAAGGCGCGCCGTTCCGCCTGAGCTTCAAGGCGGCGGAGCTTTTGCAGGGTTGCCAGCGGGTCTTTGGCCATGGCGGTTTAGGTAAAGCGTCATGGCCCGTCTTCCAAGCCCAAAAACGGGGGACACCATTCGACGCCATGGCGCGCTTCATGCATGATACGGCTCAACCAGCGATGAAGGACCAAAGCATGACCCGCCACACACTTTTCGTGCGCCTTGCCGAGGCGCTCTATCGTGTTGAACGTCCCTGGGGCGATGTGCCGATCGGGGCGGGTTCGCCATCTGATGTGGCATGCGATGCGGATGGCAATGTCTATTGCCAGTTGCGCCAAGACCCTTACGCGGGCGCTGCGGGTCCTGCGATTGTAGTGCTTTCCCCCGATGGCAAGCGCATTGCCGCCTGGGGTGGGGAAGAAGTGGCAGATGGCCATATGCTGTCTGTCCATCCCGATGGTCGCGTTTTTGTGGTGGATCGTGACGCGCAGGAAATCATCATTTTCGATCGTCACGGCAAAAGGTTGGGCGGCCTTGGCAAGCGGCATCGTCCGGGTGAGCCCTTCAACGCGCCCTGCGATGTCGCCTTTGGGCCGGATGGGTCCATTTATGTGGCGGATGGCTATGGCGCTTCCGTGGTGCATCGCTTCAGCGCCGATGGCACGCCGATGGGCTATTGGGGCAGGCCAGGGGCGGGGCCTGGCGAGTTCTCCACGCCGCATTCCGTTTGGGTGCTGCCCGATGGCCGCGTGACAGTGGCAGACCGCGAAAACAATCGTGTGCAGGTTTTTACCAGTGATGGTGAGTGGCTGACCGAATGGACAGATCACCACAAGCCCATGTCGGTGCATGGCGGGCCGGGGGGAACGCTTTATGTCACGGATCAGGTGCCGCGGCTTTCGCTATTGGCGCAGGATGGCACGCTGATTGGGCGCTGCCGCCCGGTGTTGAATGGCGCGCATGGCATGTGGCTGTCGCCGGATGGCAGCATATTCTTGTCAGAACAAAACCCGCCGCGCTTGACGCGGCTTGTGCCCGTGGCGGGCTGAGGGGCAAACCATGCTGGAACATGTTGGCGGCATTGACCATTGCGTCGTGCTTGTGCGGGATTTGGACAAGGCGGCTGAGACCTTTGCGCGCGCCGGCTTCACCGTGGCGCCGCGCGGCGTGCATTCCGCCCATATGGGCACCGGCAATAATTGCGTGATGCTGGAGAAAGATTACTTCGAAATCCTGGGCGTGCTGACACCCACAGAAGCGAACGCTAAATGGCGCGCCGTGCTGGAAACCCGCGAAGGCATGACCGCCATCGCCATGCGTGCGCTTGATGCCGAAAAAGGCGCGGCTGAGGTCGCCGCGCGCGGCATTCCGACCATGCCGGTGATGCGCTTTGGCAGGCCCGTTGATATGCCCGATGGATCTCGCACCGAAACGCGCTTCAATACGTTTCATTTGGTTGATCCTGTCGCGCCAGGTTTGCGGATTTTCGCCTGCCAGCATCTGACGCCTGGTGCTACCTGGGTGCCCGGCAGCATGACGCATGCCAATACCGCAAAGGGCTTGACGGGCATTGAGGTTTTGGCCGCTGACCCTGCTTCAGTCGCGGCTTCCATCGCCAAATTGTTGGATAGCTCGCCGGAGGTGATCAACGATGGCGTGCTGCGCGTGCCGACCAGCGCTGCGCCGATCATTGTGTTGAACCGTGCTGCCCTTGCCGCGCGTTATGGTGCGCTTGATCTGGCCGGGCTGCCCGATGCCGGGCCGGTGACGCTGGGCATTTCGGTCGCTGATCTGGCGGCGGCGCAAGCATGCCTCACCAAAGCGGGGCTGCCCTTCAGCGCCATCCCTGGCGGTGGCATTGCCGTGGCGCCGGCGGCAGCGCATGGCGTGGTTTTGGCGTTTCGCTCGGCATAGGGTTTTGCCATGCCATCCATGGAGACATTGCAGCGTATTGTGCTGGTGCTGCTGGTAATCACGGCGCTGGCGCAGCTGCTGCGCGCGCTGTTTTGAAAAGGAAGTCGCTGATGCGCGTTGGGGTGATTGGTTTGGGCAGTATGGGCATGGGCGCCGCGCTCAGCCTATTGCGCGCGGGGGTGGAGGTGACGGGGTGCGATCCCCGTGCCTCGGCGCGCGATGAATTCATGGCTGCCGGCGGGGGCGCCGTTGCGAAAGCCAGCGATTTGCCGGCGGGGATGGAAGCGCTGGTGGTGTTGGTGGTGAATGCCGCGCAAACCGAAGCGGCTGTTTTCGGGCCGGATAGTGCCGCGCCACGTATGGCGAAAGGCGCTGTGATTATTTCCTCCGCCACCATGGCGCCGGATGCGGCGCGTGCTTTGGCGGCCAAGGCGGAAGCAGCGGGGATGCTTTATCTTGATGCGCCTGTGTCTGGTGGCGCGATCAAGGCGCGTTCGGGTGAGATGACGGTGATGGGTGCCGGCAGTGAAGCCGCCTTCGCCAAGGCCGCGCCTGTGCTGGATGCCATTGCCACCAAAGTCTGGCGGTTGGGTTCTGAGATCGGTATCGGCGCCACGGTGAAGGTTGTGCATCAGTTGCTCGCCGGTGTGCATATCGCGGCGGCCGCTGAGGCGATGGCGCTTGGCATTCGCGCCGGCGCTGATCCGCAAGCGCTTTATGATGTGGTGACAAGTGCCGCCGGCAATTCCTGGATGTTCGAAAACCGTATGGCGCGTGTGCTGACGGGTGATGACGTACCGCGCAGCGCGGTTGAGATTTTCGTGAAGGATCTTGGCCTGGTGAATGACATGGCGCGCGGCCTGAATTTCCCGGTGCCCTTGGCCGCACAAGCGCAGCAGCTTTTCACCGCCGCACGCGCCATGGGCCAGGGCGGCGCCGATGATGGTTTTGTCATTCGCGTTTGGCAGGCGCTGACGGGGATTGATTTGCCGGGGGATGAGAAAAAGGGCTGAAGGGCGTTTCAACCCGGCGGCAGATGCACCGCAAGCCAAAGCGTCTCGCCTGCGGGATCGGTCCAGGCGACGCGATGGCGGCAAAGCGCGGGCAATAGCGCCCATTCTCCGGGCTTCAGTTCACGCCTGCTGCCGTCAGCGAATTCCAAGGCCGCGCTACCCGCTACCAATAGCACGAATTCAGTCCAGGCTTGTTCATACCACGCGCCATCCGTGACGGCACGGGACGCGACGCGTTCAACGCGCGCCCCACCAACGCGCGCCAATTCTGAGAAGCTTTCGCCGCCCGCAACCGGCGCGGCGCCGTCATGCAAAGACCCAAAGCGCGGCGCGATCACGCCGCCAGCACCGCCTCAACCGCTGCCGATACCGCGAAAAGATGCTGATCCGCGCCATGCGCGCCGGTCAACATCAGCCCGACGGGTGCTTCGCCCGGCGCGTTGTAGGGAAGGCTGATCGAGCAGCGATCGAGAAAATTGCCGACACTCGTATTGCGCAGCAGCAGCATATTGATACGGTTATATTCCTTTTCATCCTCCACCTCCGCGATAGCAGGCGGGATAAGCGGGCAGGTCGGGCAGATCAGCGCATCAAAGGGCGCGGTGCGTGGCGCGACACTCGCGATGATGCGCGCGCGCGCATTGATCAGGTCCACATAATCGGCGGCCGACATGCCTTCACCGCGCCGGATGCGCTTCAGGATGCGCGGGTCATAGCCATCGGCCTTTTCCGCGATGAGGCGGCGATGCCAAGCCAGGGCCTCACTTGCGGGGAAGCCGCCAGCGGCGGTGACTTGTGGAATTTCTGTAAGCTCTGGCAGATCAACTTCAATGATGCGCGCGCCGGCAAGCGACAATTTGCGCAAGGCGATTTCAAACGCCGCAGCGACATGGCCATCCATGCTATCGGTCAAATAGGTGCCGCGCGGCAGGCCGAAGGTCAGGCTTTGCATTGGGGGTGGGGCAGGGGGTGTGGGTGCTTCCTCGCCCGCCATGAAGCCATCAATCAGCGCACAATCCGCAACTGTCCGCGCCAAGGGCCCGGCGGAATCAAGCGAAGGTGATAACGGCAGAATGCCCGTGATCGGCACACGCCGCGCGGTGGGTTTCCAGCCGACAACGCCGCAAAGTGCTGCCGGAATGCGGCAGGAACCGCCGGTATCCGTGCCAAGCCCGACAAAGCCCATGCCATTCGCCACCGCCACACCCGCGCCGGAAGAAGAACCGCCTGGCAAGCGGCCAGTGGCGCGATCCCAAGGGCTTTTCGGCGTGCCGTAATGCGGGTTCACACCAAGTCCGGAAAAGGCGAATTCCACCATATTGGTGCGCCCAATAACGACAAATCCGGCGCGCCGCAGGCGCTGCACGGTTGGTGCATCCAGCTTCGCCGGCGAGCTGCCCTTTAGTACGACGGAACCTGAGCGGGATGTGATGCCCGCTTCGTCATACAAATCCTTCACGCTGATTGGGATGCCGGCATAAGGGCTTGGCGCGCGCCCCGCCTTGCGCAGCGTATCCATTGCAGTGGCTGTCGCGCGGGCTGCCTCATGATGCACCACCATGAAGGCGCGGCTGCCCTCACCGGCAGGATCAGCAATGCGCGCCAGGGCTTCTTCCACCAGCGCGGTTGAGGTGGTGCGCCCGGCGGTGAGCGCGGCCGCGGCTTCAATGACGGTTTTGGGCATCAGTAGATATCCGGCTCCGGCGTGGGTTGTTGGCCTTCCAGGAAAGCGAGGTCGCATCCCTCATCGGCCTGGGTGACATTGTCCAAATATAGCGATGTCCAGCCCCGCGCATAGCGGCGCGTGGGTGGCTTCCACGCAGCTTGGCGGCGGACCATTTCTGCTTCATCCACCAGCAAATCCAGCTTGCGGTTGGCGACATCAAGGCGGATCAAATCACCATTCTGCACGAAGGCGAGCGGCCCGCCCACATGGCTTTCCGGCGCCACGTGCAAAACGCAAGTGCCATAGGATGTGCCAGACATACGCGCATCCGAAATGCGCACCATATCGCGCACGCCTTGCTGCAACATCTTCTTGGGCAGCGGCAGCATACCCCATTCCGGCATGCCTGGCCCGCCTTGCGGTCCGGCCTGCTTCAGCACCAAAACTGAATCGGGTGTCACGGGCAGATCAGGATCATCCAGGCGCTTTTTCAGATCGGCGTAATCCTCAAACACCACCGCCGGGCCGGTGTGGTTGAGCAAGCGAGGTTCAGCGGCTGAGGTTTTGATCACCGCGCCCCGTGGCGCGAGAGAGCCCTTCAGAACGGCAAGCCCGCCTTCCGCCTGCAAGGGGCGATCGAGCGGCAGGATCACTTCCTCATCAAAAATCTCAGCGCCAGCGATATTTTCGCCAAGTGTGTGCCCCGTGACGGTGCGCGCGGAAAGGTCAAGGTAATCGCGGATGCGATGGAACAGCGCCTGCGCGCCGCCGGCATAGAAGAAATCCTCCATCAGCTTTTCGCCGGCATTGGGGCGGAGGTTTGCCACCAGTGGTACGCGGCGCGACAGCGCATCAAAGCGTTCCAAATCAAGCGGCACGCCGGCGCGGCGCGCCATGGCGATAAGATGCGGGATGGCATTGGTGGAACCGCCAAAGGCCATGGTGGCGGTCACGGCATTGTCTATGCTGGCTTGGGTGATGATGGATTTGGGCGTCAAATCTTCCCAGACCATGTCCACAATGCGTTTTCCGGTTTCGGTCGCCATGCGCGGATGCGCGGAATCTGCGGCAGGGATGGAAGAAGCGCCCGGTAGGGTAAAGCCCATGGCTTCCACCGCCAGCATCATGGTGGCGGCTGTGCCCGCTGTCATGCAGGTGCCGAAACTGCGTGCAATGCCGCCTTCCATATCCTTCCATTGTGCTTCCGTGATATTCCCGGCCCGCAATTCGGCGTGATATTTCCAAACATCGCTGCCCGAACCAAGCGTCTTGCCGCGCCAATTGCCGCGCAGCATCGGGCCAGCCGGCACGAAAATGCAGGGCAGTCCAGCGGTGATCGCGCCCATCATCAGGCCAGGCGGTGTCTTATCGCAGCCGCCCAGCAGCACCAGCCCATCGCAAGGATGGCTGCGGGCCAGTTCTTCCGTCTCCATCGCCAGAAGATTGCGATAGAGCATGGATGTCGGCTTCTGATATTGCTCCGTCACGGGATGCGCGGGCAATTCCACCGGAAAGCCGCCGGCCTGCCAGACGCCACGCTTCACTTCTTCGGCCCTTGTGCGGAAGTGGAAATGGCAGGGGCTGAGTTCCGACCAGGTATTGATGATCCCGATCACCGGCTTGCCGCGAAAATCCGATTCCGAATAGCCGGCTTGCAGCATGCGGGACCGATGGCCGAAGGCGCGGATATCCTCCACGCCGAACCAGCGATGGCTGCGGAGTTCTTCGGGTTTCTTGCGCGCCATGGGCGTTTTCCTTGCGTCTGTCGTGGGTAGCTTGCCATTGAGCGCCCTGCTTGGCCATTCCCTGGCCGGTTTTGGATTGACGGGGGAGCGCCCATCCGGTCAGGATTGACCATTCAAACCGAAGAACAGGGCGGCAGGACCGCCCGGCTGGAGGAAACATCATGTCCTTGCTCTCAAAACCCCGCCGCCGCAGCTTGCTTGGTGCCGTGGCCGCTGCTGCGCTTTCCCTGATGGCTTTTGCGCCGGCCCAGGTTTCGGCGCAGGAATGGCGCGGATGGAATATCCATGCGGCGGATTACCCGAATGGCCGCGGCATGGACCGCTTTGCGGAGCTGGTGGGCCAGCGCACCAATAACCGCATCCGCATGCGCACCTTCCATTCCGCGCAGCTTGGCCAGCAGGATGAAGCCATTCAGCAGATGCGCCTTGGCACGATTGATTTCGCCAATTTCAACCTTTCGCCGCTGAATAATCTGGCGCCTTCCACCGCGATCCTGACGTTGCCCTTCCTGTTTCGTGATGTCGGCCATAGCCATCGCGTGGTGGATGGCGCGATTGGTGGGGATATCGCACGCGACCTGGAAGCGATCGGCATCATCACCCTTGCCTGGTATGATGCTGGTGCGCGAAGCCTGTATACAACCCGCCCGGTACGTACGCCCGCCGATGTGCGTGGCATGAAGATCCGTGTGCAGACCTCCGATCTTTGGATTGACATCATGCGCGCCATGGGCGCCAACCCAACGCCGCTGCCCTTTGGTGAGGTCTTCACCAGCCTGCAATCCGGTGTGATTGATGGGGCGGAGAATAACTGGCCTTCCTATGAAAGCACACGGCATTTCGAAGTGGCGAAATTCTACACCACCACAGAACATTCCAATGTGCCGGAAGTGCTGGTGGTCAGCCGCCAGCGCTGGCAAAGGCTGAATGAGGCTGAGCGCGCCATCCTGCGCGATGCTGCGCGGGAAAGTGCTACGCTGCAGCGCCAGCTTTGGGCAGAGCGCGAAAAATCATCGCGTGATCGCGTCATTGCCGGCGGCGCCACCGTGATTGAGCTGACGGATCGCGGCCCCTGGCAGGCGCTGATGGATCCCGTTTACGCGAAATATGCCTCCGCGCCGCGCATGGCAGATTTGCTGAAGCGCATTCGTGAAACACGGTGAGCATAGGTGAATCCGGGCGGCGCGGCGGTATGCCCGCGCCGCTTGCCGCTTTCTCGCGCCTGCTTGATGTGCTGGCGGGTGTTACCATCGCGCTTGCCGGCACGGCGCTTGTCGCCTTGGTGGTCATGATGGGGTGGTTGGTTTTTGGCCGCTATGTGCTGAATGACACACCAACCTGGATCGAACGCGGCGCTACACTCGCTATTCTCGCTATCGCCATGCCGGTGGCCGCGGTGGGTGTGCGGGAACGCTTTCATCTTTCTGTGCTTGGGCTGCGTGAAGCCTTGCCCGGCGCCGCACAGCGCTGGATGGCGCTTGGCTGCGATGCGTTGGTGGGCGCCTTCGGGCTTGGCATGGCGATTTGGTCTTGGGAATTGGTGGAAATGGTGGCGAATTTCCGTATTCCCTTGCTTGGCATCAGCCAGGGTTGGACCTATGCGCCAATGGTTCTGGGTGGGGCGCTGATGACGCTTTTTGCCATTGAACAGGTGCTGCGCGATATCTTCGTGCCGGAAGCGCCGGAAAAACGCGGCCCTGCTGCTGCCTTTCTGGAATAGCGCATGGAACCCGGGCTTTTTCTGATTTTCGCGGTTTTCGCGTTCGGTGTTCTGGCGGGCGTGCCAGTGGCCTTTTGCCTTGGCATCGCCGCTGTTGCCGGCTTTATCTATGAAGGATTGAATCCTGCCGTAGCCTTCCAGCAAATGGCGAGTGGGATGAGTATCTTCTCTCTCCTTGCCATCCCGTTCTTCATCTTCGCTGGCGAAATCATGCTGCATGGCGGCATTGCGCGTCGGTTGGTGGCGCTGGCTTCGGCCTGTGTCGGCTGGATGCGCGGTGGCTTGGGGATGGTGGATGTTTCCACCTCCATGCTGTTTGGTGGGATTTCCGGTTCTGCCGTGGCGGATACCTCGGCCACCGGCACCATCCTGATCCCGGCAATGAAAGCCAAGGGTTATGGCGTGGATTATGCGGTGTCACTCACCGTCACCAGCAGCATCGCCGGCATTTTGATTCCGCCCAGCCATAATATGATTCTCTATTCGCTTGCGGCGGGTGGTGGCATCTCGGTGAGCGCGCTGTTCATCGCGGGTATTGTGCCTGGCCTTACCATGTGCCTTTTCTTGGGTATCGCTGCCTATGTGATGGCGGTGCGGCGCGGCTATCCTTCCGAAGGCTGGGCAGGGTTCCGGCATTTATTCTGGACCTTCATTGATGCGCTGCCTGGGTTGCTAACGGCAGTGATCATTCTGGGCGGCGTGCTGTCTGGCGTTTTCACCGTCACGGAAAGTGCGGCCTTTGGCGCCATCTGGGCGCTGGTGGTCACACTGCTGGTCTATCGCAATCTTTCCTGGCCGGATTTTCTGATCGCCGTGAAGGCCAGTGTGCGCACAACATCGGTTGTGTTTCTGCTTGTTGGTACGGCAACCGCTTTTGCTTGGCTGCTTGCCATGTATCGCCTGCCGGAATTGCTGACGGAAGGCATGCTCGCCATCAGCGCCAATCCCATCGTGATCCTGTTGATGATCAATGTCTGTTTGCTGTTGCTGGGCTGCGTGATGGATATGGCGGCGCTGATCTTGATCACGACGCCGATCTTCCTGCCCGTGGTCACCGCCATTGGCGTTGATCCGGTGCAGTTCGGCATGGTCATGATGATGAATCTCGGCTTGGGGCTGACAACGCCGCCTGTCGGCGCGGTGCTGTTCGTTGGTTGCGCCATAGGCCGAATACCCATGGAACAGGTCATGCGCACCATCTGGCCGTTCTACGGCGCCATTTTGCTAGCGCTTTTGCTCACCACCTATTGGCCGGCCATGTCATTGACGCTGCCGCGCCTTTTGCTTGGCTATGGAGGCTAAGGCCATGAATGCACCATCAAAACCCGTGTTGCTAACCGGCGCTTCCGGCGCGCTGGGCCGGCACCTGACGCAAAGCCTTGGCGCGCTTGGCTGGGCGTTGCGCCTGACCGATATCGCGCCCTTTCCGGACACGCTACCGCCATCCGCACGCTTCGTGCAGGCGGATTTGAATGATGGCGTGGCGCTGATGCGCCAGGCGGAAGGCTGTGGCGCCATTTTGCATTTCGGCGGGGTGAGTGTTGAACGCCCCTTTGAGGAAATCCTCGGCCCCAATCTGCGCGGGCTTTATCATGTTTATGAGGCCGCGCGGCGCGAAGACGCGCGGGTGATCTTCGCCAGTTCCAATCACACCATCGGCTTTCATGAACGCCCGCGCGGCAATGATGCGAAGCTGGATGCGGATTGCGCCTTCCGCCCTGATGGCTATTACGGAATCTCCAAAGTCTATGGTGAGATGATGGGGCGGATGTATTGGGACAAGCATGGGGTTGAGAATGTCAACCTTCGTATCGGTTCCTGCCAGCCGAAGCCACTTGATCGGCGCATGCTGTCCACTTGGTTGTCCTATCCTGATCTCACACGCTTGATTGAATGCTGTGTGCTTGCCGAGAAAGTCGGTCATGCGGTGATTTGGGGTCAATCCAATAACCCGTCCGCCTATTGGGGAGAGGATCATCGCGCGCGTATCGGTTGGGCGCCGCAGGACAATGCCGAAGTGTGGCGCGCAGAGCTTGAAGGCATCACATCTGATCCGGTTTCAGAACGCTATCAAGGCGGCGCCTATACCGCCATTGAGTATTCCCGCAACGCGCCCTCTCCACGGGATCACTTCGCGCCGGAATGAAGCTGCATCATGGTGATTGGCAGGCGCTGATCTGCCCGGAACAGGGCGCGGCTTTTTCAAGTCTGCAATGGCGCGGGCGCGATATTCTTGTGCCAACGCCGGAAGGCGCGCGCCATCCTGGTGCCTATGGCGCCTTCTGGATGCTGCCTTGGGCCAATCGGCTGGATGGTGGCCGCATCGCGGGCCACGCCATGCCGATCAATCGTGCAGCGGAAGCCACTGCCATTCATGGCTTGGCGCGCGATCTGCCTTGGGAAGTGGTAAGCGCCGCGCCAGATGACGCGGTTCTGCAACAACGACTGACCTTCGCGCCATTCGATTACACGGCGCAACTTGTGCTTTCGCTCGATGCAGATGGCGTGTTCATGGAAATGACCCTACGGCATGAAGGCGTAGCAGCCGTTCCTTATGGCATGGGCTGGCACCCCTGGTTCACCCGTAACGCTGCCTCATCATTGCATCTGAAATCCACGCAACGCGCCAGCCATGATGCGCGCGGGCTGCCGCAAAGCTTCACACCCTGCGCCGGCATCGCAGCGGATGAGGCTGGGCTGATCGGGCTTGATAACTTCTTTGCCGGTTGTGATGGCGTGGCGCGCCTCATCACACCCGCTGGCATCATCACGCTCACCGCCACGGGCGATTTCGCCGCGGGTGTTCAGGTCTATGCGCCACCCACGCAGCCCGTGATCTGTGTGGAACCCGTGAGCCACATGCCCGATGCGCCCAATCGCCCTGCCTTGGCCGCCGCCGCGCCCATGCGGGTTTTGGCGCATGGCCAATCCCTGCACGGCACCATTCGCCTATCCGCCGCCTGATCTGGCCCTGATGCGCGCGTCATGGCAGAAGGGTGCTGCAGTGCAGCGTAACCGGATATTGACCCATGCCGCTTTCCGACCCCGCCGAGCGTAACCTTCTCCATCTGCGTGACATCCAGTTGCGCGGATATCAGCGCAAGGACGGGCTTTTCGATATCGAAGCCCATCTGGTGGACACCAAAAGCTACGGCTTCAACAATGAAGGCCGCGGCTGGATCGAACCAGGTGAGGCTTTGCATGGCATGTGGATTCGCATGACCATCACTGAGGATTTTGAGGTGCTGTCCTGCGAAGCCGCATCTGATTTCACGCCCTATGATATCTGCCCGGCAGCCGCGCCAAATTTCGCGCGGCTTGCGGGCCTCAAGATCGGGCCTGGCTTTGTGCGCGCGGTGAATGAACGGGTCGGCGGCATTCATGGCTGCACGCATTTGCGCGAAGTGATTGGCCAGATGGGCACAGTTGCCTTCCAAACCCTCTACCCCGTGCGCCGCCAGCGGGAAGTGGAACAGGCCGCCGCGCGCCGCGCGGCAGGTGAGGTGGTGGATGAAAAAAAGGTCAGGCCGGCCTTGATCGGCACCTGCATCGCCTATGCGCCGGATAGCCCGGTCGTGAAGCAGCGCTGGCCTTGGTATGAACCGGAAAAGGCGGAATAGCTTTCGCGCAAACCACCCCGGTTGACCGCATGGCGTCATCACGCCAGCCTGCCCCATCCAATTCATGAAGGAGCATAAGATGTCCGACGATCAGGCGCTGTTCGATAAAGGTTTGCCCATCCGCCGTGCGGTGCTGGGCCCGGAATATGTGGATTCGTCCATGGCGAAGGCCGATGAATTCATGATGTCCTTCCAGCGCGCCACCACCGCCTGGGCCTGGGGCTGGGCTTGGGGCGACCCCACGCTGGACCGCAAGACCAGGTCGCTGCTGAATCTGGCGATGCTGACCGCACTCGGCAAAATCCCGGAAGTGAAGCTGCATGTGAAGGGCGCGCTGAATAACGGCGTCACCGTTGATGAAATCAAAGCCACATTGCTGCACGCAACCGCCTATTGCGGCATTCCGGCTGGGCTTGATGCCTTCAAGGCCGCGCATGAGGTGCTGATCGCCGAAGGCGCGATTCCGGGGAAGAAGTGATGTCGGTAGCACTGAAGCGCATCGCCTTTGCCGGCATCGGCAATATGGGTTGGCCCATGGCGGCCAATCTGGTGAAGGCGGGCTTTGAGGTGACGGTGTGTGATGTGGTGCCAGGCCGCGCTGCATCCTTCGCGACCGAGACCGGCGCGAAAGCCGCCGCAACGCCGGCGGAAGCCGCAAGCGGTGCCGATTGCGTGGTGATGATCGTTCCCACCAGCAAGCAGGTTGGTGAGGCGGTGGAGGCCATGCTGCCTTCACTCAAGCCCGGCATGCTGGTGATTGACATGACCTCTGGCCAGCCAGGCCGCACGCGGGAAATCGCGGCGATGCTGGCAGGCCATGGCGTGGCGATGATTGATTGCCCGGTCTCAGGTGGCGTGCCACGTGCCAAATCGGGCCAGCTTGCCATCATGGTGGGTGGGCCAGCAGCGGAGATTGATCGTGCCGAGCCCGTGCTGAAGGCCATGGGCACATCCGTCTATCGCTGCGGTGATATTGGCGCCGGGCAGGCGATGAAGGCGCTGAATAATCTGGTCTCGGCCGGTGGTTACCTGATTGGCATTGAAGCCTTGCTGATTGGCCAGCGCTTCGGGCTTGATCCGACGACGATGGTGGATGTGCTGAATGCCAGTTCCGGCATGAATAATTCCACGCAGAAGAAGTTCAAGGAATATGTGCTCTCCCGGCGCTTCGATGCGGGGTTTGGGCTTGATCTGATGGTGAAGGATTTATCCATCGCGCTTGAAGTGGGGCGAGAGACAACAACGCCCGCGCCATTCTCAGCACTCTGCCGGGAAATGTGGCTGGCGGCAGCCACCACGCTTGGCCCGGGCGTGGATCACACCGCGGTTGCAAAAATGCTGGAACAAATGACCGGCACGGTACTCGGAGGAAATCGAGAATCATGAATTGGGAAGTCTATGCCATCCGCTATGGGCGGCATGAACGCACGGCGCAGACGAATTTTCTGCTGCCCGTGCCCGATGCGCATGAAGCCATGCCGCTTGATTACTTCATCTGGTTGCTGCGTGCGCCGGATGGTCAGGAAATTGTGGTGGATACTGGCTTTGATGAGGAAACCGCTGCCGGCCGAGGCCGGACCATCTCGCGCAATGTGCGCGATAGCCTGAAGGCCATGGGTACGGATGCCGCCAAGGTATCGGATGTGATCATCACGCATTTGCATTATGATCACGCGGGTTCGCTTGGCATGTTCCCCGGTGCCAAATTCCATTTGCAGGAACGCGAAATGCATTTCGCGACGGGCCGGCATATGTGCGTGCATGCCATTCGTCTGCCATTTGAAGCGGCGCATGTGGTTGCCATGGTGAAGGCGCTTTATGCTGATCGCGTCGTGTTTCATGATGGCGATGGCGAAGTGGCAGCGGGCGTTTCTGTGCATCGCGTCGGTGGGCATTCTGATGGCTTGCAAGTGGTGCGTGTGCAAACCGCGCGCGGGCCGGTCGTGCTGGCCTCAGACGCCATGCATTTCTATGCCAATGCACTCAGCGGCAATCCCTTCCCGATCATTTTCGATCTGGGGGCGATGGCGGCTGGCTGGCGCGCGGCAAAGAAGCTGGCGGGGGGTGATGATAGCCGCGTGATACCAGGGCATGACCCGGATGTGCGGCGGCGCTTTCCGGAAGTGCCGGGGCAGGGGGGCGAGGTTGTCGCGCTCCATCTGCCGCCGAAGGATTGAAACCAAATGGGCGCCTGAAGATTTATCAGGCGCCCCACCTGGCTATTGTTCCATCTTCACGCCGGTGCGTTCCACAACGCCTTTGAACTTTGTAAGCTCCGCCTGAAAGAACGCACGCGCATCGGCAGGCGTATTGGGCCGGGTCCAGGGCGAAATCCCCGCAATCAGGAAACGTTCCCGCAATTGCGGGTCTGCCAAGGCGGCATTGATGGCGCGGTTCAGCGCTGTCACGGTGCCTTCCGGCATGCGTGGCGGGCCAACCACGGCGAACCAATTGCCAATGTCAAAACCGGGCATGCCAGATTCTGCCAAGGTAGGAATATCCGGGAAAGCCGGGAAGCGTTCCAGCCCCGTAATCGCAATGCCGCGCACCCGATTATCGCGCACCTGCGCGGCGGCGGAAGCCAGCACCGCAACGCCCCAAGCCGTTTCGCCACGCGCGATGGATTCCACCATCAACCCGCCGGACCGATACGGCACATGGGAGAATTTTCCACCCAGCATCAGCGAAACCGCCACGGCTTCAGCGGCGAAATGCGGCATGGAACCAACGCCAGATGACGCATAGGGCAGATTATCCTGCGGCCCAGCGCGCAGCTTCGCGACTGCCTCCGCCGCCGTGCCAGCAGGGAAATTTGGTGCTGCCACCAAAATCAACGGGCCATTCGCGGCAATGGCAATATGGGTGAAATCCGCAATCGGGTCATAACGGGTGCCGCCCTGCATCGCGGCGGGGATCAGCCCGTGGGAAGACGCCTCATTCAACATCAACACCGTGCCATCGGCGGGCTGACGGCGGAGCCATTCCGCAGCCACCGTGCCGGAAGCGCCGGGGCGGTTTTCCACCACCACGCGCGCATTGGCCCCCATATGTGCCTGCATGCGTTCAGCCAGCAGCCGCGCGGTGATGTCGGTGGAGCCGCCGGGCGCAAAGCCGCTCACCAGCGTGATAGGCCGATCAGGCAGGCCCTGCGCCAGGGTGGGCGCAGCCAGCGCAAGCCCCATGGCGGCCCCAATGAAAAGGCGTCGCATCATCCTTGTTCTCCTCCCTGGAGTTTTTTGGCCTCTTTGGGCAATGAATTCATACTTGGCGACTCAAACCCGAAGCCTAGGTCTTATGCAAGCCCGGCGCGCGCCTTCACCGGTATCTTCAAATAGCGCACGCCATTGCTCTCGGCTTCCGGGAAGCGCCCAGCGCGGATATTCACCTGGATGGAAGGCAGCAACAGCGTGGGTGCCGCCAGCTTTTCATCACGCGCCTGGCGGAACGCGACGAATTCATCCTCGGTCACGCCATCCTTCACATGCGGGTTGTGCGCGCGCTGTTCGGCAACCGTGCTCTGCCAGGCGTAATCATTGCGCCCTGGCGCCTTGTAGTCATGGCACATCCAAAGCCGGGTTTGCGGTGGCAGCGCCAGCAGGTGCTTGATGGAACGGAAAAGCACCCTGGCATCGCCACCCGGGAAATCAGCCCGCGCTGTGCCGTAATCATGCATGAAAAGCGTATCGCCCACGAAAACATCATCACCAATCCGGTAGCAGACGCAGGCCGGCGTATGGCCCGGCGTATGAATCACCTCAATATCCAGTGATCCAAGCGCGATATGCTGGCCATCACGAAACAGCAGATCAAAATCGCCCCCTTCGGGCTTTACGTCCTCAGCCGCGAAAACCGGGCGGAAGATGCGCTGCACATCCTTGATGTGTTCGCCAATGCCAATCTTCCCGCCGCAAAGCTGCTTGATATAGGGCGCGGCGGTCAGATGATCCGCATGGGCATGGGTTTCCAGGATCAGCGCAATCGCAACACCTTCCTTTCGCGCGGCTGCCATGAGCCGATCGGCGGAACGCGTATCGGCTTCTCCGCTGCGGTGGTCCCAATCCAGCACGGGGTCAATCACCGCACCTTGTCGGGTGGCAGGGTCAAAGACCAGGTAGCTGACTGTATTGGTCGCCTCATCAAAAAACGGCTGGATGCTGGCGCCATTCTGGGCAAGGGACATCGGCTGACCTTCCTCAAGCGGCAGCTAATATAGGGTGCCAAGCGCGATTCAGAAAGGAAATCTTCGGATCACTTACAGCTTAGGATACGCACATCATAGACAGGGTGTTCCAGCATATTCACACCTGGTGCATCGGCGAACAACCAGCCGCGGAATACGGGCGGGCTGCCTTGCACCGCACGGCTATCGGTCATTTCAAACCAGGCGGCGGAATCAGGCACTTCCGTGTGGGGGCGCGCATGGCAAGCGCCAATACGGATGGAAAGCGTACCGAAGCTCAGGCTTTCCCCAACCCGGCCTTCAAGCACCGTCACCCGCGCTGTCACCTTATCCAGCGCCTGGATACGTGCCTGTTGGCGCGGTAGCCATTCCTGCGCCTGCGCAAGGCTTGGCAAGCAAAGCAGGGCGAAGGCCAAAAGCCTTGTCATGCGCCCCGCTTCGGGCTCGGCAATGCCACGATCAGTTCCTTCAGGATTTCGCGCATGGCGTCCTCATCCACGCCCATCAGCAGGGCGTCTTCGAAAACATCGCGCAGCACCGTGGCGGCTTCCGTGTGATTTTCAGCCAGCATCTTGAGCTTTTCGTTGCAGGATACTGACTTGCCATCTGCCCCGGGCCAGGCGGCAGGCGGCTTGGGCAAGGGCCTCATCGCGGTGTCGCCGGCGGGCTTTCCTGATTGCCGCGCTGATTGCTCTCCCCGGCAGAGAAAATGAACCGCCCCAGCAGGCTTTCCAGATTGATGGCACTTTGCGTGATGGTGATTTCACTACCCTCACGCAGGATGCGTGTGCCACCACCCGGCACTAGCGCGACATATTTGCCCCCCAGCAGCCCTTCGCTGGAAATCTCGGCGGATGTGTCATCGGGCAGCTTCAGCCCAGCATCTACACGCAGCGTCAGCACGGCGAGGAAGCTTTCAGGATCAATCCGCTGCGCCACAACCTGCCCGACCTTAACCCCGGCAATGCGCACATCCGCGCCCTGGCCCAGGCCATCAATGCGGTCAAACTTCGCGGTCAGATTCATCCCAGGCCCGGAAAAGCTGCGGCCCGTGCTGGTGACAGCATAGCCCAGGAACATGGCCGCGATGGCCAGCACCACCAAACCGGTCAGAATCTCCGCCAGACTGCGCTTCTGCATCGAAATGGGCTTTCAAAAGGGCGCCGTCAGCGCCCTGGCGTCCAGGCTTCATAATCGCCGCCGCGGTTGGCCGCCGGGTTCACTGGCCGCCAGGCTTCCGCGGTGCCGGTCATGTTGGGGCGGTGTTCCTTCTGCCAAGGGCGGCGCGCCGCATCCTCGGGCAGAGGCTTTTCGGTTGTGTGATGCAGCCAGCCCCACCATTCGGCGGGCACGGCGGAAGCCTGCGCTTCCTTAGCGTAAAGCACGCGCCGCATGGGCCTGCCATAGGAATCGCTCCGGGACCGGGCCTCCCAATAAGTGTTACCGAAACGATCCTGCCCAACCTGCCGGCTGGTGAGGCGAATGAAGAAGGTGCTGAGCAACTGCATGGCGGCTTCCCGATTAATTCACGGCTGCAAGTATAATCGCACAGGCGCGCGGGGCACGCAAAACCCATAAGCGGAGATGTTTTATCAAAATCTGGGGCCAATGGTTAAAAAAAACACAAAATGAGGCTTCCACGACTCGGAACGACCCCCCTAACATGATGATGTGATTGGGATCATCGGAACCATCTGGTCTGGGGTTGCGTTGAAGCGTTTGAAAGCCGGGGCTGACCCGGACTCTCCGCTTCGCGCCGTAGCCATACCTGCTTCTTGGCCTGAGGAGGCCGGTGAGGCAATGGCCGCGCTCGCCCCCGGCAAAGGGCCGGCGGCCTTGCCGCGAATAGCGGAAGCTTGGATCCAGCGTTTGGTTCAGCGTGGCAAGCGTGAAGGGCTGCTCAGCGATGCTAATGAGGCGGTGGCCTTGGCAGCCGGGCTGCGCGCCTTGCTGCTTTCTCGCCGCGGTGCGCCTGGGGTAGAAATTTGGCAGGATACCAAGGGCGAAGGCCGATTTGTTTTGAACCTGCCAGCCTTTTTGGATGCTGGCGGCGATTTTGACGCACATGCCTATCGTGCGGCTTGCGGCTTGGCGATCCGGGCCTTGGATATATGGGGCAAGGGCAAGGCGGAAAGCCTGAACCTTGGTTTTGCCGATTTGGCCGGCCTGCTGGCTGCCTTTGGCTTGGCTTATGATAGTGATGCGGCGCGCAGCGTGGCCGCAGCCATCGCCGCCCTGACGCGCGGCGCTGCAGAAGCCGAATCCGGTCGCCTGGCGCAGCGCTTCGGCGCGCGGCATGCAGTGCCGCTGATCAGCGCGCCGGCGCCCGAGGATACCGTTGTGCCCGGCTTGGCCAAAGCGGCGCAGGCGGCCTTGGCGGCGGCGGCGGCAGCGCCCGGCTTGCGGCATCGGGCTTATGTGGTTCTTGCACCGGCTGATGCGGTTGAGTTGCTGCTTGGCGCGGAAACTGCCGGCGTTGCGCCTGCTTCCGCCCTTACCAAGCCGGTGCGCGCCGCGGATGGCAGCATTCAGCAAGTCCCAACCCGTGCGGCTGAATTGGCCGGCGCTGATGCCGCATGGCTGCTCGCCTATGTGGAAAGGCAGGCGCGCCAAGCGATGGAAGCGGCGGTGATCCCTTTCCTGGATGCCTTGCCGCCTGAATTGGCTGCGGTTTCAGCTGATTTTGCCGCGCTGGAAGCGGCAGCACGCGTACCGCGCCAGCCGCGCGCACGTTCCTGGCGCGTCAGTATCGCTGGCAGCCGTGTGGGCTTGCGTGCCTTGGAAGATGAACTCGGTAATCTGCGAGAGGTTTCCTTCTCTCTGCCGCGCGAATCGGCGGTGCGGCGCAGCTTGGTTGAAGCCTTGGCTCAGGCCGTATCGCTTGGGCTATCCCAGGGCGTACCATTGAGCAGCTTCGTCAATTCCTACGCTTATGCGCCCGGCAATGGGGGCCAGGTGGAAGGTGATCCTTCCATACGGCGCGCCACATCCTTGCTTGATTGGGCGTTTCGCCGGCTGGCGCAGGATTACCTGGGCCGTGATGACCTGCCCGATCCGGTGGAGGAGGCATCGCCCGAACCCCGCCCCACGGTGCTGCCCTTGCTTCCGATGGAATTGCCAGCGCATCCTTCGCCTCGCCTGCGCCGCCATTTGACCCCTGCCGCCTGAGGCAGGCCCAAGGCGCTTTTTGAAGGAATAAGATCATGGCCGGTAAAATTGAAGCGAAGCTTGCTGCGCTTGGCATTGTATTGCCCACCCCAGCAGCGCCGATTGCCAATTACATTCCTTTCAATATCAGCGGGAAGCTGGTGATCATTTCCGGTCAGGTGCCGGTGCAGGGTGGCAAGATAGCCTATACCGGCAAGCTTGGCGCGGGGGTTTCCATTGAAACCGGGCGTGAGGCGGCGCGGCTTTGCTTCATCAATCTATTGGCGCAATTGAAGGCCGCCGCCGGTGATTTGGATAACGTCACGCGCGTGGTGCGCCTGGGTGGTTTTATTTCCGCACCTGCTGACTTCACGCAGCACGCACTGGTGATGAATGGCGCTTCCGATCTGGCGGTGGAAGTCTTTGGCGATATTGGCCGCCATGCGCGTACCACGATTGGCGTGCCCTCCCTACCCGGTGATGCGGCAGTGGAAGTGGAAGGGATGTTTGAGATTGGCTGAGAGGCAAGGCTTGCCCTAGCCAGCCGAATGACGACATCAAGGGGTATGACTAGCCCTGCTGAACTGACGCTTACGCTCCATCGCGCCATGGCGGAGATTCCGGCAGGCGAATGGGATGCCTGTGCTGGCGGTGACAATCCTTTTCTGAGCCACGCCTTCCTGCTTGCCCTTGAAGAAAGCGGCAGTGCGGTGGCAGAACGCGGCTGGCTGCCTCAGCACGCTGCCTTGCGGGATGGCGCAGGGCGCCTGATTGCTTGCGCCCCGGCCTATGCCAAATCCCATTCACAGGGCGAATATGTATTTGACCATGGCTGGGCGGATGCTTTGGAACGCGCCGGCGGGGATTACTACCCGAAGCTGCAAGTGGCGGTACCCTTCAGCCCCGTGCCTGGTCCGCGCCTTTTGCTGCATCCCGAAGCTGGCTTCGGGCCAGATGTTTTGGCCGGTGCCCTGGTGCAAGCCTGCCAGGGCATTGGGGCATCATCAATCCATGCCACCTTTTGCACGGAAGCCGAATGGCGTGCCTTGGGTGATGCCGGCTGGCTGCAACGGCTGGGCACGCAATTCCATTGGGCCAATCCGGGTTATCGCGATTTTGATGATTTTCTGGGCGCGCTGGCATCACGCAAGCGCAAGGCGCTGAAGCGCGAAAGGCGAGATGTGCAGGCGGCAGGGTTCACGCTACGCACGCTCCGCGGGGCGGAAATCACGCCACGCCATTGGCAGGCTTTTCATCGCTTCTACCGCGCGACCACGGACAAGAAATGGGGCCGCAGCGCCTATCTGACCAAAGCCTTCTGGCCGCTGCTGGGTGAAAGGCTTGGTGATCGCGTGCTGCTGATGGTAGCGGAGCGTGATGGCGAACCCGTCGCCGCCGCGCTTAATCTTATCGGGCGCGATGCGATTTATGGCCGGAACTGGGGCGCCGTTGTGGATGTGCCCTTTCTGCATTTTGAGCTTTGCTATTACATGGCGATGGATTTCGCGATTATGCATGGCATTCCGCGCGTTGAAGCCGGTGCGCAGGGTGAGCATAAAATCCAGCGCGGCTATCTGCCCGTGCCGACCTATTCCGCGCATTGGATTGCGCATCCTGGGCTGTCCCGCGCGGTCGCTGAATTCCTCACGCACGAGCGCCCGGCGACGGAACGCGAAATGGCCGCCCTTGAAACGCTTTCCCCCTTTCGTCAGGCGGATGATCCCGCGTGACACCGGGCGCGCCGCGCATCGCCTATCTGCAATTGGCGACCTCCATGGCGCTGGTCGGTGCCAATATTGCGGTGGCAAAGCTGCTGGCGGAAGCGCTGCCCATTCCAATGATTGCTTTTCTGCGCTGTGTTTTGGCGGTGCTGCTGCTCTGGCCTTTGGCGCGCTTGTTGGAAGCTGCGCCGCGACCCGAAGCTGGGGTTCTGCGCAACCTTGCTTGGCAGGCGCTGTTTGGCACGGTGATCTACAATGCCGGCCTGCTTGCGGGCTTGCGCCTGACTTCTGCGCTGGAAGGCGGGCTGGTGCTGGCAAGCTTACCTGCCGTGGTCGCTTCGGGTAGCGCCTTTTGGCTGCGCGAACGTCTGACTCAGCCGCAATGGATCGCCGTGATGCTGGCCGCCTTTGGCATGGCGGCCATGACCACTGCGCGCAGTGGCAGCGAAGCGGCGGGCTCGGTACTCGGCAATCTACTGATTTTCGGTGGCGTCATCGGCGAAGCGCTTTATGTGCTTCTGGCGCGGCGTATCGTTGGGCGCGTTGGTGTGATTACGGCCAGTCTTTGGATGCAGATTTTCTCGGCCCTGATGCTGGCGCCCTTTGCCTTGCCCGATATGGCGAGCATCGCAGCCTTGGCCGATCCCCGCCTTGCGGCGCTATTGGTGTTCCATAGCGTGACGGCGAGCGTGCTGTGCCTGCTGCTGTGGTATGCGGGGCTGAAGCGCGTAGGCGCTGGTGTTGCCGGCATTTTCACGGCCTTCCTGCCCGCCACCGCCGCGCTGGTGGCAGTAGTGATCTTGCAGGAGGCGTTTACCGCCATCCACGCGATTGGCTTTGCGCTGATGATGCTAAGTGTGTTGATCGCCACCTGGCCGCGAAGGCCAAGCGCATGAGGCCGTGGTTCACGCAAAAGCTTGGTGAATTTTGCCGCCAGACGCCAGCGCAAATCGCTGCATCTTTGGCCTATGAACAGGCGGCACGCTTCGGCACACTTGAATTGAAGCAGCGCGATTCCTGGGAAGCCAGCGCGGCCCTGTTGCAGGATGCGCTGGCTGAAGGTGATGATGCTTGGCACATCTTCATGGAATGCGATTTGCTGCGTCTGGAAAAGCGCGCCGATGCCATTCTGCTGACCGATCGCGCGATTTTCGTGCTGGAATTCAAGATGGGGGCGCAAAAGCCCGATCTGGCTGATCTGCGCCAGACGGATAATTACGCCATGGATTTGCATGATTTTCACGCTGGCAGCCGTGGCGTGCCGATCATCCCGATCCTCATCGCCCCAAGCGTACCTAAGCGTGAGATTGACCTTCCGCTATTCTGGCATGGTGTGGCGCCGGTAATGATCGCGAATGGCGCCATGTTGCGGCACATTGTCGCGCGCGCGCAGGCGGCAATTCCCCTGCCAATCACGCCGATTGAACCGGAAGCTTGGGCACGCTCCGCCTATCGGCCCGTGCCGAGCGTCTTGGAAGCGGCGCGGCTTTTGTATCGGCGCAACGCCGTGCCCGATATTGGCGCCACACGCGCCGATGCGCATAACCTGACCCGCACGACCGAGGCGATTGCCCGCGTGATCGCGCGTGCCCGGGCCGAAGGCGGGCGCTATGTTGTCTTTGTCACCGGCATTCCCGGCGCAGGCAAGACACTGTGCGGCCTCAATCTGGTTTTCGGCGCGCTGCGAGAGGATGGCGCGGCCTTCCTTTCCGGCAATGTGCCGCTGGTGACGGTCTTGCGAAAAGCCTTGGCACAAGACGCCGCGCCGCAGGGAGGCAAAGCGCGGGAGGCAGCAGAACGCGCGGCGCTTACCGCGTTACAGAATGTCCATCGCTTTCTGGAACATCATGTGATCCATGCGCATGAAACGCCCGAAGCGCGCATCATTGTGTTTGATGAAGCGCAGCGCGCCTGGGATCAGGCGCAGGCAACCCGCGATGGACAGCGCCGCAAAAGCCACCTGACCATGAGCGAGCCAGCCCATACGCTGGAAATCATGGCGCGGCACGAAGGCTGGGCGGTGATTGTGGCGCTGATCGGCAATGGGCAGGAAATCAACACGGGTGAAGCCGGGCTTGCCGAATGGGGGCGCGTGATTGCGGCTGCCCCATCCTGGCGTGCGGTCGCGGCGCGGCGCAGCATCACCGCCGTTGATCCCGCGCAACGCCTGGCCGAAGGCGCCGAACCCTGGCTTGCCTTGGATGAGGATCTTGATCTGCAAGCGTCCATTCGTAGTCTGCGGACCAGCAGGGGCACCGAATGGGTGGATGCGGTGCTGAATAATGATGCGCCCGCCGCACGCGCCATTGCGGCAGCGACGCCCGAATTGCCCTACTACATTACGCGTGATGCCAATGCTTGGCGTGCTGCCTTGCGCGCACGTAGCCGTGGCTTGCGCCGCGCTGGGCTGGTCGCTTCCGCCGGTGCGCGTCGGCTGCGCGCTGAAGGGCTCGGCGTGCAGGTGCCGGATATCGCGGATTGGTTTCTCAAGCGCTGGCCGGATATCCGTTCCTCGGAAGCGCTTGAAACTTTCGCCACCGAATATGATTGCCAGGGGTTGGAATTGGATGTGGTTGGCCTCGCTTGGGGCGGGGATTTCCTCCGCCATGCCGGGCAATGGCGCGCGCGGCGCTTTGCCGGCCATCAATGGCAGATTGTTCGTGGCGCTGAAGAAAGCCGGTACATCCTGAACACCTACCGCGTGCTGCTTACGCGCGCGCGGTATGAGACGATTATCTGGGTACCCCCGGGCTCCCCCGCCCATGATCCTTTCCATGACGAAACACGCCCCGCCGGCGAAATGGATGCTCTTGCCGATTTCCTGCTTGCCTCTGGCGCCCGGCCCCTGGAAATTCTATCAGCAAGTGCCAATTCCGTGGCAGAGCCGGTGCGGCTGATATGAGGGCCCGATGCGCACGCTGATTCTTTTGGTGTTGCTTGTTTTCGCTGCGCCGGTGGCGGCGCAGGAAATCAAACTCGCCGCATGGAATATCGCGTGGCTGACGAGCAAACCATCTGGCCACCCTAACCTTCCCTACGATCTGAGAACCCGGACCGAACAGGATTTCGCCCGCCTGCGTGTTTATGCCGAAAGCCTGGCTGCGGATGTGATTGCCTTGCAGGAAGTGGATGGCCCCTTGGCGGCCGCGCGGGTTTTTGACTCAACGGTGTATGAGTTCCATTTTCCTGCCGAAACAGATGTTCAACGCGCCGGTTTTGCCTGGCGCCGAGGTCTTTCCGTTACGCGCAACCCTGATCTTGCCGCGCTTGACCTGCGGCCTGCGGCACGGCGTTCACTACGCCGCGGTGCCGACATAACCTTGCATGGCGCCAATGGGGCGCGGTTGCGGCTTTTGTCCGTTCATCTGGATGGCGGCTGCGCCCAAGGCTCGGTGCGCCAGCCCAACAATAGCGACTGCCAAAGCCTGGCCCAGCAGACGCAAATTCTGGTGGAGTGGATCAGCGAAAGGCGGCGTGAAGGCATGCCCTTTGCAATACTTGGCGATTTCAATCGGCGCTTTTCACGTGAAGATGAAATGCTTGCCATGCTGAATGCAGCAACCCCGATGCGCCGTGCCACTGAAGGCTTTTCCAACCCGTGTTGGGGGCGCGAAGGGCAGGGCAGGCCCTTTGTTGACCATATCATGTTGGGCCTGCGTGCTTCCGATTGGTTCATTCGCGACAGTTTTCGTGTATTCTCCTACGCGGAACGCGACCCTTCGCTGCGCGATATGATCAGTGATCACTGCCCCATCAGTATTCGTCTGCGCCTGCCATAAAGTGGCCTATGGGCGGGGGGCAGCACCCGTGCCATGCTGTGGGTCATGTCACTTTTTACCCGCATCACACTGCCACTTGCGGCCATCAATTTCATCAACCAGGCCAATCGGACCTTGGTTGCGGTTATTGGGCCCTTTCTTGCGCTTGAATTTGGCCTGACTGCAGCGGAACTTGGGCTGCTCGCCGCCTGTTTTTTTGCAAGCTACGCCATGGCACAATTGCCGATTGGCCTTGCGCTTGATCTGAAAGGCCCGCGCCGGGTGCAGGCATGCCTTGCCCTGATTGCGGCGACCGGTTTCGTCATCAGCGCCTTGTCAGCCGATGTACTAACATTGGCCGTAGGGCGTTGCGTGGCCGGTGTAGGCGTGGCGGCGGGCTTGATGGCCATGCTGAAGGCCAATACGCAATGGTATCCCAAGGAACGCGTGGCTGCGGTGACCGGGGCAGGTCTGTTCTTCGCTTCCATGGGCGGGCTTGCGGCCACCATGCCGGTGCAATGGGCGCTGCCTTTTATTGGCTGGCGCGGTGTTTTCGCTGTGCTGGCGATGCTTGCGGTAATGGTTTCGGCTTGGGTCTGGCTATCCGTACCTAATGCGCCGCCCGGCGCGGCACCCGCGCCACGGCGCAGCCTGCGCCAGGAGATCGGTGAATATGGCCGCATTTTCAAAGACCCAGTGTTTCTTCGCCTGGTGCCGAGTGTTGCGATGCTTTCCACCTTGAATTTCACCTATCAGGGTCTCTGGGCAGGGCCATGGCTGCGTGATGTTGGTGGGCTTGATGATGGGCCGCGCGCCGCGGCACTGCTGATCTATTCGATTGGGATGATGCTGGGCAGCTTTTTCACGGGTCAGGCCGCTTCCTTTGTTCAAGCACGGGGCTTTTCACCCATGTTGATGCCCTATGTTGGTGTTGCGGGCTGTCTTTTCGCGCAGGCCATGCTGATGCTTGGCCCGGTTGATTTCTGGACCATGGCATTTTTGTGGTTCTTTTTCTCCTTCTCGGGCTCGGTTGGTCCGGCGGGCTATGCGGCAATTGCGCAGGGCTTTCCCCCGGCGCTGGCCGGGCGCGTTTCCACCGCCATCAATTTTCTGATGCTATGCGTGGTTTTCTTGTTCCAGACCGGCATCGGTGCCATCCTTGATCTCTGGCCGCGCAATGAAAGTGGCGGTTGGGCCCCGGAAGGCTATGTCTGGGCGCTTGGCATGACATTCTCCGTCCAATTGGCCGCCGTGCTTTGGATTATGCTGCCCTGGTGGCAGGTAAAGAAGGAAGCTGCATGATGGAAAAACGTGTCACGAAAATCCTTGATCGCTACCGTGTCACAAATGGCCGAGGCTTCCGCTTGAAGGATTATGACCCGGGCGATACTGCCGGGCTTGGGCTTGAAAAGACTGCGGCTCAGGCCTTGCTGCAACAGGGGGTGGACCGCCTTGCTGAAATGCAGGACAAGCTTTACGCGCAAGATCGCTGGTCTGTTCTTTGTATTTTCCAAGCCATGGATGCTGCCGGCAAGGATGGCGCCATCAAGCATGTTTTCTCAGGCGTCAACCCGCAGGGCTGCCAGGTGCATTCCTTCAAGGCGCCGGGCGCGATGGAATTGGATCATGATTTCCTCTGGCGCCATTCCATAGCGCTGCCGGAACGCGGGCGTATCGGCATTCATAACCGGTCCTGGTACGAAGAAGTGCTGGTGCTACGCGTGCATCCTGAATTGCTTACGCGTCAAAAATTGCCGCCTAACCTGATCGGCAAGAAGATTTGGGATGAAAGGCTGGAAGATATCGCGGCCTATGAACGCTACCTGGCGCGGCAGGGCACGGTAGTGCTGAAGTTCTTCCTGAATGTGAGCGAGGATGAACAGAAAAAGCGCTTCCTGGCCCGTATCGAAGAACCGGAGAAGAACTGGAAATTCTCACCCAATGATGTCGCGGAACGCGCCCATTGGGATGATTATATGAAGGCCTATCAAGGCGCCATCACCACAACCGCGGCCCCCCACGCGCCATGGTTTATCGTGCCAGCCAATGCCAAATGGTTTACGCGCCTTGTGGTGGGGGCGGCCATTATCGAAGCGCTGGAAAAGCTTGATCTGCATTACCCCGCCGTCACCAGGGAACAAAGCGCCGCCCTTGCGGTGGCGCGAAAACGCCTTGGCTAGAGCGGGCTATTCGCCCACTGCATCCAGCACATGCAGCGCATAGGTATAGGCCGCGCCGGCATTGAGCGCGATGGCAACACCAAGCGCTTCGGCAATTTCTTCCTTGGTGGCGCCGGCCGCCTTGGCCTTGCGTGCATGGGCATCAATGCAGCCATCGCATTTGGTGGTGATGGCAACGGCAAGGGCGATGAATTCACGTGTTTTCGCATCCAGATGCTTGGTCTGCGCCGCACCATTTGAAAGGGCGACAAAGCCTTTCACGATTTCAGGGTGCAATTGCCCCAATTCCTTGCCGCGCGCCTTCAGCCCCGCGCTGTAGCTTTCCCAATCCTTGACTTCGGCCATGACCTTCTATCCTTTCAATGCATTACAGCGGCAGCGGCGCTGGCATAGCCCACGCGACGTTCTGGTGGCACAGGATGGCGCCCAGCCACGCGTTCCAGCAGCAGGCGCGCATCGGCCAGCATACCGGCTTTCATTGCCGCATCCAGGAAAAGCTGTTCCAGCACATCCTGCTGCGCATGGCTGCCGCCCATGCGGTGCATCACGCCAATCGCTGGGCGCATCACGGCAACGGCGCGCGCATGATCACCGCGCCCATGCGCCAGCACAGCCTCACACACTGGCAGCGCCGCATCGCGGAGGATGGGGGCGAGTGTGCCGCCCGCAGCGATGGCATCACGAATGCCGTCCAATAGCCGCGCTGCCGCCTGGAAGCGCCCGGCGGCTGTCAACGCCATCATCCAATGCGGCAGGGTGAAGGCGGAAAGGCAATCGCCAATCCGCGCTTCTGCCTTATCGGCCAATTCTTCCCAGCGCGCACCCACATTAACGCCCTGGCGCTGCAAGCGAAACAGCATGGAAGCGGCATTCTGCACATCAATGTAAAGATCGGGTGCGGCTTCCGTCAGCGGGCTTGCCAGATTGCGAAAGCCCTTGTCGTACAGCGCCAGCACGTCTTCGGATTCCGCGCGTTCCAGATGATACATGGCGCGGTGCCACCACAAATGATGCGCCAGGTTGGAAGCGCCTTCCCAATGCTTTTCCAAACCCGCGAGCCAGGCAATGCCTTCACCACGGCGGCCTTGCATTTCCATCACATGCGCCACCGCATGCGCGGCCCATAAATCGCCCGGGTCAAGATCAATCGCGGCGCGGCCGCTTTCCTCGGCCACCTGGTAATTGCCGCATTCCTCATGCGCGAAGCAGCGGCAGGCCAGAATGCTGCCATAGGCAGGCAAGGCGGCTGTCCAGCGCGGATAAACGCCATCCACGACCCGCTGCATGGTGCCCGCACGCCCCAGCCAAAAGGCGTTGAAGTGATGCAGGCGAAACGCCAGGATGTCATGCGGGTGGTCGCGCAAAATCGCCTCCCACCCTGCCAGAGCCTGGTCCAAATCCCCCGCTGCCCAAGCGGTCACGGCCGCGGCATGGGCCGCTTCCCGCGCGCTGGCCTTGGCAGCAAGGCGCGTGGCGTTGGCGGCTGCTTCGCGCGCGGCGGGCAGCAGCGCGGCCTTATAGCCAAGCAAGGTGAGCGCTGATTGCAGCACCCGCGCCATCGGCATATCTCCATCCGCTTCCAGCAGCGCTTTCATGCGCAAGGGCGTATCGGCGCGATATTTCAGATAGCCCGTCACCACATGATCATAAGCGCGCGTTGCGGCATCCGATCCGCTGGTGATGGCAAGGCCGTGCTGATCCTGGGGCATTGGGAAACTCCGATATTCACGCCCAAAGCTTGCCAGCCTTGGCCAAGCCGTGTCGAGTATGGGCACCAACACGACGGAGCGATAAATGTCCGAAGACACCCCCGAAGCCCGCCTGGCAGCACTTGGCCTGGTGTTGCCGCCGGCGCCCAAGCCGCTTGGTACCTATGTGCCCTTCCGGCGCGATGGGAACATCATCTATCTCTCGGGCCAGGGGCCACGCGATGCGGAAGGCAAACCGATCAGCGGCAAAGTACCGACGGAGGTCAGCATTGATGAAGCCTATCAGCTCGCGCGTCGGGTTGGGCTTTCCTTGCTGTCAGTGGCAGCCTCCGCTGCCGGAGGGCTTTCGCGGCTCCGTACGCTCAAGGTGCTTGGCATGGTCAATGCGGTGCCGGAATTTCGCGAGCATCCGCGCATCATCAACGGGTGTTCTGATCTATTCGTCGCGGTGCTCGGCGATAATGGCCAGCATGCGCGTTCCGCCGTTGGCTTTGGCAGCCTGCCCAATCAAATCCCGGTAGAGATCGAGGCGATTTTCCGCGTGCTGGATTAAGCGGGTTTAGGCCTTCGTCCCGGTACTGCCGAAACCGCCCGCACCGCGCGCGGATTCCGGCAGCGCCGTCACTTCGCGCCAAACCCCGCGCGTTACCGGCGCCAGCACGGCCTGGGCAATGCGCATGCCGCGTTCCACGGTGAAGGGCTCATTGCCTGCATTCATCAGAATCACGCCCAATTCGCCGCGATAATCCTCGTCTATCGTACCAGGACTATTGGGCAACGTGATGCCATTTTTCAACGCCAAACCTGACCTGGGCCGCACCTGAATTTCATACCCCGCCGGGATCGCCATTTTAAGGCCAGTTGGGATCAAGGCGCGCCCGCCCGGCGGGATCACCACTGGCGCGCTGATCGCCGCCAGCAAATCCATGCCCGCGGCACCTTCTGTCGCATAGCTTGGCAGCGGCAGATCCGCGCCATGGGGCAGGCGTATCACAGCAATTTCTGGGGTCATGCCAAAGCCTCTGCTATGCGCGCGGCAAGCCTCGCCGCGACGTCTTCCTTCTTCATGCGCGGCCAGGCTTCCGTGCCTTTGGGCGTGATCAGCAGCACGGTGTTCTCCGCCCCCCCCATCACATCGCCCGACACATCATTCGCCACAATCCAATCGCAGCCCTTTTTCTTGCGCTTGGCCCGCGCATGTTCTTCCAGCTTTTCGGTCTCCGCCGCGAAACCCACCACCAGCTTTGGCCGGCGCGGCCCGGCGGCGGAAAGTGTCGCCAGGATATCGGGGTTGAGCGCGAGTGCGATCGGCGGCGGTACTTCGCCTGCGATTTTTTTCATTTTCTGGTCGGCGGCTGCGGCACTGCGCCAATCCGCCACTGCTGCCGCGCAAATCGCGACATCGGCGGGAAGTGCGGCTTCGCAAGCCGCCAGCATATCGCGCGCCGATTCCACGCGCTGCACGGTCACACCCTTCGGGTCCGGCTGCGCCACAGGGCCAGAGACCAACGTCACCCGCGCGCCAAGCGCGGCAAGCGCTGCGGCAATCGCATGGCCCTGCTTGCCGCTGCTGCGATTGGCGATGTAGCGCACCGGGTCAATGGGTTCATGAGTTGGCCCGCTGGTGACCAGCACATGGCGGCCTTGCAGGGGCTGCGCGGTTGGCGTCAGCGCTACCTGCACAGCCTCAAGCAATGCCGCCGGTTCAATCAACCGGCCAGGCCCCGATTCCGGTTCCGCCATGGCGCCCACTTCTGGCCCGGCCACCCTCACCCCCCGCGTGCGCAGCGTTGCGATATTCGCCTGCGTCGCCGGGTTTTCCCACATGGCGGGGTTCATCGCGGGTGCGACCATGATCGGCGCGCGCGTGGCCAACAGCACGCAGGTCGCCAGATCATCCGCGAGCCCATGCGTGATTTTCGCTAGCAAATCCGCCGAAGCCGGCGCCACCAGCACCAGATCGGGCAGACGCGCCAGACGGATATGCCCAATCTCGGCCTCAGCCGCCCAAAGATCATCATGCACTGCCCGGCCAGTAATGGCGGCGAGCGCTTCCTTGGTGACAAAGCGCGCCCCGCCCGCGGTCAGGATGGCGGTGACACTCGCCCCCGCCTTGCGCGCAAGGCGCGTGAATTCCAGCGCCTTATAGGCGGCGACGGAGCCAGAGACGATCAGCAGGATTTTGCGACCAGCAATCATAGCACTGAACCTAACCCAGAAGCCGCGTGAATGAAATCAGCCCGCCCCCTGGCGCGCGCCCCTGGTTCGGGCATCATGGGCCAAGGCCGCCCGATCAGCGCGGCAAGGGGGAAACTCAATGGCAGGCGGGAAGCTCCGCGCCACCGGCGTTCTTGCGCCCTTCGGGCAGCGCGGCTTTCGGTTTCAATGGCCGGCTGATCTTGCCACCTCCTGGGCGTTTGAGATGGAGACGATCATCCTGGGTTGGTATGTGCTGACCGAAACGGGATCGGTCACTTGGCTTGCCATGTTCGGGTCCCTGCTGCTGATCGGCACGCTGCTTTCACCCATGTTTGGCGTGATGGGCGATAGGGTCGGGCATCGGCGCGTGCTGTCCGCCATGCGTGCCTGGTATGCGGCGCTGGCGGCAGTGCTGACACTTTGCGCCATGGCGGGGCTGCTTTCCCCATGGCTTGTCTGTGGCGTGGCCTTGCTGTGCGGCCTGGTGCGGCCTTCCGATATGGGCATGCGCAATGCGCTGATTGCGGCCGGCATGCCCGCGCCCCTGTTGATGGGTGCCATGGGGATTGAACGCATGAGTGCCGATAGCGCCCGCGTGATTGGTGCGTTGACCGGCGCGGGTCTCGTCGCGTTTCTCGGCATTGGTCCGGCCTACATGGCGGTGACGGCGATATACCTTTGCGCCTTTGTGCTGACCTTGCAGGTGGATGAACCACCCGCGCGCGCCGCCCAAGGTGTGGCGATGAAAACGCCCTGGGCTGATCTTGGTGATGGCATTGCCTATGCGCGCAGCACACCGCCCGTACTGGCGGCGCTGCTGCTGGCGTGCCTGGCCAATTTCGCGGCCTATCCGATCAGCGGAGGTCTGCTGCCGCATGTGGCGCGCGATGTTTACGGCCTGGATCGCACCGGGCTTGGTTATCTGTCTGCGAGTTTCGCAGGCGGCGCGATGCTGGGCTCACTTTTCATCAGTGCGAGGGGAGGCGGGCTTCCGCCGGCGCGCACCATGCTGGCGGCAGCGCTTTCCTGGTTTTTGCTTCTATTGGTTTTCGCGCGATTGACGGACCCCGTGCTGGGTGGCGTGGTGCTGGCTTTGGCGGGGTTTGTGCAAAGCTTTTGCATGGTGCCGCTGGCGGTGCTGCTACTGAGAATCACGCTACAGGATTTTCGAGGCCGCGTGATGGGGTTGCGCATGCTGGCGGTCTACGGCCTGCCGGTTGGGCTAATGCTTGCCGGGCCTTTGGTGGGTGAGATCGGCTTCGCCGATGCCGGCGCGCTTTATGCTGGCTTTGGCGCCTTGTGCACGCTTGCGATTGCCCTGTTCTGGCGCGCGCATTTGCTGCCGCGTGAGGTGCCGGCGAATGGGCTGCGCAGCCAATAAGCCTTTCCGCCTGCGCCTAGTTTGGGCAAGATAGTGTAAAGCATAAAGTAAACGCCGATGAACCTGATGTTCTCTCACCGTCATGCACTTACGCTCGCTGGCGGCAGCGCGCTTGCACCCGATGCCTACGCGCAAGGTACATTTCCGGATCGCGCCGGAGAAGAATATCACAAATGAATGAACCCTTGCCGCCTCCTCCCGGATGAGGTCAAGATTTGCTCACGCAATTCCTTGATACCGCTCGTCGCAATCAATTTGCTACATTTGCAAACAAAAATGTGGCGATGAACGACCTCATCTCCCTCGACTCAATGTTTACTAAATTAGTTACTGATCCAGTTACGGCAAAACTGTTTGCTCCGATGAGTTTTTTCCTCAGGGCTCACTCTGCTTACCGCGCCGCCGTTGGTGCTGTTTGTTCCGGACAATTCTACGAGGCACAAGCGCTGCTACGGAGTTGCCTCGAACACGCAGCCTACGCGCACTATGTTGCGGATGAACCGACACGATACGAAATTTGGTTGAACCGACACGAAAGCATGGATACCAAGAAATCCGTGCGGACCGAATTCTTGCTGAAGAAAATCATCGAAGTTTTGACAGTCTCAAGTGAAGATTTAGGTTCTATTTTCTCGAAACTTTACGAGCACACAATCGACTATGGCGCACATCCGAACGAGAGAGGAGTTTCCCTCAGTTCCGAAGTGGTGATTACGGACGGCGGCGAAAAGCGCTTTTCAGCAATATATCTCCAAAGAGATGGACTAGCCCTTGACCTGGGTCTGAAAAACGCTGCGCAAGTCGGCCTGTGGGCGCTGAGCGTTGCGGGACTCATTGATCCTGCACGTGTGCAGCGACTCGGCATTGATCAGAGGCTGGCGGAGATGCGAAGGCGTTACTGAGGATTATAGTGGCCGCGTTTGTCCTTTCGCCCCTGATTATGGGGCTGGCAGCATTCTATCGATGATACTCATCTCCAAGCGGGTACAAGCGTCTGGAAGCGGAACGTGACAAATGGCGTGACGTGATCAAGCGCGCCAATATCAAGGTGGATTTGTAATCAGCCACCTTCACCCCTGCCGCAGCCCCGCACGTTCCGCCGCGGCGCGGGTCCATGCTGTCTCTCGCTGTAGAAAGGCAGCGAAGCCAGGTGGGGTAGCCTCCGCCCCGCTGGCCATCAGGCTGCCCATGCCTTCCAGCCGCGACCGCACTGCTGGGTCAGCGACGGCGGCGGCCACAGCCTCGCCCAGCGCCTTCGCGACATTCTCGGGCAGGCCCGTTGGCGCCACAATGCCGACAAAGGCCGCGGCCTGATAACCGGCAACGCCGGCCTCGGTCGCGGTTGGCAATTCGGGCGCTTGCGGCAGCCGATCCGCCGCCGCTACCGCCAAAATCCGCACTGCGCCTTCCCGGTGCAGCGGCAGGGCTGTGGAAATTTCCGTAATGGCGCCGGATAAGGTGCCGGAGACAAGATCAGGCGTCATCGCCCCACCGCTGCCATAGGGGATATGGGTAATGCCTGCCCCAGTCGCCGCATTGAACATCTCGAGCGAAAGATGGGCCGTGCTGGCAATGCCAGATGAACCGAAGCCGAGCCTCCCCGTATTGGCCTTGGAATAGGCTACAAGTTCCGCGACCGACTGCACCGGCAGGTTGCGATGCACGGCAATCACCATCGGTGTGCGCACGAAAAGCCCAATCGGCATGAAGTCGCGCAGCGGGTCATAGCCAAGATTGGCCTGCACCGTGGGATTGATCGTGAGCGGCCCATTCGACCCGAGCAGAATCGTATACCCATCTGCCCGTACCCGCGCGACCTGCTGTGCGGCAACACTGCCGCCCGCCCCCGCGCGATTTTCTACCACCACAGGCTGGCCAAGCTTCGCCGACATGGCCGGCGCGCAGGCGCGTGCTGTCAGGTCCGAATTCCCGCCCGGTGCGAAGGGCACGATCAGGCGGATGGGCTTATCGGGGAAGGCGGCCTGCGCGCGAAGCGGCTGGGACAATATTGGCGTTGCGGCAAGGGCCGTGAGCATCGCGCGGCGCGTTGAGGTGAAGGTCATTTTTCTGTCCGTTTCCCGATGATGGCAGCAAGCTTGCGGCGCCCGGACGGTACTCGCAAGCCCCGGGTTTTGCGGCAGCACGGCAGGATAAGGGCTACCCCCGCCCGCTAATTGCGCCGCGACTCCCGTGCAATCACCGCCAGCGCCGCAGATGAAATGGTAAGCTGCCCTAATATCTGCGTCATGTCGCGAATATAGCCCCAGGTTTCGAACGGTGCCGGGTCTTGCGGCAGCATCACCAGGCTCCCCGGTGCCAAGGGCGGCCCGCCGCCTTGGAAGTAACCCTGGCCCGCCGGCGCGGCTTCGCCATTCGGCAGCACCACGAAGACGCGCGACGCATCGGCAAAGCGCTGAGCGCCGCCCGATGCCTGGATGTATTCCGCCGCGCGCCAACCCTGGCGGAAGGGCAGGCTGCCCGGGTTCAGGACCGCGCCAACCACCGTCACATCCTGCGGGCGCTTGGGCATGGCAATCACATCGCCGGGCTCCATCAACATATCCAAATCTGGCCGCGCCAGCAGCATCACGGGATTGGCCTCCACCACCACGCGCCCGGCGGCGCGCGCTTCCCGCAAGGTGGCGGCCAATTCGCGCCCGGCCTTCATCGCGCCGCCCACATCCGCCGTGCCACCGCGAGAGCCGGGCAGCGCCTGCCCCGCGGCCAATTGCACCAGGCTGCTTTCAAGATCCCGCGCGGTGCGGGCAAAGCCTTCCTGCTGGCGCTGGCGCACGCTTTCGCGCGTGAAGACCGCGCCATAGGGGAAGGCCTCAGCGGTCAGCCCGCCGGCGCGCGCGATCACTTCCGAAAGCCGCTCCCCCCGGCGCAATTCATAACTGCCTGGATGGCGGAACTCGCCCAGCAGCAGCACTGGCCCGGTATCAAGCGCATCCTCACGCCGAGGCACCCTCAGCGCCTGGCGCGGTGAAACCAGCTTTGCCCCGCCACCAAGGCTGACGCGCGTGACGTGCCCCGTCAGTGCTGGGTTCGGCACGTCGCGCGCCACATCGGGTGCGCTTGCATTGCCAAGCGCCGTGACACCGCCCGCCACCGAAAGCGCATCGGCCAGGGGTGTGTTTTCCAGCATGGGGTATAAGCCGGGTGCCCGCACCTCGCCCGTCATCAGTGCGGCGTGATCCAGCAGGAAGCCTGCCAATTCTGGCACTTCCTGAAAAATACGCGGGCAGCGCGCCTCGCCCATCTCCGGAAACCCTGTGGCGCGCGCATGGGCGAAGCGGGCAGGGGATGCTTGCGCGGCCTGGGCAATCTGCGTCAGCGCCACGCATTCCCCGCCTTGTGTCGCGGTGGCCTCGCCCCGCAAGGCGCGCTGGATGGCGCTGCTTGAAAGCCATTGGATATCCGCGCGGGAGAAGACAACCACCTCATCCCCATCGCGCAGGGCGGGTCCGCCGCGTCCTTCAAGGCTCCGCGCCAGATCGAAGGGCAGCAAATGGCGCTGACCGCTCCGCTGATCCGGGCGCAGCACCACAGCGAAGCGCGTGTATGGATCAGGCCCCAATTGGCGATGATCCGAAATCAGGCCGCGCACCGTAAGCCCCTGCCGTCCACCGGCGGCGCGGGTGATCGGCATCGCCACATGCCCAGAAAGGCGGATGGTGTTCGCCGCCACATCCGCCCCGGGCCGCACCATCAGTGCATCGCCGCGCTTGAGGCTGGCGGTCAGGGCAAGCTCCGCAAAACTTCGCCGCCCCTGAGCGTCACTTTGCTGCACCAAAAACCGATTGCCATTGGGGCGGAGCGGCCCGCCAGCCAGCGTGAGCGCATCTTCCAGTGGCATGGCGGCCTGCCGCGCCGGCAATTCGTAAATCCCAGGCCGAGCGACATCGCCCGCAATCGCCACCACACCGCCAAGCGGGGGCACCAAAATCCGCTCACCCTCCCGCAGCGTCAGGTCAGCCTCCCCCGGTGCATCGGCCAGCAACGGATATAGGTCCACCTGGCGTGAGCCCGCCGGGCCTTCAATCCGGATGGCACGCAGAGACCCGCTGCGCCGCACCCCCTCAGCCGCTGCCAAGGCGTCCAAAACACTCGCCAGCGCGGTCAGGGTTTGAAAGCCCGGGCGCAGCACCTCGCCACCCACAAAGACACTGGTTTGGCGGATCGCGCCTATGGAAAGGAACACTTCTGAACCGCCAAGTTCCCGCGCGGCACGGGTTTCCATATCGGCGCGGAGATCAGCAAGGCTGCGCCCGGCAGCCGGGATGGGCGGCAATTCGGGCAGCAGCAGCATGCCATCCCGCCCGATCCTGAGCGAGAGCGTCTGCCGCGCCCGGCCACGGAGCGCCACCACCAATTCATCCCCTGGACCCAGAATATAGGACCCAGGCAGGGCGCCGAAGCTGGGCGGCGGGGCGGCGCTGCCGCGGAAACTATCATAGCCGAATTGGCGGAGTTCAGCCTGCTCCAGCCTTTCGGCGAAGAAAGCTTCAATGCTGGAAAGGGCGGGCGAGGGGCGCGGCATGGGCGCTGCTGCTTGACGGGTTGGCGCGCTGGTCGGTGTGGGCTGGGTCATGCTCGCTTCCAGCACGCGGGCCAGAATTTCGCGCTGGGCAGATGACGGCAGGCTGGGCAGGTTGGCACCGCCAGGAAGGCTTGGCGGAAGGCTGGGCGGGGCGAGAAGTTGGGCGCCGGTCTGCGCAGCGGCGGGTATGGCAATAGATAAAAGCCACAAAATCAGCATGATAGACCTGCCGAACGGCATTCTGGGGCGGAAATTCATTTGGGCGAATTGATTCATACAATACACCAAAAAATAGGATTGAATTTTTCTTAACACAACCATAAATTGATAATCAATCACTCGAATCACCCAAGGAGGCGTATCGTGCCAGGTGATACGGTTCTCGGCGAAGCCCGCACCGTCGGAAATGCTGCTACCGGATCGCGGATTTGGTGGCTACGCGCTGATGCGGCTTGGCGGCTTGGTCCGCGCCCGGTGGCGCTGTTTGCCTGGCATCGCCTGCGCCTTGTAACCGGGCTGGCCCATCGCGCCTTGCCAGATTTGCCCGCCCCGCGCGGTCCCTTTCTGTCAGATGCCAGTGCCGTGGCGGGTCCGAAGCGGGACTGGCATGGCCCTTTCGCCTTAGAAACCCACGCTTTGGACGTGCTCGCCCGGCCTTGCGCCGATATTCGCGGGCTTTGGGAAGCGCATCGCTTGGCGCCACTCCTCCACCTTGCCCAGGCCGCAACGCAGCACCCCGAAGGTGATCACCTGAACCATGCCGAGGCGCTGCTGGCGGATTGGGCTGCGACCAATCTGCCCTTTCGCGGCCCCGGCTGGGCCTGCGCGCAGGAAGCGGCGCTGCGCGCTATCGGGATCAGCCTGGCCCTTGCCCTGCTCGGCGCCGATCGCCGGCCAAGCCCCGGGGCGCGGGAATTACTCGCGCTGCATGCAAGGCGTATCCGCGCAACCCGCGCCTATGGCGCGGCGCAGGATAATAACCACCCGATCAGTGAGGCAGCGGGGCTTTTTATCTGCGGCCTGCTGCTGGGTAAGGCGCGGGACCAGCGCGCCGGCGCGCGTGGGCTCTCGCGCGCTGTGGCGCGGCTGGTTGCGCCCTGTGGCGCCTTTGCCCAGGCCTCGCCGGCTTATCACCGGCTCATGCTTGATGTGCTGGCGATGGCTGAGTGGTTCCGCCGCCGCCATGGCGCGCCGGGCTTTGCCGCGCCTTTTGCCGCACGCGCTGCCGCCGCCACACAATGGATGGGTCGCATCATGGCGCCGAATGGCGCCTTGCCCCGCATCGGGCCTTGCGATGATTCGGCCTTCGCTGATCTATCGGGGCTTGGACCGGGCGATGCGCGTGCCAGCCTGGAACGCGCTTCGCGGCTTTTTTTGAACGCCAGCGCTGGGCTGCCGGTTGATCCCGGCTGCCGCGCCCTTGGCCTTGCAGCGGCGCCTGCCGTGCCCAGGCCCCAAGCCCAGCATTGGCGCAGCGCCGGTTGGTTCGGCGTAACTGGCGCGGGCGGCGCGCGTGGGGTGCTGCGCACCGGCGTGCCGCTCCGCTTTCGGCCCGGTCAGGCCGATTTGCTGCATTTTGATCTGTGGGATGGCAACGACAACCTGCTGCGCGATGGCGGCAGCGGCGCCTATTTGCCCCCCCCTGGCTTTGATTGGTGGCAAAGCATGCTGGCCGGTGGGGCAGGGCATAATCTGATCACCTTTGACGATGCTGAGCCCATGCCACGGCTTGGCCCCTTCCTGTTCGGGCGCTGGCCGCGCTGCCGCGCCATTCCGGATGGCGCGAAAACCCGCGATTGGCGCGGCAATCGCCATGCGCGGCGCATTGAATGCCGTGGCCGCCTTTGGCGCGTGGAAGATCGCGTCGGGGGCAATTTCCGGCGCCTTGCGCTGCGCTGGCGGCTTTCCCCTGGTGATTGGCGGCGCGTTCAGGATGGCGTGGAAGGTGCCAAGGCACGCATCACCCTTGCTGCCGATGCGCCCTTCAGCCTGGAATTGATCCGCGGCTGGGAAAGCCCCGCCTATGGGCAGGTGGAGCCCGCGCCCGTGCTTGAACTCCGCGCCAAGCGCCCAATCGGGCGGATTTATACAGAAATCACGCTTCCTAAACTGAGGGGGTGTTGATGCCGCTGCCGCTGCTGCTTTTGGGGCTTTGGGCTTGGCGCGCCAGATTGGCGCTGATCCTGATGCTGCTTTGGGTGGGGGGCGCGGCAGCCATCCTGCTTTGGCCGCGCGGCCATGTGGCGCGCGCCCAGGTGGCACCGGCGGAAACTACCGCTTTCGCTATCTCCGCCCTGCTTGCGCCCCAGGCACCTGGCTTGGGTCAGGGGCTGGATACGCGCCCGGCTGGCAATTTCGCCATCTATCTGGCCGCGCTGCGTTCGCCCGAAGCGGCGCGGATGCTGACCACGGAAACCGCCCTGCTGGAGGATATGGAACGGGCGCGTCAGCTATCTTTGTTTTCGGGTTTGCGCGGCTGGTTTGGCCTCAATCGCGCGCTTGATGCCGATGATGTGCTGGCGTGGCTGGAGCGGTATTTTTCGGTAAATCAGAATCTTGGCAGCATTACTTGGACGATTGAATTAACCCATGCCAACCCAGCGCTTGCGCTGCAAAGCCTGATCAGCCTGCATCGCTTTGCTGAGGCCAAGGTACGTGCTGACCTTGCTGACCAAGCCGCGCGGCGGGTTGCAGCGTTGGAAGTGCGGCTTGCCGGCGAAAGCGACGTGTTCCTCCGCAATAGCCTTTACGATCTTCTGGCGCAGCAGCAGCGCGCAGGGTTGGTGGTGGCGGCTGATGAGGCGGTGGCGGCGCGGCTGATCGCCGCCCCCATGGTGGAAGCCCGCGCTTCGCGGCCCAATCGGCCTTTATTGCTGGGGCTTTGGACATTGGCGGTGCCCTTCGCGGTTTTCATGGGGGCGGCTGGGGTGCTGCTGATGCGCCTGGCATTTCGCGACGCCGCCATCCTGACACGGCGCCCGGCCATGCAGGGGGATTGAGCGTGCGGGCCGAAACAACGGAAGCCGCGTGGCCCGATGGCGCACTCGCCTGGTTGGCCGGCGCCGCAGCAGCCTTGCTGCATCTGGCCGGGGCGCTGAAATCCATCCCCTGGATTGGTCAGCTACCCATTGATTTTACGGCATTGAGTGCTCTGGCCGCGCTGCCTTTGCTGACACTTTGCGGGATCACGCGGCGTTGGGTGGTGGCGCCGCAGATTGGCCTGCCGCTTGCCGCCATTGCTGGGCTTTGGCTTTGGCTGGTGTTGGCCGGCTGCTGGAGCGCCTCGGGCGCTGTGATGGGCGCCAAATTGGCGGAAATCATTCTGCTCGCGCCGGTTATGCTCATGGCCGGGCTGCTGGTGGCGGGGGATAATGCGGCCTTGCGCGGTTTTTGTGCCGGGGTGCTTTTGGCCGGCGCGGTGGTCGCGCTCAGCCTCGCTGGCAATCTGGCGGAAGGAAGCGTGGCGCTTGGCGGGCTTGCCGGCGCCGATCCCGAAAAATGGCGCATCGCCTATCAGGTAACCGGGCTTGCCATTGCCATGGCGGCTGCCCTGGCTGCGGTGCATTGGGCCGAAGCGCGAGGCACGGCGCGCCGGCTTTTCTGGCTGAGTGCTAGCGTGGCGTTGGTGCTGGGCGCGCTGCTGCCCGGCGGGCGGGCCGCGCTGGTGGCGCTTGGTCTTTGCCTTTTGCTGGGACCGCTGGTGATCCTGCTACGGCAGCAGATGCCGGGGCGGGCGGCGTTTTGGGGGCTTGGCTTGCTCTGCCTAGCCGTTGGCGCGGCGTGGTTCGGCGATAGTGAAGCGGGCCATCTGGCGCGTGCCTTGGAACGGCTTTTTGTGCCCAATGTGTTGGAAAGCTCGGGGCGCCTGCCGCTTTGGGGCAGCGCCTTGGCCCTGGCTGGTCAGGCCATGCCCTTTGGCCTTGGCACCGGCGGCTTCAGCCTGGCGGCTGGGTTTGGCGAATGGCGCGGACGGCATCCGCATAATCTGGCACTGGAAGCCTTGGTGGAGGCTGGCTTGCCCGGCCTTATCCTCTGGCTGCTTGCCTTTGGTGGGGCCGCTTTGGCCGCCTGGAAGCTTGGCCGCACGGCGCCTTCCTGGCGGGTCGCGCGCATCCTGGTGTTGTGCCTGCCGATGGCGGTGACGCTTCAGGTCTCCACCGATCTTGGCAATCGCATGGCGTGGCTGACGCTTGGCTTGGCGCTCGGCCTTGGGCTGCGTGCCGAGGCACCATTGACGGGGGCGGGCCATGTACGCGCTTTGGGGTAAGGCATGGCTTGATCGGGGGGTGGCCCTGCTGGTGCTGGTATTGGGCGCCCCGGTCTTTGCCCTGCTGGCGCTGACGGTGATGCTCGCTTTGGGGCGACCCGTCCTGTTCCGCCAGCGTCGCGCTGGGCGGCATGGCGCGCCCTTCACCTTGCTGAAGTTCCGTTCAATGCGTGAGGGCGATGGGCCGGATGCGGCGCGGCTCGGCGTCCTTGGGCGCTGGTTCAGGGCCAGTGGGCTCGATGAATTACCCCAAATGATCAATATCTTGCGCGGTGAAATGAGCCTGGTTGGGCCGCGCCCCTTACCCTGCGACTATACGCCGCTACTCGGCATGACGGAGGCAAAGCGGCTTTGGGTAAGGCCCGGTTTGCTGGGGCTGGCCCAGGCGAAAGGGCGAAATGCGCTGCCTTGGTCGCGGCGGTTCGGTTATGATGTAAAATATGCAACGCAAAAAATTGAAATTGCACCAGATTCCTGGATTGCTCTGACCTGCTGCGTGCTGCTGCTGCGCGGGCAGGGGGCCCGAATGCCCGGATATGCGACTTCTGCAAAACCGATAGAAATTGAAAAAAAAATACAATCATGAGTTGATTTTATGAATATCATATGCGTCTATAAGGTGTGAATGTGATGCTTCCTTCTGCCGAATCCCTCAGCGCTTTGCCCAATGGCATAAGCCAGCCCAGGGCTTCAGCCATCCTGCTCTCTCCGCCGCATTTATCGGGCCGGGAGAGGGCAGCAATTGAAGCAAGCCTTGCTTCCGGCTGGCTGGCGCCGGCGGGCCCCACGCCGCGTGCCTTTGAACATGCCTTGGCCGAGGTCACGGGCTTCGCCCATGTGCTGGGGGTTGCTTCTGGCACTGCCGCGCTGACGCTCGCTTTTCGGGTGCTGGAGATCGGCCCGGGGGATGAGGTCTGGGTGCCTGGCTTTACATTCATAGCCTCTATCGCGCCCGCCTTTCAGCTTGGCGCAGTGCCGCGCTTTCTGGATGTTTGCCCGGCAAGCTGGACGCTCGACCCCGCGCTTTTGGCCATTCAACTCCGTCAGGCAGCGCGCAAGGGTAGGGTCCCCAAAGCCGTGGTCGCGGTGGATATCTATGGCCAATGCGCCGCGCTGCATCAAATCGCGCCGCTTTGCGCCGAGTATGGCGTGGCGCTGATTGCCGATAGCGCGGAAGGGTTGGGCGCCAGCCAGGCCGGGTTGCCCGCCGGGCGGGGCGCCTTGCTCGCGGCGTTTTCCTTCAATGGCAATAAGATCATCACCGCCGGTGGGGGCGGGGCGCTGGCTTCCGATGACGCGCGGCTGATCGCGCGCGCCCGCGCTTTGGCGGATCAGGCGAAGACCCCGGCGCCGCATTATGAACATGACACCACCGGCTATTCCTTCGGCCTGTCTTCCCTATTGGCTGCCGTCGGTCTGGCGCAATTGCCCAAGCTTGCGGATCGTGTGGCCCGGCGCCGCGCGATTTTCGCGCGCTACCAGGAAGCTCTGGAAGATTTGCCCGGGATTTCCTTCATGCCGGAAGCGCCCTGGGGGCGCGCGTCCCGCTGGTTGACCGCGCTGCTGATTGACGCTGAGCGCTTCGGTATGGACCCCGATGGGCTGCGCCGTGTTTTGGCCATTGAGGGTATTGAAAGCCGCCCGGTCTGGAAGCCCCTGCATATGCAGCCAGTGTTTCGGGAGGCACCACGCGCCGGCGGCGCTGTGGCTGAGGCGCTTTTCGCCAGGGGGCTTTGCTTGCCTTCCGGCAGTGGCTTGGCGGCTGGCGCGCAGGATCGCGTAATCCGTGCCATCCGCGCCGCAGCGCAGGGCTGAAGGCCGTGCGTATCCTTTACCTTCATCAGCATTTCAGCACGCCGGAGGGTGCCACAGCGACACGGAGTTTTGCCTTTGCCCGGGCGCTTGCCGCGCATGGCCATCGCGTGACGCTGGCCACCGGCCGCTATCATGGCGCTGAAACAGGGCTTGCCGGCGCCTTCCGCAAAGGCCGGCGGGAAGGGCGCGTCGCAGGTTTTCAGGTGGTGGAATGGGACATCCCTTGCGCCAATGCCATGGGTGTTGCGGCACGGGGCGCGGCGTTCCTGCGCTATGCGGCGGCGGCGGCGCGGATGGCCTTCCGGATGAAGCCTGATTTGATTATCGCCTCCTCAACCCCGCTGACGGTGGCGCTGCCTGCGCTTCTGGCGAGGGCGCTGCGCGGCATTCCCTTCATTTTCGAAATCCGCGACCCTTGGCCGGAATTGCCGCGCGCCATGGGCGTGCTGCCGGCACCGCTTGCGCCTGTGTTCGAAGTGCTCGCCAATTTGGCCTGCCGGCAGGCGGCGGCGGTGGTGGCGCTTTCGGAAGGCATGGCGGAAACCGCGCGCGCCCGTGGCGCTGATCCGGCGCTGGTGCAGGTGATCGGCAATGGTTGCGATCTTGACCTTTTCGGCCCGCATATCGCGCCCTGGCGCCCGCCTGAGGCCGCGCCCTGGGAAGTGCTGGCACTTTATGCCGGCGCGCATGGCCGCGCCAATGGGCTTGGCGTGATGATTGATGCCGCGCGGCTTTTGGCTGAGCGGGGGGAGACCCGGCTTCGTATTCTGTTGGTGGGTGAGGGTGCGGAGAAAACCGCCCTTATTCAGCAGGGGGCGGGCTTGCCCAACCTCACCTTCCTGCCACCTATGCCCAAGCGCGATGTGGCGCGCTTGTTCGCCGGCAGCCAGATTGTGCTGCATATCCTGGCCGATTGCCCTGCTTTCGCCGAATGGACCGCCCCCAATAAGCTGATGGATGGGCTGGCGGCGGGGCGGCCTGTTATCAGCAATGTCCCCGGCCAGGCCGCGCGGCTTTTGACCGAAGGCGGCGCCGGCATTGCCGTGCCGCCCGGTGATGCGCCGGGCCTTGCCGCCGCCTTGGTCAGCCTTGTGGAGGACCCCGCGCGCCGCGCGGCCATGGGGGCGGCGGCGCGTAGCCTTGCACTGCGCCAGCATGATCGGCGCCTGCTGGCCCAGCGTTTCGTGACGCTGGCGGAAGCTGCCTTGGGTGCCGGGGCTGCACGCGCAAGCCATGCGCGCCTCGTCATGTCAGGAAGGGGCTGATCATGCTGCCTGAGGTGCATCTGGTTGCTGCGGCGCGGCCCAATCTGCCGAAACTCGCGGCACTTTGGCATGCGCTGACCCCTGGCCCTGCTTTTTGCAAACCCGTCCTGCTCCATACCGGCCAGCATGAGGACCAGGCGATGTTCGGTGTGCATTTCGCCGATCTTGGCTTGCCCACGCCCGATATTGCACTGGGTGTTTCCGGCGGCAGCCATGCGGTGCTGACGGGGCGTTCGATGATTGCGTGCGAGACCGTCTGGAAATCCCGCCGCCCCGCGGCAGTGGTGGTGGCGGGGGATGTGGATGGTGCGCTGGCGGCGGCACTCGCCGCACGCAAGATGGGCATTACGCTGATCCATCTGGAAGCCGGGCTGCGTTCGGGTGAACGTGACTTGCCTGAAGAAATCAATCGCCGTGCCATAGATGCGATTTCCGATGTTCTTTGGGCGCCGGATGATGCGACCGCGGCGCGGTTGCGCCAGGAAGGCCATTCAGCCAATGCGGTGTGCGCGGTGGGCAATGCCATGGTGGATACCCAAATGCGGCATTTGCAGGCAGCGCGCGCGCGGCGCCTGCCGCGTGGCCTTTCGCGTGGCGGCTATGGGCTGGTGACGCTGCATCGCGCCGGCAATGTGGATAAGCCCGAGCGTTTCATCGCGCTGCTGAATGCGCTTTCGGCTGCGGCGCGCCAACTGCCGCTGCTTTGGCCCATTCATCCGCGTGCGGCGGCACAGATGAAATCCTTCGGTTTTGTGCCTCCGACAGGTGTGCGGATCATGCCGCCGCTTGGCTATCTGGAGTTTCTGTCATTGCTTTGCCGCGCGCGCCTGGTCGCGACCGATAGCGGCGGCGTGCAGGAAGAAGCGACCGCGCTTGGCCTGCCCTGCCTGACATTGCGCAGCGCCACGGAACGCCCCATCACCATCGCCACCGGGGTGAATAGGCTTGCCGCGCCTGAGGAATTGCCTGTGCTTGTGGCGGAAATTCTGGCGGCACCGGTGCAGCCGGCGCGCCCCATTCCGCTCTGGGATGGCCGTGCCGGTGTCCGCATGCGTGAGCATTTGCAAGCCGTGCTGGAAGGCGAGGAATGCCGCGCGATGGTGGCCTGACGCCGGTTTGGCTCGCGCCACCGAAGGTGCTTCTGCTGTCTGCCGCGCATCCGCCGGGTGATATTCGCGTGGTGATGAAGGAAGGCGCCAGCCTGGCTGAGGCCGGCTATGCCGTGACCCATCTATGCCCCGCCCCGGTAGCAGGTACGGCGCCTGAAAAGGTGGCGGGCGTCGCCATCCAAACCTTCCCTGTGCGGCGCAGTGCCTGGCGCAGGTTTTTCGGTATTCCGCGCCTTGCCATGCGTGCGGCGGTGCAGCGTGCGGAGGTTATCCATGCCTCCGAACCCGATGCCTGGGCGGCGGCGTTGCTGGCGGGGTGGTGGACTGGCGCGCGCATCATTCTGGATGTGCATGAACATTATCCATCACGCCTGGATGGGAATGCGCCGGCCTTGCTGCGGCCCATGTTGCGCTGCCTGCTGCATGGCGCCTGTTGGGCTATGGGCCGCGCTGCGGACGCGGTGGTGGTGGCAAAGGATGGGTTGGAAGCGCCTTTTGGCGGCGAAGCGCGGGTGGTGAAGGTGCGCAATTACGCGCTTGGCGATGTGCCGCCGCGTGTTCATGCCGCCGGCCCGGTGACGCTGCTCCATTTGGGGGCGCTGACGCGCGCGCGCGGTTGGGCGCAAATGCTGGCCGCCCTGGCGCTTTGCCCGCCCGAGACACGGCTTTCCCTAATTGGTCGCTTCACCGATGACAGTGAGGCCGAATTTTGGGCCAGGGCTGAAGCGCTTGGCCTGATGCACCGCATCCAGGCCCTTGGCTGGCTGCCCCATGAAGCCGCGCTGGCGGCTGCGGCCCGTTGCGATATTGGGTTGATCCTGTTCCAGCCGGGGGCTGAGAATCATCGCCTGGCGCTGCCGCATAAGCTGTTCGACGTGATGCTGGCGGGCCTGCCCATGATTGCGCCCGCAGAAGCCGAAGAAGTTGCGGCGGTGATCCAGGCCGCTGGCTGCGGGGCATTGGTGGATACCGCTGACCCGGCGGCGATTGCGGCTGAGGTGCAGCGCATGGCGGACCCAGTGAGCCGCAGCGTGTTGGGGCAGGCAGGGCGCGATGCTGCCTTGGCGCGCTTCGCCTGGGCGGGTGAAGCCACGCGGCTTGTGGCGCTTTATGGCCGGCTGACGGGCTTCATGCAGCGCCCGGCAAGGGATGTAGGCTGAGCCGATTCCACCGAACGCAATTCTCGGCTAGTAGGGTTGTGTGACGCGCCGCCCTTCTCATCGGATTCTGCTGAATCTTGCCCTTGATGGCCTGCTTGCGCTGCTGGCCCTGGTGCTGGCGGTATGGGCCATTGCGCCGCGCCATTGGCCATCCGGCGCCTGGTGGGCGGTGGCGGGGCCTGGGGCGGTGCTGGCGCTGCTCGCCGCCGGGGCAGCGTTGCGCTTGCCACAGCAATATTGGCGCTTTGTGGGCTTGCGCGATCTGCTGGCGGTGGCCGGTGCAGCACTTGGCGGCGCGCTGCTGTTCTGGATTGGCGTGCAAATTCAGGGCGGCTGGCAGCCGGCCAATCCGGCCTTTCCCTTCATCCATGCCGTTCTGCTGGGCGCCTTGCTGATCGGCGCGCGGGTGCTGGCCCTGGTGCAGGCCACGCGCCATGCCGGTGAAGCGGCGGCCGATGCACAAGCGGTTTTGCTGGTGGGGGCTGCGGAAGGCACTGATCTTTTCATTCGTGCCTTGGAGAGGGATCGGCGCGCGCCTTATCGCGTGATTGGTATTCTTTCGCTCCGCGCGCGGCAGGCCGGGCGGCGCATGCAGGGGCATTTGATCCTTGGTACGGTTGAGGAAGCGGAAGCGGTACTGGACAGGCTGCGCGCTGAAGGGCGCTTGCCGGGGCTGATTGTGCTGTCTGGCCCAGATATCGAAGGCCCAGCTTTGGAAGCACTATTGGATGCGGCGGATCGGCATGGCGTGCCGCTGCGCCGCGCGCCGGCGCCAACGCGCCTTGATCCGGCGGGCAGTGAGGCCGCGCGGCGCGTGGAATTGCGCCCGATTTCGATTGAGGATTTGCTCGATCGCCCGCAAGTGCCCTTGGACCGTGAGGGCATGGCGCGGCTGGTGCAGGGCAGGCGCGTGCTGGTGACGGGTGCGGGTGGGACGATTGGCGGCGAATTGGCGCGGCAAGTGGCAGCACTTGGCCCTTCATCGCTGACCTTGGTGGATCATGGCGAATTCCTGCTTTATGAAATTGACCTGGAATTGCGGGAAAAACACCCGGATGTGCCGCGCCGCGCCGTGCTTGCCGATGTGCGGGATGAGGCACGTATTCGCCGCCTGTTTGAAGATATCAAGCCCGAATTGGTGTTTCATGCGGCGGCGCTGAAGCATGTGCCGATGGTGGAAAATGACCCGCTGGAAGGCGTGCTGACCAATGCTTTTGGGACCCGCGTGGTGGCGGAAGCGGCGCGCAGTGTCGGCACCGCGGCGATGGTGTTCATTTCTACCGACAAGGCCGTGAACCCGACATCGGTGATGGGTGCTTCAAAGCGGCTCGCTGAAATGTATTGCCAGGCTTTGGATCGTGAAGCGCGCCATGGCCGCGCGGGGATGCGCTGCATCACGGTGCGTTTTGGCAATGTGTTGGGCTCCACCGGCAGTGTGGTGCCGCTATTCCGCCGGCAATTGGAACGCGGCGGGCCGCTGACTGTGACGCATCCCGATATGCGGCGTTATTTCATGACAGTGCGCGAAGCGGTGGGGCTTGTGTTGCAGGCGAGTGTTGTTGGCACCACCGATCCTGAAGGCCAGCCGCCGGAATTGGCTGAAGGTGGCATCTTTGTTTTGGATATGGGCCAGCCGGTGAAAATTGTGGATCTGGCGCGGCGCATGATCCGGCTTGCGGGGCTGCGCCCGGATGAGGATGTGGAGATCCGCTTCACGGGGCTGCGCCCTGGTGAGCGGCTTTATGAGGAATTATTCCACGGTCAGGAACCGCCACGCCCCACGGCTTTTCCGGGGCTCTTGGTGGCAACGCCACGCACGGCGGATGCTGCCTTGGTGGGCCGCGCCATTGATGAAATGGCGGTGGCGGGGCGGGCAGGGAATGCGGGCCTTGCGCTTCAGCAATTGGCGCGGCTGGTACCGGAATTCGCCCATGCGCCTGAAGGCACCGCAGCGACCGGGCCTAGGTAGAGCGACGTCAAGCCAAGTGCAGCCGTTCGGCTGAGGGCAGCATTGGAGCTGAAGGCACCATCAGAACGAACGCTGTTCTCGGCACCCCAAATCCGTTTCGGAAACCGCGCTGCGGTTCCCGAAAGCGAAGGTGGCGATCAGGCGTCGGCCTTATGCGCCACGCCCTTTTCCTTGAGCAGGCCGGAAAGCTCACCGGACTGGAACATCTCGGTGATGATGTCGCAGCCGCCCACGAATTCGCCCTGAACATAAAGCTGCGGGATGGTTGGCCAATTCGAGAATTCCTTGATATCTTCACGAATCTCCATATCTTCCAGCACATTCACGCCCTTGAAGGGCACGCCCATGTGGGACAGAATTTGCACCACGCGGGCGGAAAAGCCGCATTGCGGGAAAACCGGCGTGCCCTTCATGAACAGCACAACGGGGTTCGCCTTGATATCGGCTTCGATACGTTCAAAACTCGGGTTGCTCATTTGCTTCGTTCCTATTCCGGGGCAGAGGTTTGCAAGGCCAGCGCGTGAAGAACACCCCCCATGCGGCCCTGTAGCGCAGCATAGACAATCTGATGTTGGCGCACGCGGGGCAAGCCCTTGAAGGCGGAAGATACAACCTTGGCGGCGTAATGATCGCCATCGCCGGCCAGATCTTCGATCGTCACTTCCGCATCTGGCAGTGCTGCCTTGATGAGCGCTTCAATTTCTGCGGCTTGCATGCCCATGGCTGCTAATTCTCCCCCATCAGTGCGGGCAGCGTTGCCTCATGGGCCGCCGCCAGCTTCGAAACCGATATGGCAGTGCCATCGGGCAGAACCAAGTCCCCCCCGCCGGCTGTGCCGATCAGCCTGGCCTGGACGCCCGCCGCGCTTGCCTTGGCAATCAGCGCCGCGCCATCGGCTACCGCCAGCACATAGCGACCCTGATCTTCGCCGAACCAGAAGCCATGGGCGGGAATGACCTCCGGCGCTGCGGCCAGCCTCGCGCCGATGCCGCTGCCCATCGCCATTTCCGCCAAAGCGACAAGTAGCCCGCCATCGGCGCAGTCATGGCTCGCCAGAACCTCGCCCGCCAGGATGCGCGCGCGCACAAAATCCCCGTTCCGCCGTTCGGCCACCAGATCAACCGGCGGCGGCGCGCCTTCTTCCCGGCCTGCGATTTCACGCAGCCAGATGGATTGCCCAAGCCAGCCCTGAGTTTCGCCAATCAGCACCAGATCGCCCTTGGCGGGCATGGCAAGCCCCACCGCTTGCGCGGCTTTTTCCAGCACGCCAACGCCGCCAATCGCTGGCGTCGGCAAAATCGCGCGGCCTTCGGTTTCATTGTAAAGCGACACATTGCCGGAGACGACTGGGAAATCCAGCGCGATACACGCCGCCGCCATGCCCCGCACAGCATAGGCAAACTGCCCCATGATTTCGGGCTTTTCCGGATTGCCGAAATTCATATTGTCGGTGATCGCCAAAGGCAGCGCGCCCACGGCGGTGATGTTGCGCCAAGCTTCCGCCACCGCCTGCTTGCCGCCTTCCTCGGGGTCCGCCAGGCAATAGCGCGGCGTGCAATCCGTGGTCATGGCAAGTGCGCGGTCATGGTCTTCAATCCTGACCACGGCCGCATCCGCGCCACCCGGGCGCTGCACAGTTTGGCCATTCACCAGGCTATCATATTGGTCCCAAATCCAGCGGCGGGAGCAAAGATCAGGGCAGGCAATAAGCGTCATCAAGGCCGGCGCAAGCCCCACCGGATCGGGAATGGCGGAAGCAGCAAGCACCGGCTGCTTCGGCGTTTCCGCCGTAGGGCGCCGATAGAGCGGTGCTTCGGATTCCAGCGGTGCGAGGGGAATATCCGCTTCCAGCACGCCCTTGTGGCGGATTACGATGCGCCCTGTATCGGTTAGCCGGCCAATTACCGCGAAATCTAATTCCCATTTGCGGAAAATCGCCTCGGCCTCTGCCTCTCGGCCTGGCTTCAGGATCATCAGCATGCGTTCCTGGCTTTCGGACAGCATCATCTCATAAGCCGACATGCCTTCTTCGCGCTGCGGCACGGCTTCCATTTCAAGTTCAATGCCCATGCCGCCCTTGCCGGCCATCTCCACGCTGGAACTGGTCAGACCCGCCGCGCCCATATCCTGAATGGCGACAATGGCATCCGTCGCCATCAATTCCATGCAGGCTTCGATCAGCAGCTTTTCGGCGAAAGGATCGCCGATTTGCACGGTCGGGCGCTTTTCTTCTGAATCGGCGCTGAATTCCGCACTCGCCATCGTGGCGCCATGGATGCCGTCGCGGCCGGTCTTGGACCCCACATAAACCACGGAATTGCCAATACCCGTTGCCTTGGCAGTGAAAATGCGGTCAGCGCGCGCAATGCCGACCGTCATGGCATTCACCAAGGGGTTGCCATTATAGCGCGGGTGGAAATTCACCTCTCCGCCCACGGTCGGCACACCCACGCAATTGCCATAGCCGCCAATGCCGCGCACCACACCATCAATAATACGCTTCATGCGCGGCGCATCTGGCGCGCCGAAACGCAGCGCATTCAAATTGGCAATTGGCCGCGCGCCCATGGTGAAGACATCACGCAAAATGCCGCCAACACCCGTTGCCGCGCCATTATAGGGTTCGATGTAAGATGGGTGGTTGTGGCTTTCCATTTTGAAAACCGCGGCCAGGCCCTCGCCGATATCAATCACGCCGGCATTCTCGCCAGGGCCCTGAATCACCCAAGGCGCCTTGGTTGGTAATTCCTTCAGCCACACGCGCGACGATTTATAGGAGCAATGCTCCGACCACATCACGCTGAACAGACCAAGCTCCGCAAGCCGCGGCGTGCGGCCAAGGATGGCCAATACCCGTTCATACTCATCAGGCTTCAGGCCGTATTCGGCGGCAAGCTGGGCAGCGCGTTCGGGGGGGAGAAGGGGGGCGGCTGAGGTCATGATAAGAAACTGATGGCCCGGCGCGGGGCGCTTGTGAAGTCTGAAAACGCAAGGGGGCGCCGCCCCCTAACCCCGGCCGGGGTAACAGTGTTACCCCGGACCCCGCCTGGATTTGGCGCTATTCCCGGTCACTGCTGGGAAGTTCGGCTGCCAGTAATAGGGCCATTACGGCCCGTACCGTGTCATTGGCGCTACGTCTTGCTTCTTCGCCTTCAAGCCGTGTGAAGGCTTCCATTACGTCCGCCGCTGTCGCGCCGGTGCGGGTAATTGCAACCAGAAGCACATCATCCACCGGCCCCAAAATACTGCGGATTTCGGCGGCGGAGATTTGGCCGGACATGGTCTAGGCCCCCGTAGCGTGATGACCGGGGCGTACCAGGCTCGCCTGTGGCCCCTTATCACCCTCACTCAATATCAGCGTTACGGCATCTCCGATGCAAAGCCTGTCGAAGCCATCGCCCGCAACGCTATGGCGATGGAAGTAAATTTCTTGTCCATCGTCCAGCGTGATGAAGCCATGATCAGCCTTCGGCAGCAATTGCGTGATTTGGCCTGAAGGGAGCGGGATGTGGGTTTTCACATCACCCCCCTGATGTTCGCGCTGCTTTGCCACCTGGCGTTCCGCCGCGCGGAAGGCATCGCGCAGTGCCACCGCAGCGCTTTCATGCGCGTGATCGCGCGGGCTTTCATGCGTGACCACCACCTCGCCCCCCGGTAGGCTCATGCGGATATGGACACGCCACAGCATACCCTGGTGATGGTGCCGATGCGGCGCATCCAGCACCACATCGCAGCGCGTCATGCGCGGCGCGCGGCGTGCCAGATGCGCGGCTTCATGGCGGATACGCTCTTCAAGCGCGGGGGAGGATGGGGTATCGCGAAAGGCGATGTTGAGCGGCGTTTCCATGCCGCGTTAGATAGGATGCCGAGGCTGTTTTCGCCCTTGCTTTAGCGCAGCGCGGCCATCACGAATGGCGGCGCGCTTCTTTCATCCAATGCCTTCCATACCGGCTATGGCAAGAATGGCTGCCAGGCTGGAACGCATGCCGCGCAAAGCTTCGGTTGGTTCCACATCCAACCATTCATCGAGCGAATGTGCCCGGCCACCGTGCCCACCCGCGCCAATCTTCAGTGCCGGAATGCCCAGCGACATGGGAATATTCGCATCCGTCGAAGACCATTCAAAGCTGGGCCGATAGCCTTCCGCTGAAACTGCTGCCGCCGCCAAGGCGCGGATTGGTTGACCAGCGGGCGTTTCCCCTGCCGGGCGATCGCCCACCGGCTGGATATCCGCGCTGATCGCGCCATTGGCGGTGGAGCGCGCGGCGTTTTCGGTCGCGACTGCCAGATCCACAATATCCAGAAAGGCTCGATCCAGCTTGGCAAGTTCGGTGGCCGAGGCAGAACGCAAATCAACTTCAATCGTCACACGATTGGCAATGGCATTGATGGAGGTGCCGCCGGAGACAACGCTCACGCAATGCGTGGTGGGCGGGCTATCGGGGACCTTCACAGCAGCAAGGCCACGGGTGGCTTCCGCCATGGCATACATCGGGTTCACCAGCCCGAAAGCGGCATAGGAATGCCCGCCCGGCCCCTGAAACGTCACGCGATAGCGCTTGGAGCCCACACCGCCGCTGACAATGCCTTCCACCTGCGGGCTATCCACGGTCAGGAAGCCACGGATGCGCGCGCGATGCCGGCCCTTGGTGAAAAGGTGACGAATGCCGCGCAAATCGCCGAGGCCTTCTTCCCCGACATCGCCCACGAACAAAAGATCATGCCGTGTGCGGATGCTGGCTGCATCCAGCGCGCGTAAAAAACCGAGATTAACCGCGAGCGACCAGGTATCATCACTCACGCCAGGGGCGAAAAGCTTGGTGCCTTCGCGCCGCACACGCACATCGGTCCCGGCGGGAAACACCGTGTCCAGATGCGCGGCCACCACCAGAATATCACCATTGCCGAAACCGCGGCGTAGCCCCATCACATTGCCGATCTCGTCCTGTTCCACTTCTTCCAGCCCATGGGCCCGGAGCATGGCAAGGTAGGCGGTGGCGCGTTCTTCTTCCGCGAAGGGAGGGGCAGGGATTTGCGTGAGGGTGATGCAATCTTCTACCATGCGTGCATGATCCGCGGCAAGTTTGGCGGAAGCAGCGGCAAAGCGCGCATCGGCGCGAATCGCTGCAATCGTCTTATCTGGGGTCATTCAATCCTCCTTAAGCGCGGCGCCAGCGCATCACGCCGGTGGCATCCGGCTCCGCCACAGCTTCGTCCATCACCTGCAAGCGGCGCAAATGTGCCAAGGTCTCGCCAAGCCCGAAGCCAAGATTGCGTAAATCGAGCGGGCGGCGGAACAGCACCGGCAGCAGATCATGCGCGCTGCTATCGGCCATGGCGTCCATCAGCTGTGAAAGCCGTTCGGCGTGATGTGCCGCCAGCCAATCCAGCCGCGCATGCAGGCCGTAGAATGGCTCCCCATGCGAAGGCAGGACCAGCACATCGTCCGGCAGTGCGCGGAAGCGCTGCAACGAAGCCAGGAAGCCGCCAAGCGGGTCAGCATTGGGTTCGCCAGCATGCAGGCCGATATAGGGGGAAATGCGTGGCAGGATTTGGTCAGCCGCGATCAGCACGCGGTCTTCCGCATTGAATAGGCAGGCCATATCCGGCGCGTGGCCTTGTCCCGTGATTACCTGCCAGCCTTGCCCGCCAATATTGAGCGTTTGCCCATCAGCGATAGCTTCAAAAACGCGCGGCAGGGGTGCGACAGATTTCACATAAAGCGGCCCACGGGCGCGGACGAAATCCGCATATTCAGCCGGCGCGCCGGCGGCTTCGGCAAAGCGCGCCTGATGTTCCATCATCTCAGTGCCGGTGTCGAAGAATAATGCGCGGGCTTGCAGCCACTCAATCTTGGTCATGAGTGGGCAAAGCCCATGGGCTTCGGCAAGCCAGCCCATCAGCCCGGCATGGTCTGGGTGGAAATGCGTGACCAGCAGGCGCTGCAACGGGCGCCCGGCAAAGGCATCGCCCGCCAGCGCTTCGTGCCATAAATCGCGGGAGGCATCATTCGCGATGGAACAATCAATGGCCAGCCAGCCCGGCCCATCTTCCAACAGCCAGACATTCACATGGCTTGGCGGAAAGGGCAGGGGAAAGCGCAGCCAGCGCAAGCCGGGCCGAATTGTCGCGGCCTGACCGGGCGTGGGAATTTCAGGAAGCATGCTCAAGCCTTACGGCGTCAGCCAAAGATATCCGCAGGGCTTTCGCGCTTCAGCGCGGCGGCGAGATCCCGCCCAAGCTGAGGGCCATCCTTGGCGGCGGCTTCGCCCATGTTGCGCCTCAGGAAACTGCCATCGGCGCGGGCGACAAGCCCATGCAGGCGGACCCGCCCATCAGGTAGAAGCGTAGCATGCGCCCCAATTGGCGTGCGGCAGGACCCATCCAACGCGCCGAGCAAAGCGCGTTCAGCATCCGCCACTGCGCGGCTGGGCGTGTGTTCAATGCGCGCAAGGAGCGCAAGGGTTTCTGCATCATCCGCGCGTGCGGTGATACCGACAATGCCCTGGCAGGCGGCGGGCAGCATGGCTTCCGGTTCCAGCACCACTTGCGCGCGATCCGCCATGCCAAGCCGCTTCAAGCCCGCCAATGCCAGCAGGGAACAGGTGAAATCCCCGGCTGCCACGCGCCCAAGCCGCGTTTGCACATTGCCGCGAATGATATCTACGCGCAGATCAGGCCGGCGATGCAGCAATTGCGCTTGCCGGCGCACGGAAGCCGTGCCGACCAAGGCGCCCTGCGGCAAGGCGGCCAGCGGATCATCCGCCGTGCCGGCACCGCATTCGGCACCCAGAATCAGCGCATCGCGCGGGTCTTCGCGTTCCAGTACGGCGGCCAGCACAATGCCTGGTGGCAATTCGGTTTCCAGATCCTTGAGGCTATGCACGGCAACATCAATGCGGCGGTCGGCCAGTGCCTCATGAATTTCCTTGGCGAAAAGCCCTTTGCCGCCGATATCGGCCAGGCGCTTATCCTGCACCTTGTCGCCGGATGTCGCGATGATGTGTTCTTCAAGCGCGCCATCTTCGGCCAATGCCGGGATGGCCGCACGGGCCACGGAAGCGAAATGCCGCGCCTGCCAAAGCGCAAGCGGGGAGCCGCGCGTGCCAATGCGCATGGGCTGAGACGCCATTCCTCAAAAACCTTACTTGTTGTTCAGAGCATGTCCGCTTCGCTGACGCTCACCGTGCATGCTCTGGCCTTTGTTAGAACGCATTTTCCGAGTCGCCAAGTAATTCCACTTAGCTTGAAAATGCTTAGGCCCTCGCCAGGCCAAAGAGATGCGCCAAATCCTTGAAGAAAATCCGCACATGCGCAAGGGGATCGCGGCGGACCAATTCCTTGTTCATGTAGGATTCCCAGGTAAGGCGCTGCACATCCTTATCGGCGCAGATGGAGACGAACTTTTCCCGCCTTTTATCCGAAGAATACCAAAAATACTGCATGATGCCGAGCACCCAGAAGACCCGGCCATGCGCCTTCATGAAGCGCTTGCGCGCACCGGCCAAGGCCCGTGCATCGCCGGTTTTGAGGCATTCCTCAGCGGCATCAGCGGCAAGCCGGCCGCCATACATGGCGTAGTAAATGCCCTCACCAGAAGCGGGGGCGACCACGCCCGCGGCGTCCCCGGCCAGGATCACATCGCGGCCATTGTCCCAGCGTTTCAGCGGCTTTAGGGGAATGGGCGCACCTTCGCGGCGAATTGTCTCGGCATCCGTCAGGCCAATATCGCGGCGGAGTTCAGCAACCGAACCACGCAGCGAAAAGCCCTTTTGCATGGAACCCGTGCCGATGCTGGTCGTGTCGCCATGCGGGAAAATCCAGGCGTAGAAATCGGGCGAAAGCTTGCCCTGGTAATAGACATCGCAGCGCTTGGAATCGAAATCTGCCCCCCCGCCATTGGGTGGAGAGCGCACGATTTCATGATAGGCGAAAACGCAGCGCACCTTGTCACCGCCCGGTACTTCCTGCTTCGCCACCTGAGACCGCGCGCCATCGGCGCCAATCACAAGCCGCGCCCGCGCCGAAGCTGGTGTGCCATCCTTTGATTCCCAATGGACAATGGCGGTGCCATCGGAATCGCGCGTGATGCTTTCATAAGTGCCAGTCTGGCGTTCCGCGCCCGCATGGGCAGCACGTTCACGCAACCATTCGTCGAAATCCGCGCGGTCCACCATGCCGACAAAGCCGCCATCAATCGGCATATCCACTGACTTGGCGCTGGGCGAGACCATGCGGGCGGAATTGATTTTCGCCACCAGCAGATCATCCGGAATGGCGAAATCACGAATGAGGCGCGGTGGAATGGCGCCGCCACAGGGTTTGATGCGCCCTGCGCGATCCAACAGCAAAACACTACGCCCGCGGCGTGCCAGATCATCAGCGGCGGTCGCGCCTGATGGCCCGCCGCCCACTACGATCACATCATATGTTTGCATGGCCATGTTCCTCTACTGCGCCGGTATCATTGGGCCGAAGCCACCGGTCTTGCTGATTTGTGGACGATTGATGCGCGCGGCCAGCATGGCCGCTGCGATGAACAGTGCCGCATCAATGATGAAGACTGCGGCATAAGCGGCTTCGGCCTGGCCGAGTACGATCCGCGCCACATCTACCGACGCCGCGCCAGCCAACCCGCCAAGCCCAAAGGCCACGGCCTGCGCCGCGCCCCAAAGCCCCATGCGTGTGCCTTCGCGGGATTCATGCCCGCGCGCGACCATTTGCATCATGGAAGCAATCGCAGCGGCGGCGAAAACGCCATTCGCCACACCAAGCGCGAAGAAGCTGGTCTTGAGCGGCCAGGCCGCGCCGAATTGTCCGGCGACCGAAAGGGCGAGCATCATTACCGCCGTGGCAAGACACCCCGCGATGGTCCAGAAGCGGAGCGTACCCGCCCAACGCCCACCACGCACACTGCCAATCAGCGCAATGGCAATCATGCCAATCAGAACGCCCGCATGTTGCAGCGATGAAATGCGCGTGGTCTCGCCCAAGGTCCGGCTGAAAACCGCGCCGGCGAAAGGCTCCAGGATCAAATCCTGCGCGCTATAGGCAAGCATGGAAACAAAGATGAAAATGGTGAAGCGCCGCGCTTCCGGTTCCGCCCAAACTTCGCGCAACGCCTGGCGGAAGGGCGGCTTCGCGGCATCGCTTGCTTCCGGGCGCGCGGCGCGCGGGCCTTCCATGCCCCAAACCGCGAGAATCGCCAGCGTGAAGGCAATGGCGGAAACGCCGGCAGCGACGGCAATCAGCCGCATGGGCGAATAGGGATCAAGCAACCGTCCGGCGATGGCAGTGGTGATCACAAAGCCCGCGATCATCATGATCCAAACCAGCGATGCGGCCGCCGCACGACGTGCGGGCGCGGTGCGCGAAGCGAGCAGCACAAGCAGCGATGTGCCAGCCGCGCCAACACCAGCGCCAATCAGCAAAAACGCCAATACGGCAAGCGCAATGCCGGCCCAAAGGGCTTCCGCCATCAGTGCGGTGCCTGCCGCCGCCAAAACACCACCCAAGGCCAACACCGCCATGCCGCCAATGATCCAAGGCGTGCGTCGCCCGCCCATATCGGACCCATACCCCATGCGCGGGCGCAGCATTTGCAGCGCATAATGCAGCCCAACCAGCAGCCCCGGCAGAGTCGCGGGCAAGGCAAGTTCCACCACCATCACGCGATTAAGCGCGGAGGTTGTCAGCACCACAATGGCGCCGAGTGCGGTTTGCACCAAACCCAAACGGATAATGCCAAGCCAGCCAAGCGATGCGGGGTTCATGCTGAACCTCCTGTCAAAGCGGCCAGAGCGAAGGCGCTGATCAGCATGCCAATCACGTAAAGCAGAACGCCCGTCCCATTATACCAAGGGGCGAGCGCGCGCGGATCGCTCAACATACGCCGCATCAGGCCGAGCTGGATCAGCAGCGAAAGCGCCACCGCCGTAGCGTGCCAGGGCGCATCCCAGGCAGCGAGAAGCGCCACTACCAAAACTTGTGGTGCGGCCATGAAGATGCAGGCCACCAGCCCAGCGCATTCCGCGCCCAACTGCACGGGCAGAGACAAAATCCCCATGCGGCGATCACCTTCAATCGCCTTGAAGTCATTCAGCGTCATGATGCCATGCGCGCCAAGGCCATAGAGCAGCGCAATAAGTAGCACACGCCAATCCGGCGCGCCGCCAGACATGATCGCTGCCGCCGTGATCCAGGGCAGGGTTTCATAAGCCAAACCACAGGCCAGATTGCCCCACCAGCCATTTGCCTTCAGCCGAAACGGCGGCGCGCTATAGGCCCAGGCGAGGGCGATGGCGATGATGGTCGCACCAAAACCCCAGGCACCCAGCGGCACGGCAGCAATGAGCGAAAGCAGCGTCCAGAACAGCGCAATATACAAACCCCAGCGGCCTGGAATACGCCCCGATGGAATCGGGCGATGCGGTTCATTGATCGCATCCACATGGCGGTCATACCAATCATTCGCCGCCTGACTCATGGCGCAAACCAAAGGCCCAGCCAGCACCACGCCAAGCAATGCCAAAGGCCAATGCTCGGCAAAGCCACCATGGGCGGAAGCAACCCCGCAGGCAAAGGCCCACATGGGTGGGAACCAGGTGATCGGCTTCAATAATTCCAGAACCGCAGCTGGCTTCAGCCGCGGGGTAGGGGCGGGCGCCGCTGATGCAACGGGGGCCGCCATCGCGCTACCTCACCCTTGCTCGGCGCTATCGGCGCCGAGATCACCAAGCCCGTAGCGATGCAATTTCACATAAAGGCTCTGCCGACTAAGCCCGAGCATTTCCGCCGCCGAAGCGCGATTATCACCGGAAAGCTGTAAGGCGGCTTCGATGCATAGGCGTTCAATCGCATCTGTTGCATCACGCACCAAATCCTTGAGCGGTACGCGCCCGATCAATTCCGTGAGCTGTTCAACAGAACGCGTTGCATGCGCGCCGGTCTGGCGTGGTTCAGCGACGCGTGCGCCAATATCGCGAATCGAAAAGCCGAAAATCTCCTGCCCGCCATGCGTCACGGTAACGGCGGAGACTTCCACCTCAACCCGCGCACCCATCGCGCCGCGCAGCGTGGTATTATAAAGCCTGACCGTACCGCGATTGCGAAGGTTGGAAAGCAGGACTTCAATTTCGATGCCCTGACCGCCCAGCCAGCGTTCCAGCGATTCGCCGCGCACCTGTTCTTCCGAACCAAGCTCGGCAAGATCCAAAAAGGCGCCATTGGCGGAAATCACCAGGCCATTCTGATCCGTGATCACGAAGGCATCGGGAAGGTTTTCCGCCACTTTCAGCATCTGCGCCTTGGCGGTGGAAAGACCCGCCGGCTGCTCACCACCCGCGAGAGATAGCCGCACCAACAGCACGGAAGCACCATCCTGCCGGAAGCTAGTGGCGGCGATGGTTACTTGCCGCCCCGAATCGACAAGCTGCGCGCCCACTTCATCACCGCGCCCCGCAATACGGACGGAAGCCAGCAGGGATTGCACCGCTTGGCGACTTTCCATGCTGAAGGCATCCATCAAAGGGCGCCCGATCACGCGGCGGGAATGTCGGCCAAAAAGTTGCTCAGCGGCGGGGTTTGCTTCCGTCACACGTCCTGTCGCGCCATCAACAATCAGCGTTGCATCGGCAGAAAGCTGAAACAGCAGGCGATAGCGCGTTTCCGCCTGCCGGAGCTTGGCATAATCGCGTTCCATGGATTGCTGGGTTTCCAGCAATCTTTGTTGAAGGCGCGATTGTGCGCTGAGGTCGCGGCCAAACACCACGCGCCGATTCCCGCGCTGCAAGGGGACGGCCGCGAAAAGTAGCGGCACGGATTCGCCACCTTCGGCAACCTGATTGATGCTGCGCCATTTCGCTTCGGTGGGCGCGCCGCTCAACAGCGCTTCCACCTTGGGGCGGCTTTCCGTGGTGACGGTTTCGGCCCAGGGGCGACCAAGCCAAGCTTGATGCCCGCCCAATGCCTTGGATAATTCCTGATTACTGAAGGCGATATCGCGAATGACGCCCTGTTCATCCACAACCAAAGCCATATCCGCTGCCGCCGAGACCAATGAGGCCGCAGCATCAGCATCCAAATCTCCCAAGGATTTACGGGGGGCGAGGAACGTCTTCACTGAAATTGGGAACCTTCTGAAACGAATGGCGCCTTTTCTTTGTGGCGCCCAAGGAAATCAAGGGGAGACGACGTTCTCTGTCGCATTGCCGGGGCCTTTAGCTCGGCAATCCCTCATTCCCTCGTCCTTGTAAGGCTAATAATGCTTCGGCCTGCAAAACGGCTTCGTCCGCATCCCGGGCCGTGGCATCCGCGCCCAGCCGCTTTACCAGCAGCGGTTCCTGCAATAGCAGCGGGCCACCCACAAGAATGCCCAGATCGGCATTGCGCGATGCACGGCGAATATCACGAATCAGGCTGGCCAATGCTTCGATATGTGTCTCACCACCGATAGAAAAGCCAATCAGGCCGAAATGCTTTTCGGCCACCATGGCAAGCAGGGCTTCGCTATCGGCCCCGCCATCTATCCAGGTCTCCCAGCCAGCGCGGCGGAAGAACTGGTCCACCATGGTCAGGCCAAGGCCGTGCTGTTCCCCTGGCGCGGGTGCCAGCAGAATACGCCGGCCCGATCGGGCGGAAGGGGCAAGCGGGGCGAAGCGCGGTTCCAGCGCATGGCAGACCGCATGCAGGCAGCGTAGCCCGATCGTGACTTCCGTAAAGTCGCACACATCATCTTCCCAGCACGTACCAAGAAGCCGCGCCGCCGGCGCAAGCAGGCCAAGATAAACATCAGCAAGCGATAGGCCGCGCGCACAAAAGGCATCAATGAAGGTGATGGCGTTTTCAGTGTTACTCAGCCGCGCCAAAGCCGCGAAGGCTTCAACATCTTCCTGCGTAGGCGCTGCGGGGTGGGGTTCGGATGCTTCATGCGCCGGGTTGTTCAGGACACGCTGCGCCAGCACGAGCCGAGGTATCACCTCGGTTTCGATCAACCGCTGAAGTGGGTGGACGCTGTCCCGTTGGGTGGGGCGCCTTTCCACTGCGGCGGGCCCATCCCTGTGATCGGGGTCCGCGTCTGCCATATCCTCTCGGGAGTATAGCGTGAAAGCATGATTGGCTTCCACATAATCCCCTTGGGACTGTCGCTCCTCATCGGTGCTTGGCTTCATGATGGCCCCCTTTGAACCAGTAGCTTCGTCCTGTGGGGGCGTTACTGTCAATTAGAAAATACGTCAATCTTGCTTGACACTCGTCCTTGAAGCCCGGTAGCCTCAAAAACATAGAAGACTGGGAAGGGGGTCCACATGACCCTATGCGTCGTGAAAAACCAAGGGAAACTGGCCGAACTGGACCAGGTGATGCTCTTGGCTGGCGCCGCTCCAAGCTGGGGCGCCCGATTCGCTTCAACCTCTGGGGGTGTCAAGAAATGCTGACAGCCGATCGCTTTACCGGCATTTTCAAGGCTTTGGATGCCAGCCCCTGGAATGCCGCCACAGGCCGCGCCAGCAAGCGCCAGGCCGGCATCAGGCGGGGGGTGGCGACCCCCCTTTACACCCCAGATGAGCGTCGGCGGCGTGATTCAACCCCCTGGACCTTGGTGCAGGGCGTCCTGGCGCCGGTTCAGTTCCTGGTCTTTTTGGTGAGCCTTGGCTTGGTACTGAACTATCTGGCCACCGGCGAAGGTTACGTTGCCGCAACTGCTTCGATCATCGCGAAAACCTGCATCCTGTACCTGATCATGGTGACGGGTTGCATCTGGGAGAAAGTGGTGTTTGGGCGTTGGTTGTTTGCGCCGGCCTTCTTCTGGGAAGATGTTTTTAGCATGTTGGTGCTGGCGCTGCACACGGCTTATCTGCTGGTACTGCTCCTTGGTATTGGTGATGGCCGCGGGCAGATGATGCTCGCGCTGGCTGCCTACGCTGCCTATGTCGTCAATGCGGCCCAATTCCTGCTCAAGCTGCGCGCAGCGCGGCGTGAGGAAACAAGCTGGCGCGGCGGTAGCGCAGGCCAAATGACATGAGCCTTATCGGCGCCCCTCAGGAGCCCCAAGGCATTGCGTCCGAGGCCGCCGGCTGCGCCGACACACCCATACTGCGTGAACGTGGTCAGCGCGAAGTTTTCTGTGGCCTTACCGGCATTATCTGGTTGCACCGTAAAATCCAGGATGCGTTTTTCCTGGTGGTTGGCAGCCGTACCTGTGCGCATCTGCTGCAATCCGCTGCCGGCGTCATGATTTTCGCTGAGCCCCGATTCGCCACCGCCATTATTGAAGAGCGCGACTTGGCCGGACTGGCTGATGCAAATGAAGAATTGGACCGCGTGGTGACGCGCTTGATCCAGCGCCGGCCTGATATCCGCATGCTGTTCCTGGTGGGGTCCTGCCCATCGGAAGTGATCAAGCTTGATCTTTCGCGCGCGGCGCAACGTCTTTCGGAGCGGTTCTTACCAAGTGTGCGCGTGTTGAGTTATTCCGGTAGCGGCATTGAGACCACCTTCACCGAAGGTGAGGATGCATGCCTTGCCGCTTTGGTGCCGGAAATGCCGGCGGAACCAGGTAGCGCGCGTTCCTTGCTTGTGGTGGGCGCGTTGGCGGAGGTGGTGGAAGACCAATTCATCCGGCTTTTTGCAGCCCTTGGCGTGGGGCCAGTGCGCTTCCTGCCATCGCGCCGTGCATCCGAGTTGCCGGCGGTTGGTGAGGGCACGCGTTTTCTGCTGGCACAACCTTTCCTGGCCGGTACGGCGCGTGCTTTGGAAGCGCGTGGCGCGCGGCATATCCCGGCAGCCTTTCCCTTGGGCGAGGAGGGTACAACCGCTTGGTTGCGTGCCGCGGCCGAGGTTTGGGGTGTAAGCGAAGAACGGTTCGCGCAAGCGACTGCGCCGGGCCGCGAACGTGCCCGTGCTGCATTGGCCAATCATCGCGCAACGCTCGATGGAAAAAGCATTTTCTTCTTCCCCGATTCGCAGCTTGAAGTGCCTTTGGCGCGCTTTCTGTCGCGCGAATTGGGCATGCAGCCCATTGAAATCGGCACACCGTATCTGCATCGGCAACACCTGGCGCATGAATTGGCGCTGCTGCCCGCGGGTGCAAAGCTGGTAGAAGGCCAGCATGTGGACCGTCAGTTGGACCGCTGCCGGGAAGCGCGGCCAGATATGACTGTGTGCGGTCTTGGTCTTGCCAATCCTTTGGAATCTGAGGGCTTGACCACCAAATGGTCTATTGAACTCGTTTTTTCGCCCATTCAGGGATACGATCAAGCGGGTGACCTTGCAGGACTTTTCGCGCGGCCTTTGGTCCGGCGCGAAAAGCTGATGGTTTAGCTATGCAGCTTGCCGTCTGGACCTATGAAGGGCCGCCGCATGTGGGGGCGATGCGTATCGCAACCGCCATGCAGGGCGTGCATTATGTGCTGCACGCGCCGCAAGGAGATACCTATGCCGATTTGCTTTTCACCATGATCGAAAGGCGGGAAAAGCGCCCGCCCGTGACATGGACAACTTTCCAGGCGCGCGACTTGGGCGGCGATACCGCGGAGCTTTTCATGGAAGCAGCGCGCGATGCCTATGCCCGCTTCCAGCCGGAAGCCATGCTGGTTGGCGCTTCCTGCACGGCGGAGCTGATTCAGGATGATCCGGGTGGGTTGGCGAAAACTCTCGGCCTGCCGGTGCCCGTTGTACCGCTTGAATTGCCTGCATATCAGCGCAAGGAAAATTGGGGCGCGGCGGAGACCTTCTATCGCCTGGTGCGCGCCTTTGCCGGGCCGGCACAAACCCGCACGCCACGTGATCCGGCGCGCGCGCCGCGCTGCAATATTCTGGGCCCGACCGCGCTTGGCTTCCGCCATCGCGATGATGTCGCCGAAATCACCAAGCTGCTCACCAGCATGGGCGTTGAGGTTGTGGTGACCGCGCCCATGGGTGCAACGCCCACGGACCTGACGCGGTTGCGGGACGCGGATTTCAATGTTGTCCTTTATCCCGAGATCGCGCAGGTCACGGCAAGCTTTCTGCAACGCCATTTGGGCCAACCCTTCACGCGCACCGTCCCCATTGGGGTTGGTGCGACGCGCGATTTCATGAGTGAGGTTGCGGAGCTTGCGGGCCTGCCGGCACCTGTAACGGGTGGCGGGGATGCGCTGCGCCTGCCTTGGTATGCGCGTTCGGTCGATTCGAATTACCTGACCGGCAAGCGCGTTTTCATCTTTGGCGATGCCACCCACGCCATTGCTGCTGCGCGCATCGCTCATGAAGAACTGGGCTTCGCGGTGGTAGGTCTTGGTACTTACAGCCGCGAATTTGGCCGCGAAATTCGTGCTGCCGCAGAAAAATACGGCGTTGAGGCGTTGATTTCGGACGATTACTTGGAAGTCGAAGAAAGCATCGCCGCGCTGCAGCCCGAATTGGTGCTGGGCACGCAGATGGAACGCCATATTGCCAAGAAGCTTGGTGTTCCCTGTGCCGTGATTTCCGCGCCGGTGCATGTGCAGGATTTCCCCGCGCGCTACGCGCCGCAAATGGGTTTTGAAGGTGCCAATGTCATCTTCGATACCTGGGTGCATCCGCTGATGATGGGGCTTGAGGAACATCTGCTTGGTATGTTCCGCGAAGATTTCGAATTCCGCGACGGCGTGGCGCCGTCCCATCTGGGGCATGCGCCGCCGTCAGAAGCACCTGTCGCGCCGATAATCGCTGGCCCGGCAAGCTGGGCTCACGAGGCCGAGGCGGAATTGCGCAAGATTCCCTTTTTCGTGCGTGGTAAAGCGCGCCGGAACACCGAACGCTTTGCCGAAGAACGCGGTATTGCCGTCATCACCATTGAGACGCTTTACGATGCCAAAGCCCATTTCTCCCGCTGAGGCATCAGCACCCCGCATCGTGATTGTGACGATGGATAGCCATTTCGGTGGCGCGGTGGATAAGGCGCGCGACATTTTGCGCAAGCAAATTCCGGGTCTTGAACTAACCCTGCATGCGGCAGATGAGTTCGCAGGCGATGAAGCGGCGCTGGCAGCTTGCCATTCGGATATTGCGCGCGCGGATATCATCATCGCTGGCATGTTGTTCCTGGAAGATCACTTCAAGCTGGTGCAGGACGCCATCGCGGCGCGGCGCCTGGATTGTGATGCGCTGGTGTGCTGCCTTTCGGCCCCGGAAATTACGCGCATGACGCGGATGGGCCGGCTTGATATGGCCGCTGAGGCCAAGGGCTTGATGGGCCTGCTGAAACGGTTGCGCGGCAAGAAGGAAGGCGGCGGCGCCAGCGGCAAGGGCCAGATGAAGATGCTGCGCGAATTGCCGAAGCTTCTGCGCTTCATTCCCGGTACTGCGCAGGACCTGCGGGCCTATTTCCTGACGCTGCAATATTGGCTGGCGGGATCGGCTGATAATCTTGCGAATATGGTCGCGCTGCTGGTGCAGCGTTATACCAAAGGCAAGCAGAAACTTACGGTCGCAGCGCCGGTCGAGTATCCGGAAACCGGGCTTTACCATCCGCGCATGAAGGGCCGTATTGGTGAGAATCTGGCTGCCCTGCCGCGCAATGGCACAAACGGGACAGTCGGCCTGTTGCTGCTGCGGTCTTATGTGCTGGCAGGCAACGCCAAACATTATGATGGCATGATCGAGGCACTGGAAGCGCGCGGGTTGAACGTGATCCCGGCCTTCGCCGCCGGGCTTGATGGTCGGCCTGCCATGGATGCCTTTTTCACCAAGAATGGCGCGCCGGCGATTGACGCCTTTGTCTCGCTGACTGGTTTTTCGCTGGTTGGTGGCCCTGCCTACAATGACGCGCGCGCGGCGGAAGCAGCGCTGGCGAAGCTGGATGTGCCCTATATCGCCGCGCATCCGCTTGAATTCCAAACCATGAAGCAATGGTCCGGCAATGCCCGTGGCCTTTTGCCGGTGGAAGCGACCATGATGGTCGCCATCCCAGAATTGGATGGCGGCATTTGGCCGATGACCTTCGGTGGACGTTGCGGCGCGGGCGGCGACACAAATGAACGTTGCGCCGGCTGCGACGGTGTTTCCTGCGCGCGTGATATGGTGCCGCACCCGGAACGCGCCGGGACGCTCGCGGATCGTACAGCCCGCATGGTGGCTTTGCGCCGCACGGAACGCGCCGAGCGCAAGGTGGCGACGGTGCTATTCAATTTCCCGCCCAATGCCGGCACAACTGGCACGGCCGCCTACCTTGGCGTCTTCGCTTCGCTTTTTAATACGTTGAAGGCGATGCAGGCGGCGGGCTATCAGGTAACGCTTCCTGAAAGTGCTGATGCGCTGCGCGATATGGTCATTCACGGCAATCGCGAACGCCATGGCACCACAGCAAATGTCGCCGCGCGGCTTGGGGCGGATCAACATGTGCGCCGCACCCCCTGGCTTGCCGAAATTGAGAAATGCTGGGGCCCTGCACCGGGTCGCATTCAAACCGATGGGCGCGACATCTTCGTTCTGGGCGTTCAGCTTGGAAATGTCTTTGTCGGCGTACAGCCAGGCTTCGGCTATGAAGGCGACCCGATGCGCCTGCTGTTTGAGCAGGGCTTCGCGCCAACCCATGCCTTCAGCGCCTTCTATCAATGGATCAGGCAGGATTTTGGCGCTGATGCTGTGCTGCATTTCGGCACGCATGGCGCGCTTGAATTCATGCCGGGCAAGCAAGCCGGGATGTCTGCGCAATGCTGGCCCGATCGGCTGATTGGCGATTTGCCAAATTACTACCTGTATGCGTCAAATAACCCATCTGAGGGCATGTTGGCCAAGCGCCGCGCCGGCGCCACGCTCATCAGCTATCTGACGCCGCCCATTTCCTCCGCTGGACTATATCGCGGCTTGCTTGATCTGAAGGCTTCCATTGATCGTTGGCGCGCACTGGAACCGGATGCGGATCCGAATCAGCGCGCTGCCCTGGCTGGCCTGATCCAGGCGCAGGCAAGTGCCGTGGATTTGGCGACGGAAGAACCCCCTTGGGCCGATCCCGCGAAGGAGATCGTGAAGCTCAGCGCCAGCCTGCTTGAATTAGAATACACCTTGATCCCGCATGGGCTGCATGTGGTGGGCGAGCCACCAGATGCAGCGCAGCGCAAGGATATGCTGGATGCTGCGGGCATCGCAGAAGGCGCGGACCGCGCGCGTTTTGATGCCCTGCTGGCCGAAGATCACGAAATTCCGGCGATGCTGCGCGCGCTTGATGGCCGCTATATCATGCCGGCGCCTGGCGGTGACTTACTGCGTACCATGGATGTGCTGCCCACTGGCCGCAATCTGCACGGCTTTGACCCCTTCAAGTTGCCAAGTGCCTTTGCGGTGCAAGATGGCATGCGTCAGGCAAATCGGCTGCTTGAACGCCATGCGGCCGAGGGCAATGGCATTCCCGAAACTATCGCGATGGTGCTTTGGGGGACAGATAATCTGAAGACCGAAGGTGGCCCAATTGCGCAGGCGCTGGCGTTGATGGGTGCAAGCCCCCGCTATGACAGCTATGGCAGGCTTGCGGGTGCGACATTGATACCGCTTGCTGAGTTGGGCCGGCCACGTATTGATGTGGTGATGACGCTATCTGGCATTTTCCGCGATCTGTTGCCTTTGCAGATGAAATTGCTTGCAGAAGCGGCGCTGCTGGCCGCCACGGTCGAGGAAGCGCCTGAGCAGAATTTCATTCGCAAACACGCGCTGCTTCATCTGGCGCAGCATGGCGGTACGATGGAACAGGCGGCGCTTCGGGTATTCGGTAACACTGATGGCACTTACGGCGCGAATGTGAATTCAATGATCCAGGACAGCGCCTGGAACGAGGAAGACGAATTGGCGGCTACCTTCGTCAAGCGCAAAGGCTTCGCCTATGGCGTGGATGGAAAGCCCGCCCGCGCCGACAAGGTTTTGCAGCAGGTTTTGGCGAGTGTAGAAATCACTTATCAGAACCTCGATAGTGTCGAAGTTGGCGTTACTACTATTGACCATTACTTCGACATGCTGGGTGGCATGAGCCGCGCTGTGCAGGTTGCCCGCGGTGGCAAGGCCTCAGCCATCTATATCAGTGACCAGACGCGTGGTGAGGGCAAGATCAGGACTTTGTCCGAACAGGTCACGCTTGAAACCCGCACACGTGCGCTCAACCCGAAATGGTATGAAGGCCTGCTGAAGCATGGCTATGAAGGCGTACGCGAAATTGAAGCGCATGTGACCAATACCATGGGCTGGTCAGCGACTACGGGCGATGTCGCGCCTTGGGTCTATGAACGCATCGCCGATATCTATGTGCTTGATAAGGAAATGCGCGACCGCATTGCGCATCTCAATCCAACCGCCTCTGCCAAAATCGCCAATCGCCTGCTTGAGGCGCAGGAACGTCGCTACTGGAGCCCAAGCGCGGATGTGCTTGAGGCGCTGCGTCGCGCTGGTGATGAGCTCGAAGATCGTATCGAAGGTATAAGTGAAGGAGTCGCGGCATGACCGTGCTGATGAGAGAGCCGCCCCGCCTGACCGGACGCCCACGCCAAGGTGATGGTGATGGTAGCGTTCAGGTTCATATGGATGATGCGGTGTCGGGTACGACGGCAAAGGTCTTTGCCGTCTATGGTAAGGGCGGCATTGGAAAAAGCACGACGTCGTCCAATCTTTCTGTCGCTTTTTCCAAAATCGGCAAGAAGGTGCTGCAGATCGGCTGCGATCCAAAACATGATAGCACCTTCACCCTGACGAAGCGCCTGATCCCGACGGTGATTGACGTACTGGAATCGGTGCAATTTCACGCAGAGGAATTGCGCGCTGAGGATTTTGTCTTTGAAGGCTATAATGGCGTGATGTGCGTCGAAGCCGGCGGTCCGCCGGCCGGTACCGGGTGCGGCGGCTATGTAGTTGGCCAGACGGTCAAGCTGCTCAAGGAACATCACTTGCTGGATGATACGGATGTCGTAATTTTTGATGTTCTGGGCGATGTGGTGTGCGGCGGTTTTGCTGCGCCTTTGCTGCATGCGGAACGTGGCTTGGTCGTGGCAGCAAATGATTTCGACAGTATTTTCGCGATGAATAGGATCATCGCTGCCATCAAGGCGAAGTCGAAGAACTACCCCGTGCGGCTTGGTGGCGTTATCTGCAACCGTAGTGCTGGGACAGATCAGATTGATCGCTTCAATGGGGCAACTGGCATGCGTACGCTTGCGCATTTTCCCGACCTTGATGTGATCCGCCGCTCTCGCCTCAAGAAGGCGACGCTATTTGAAATGGAAGGCTCGCCTGAGTTGGAAGCGGTGCAGGCAGAGTATATTCGCCTAGCTGAATCGCTCTGGGCTGGTGCGGAGGGGCTTGAGGCAGCGCCGCTGAAGGATCGCGAAATCTTCGACCTTCTGGGGTTCGACTGATGCAGACCGCCACTTATCAAAGCCGTCGCAGCCAGATCGAAACCTATTTTGATCGTACAGCTGCGGATGCTTGGGCGCGCTTAACTTCAGATGCACCGGTGAGTGGTATTCGCGCAACCGTGCGGGCCGGGCGCGATGAAATGCGCCAAACGCTATTGTCATGGCTACCCGAAGATCTCACCGGGAAGCGCTTGTTGGATGCCGGTTGCGGCACAGGTGCTTTCGCCATCGAAGCCGCACGGCGTGGTGCGCAGGTATTGGCGATTGATGTCTCACCTTCCCTGATCAAAATCGCGCGTGAGCGTAGCCAGGATGCAGCACCAGAAGGCAGCATCATCTACGAAGTCGGCGATATGCTGGATGCGCAATTCGGCCTCTTTGATCATGTCGTCGCGATGGATAGCCTCATTCACTATCACCCCGAGGATATGGTGCAGAGCCTCTCCAGCTTGGCACCGCGCATTCGCCGCTCCATGCTGATGACTTTTGCGCCAAAGACGCCTTTGCTCGCGGCCATGCACTTCGTCGGGCGCGCCTTTCCGCGTGGTGACCGCGCGCCAGCGATTGAGCCGGTTGCTGAGCGCAGCCTGAAGACGCGCATCAAAGGTGAGCGGCAGCTCATGTCTTGGAATATCGGCCAGGATCGCCGTATCTCGCGCGGCTTCTACACCTCTCATGCACTGGAGCTGATCCGGAAATGAGCGAGGTGAACGACCGCTTGGCACGACTTTGGACAGGGATCAGCGTGAATGTGCTGCCCTTTGCCGAGTCTACCAGTGGCCCTTTGCCTATCAGCAGACTTTTGCGCCTATCACTGTTCCAGATTTCCTGTGGCATGACTGCCGTACTGATGGTTGGAACACTCAACCGCGTCATGATTGTTGAGATGGGCGTTGCTGCAAGCCTTGTGGCTATTATGGTCGCGCTCCCGCTGCTTTTTGCGCCGCTGCGCGCAGTGATTGGGTTTCGTTCCGACTCCCATCGTTCCGTACTTGGCTGGCGGCGCGTCCCTTATCTTTGGCTCGGGACCATCATACAGTTTGGCGGGCTGGCGATGATGCCTTTCGCCTTGATCATCTTGTCTGGCGATACCTGGGCGCCGCCCTGGGTCGCGCAGCTTGCCGCTGGGCTTGCCTTCCTGATGGTTGGTGCGGGCATGCATACGGTGCAGACAGTTGGCCTTGCTCTTGCGACCGATATTGTACCACGCGAAGCGCAGCCAAATGTCGTCACCATACTCTCACTGATGCAATTGATTGGTATGGTCGTTTCTGCGATTGCGTTTGGTGCGTTCCTGGCCAATTTCTCGCAGATCAAGCTGATTCAACTTGTTCAGGGCATGGCGGCTGCAACGCTGGTGATCAATCTGATCGCTGCCTGGAAGCAGGAACCGCGGCGGCCTGAGGTCACGGTTGGCCGCGCTGTGGGTGATCCTGGCTTTCGGGAAAGCCTCCGGCTTTTGCGTAAGTCAGGCCCGTGGGATCGGCGGTTGCTGGCCGCCGCTCTCGGCACCGCAGCTTTCGGCATGCAGGATGTGCTGCTGGAACCTTATGGTGGGCAAATCCTCTTGCTTGGCGTGGGGGCGACAACGGCATTGACAGCCCTTTTTGCAAGCGGCGCGGTTCTGGGCTTTCTGCGCGCTGCACCTTTGCTCGGGCGCGGGATGCATGCGCAGCGTGTTGCCAGTGCCGGTGCCATGGTCGGCATCTCCGGTTTTGTAATGGTGATTTTCGCGGCACCGCTTGAATCAACGATTGTCTTTGCGGCTGGAACCGCAGCTGTCGGTTTTGGTGCGGGTCTTTTTGCACACGCAACACTAACCGGCTTTATGCAGGCGGCGCCAGAAGGTCAGATCGGTCTGACGCTTGGCGTTTGGGGCGCGGTTACCGCGACCGCTGGCGGCGCCGCGGTGGCTTTTGGCGGCATCATTCGTGATGTCATTTCCTCGCTGGCATCGGCCGGTATTCTGGGCGCGGGGCTTGATGCGCCGAGCACCGGATATGTTGGCGTCTATATCATCGAAATCGTGCTGCTGTTCATGATGCTTGCCGTCGTTGGCCCCCTTCTTCGGGCGAACGACAATCCTTCTTCCGGACCTCAACATAATGCAGGCCGTCCGGTTCTGGCCGGGCTGCAAAACCAACATGGAGCATTGCCATGACAACACCCGCAACGCCTGTCTTTCTGGATTTGGCCGCCGTTAGCCTTTATATCTTCTTCGCTTTTTTTGCTGGGCTGATTTACTATCTAACCCGCGAAAACAAGCGCGAAGGATATCCGATGGTGAATGAATTACCGGATCGGCCGGCCTTCGCCACCATGCATGGCTTTCCCGAAACGCCCGAACCGAAGGTCTTCTGGTTGCATTATCCGGAAGGGGCCACGGTTGTTCAGGGTGTACGGCCGGAACGCGATGTTACTGGACAGCTTTCACCGGAGTCTCCCTACCCGGGCACCGCTTTTGTTCCGACTGGCGACGCCATGCAGGATGGCGTTGGGCCTGCTTCCTATGCGGATCGTGCGGATACGCCCGATTTGGCTTATGATGACAACAAGCCAAAAATCGTGCCGCTTCGTGCTGGACCTGGCTGGCACATCGCCCATGAGGATCCGGACCCGCGCGGGAAATCGGTGATCACCTTGGATGGCGTTGTGGCAGGAACGGTTGTTGATGTTTGGGTTGATCGTTCAGAATATATCCTGCGCTATCTGGAAACAGAAATCCCAGGCGGGCGGCGCGTTCTGGTCCCGATGTTCCTCTGCGCCTTCAATGATGAAGGTACAGCGCGGGTCATTTCCGTCACCGCGGCACAATTCGCTGCTGCGCCTGGCATTGCGCGTCCTGAACAGATCACCTTGCTCGAGGAAGATCGCATTTCTGGCTATTTCGGTGGTGGCCACTTCTACGCCACGCCTGAGCGTAGCGAGTCCTGCCTATGACCAAGCCCGCACGCCCTCGCCTGACCGAGCATGGTCTGGAGCCTGTTCCCGGTCTCCCGGAAGCGCTGCCACTAGGCGAGGTCTTGCTCTGGCAAGGGGCGCCGGCGTGGGCTGAAGTTGTCCAGCGCGTCTTCCTGGTGCGCTGGGTCTTCGGCTATTTCGTTGTCTTGGCGCTCTGGGAGGTGCTCAGCACAGCCATGCGAGGGGGAACAATGGTCGCGGCTTTTGGCGCCGCTGCTCTGCTTCTCCTAGTGGGGGTGGTGGCGATTGGCATTCTTGCCTTGCTGGCCAAGGTTGTTGCGCGCAGCAGCGTTTATTCCATCACGTCGCGTCGGCTGGTGCTGCGCGTAGGTGTCGCCCTGCCGATCACCATCAATATTCCCTTTGTTGCAATCGCTGGGGCAGATTTGAGGAATCGCAAGGATGGTCACGGAGACATCGTGTTGGAATTGCTGCCATCACATCGCGTTTCTTGGATCGCGCTGTGGCCACATTGCGGGGGATGGAGTTTTGGTCGGCCAAAGCCCATGCTTCGTGGTGTAGCGAATGTAGCGGAAGTGGCAGAGATATTGGGTAATGCAGTCGCGGCCACCTCAGGGGCGGGCATCAGCCGCAGCGTTGCTGGGCCTGAAGCCCAAATGCCTGGTGGCGCAACGGCGATGGCGTAGGGGGAAGGAAATGGCAACCAAGGCACTAATGCCGCGCGCAGATTACCTGGGCTATGGGCTCGGGGTGGTGCTTGCCGGCATTCTTGCCCTTGTGGTGCTGAGTGCGAACGACAAGCATCAAGACCGCCGGCCTGTGAATGAGGCAATGTTCGCGCGCGATATTCTGTTTAGTGACCGGGTTGATGGCGGTATTTCCATTCGTGATGCCTCGACAGGCCAATTGATTGGCGAAATCTCACCCGGTGAGGGTGGGTTTGTGCGCGGTGCGCTGCGTGGCTTCGCGCGCGAAAGAAGGCTGCAAAACCCTGGCATGGAAAGCCCGCTTCGTCTGGCTGCTATGCAGGGTGGAGCAATTGTTCTGGAAGACCCGGTAAGCGGGCGCTGGACGGATCTGCGGGCCTTTGGCGCGACAAACGCGCAAAGCTTCGCCGATATTCTTTTTAAAAAAAATGAGGAAGGCAAATGAACGACATAAATGAAAGGCGGCGGGGAAGACGCTTCGACGTACCCTGCATCGTCGAAATCGAACGCAGCTTTGATAGCTTTCATGCCTATGCGGTGCCTGAGGACGTTATCCTGCGTCCTGGTGATCAGGTGATCGTGCATGGCGCGCCGGCCCAAGTGGCCTTCGGTGAAAAATACAGCTTCGAAACCTCAGCCACCGTTATTCGGGCGGGTTTCTTCCAGCGGTATTGGACCCAGTTTCGTTCGATCCTTGAACTTACCGAACTCTATCACGTGGGCTTTGAGCCGAAGGAGGCCGCATGAACGCCGTGAGCCACCCGATGCGGGAAAAGCTGTCACGTGAAACGACAGAATTGGCACTGACGGAGACCCCTCTTTCGCCGCGCTTTTACACCACTGACTTTGCGGCGATGGACGCCATTGATGTGGAACCCGTGCGCGCAGAATGGGATCGCTTGATGGAGGAATTCCATCGCGATCCAAACAAGGGCCACTTTGTCCGCGATGAGCGGTTTGATGCTTTTCGGCTGGATGAACTGCCTGAGGGTCTGCAGAAGGAGCTGGTTGATTTTCTGGTCAGCAGTGTGACGGCGGAATTCTCCGGCTGCGTGCTCTACGCGGAAATCAAGAAGCGGGTGAAGAATCCCGATATGCGCGAGCTGTTCGCCGTTATGGCGCGCGATGAGAGTCGCCATGCCGGCTTTATCAATGACGCGTTGAAGGATTTGGGCATAGGCGTTGATCTGGGCTTTTTAACGCGTGCGAAGAAGTATCATTACTTCCAGCCGAAATTCATCTTTTACGCGACCTATCTGAGCGAGAAGATCGGCTACGCGCGCTACATCACCATCTTCCGGCAATTCGAACGCCACCCAGAATTGCGCTTTCATCCAATTTTCCAGTGGTTCGAAAACTGGTGTAACGATGAATTCCGGCATGGCGAAGCTTTTGCATTGCTGATGCGCGCAAACCCAAAGCTGCTTACCGGTGTAAATGCATTGTGGTGCCGTTTCTTTCAGTTGGCGGTTTTTGCGACAATGTATGTGCGTGACCATGGGCGGCCAGAGTTTCACAAGGCGTTGGGCATGACGCCAACCGATTATGATCGGGAGGTCTTTCGGATAACCGAAGAGATTTGCCGCCAGGTATTCCCCGTTACCTTGGATGTGGATGGACCCGGCTTCATGGAAGACATGGATCGGCTTTGGCAGATATCCGAGAAAATGAGCATGGCGCGCCAGCAGGGTGGCTTCACATCACGCATCCGGCGCATGGGGCTGAGTGCTTCTGCCGCATGGACGTTTGGTAAGTTGTTTTTCCGACGCCCCAGAAGGCATGCCTTGCCCTCTGAAATCCGGCTCGCGCCAGTTTGGTGATATCGGTATGCCAGAAAGCTTACTCGCTGCTCTGATAGCCATCTTCCTTTGGTGGTTCACCACGGGTGTGATTCTGTTTGTAGTGACGTCACTCGCACAGAAGCGCTTGTCACTGGTTTTGGTGTCCATCGGTATGCTTGCGAGTTCTCTGATTCTACTCCAGGCATCATCAGATGATCTAAGTGCGGGTGGCGCATACCTTTCTTTTGTGGCGGCTTTGGGCGTTTGGGGCGCGATTGAGATCAGCTTTCTTGGTGGGATAATTACGGGTCCAAATCGAAAGGAGCTGCCGCCGGAACTTCTGGGGTTCGGGCGTTTCTGGGCGGCGACACGTGTCGTTTTATGGCATGAACTTTTGATTCTTGCGGTCGGGTTTGCTCTTTTCAATCTAGTTGCGTCAGGCGCCAACCAAACCGGCCTCCTTACTTTTATGCTTCTTTGGCTCATGCGGCTGAGCGCGAAGCTCAACTTGTATCTTGGTGTACGGAATACAGGTGAACGACTTTTGCCGGCACATCTAGCCTATATGAGTAGTTACTTCTCTCACCGGCCCATGAATTTGCTTTTTCCCTTTTCAATTACCTTGGGAACAATTCTAAGCGCTTGGCTTTTCCATAAGGCTTTCGCCGCAAACGCGGATGAACATCAGATAATCGGTTTTATGTTGGTTGCGACACTATCCAGCTTGGCGGTAGTAGAGCACTGGTTTCTGATGCTGCCGCTTCCACTTGATGCCCTTTGGCGGTGGGGTGTGCGTATTGGCGACGCTCCGCAGCAAACAACTACGTGGTCAACTGATCGCACTGGGCCGTTTGATACGCGCCGGTTGGCGGCGGTGTTGGCTCACGTCACAACTGGCGCTTTCGGGTCGGTGGAAACTCTGCGGGGTTCCATTCGTGCGCCAGAAGGGTGGCTGACGGTAGATTTCGTAGATGGCATCATGCATTTAGGGCGTCATTGCGCTCCTGAAGTAGCTTCCACAGGCATTACGGTGACTGGCCGTCTGTTGGATGAGGTGGCGATTTACGCAGAGTTTGATGAATATGCGCTGAGGTACAGCGTATGAAGTACTTTTTTGTCCGAGGCGTGGCGAGACTGCCAACTGTGGCTACTGGTGCCACGGGAAGGCATTGCACAACGGGAAGACCTGGAAGTTTATTCTGGGCAAGGAGAGATCAAGATGAATTATGAGGAATTCTTCCAAGGTCAGCTCGATGGGCTTCGTCGGGAAGGACGGTATCGCGTCTTCGCTGATCTAGAAAGGCGTAGGGGTGAGTTTCCGCGCGCGACCAGACACGACAAGGGTGTCCGTGGTGAGGTGACAGTCTGGTGTTCAAATGATTATCTTGGCATGGGGCAACATCCTGATGTGCTCAATGCAATGCACGAAGCATTGGACCGCTGTGGTGCTGGGGCTGGTGGTACGCGCAATATCTCCGGCACTAACCATGAGCATGTTCTTTTGGAACGTGACCTTGCGGCGCTCCATGGTCGGGAATCAGCGCTTTTGTTCAATTCCGGCTATATGTCGAATTGGGCGTCGCTTTCAACGCTTGGGTCAAAAATCCCCGGCTGTATCATTATTTCCGATGAGATGAATCACGCTTCCATGATTGAAGGCATGCGGCATAGCAAGGCCAAGCGTGTATTGTTCAGGCATAATGACGTGGCAGATTTGCGGCGTATTCTTGCTGAACTGCCGAGGGCCACGCCAAAGCTTGTTGCTTTTGAAAGCGTCTATTCGATGGATGGGGATATCGCGCCCATCAGTGATATTTGTGATATCGCAGATGCGCATGGCGCCATGACCTATTGTGATGAGGTTCACGCGGTTGGGCTTTATGGCGCCAGTGGCGGCGGAATCACGGAACGTGACGGTGTTGCACATCGCGTTACGGTCATTGAAGGGACGCTTGCGAAGGCCTTCGGGGTGATTGGTGGCTATATCGCAGGCAGCACCGCCATGTGCGATTTTGTGCGTTCCTTCGCATCTGGCTTTATATTCTCCACTGCTTTGCCACCTGCCATTGCAGCGGGCGCGCGTGCCGCCATTGGGCATTTGCGTCAAAGCAAAGTTGAACGCGAAAGGCTGCATGAACGCGCAGCAGTGCTGAGACGCCGTCTTGATGCGGCCGGTGTGCCTCATCTTGATAATCTCAGCCATATCGTGCCTGTCATGGTGGGTGACCCGGCCCTTTGTAAGAAGCTGAGTGATACCTTGCTTGATGAGCATGGTATTTATGTCCAACCGATCAATTATCCGACTGTGCCGCGCGGTACTGAAAGGCTGCGTATCACGCCATCGCCTGTGCATTCCGACGCCGATATGGATCATCTGGTAGACGCATTGGAACAGGTCTGGGCGCAGTTTCGCCTGCGGCGGGCTGCGTGATGGATGGCGTAGTTACAGGCTTCCGTCCAGCAAGTGGCGCTGGACAAGAAGGCCAATCATCACGGCGGCCCAGTCCGCGGGCCCGCGATAATGCGGGTAGTGGCAAGGTTCACGCGCGTGTCAGTAATGCCTATCCTTTCAGTGCCATTGTTGGCCAGGAAGAACTGAAGCGCGCGCTGATGATCGCTGCGGTTGATCCCAGTATTGGTGGCGTCTTGGTGTTTGGGGATCGTGGTACTGGTAAGTCCACCGCCATACGTTCACTGGCGGCGCTTTTGCCGCAAATGGCGACGGTCGTTGGATGCGCTTTTGCCTGTGATCCTGCAGCACCTGCCTCTGCCTGTACCCATTGCAGCAACCTTCCCAAGGGCAAAAAACTTCAACGGCAGATGGTTTCTGTTCCCGTTGTGGATTTGCCATTGGGTGCAACTGAAGATCGGCTTGCTGGGGCGCTTGATATCGAAAGAGCTTTGGCGGAGGGCGTTAAGGCTTTTGAACCTGGCCTTCTGGCGGCAGCGCATCGGGGTTTTCTTTACATTGACGAAGTCAACCTGCTTGAAGATCACCTTGTTGACCTGCTGCTGGATGTTGCGGCGTCGGGTGAGAATGTTGTCGAACGCGAAGGCATAAGCCTGCGGCATCCGGCGCGTTTCGTCCTGATTGGCAGTGGCAATCCAGAAGAAGGCGAATTGCGTCCGCAGCTTTTGGATCGCTTCGGCGTCTCCGTAGAAGTGGTCACGCCAAAGGATCTCGCAAGCCGCGTGGAAGTAGTGCGTCGCAGGGATTTTTTTGATCACGATCCAAAAGGTTTTCTGAAGCAATGGGCACAGGAAGAAGCCCGCATCAGTGATGCCATACTTGCAGGAAGAAAGCGCCTGACGTCCGTTACGCTACCATTGGATACTATTGAACAAGCAGCGAAGCTTTGTATGGCGCTCGGGACGGATGGGTTGCGCGGTGAATTGACCCTGGTCCGGGCCGCGCGCGCACTGGCGGCGCTAGAAGGCGATATGGAAGTGGAGACGGTTCACTTGCGTCGTATGGCGCCTTCTGCTCTCCGGCACAGGCTGCGCCGTAATCCTCTCGACGAAAGCGTGGCCACTACGCGCGTCGAAAAGGCGCTCGAAGACGTTTTCGGTCCATGAGCAAAAGGCCGCGGAGACTCACGGCATGAGTGATCTGCCCAGCAACCACGCCTCCGCAAACGGCGCGAATGGCGAAGGTGCCGATGGCGCAGCCTTTAGCGTTGCTATTCTTCTTGCGGTTGATCCTAGGGGGCTATCTGGGGCGATTTGGCGTGGGCCCGCGGATTCAGCGCGGGATGAGTGGCTTGAAGCGCTCAGGAGGATGCTGCCAGCCGATGCCCCGTGGCGCCGAGTACCGCTCGGCATTGCGGATAGCCGCCTGCTTGGTGGTATTGATCTTGCTGGCAGCTTGAGTGCGGGGCGGCCTATTGCTCAGCGGGGGGTTCTCGCTGAAAGTGATGGTGGCTTCGTCATTCTGCCGATGGCGGAACGGATCGAAAGCCAAACAATTGCTCGTATTTCCGCGGTGATGGATCAGGGGGCGCTACGCCTTGAGCGTGAAGGTATTGCGATTGCGCAAGATACTAACTTTGGTGTGATTGCCCTTGATGAAGGTGCAAGTGATGAGGAGCAGGTTACGGAGGCGCTCTCGGATCGTCTTGCCTTCCACCTTGCTTCCGCGCCCATAGGCGTAAAACGCATGGTGCCATCATTACCAGGGCGGGCAGCAATATTGGCAGCCCGCACGCGGCTTGCGCAGGTAAGTTTAACGGCGGATTTGCCGCAGGCGTTTTGCAGCGCTGCCTTGGCGCTTGGAATTTTATCGCTTCGCGCGCCTATTTTTGCGTTGCGCTGTGCGCGTGCCAGTGCGGCGCTCGCGGGCCGCAATGAAGTGTCAAGGGAGGATGCCGCGCTTGCGGCGCAGCTGGTCCTTGCGCCTCGCGCGCGCCAAATGCCAGAGGCACCGGCTGAGGATCAGGAACAGCCAGCGGAACAACAGCAGGACACAACAGGTTCAGAAAGCCATCAGCGCGAAGACCAAAAATCACTGGAGGATTTTGTACTCGCAGCGGCGAAGGCAAGCCTGCCGCCGGGGTTGCTTGCAGGGCTTGGCGTTGCGGCACGGCAGATGGCGCGGCAAGCGGCGTCTTCCGGCAGATCGGGCATGATGCGCCGATCCGCGCGGCGCGGCAGGCCGATCGGTGCGCGCCCCGCAGCTTGGCGCGCAGGGTTGCGCCTGGCCTTGGTGGAGACGCTACGGGTGGCAGCGCCATGGCAGGAATATCGCCGCCGGGAAAGGCCTCATCATAATGCGCTTGTGCATATCAGGCGCGAAGATCTACGCATCCGCCGTTACAAGCAGAATACCGAAACGACAACGATATTCCTGGTGGATGCTTCCGGTTCAGCGGCCCTGCATCGCCTTGCCGAAGCGAAAGGCGCGGTCGAATTACTGCTCTCAGATTGCTATGTCAGGCGTGATCGAGTGGCCGTCATTGCATTTCGCGGTCGTGGTGCGGAAGTGCTGCTTGAACCCACGCAGTCCTTGGTACGTGCCAAACGCAGCCTGGCAGCTTTGCCGGGTGGTGGCGGCACGCCTTTAGCCTCGGGAATGGCGGCAGGCTTCGCCATGGCTGAAGCCAGTCGCAAGCGTGGCCAAACGCCGGTGATCGTGGCGCTGACGGATGGTCGTGCCAATGTCACGCGTGATGGTGTGGGGGGGCGTGCCACGGCGGAATCAGAAGCCTTCGATATGGCGCGTCTATTCAAGCTATCAGGTGTTTCAGCCTTACTGATTGATACGGCGCCCAGGCCGCAGCCTTTCTCTCGCGATCTCGCGCATGCCATGGGGGCGCGCTATGTGCCGCTGCCTTTTGCCGATGCAGAGCGTATGTCAGCGGCGGTGCGCGATGCAGCGCTTACCCCGGCAACGGGGCATTAGGAAATGGCGACCCGCACAGATTTCCCAGATTGGGAAGGGGAAGGGCGGGATTGGCCCAATCGGCAGGCGAGCCAGTTTGTCGAAGCCGGCGGGCTTCATTGGCATGTGCAGCGCATGGGGCAGGGGCCTTGCCTTTTGCTGCTGCATGGCACGGCGGCAGCCACACATAGCTGGCGCGATCTGGCGCCGCTGCTCGCGCAGCACTTCACGCTCATTGCGCCAGATCTGCCGGGGCATGGCTTTACGTCCAGCTTGCCGCAGGCACGGGTTTCGCTCGCGGGTTTTTCGGATGCTTTGTACGCCCTATTGAAACAGCTTCAGATATCGCCTGACCTTGTGCTTGGTCATTCAGCGGGTGCGGCGATCGCGCTTCGTATGGCTTTGGATGGTAAGATCGCGCCGCGCGCCATTTTCAGCCTGAATGGCGCGTTGCTGCCCTTGGGTGATGAGCACGCGGCCTTCTTCACACGCGCTGCACGGGTGATGGTGGGGCTGCCCTTTGTCTCGAAGCTTTGTTCCTGGCGCGCTTCCAAACAGGAAGTCGCAGCCAAGCTACTGCGCGATACGGGTTCCGATATCGGCCCGCGCGGTGTTGAATTGTATACGCGGCTTTTTGGCTATCCCGGGCATATTCGCGCCGCACTGATGATGATGGCGCAATGGGAATTGCGCCCGCTGCTTCGGGATTTACCCCGCCTTCAGCCAGCGCTTTTCCTGGTGGTAGGTAGCCGTGATCGTGCCGTAGCGCCCATGCAGGCGCGGCGCATCCAGGCCATTCAGCCCGCCGCGCGCATCATCACGCTGGAGGGACTCGGCCATTTGGCGCATGAAGAAGCGCCTGCACGCGTGGCGGATGTGTTGCTCAAGGAATGGTCGCGTCTTGGGCAGAATGTCACCGGTGCGGCAGCATGAGCTTCGATACCGTGCTTCCGCCATCTTTTGCCAAGCGTGTGGAACTGAATGATGAGGTACATGCGCGCCCACCGGAAATTCTGATCTCGCCCTGCCGCGTTTCACAGATTGCCTTGCTGCCGACAGCCGATGAAGCGCGGGATGCGCCCTGGGCCGCACTTTGCGCACTCGCGCAGCGCTTTTCGGTGCCGCCCCCCGCGCCTGGGGCCAATCACTACAGCGCGGATTTCGGGCCGTTTCGCCTGAAGTGGGAAAGGCATGGCGAGTTCAGCCGCTTCATGGTTGTGGTCGCGGGCGCCGAGCCTGATCCTTTTCTGGCAGCCGCGATTCACGCGCTTCCGGCGGAATGGCTGAAAGCCTTGCCCGGGCAGGTTATAACTGCCGCGCATGTCACGCTGCTCGCTTCCAAGGATGTGCCCTTGGCCATCAGCGAAATCTCGCGGCGCTATTTTCGTGATCACATGCTGGTGGGTGGTCCGCTGGTTAGTGGCCAGGCGCATGCCTTCACGGATTTCCGCATCCAGGATGATGGTTTCAGCCGTTTCCTGATTTATGATGCCGGCATGTCGCCCTATCAGGCAGGGCGGCTCACCCAGCGCCTGCTGGAGATGGAAACCTACCGCATCATGGCGCTGCTGGCGCTGCCGGTTGCGCAGGAAGTGGCGCCGCAAATTGGCGCGCAGGAACGCGAATTGGCGGAAATCAGCGCAGCCCTGGTGGAAGCGCAGGAAGCGGATGAACCGCTGCTGCTGCAGCGCCTGACGCGTATGGCAGCTGAGGCCGAAAGCCGCGAATCGCGCCATCGTTTCCGCTTTTCGGCAGCCGCGGCCTATTACGAATTGGTGCGCAACCGTATTCAGGAATTGCGTGAATTGCGCATGGAAGGCATGCAGACCTTCGGTGAATTCACCGAACGTCGTCTGGCGCCGGCCATGAATACTTGCCAGGCGGTCGGTAGGCGGCAGGAAATGCTCTCCCAACGGGTGGCGCGGGCCACGCAGCTTCTCTCGACGCGCGTTGATATTACGCGGGAGCGGCAGAACCAGGCCTTGCTTGCTTCTATGGAACGGCGTGCGCGCCAACAGCTCAGGTTGCAGCAGGCGGTCGAAGGGTTTTCCGTGGCCGCCATCACCTATTACGTGGTTGGGCTTGTTGCCTATCTGGCCAAGGGCTTGGTCACTTCGGGCGTCGCATTCCGTGAGGAAGTCGTGACCAGCATGGCCATTCCGGTCGTTGCCTTGGCGGTGGCGCTTGGCGTGCGGCGCTTCCGCCGCCGGACAGCCGAAAATGACTGAAACAACAAATAACAGCCAACAATATTGGGGGGCGCATGTCTGGACTGACCGGCATTTCGGCTGAGGATCTTGCGGCCTGCAACAAGCTATTGGCTGGCGGGTCCAAAAGCTTTCGCGCTGCATCCTTCCTGTTGCCGAGGCGCATCGCCGCCCCGGCCGCAGCACTTTACGCCTTTTGTCGGGTTGCAGATGACGCGATTGACATGAGCGATGACCCAGCAGCGTCACTCGCGTTGCTGCAACAGCGCCTGGATGGCGCCTATGCCGGGCGGCCTTGGGACCATGTGGCGGATCGCGCTTTTTCGGCGGTTGTTGAGCAGTATGGCGTGCCGCGCGCCTTGCCGGCGGCGCTTTTGGAAGGCTTCGCCTGGGATGCGGAAGGCCGGTTCTATGAGGATATTGCCGCGCTGGAAGCCTATGCCGCGCGTGTCGCGGCGACTGTTGGCGCCATGATGACACTGCTGATGGGCGTGCGTTCAGCGGAAGCCGTTGCGCGCGCCTGCGATCTTGGTCTTGCCATGCAGCTTACCAATATCGCCCGTGATGTTGGCGAAGATGCCAAGGCGGGGCGCGTTTACCTGCCTCAATCCTGGCTAGCTGAAGAAGGGCTTTCAGCAGAAGGGCTGATCGCCAATCCTGCCTTTTCCCCTGCGCTTGGTCGCGTGGTCGCACGGCTGCTGGGGGCAGCGGAAGCGCATTATCGCCGTGCCTGGCCGGGCATTGCGCTGCTGCCTTGGGATTGCCGCCCAGGGATTGGCGCGGCGCGGTTGGTTTATGCCGAAATCGGACGAGAAGTGGAACGCCAGGGGCTCGATTCCGTCTCCCGCCGCGCTGTTGTTTCCGGTCGGCGCAAGGCTTGGCTTTTGGCGCGTGCTGCGGGTGCTCTCGCCGCGCAACAGGATGGTGCGGATGAAGCGCCATCAGCTGCCACGCGCTTTCTGGTGGATGCGGTGCGCGCTGCCCCCGCGCCGGAAGGCCCGCCGGTGGGTGCTGGTTATTGCGAAAGGCTGGTGTGGGCGCTTGAATTGATGGATCGCGCGGATCGTGAGACGCGATTTGCCGCGCGTGCGTGAAAAAGCCTTGACATAAGTGTCAAGATAACTGGACAATCCCAAAGTAGCAAAAAACTTACACAGGGCTGCTGCGACATGCTCGCACCGCCCCTTCGGAGGTCCCGCATGGACGCCTTGGCCCGTATTGAGAGCAGCCTCGCAGACGCGGTGCTCTCCGCCGAGACGAGCGGCACCCCGCCCCGCCTCGCCGCCGCTCTGCGGCACGCGGTTTTCCCAAAAGGGGCTCGCATCCGCCCACGCCTGACGCTAGCCGTTGCCGCTGCTTGCGGTGATGACCAACCCAGGCTTGCCAGCACCGCAGCCGCCGCGATTGAGCTGCTGCATTGCGCCAGCCTGGTGCATGATGACCTGCCCTGCTTTGACGATGCGGATATGCGGCGCGGTCGGCCTTCCGTTCATCGTGCCTTTGGCGAACCGCTGGCGGTACTCGCCGGGGATGCCTTGATTGTGCTGGCCTTCCAAACCGTGGCGCGCGCTGGCTGCGGCGCACCGGAACGGCTTGGCCCGGTGATCAATGCCATTGGCGATGGCGTGGGCGTGCCCTTTGGCATTGTTGCCGGGCAGGCCTGGGAATGTGAACCGCGCGCCGATCTTTCCGAATATCAGCGGCAAAAGACCGGGGCGCTTTTCGCGGCGGCTTCCGTGGCCGGCGCTGCGGCAGCAGGTGTGGCCGATGCCGAAGCCTGGCGCTTGCTGGGGGATCGGCTGGGTGAGGCCTTCCAGGTTGCCGATGACCTGCGTGATGCGGTGGAAGATGAAGCCAGCATTGGCAAGCCCGTCGGGCGCGACAAGGCACTCGGCCGGCCAAGTGCCGTGCTGCAATTGGGCCTGGATGGCGCGGTCGCGCGGCTGAAGACGCTTGCCAATGCGGCGGTGGAGTCGATTCCCGACTGCCCCGGCCGCACCTTGCTGCGCGCGGCCATGCTGGAAGAAGTGGGCCGGCTTTTGCCGCGCAAACTGGCCGCGGCCTGAACCATGGCACAGGCAATGCCGCTGCCCCCGCAAAGGGCGGATGGGGTTCAGGGGGTGTCCTGGTCTGATCGCTTCAGCGCCTGGCGCGAATCACTGACCGCGCGCCCTGGCTTCCGTGCCTGGGCCGCGCGTTTTCCACTGACCCGCCCGCTGGCACGCCGCCGCGCGCGGGAATTATTCGATCTCTGCGCTGGGTTTGTTTATTCGCAGGTGCTGGCCGCCTGTGTGCGGCTGAAGCTGTTTGAAGCGCTGCACGAAGCCCCGGCGGAAGAACGCGCCTTGGCAGCACGACTCGGGCTTTCGCCTGAAGCGATGAACCGGTTGTTGGTGGCGGCTGAATCGCTCCGGCTGGTGCGCCGGCGGGCAGATGGCGCCTGGGTGCTTGGCGAATTGGGCGCGGCCATGATCGGCAATCCCGGCATCGCCGCCATGGTGGAACACCATGCCATGCTCTACGCCGATCTGGCGGATCCGGTGGAATTGCTTCGCCGCGAAAGGGGCGGCACGGCCTTGGCGCAATATTGGGCCTATGCCGGTGCCGCGCAGCCGGGGGCGCTGCCGGGTGAGAAGGTTTCTGATTACACGGCGCTGATGGCAGCCAGCCAGCCCATGGTGGCGCAGGAAGTATTGGCGGCCTGCCGCTTTGGCCAGTATCGGCGGCTGATGGATGTGGGCGGCGGCAGCGGCGCTTTCCTGACTGCGTTGGGCAAGGCCAATCCAGGGCTCGATCTACTGCTGTTTGACTTGCCGGCGGTGGCCGAACAGGGCCGGCAGCGCTTCGCCCGGGAAGGGCTTTCCGATCGCGCCATGGCGATGGGTGGGGATTTCACCACCGATTCGCTTCCCGAGGGCGCTGATATCATCAGCTTGGTGCGGGTGCTGCATGACCATGATGATGATGTGGTGCAGGCCCTGCTGGGGCGCGTACGCGCGGCCTTGCCGAAGGGCGGTCGGGTGCTGATTGCTGAACCCATGGCCGGCACCGCCGGGGCCGAGCCCATGGGCGGCGCCTATTTTGGCTTTTACCTGCTGGCCATGGGCCGTGGGCGGCCGCGCCGGCCCGATGAATTGGCCGCGATGCTGACCGCCGCCGGCTTCACCGGCGCGCGCCTGCTGCCCACCGATACGCCGCTATTGACCCGGGTGATGCAGGCCGATGCCGCAGGTTGAAGTGGCGTGACTCTTTTATTGTCAATTTGACTTGACAGCCATAAACGTCACATTAGAGTTACAAAATCCAAGGAGGAGTCCAAGAGTGGAAACACTCGCTATCCTGCTCAGCGCACCAGAACAGCTCTCGCTGTCGCGACTGAAATTGACGCCGCCAGGCGTGCAGGATGTTGTCGTGGACATTGATTGGAGCGGCATTAGTACTGGAACAGAACGTCTTCTCTGGTCCGGGCGCATGCCTTCCTTTCCCGGCATGGGCTACCCGCTGGTGCCTGGTTACGAATCCGTGGGCCGCGTGGTGCAGGCAGGCGCGGAAGCCGGCAGGCAATTGGGTGAGGCTGTTTTCGTGCCTGGTGCACGGTGCTTTGGCGATATTCGCGGATTGTTTGGTGGCGCCGCCGCGCGGCTTGTGGTGGCCGGTGCGCGCTTAACACCGGTTGACCCGGCGCTTGGCGCGGATGCGGTGTTGTTGGCATTAGCGGCCACCGCGCATCACGCTATGGCGCTACCGCAGGCTGCCGTTCCGGAATTGATCATTGGCCACGGTGTTTTGGGGCGCCTATTGGCGCGCATCATCATCGCTGCCGGCCATCCCGCGCCGCTGGTTTGGGAAAGCAATCCCGCGCGGCGCGATGGCGCGAATGGCTATTTGGTAGTTGATCCGGCGGAAGATACACGGCGCGATTATCGCGCGATCTGTGACGTAAGCGGCGATGCCGCGCTGCTGGATACGCTGATTGCGCGCCTTGCCCCTGGTGGCGTGGTGACGCTGGCTGGCTTTTACAGTGCGCCGCTTTCCTTCGCCTTCCCGCCGGCCTTCATGCGCGAAGCGCGCATCGCCATCGCTGCGGAATGGAAGCAACCTGATCTGGATGCGGTGAATACGCTGATTTCATCCCGCCGGCTTTCGCTGGCGGGGCTGATTACGCATCACGCCGCCGCTGATGACGCGCCCGAAGCCTATCGTCGGGCTTTCGAAGATCCCGCCTGCCTCAAAATGGTTCTGGACTGGAGAAACAACAAATGAACGCTGTCCCAGGGAAGCCAAACGCTACATCCATCAGTGGTATGCATGATGCGCTACGCGCGGAAGCATCCATGGCACCAGATCCTGTGCAGACCTCACCGGTTGCCAAGCAAACCCAGATCATTGCCATTTATGGCAAGGGTGGCATCGGCAAGTCCTTCACGCTGGCCAATCTGAGTTACATGATGGCGCAGCAAGGCAAGCGCGTATTGCTGATTGGCTGCGACCCGAAAAGCGACACGACATCCCTGTTGTTTGGCGGGCGTTCTTGCCCGACCATCATTGAAACATCATCGAAGAAGAAAGCTGCCGGTGAGGCTGTTGCCATTGGCGATGTGTGCTTCAAGCGCGATGGTGTTTTCGCCATGGAATTGGGCGGCCCGGAAGTTGGCCGGGGCTGCGGTGGGCGCGGCATCATCCACGGCTTCGAATTGCTGGAAAAGCTTGGCTTCCATCAATGGGATTTTGACTACGTCCTGCTGGACTTCCTGGGCGATGTGGTCTGCGGTGGCTTCGGCCTGCCGATCGCGCGCGATATGTGCCAGAAGGTGATCGTGGTCGGGTCGAATGACCTGCAATCGCTTTATGTCGCGAATAATGTGTGTTCTGCGGTGGAATATTTCCGCAAGCTCGGCGGCAATGTTGGTGTCGCTGGCATGGTCATCAACAAGGATGACGGCACGGGCGAAGCCCATGCCTTTGCTGCCGAAGCTGGTATTCCCGTACTCGCTGCCATTCCAGCGGATGAGGATATTCGGCGCAAATCCGCGAATTACGAAATCATCGGCACGCCTGGTGGGCGTTGGGCTTCGGTGTTCGAGCAATTGGCCATGCAAGTCGCTGAAGCGCCGCCGCTGCGCCCCAATCCGCTCACCCATGAAAATCTGCTTGGCCTGTTCAAGGGTGAAGCGGTGGGCCGTGGCGTGGTGTTGAACCCCGCCACCATGGAAGACATGTGCTCGGCTGAAGTACTGAACAAGCCGTCCCTTGAAGTGGTGTATGAGGGCGTCTGAGGGCATGGACACGCTTCCCCCTTCTTCACCGCCTGCTGCCGCTGAAGGCGCTGCCTGCCATGGCGGGCGGGAAACGTTGGAAGCTGCCGCGCGCGCTGCAGGCAAGTCCGAAGTGATGGACAAGCTCGCTGCTGACTATCCGCGCGGGCCGCATGATCAGCCGCAATCCATGTGCCCGGCCTTCGGGTCGCTGCGCGTTGGTTTGCGCATGCGCCGTGTGGCAACGATCCTTTCCGGCAGTGCGTGCTGCGTCTATGGGTTGACTTTCACCAGCCATTTCTATGGCGCGCGCCGCACGGTGGGCTATGTGCCCTTCAATTCGGAAACATTGGTTACCGGCAAGCTTTTTGAAGATATTCGCGACGCGGTCCATGATCTGGCGAAGCCAGAAGATTATGACGCGGTCATTGTCACCAATCTCTGTGTGCCCACGGCTTCCGGCGTGCCGCTTGATTTGCTGCCAAAGCAGATCAATGGCGTGCGCGTTATTGGCATTGATGTACCAGGCTTTGGTGTGCCGACCCATGCAGAGGCCAAGGATGTGTTGGCGGGCGCCATGTTGCGCTACGCACGCAATGAGGCTGAGGCTGGTCCGGTAGCAAGGCCACGCGATTACGCACTGGATCAACGCAGCATCGCGGTGATTGGCGAGTTATTCCCCGCCGATCCCCCAGGCATTGGTGCGTTGATCCAGCCCATGGGGCTGACACTGGCGCCGCAAACCCCGGCACGTGAATGGCGTGATCTTTATGCGGCTTTGGATAGCGTGGCGGTGGCTGCTGTGCATCCCTTCTATACCGCAAGCATTCGTGAATTCCGCGCTGCTGGCCGGCCCGTGGTTGGGTCTGCGCCAGTTGGCGTGGAAGGCACCGATGCCTGGCTTTCCGCCATTGGCGCCGCGGCGGGTGTGAAGCCATCCGAAATCGAAGCTGCCAAGGCGCGCGCATTGCCCGCAATTCGCGGTGCACTCGCAGGCAACCCGGTCAAGGCGCGCATTACAGTCTCCGGCTATGAGGGTTCAGAGTTACTGGTGGCGCGCTTGCTGATCGAAGCTGGCGCTGAAGTTCCTTATGTGGGCACTGCTGCGCCGCGCACGGAATGGAGCGCGGCGGATCGCGAATGGCTGGAAGCACGTGGCTGCCATGTGCAGTATCGTGCGAGCCTTGAACAGGACATTGCCGCGATGAAGGAAGCGCGGCCTGATTTGGCGCTTGGCACAACGCCCTTGGTGCAGAAGGCCAAGGAAATGGGCACGCCCGCGCTCTACTTCACCAATATGGTTTCTGCCCGGCCGCTTTTTGGTCCTGCTGGTGCGGCTTCCATGGCGGGCATTGTCGCGGCGCAGACCAATGGGCGTGAGCGCTTTTCGCGCATGGTATCCTTCTTTGAAGGTGTCGGCACGCCTGATGGTGCCGGCTATGGCTTTCGCGACAAGCCAAGTGATCCCCCTGGTTTTCGCGAACGTCAGCGCAAGCTGCGCGCCGCCAAGGCCAAGGCCGAAGAAGCGGTGGGGACCTGAGCATGCTTGTTCTCGATCATGATCGCGCCGGCGGCTACTGGGGAGCGATCTATGCTTTCTCAGCGGTGCGCGGGTTGCGTGTGGTGATTGATGGGCCGGTTGGCTGCGAAAACCTGCCCGTGACAGCGGTGTTGCATTACACGGATGCGCTGCCGCCGCATGAACTGCCGATTGTGGTGACCGGGCTGGATGAGGATTCTCTCTCCCAAAACGGCACGGAAGGCGCATTGAAGCGCGCCGCCGCTACGCAGGATGCCGAATTGCCTGCTGTGGTGGTGACAGGTTCCATTGCCGAGATGATTGGCGGTGGCGTCACACCGCAGGGCAGCAACCTGCAACGCTTCATCTGTCGCACGATTGATGAGGATCAGTGGCAGGCCGCTGATCGCGCCATCATGTGGCTCTGGACTGAATTCGGTTCTCGTGGTCGGAAGCCAAAGCCACGCACGCGCAAGGAAGGCGAAAAGCCGCGCGTGAACATCATCGGCCCCATCTATGGCACTTTCAATATGCCATCCGACCTGGCTGAGATTCGTCGGTTAGTTGAAGGTATTGGCTGTGAGATCAATCTGGTCTTTCCGCTGGGTAGCCATGTGGAAGACATTGCGAAGCTGCCCGATGCGGATGTGAATATCTGCATGTACCGCGAATTTGGCCGTAAGCTTTGTGAGGAACTTGAACGGCCCTATCTGCAAGCCCCGATTGGGCTGTTCGCGACCACGAACTTCCTCCGCAAGCTTGGTGAACTGACCGGGCTGGATCCTGAGCCTTTCATCGAACGTGAAAAGCACACCACGGTGAAGCCGCTTTGGGATTTGTGGCGCAGTGTGACGCAGGATTTCTATGCCTCCGCATCCTTTGCGGTGGTGGCGACCGATACTTACGCACGTGGCCTGCAGCGTTTTCTGAATGATGAAATGGGCATTCCCTGCGCCTTCGCCTTTTCGCGCATAGCAGGGCAGAAGCCTGACAATGCAGCGGTGCGTGATGCTTTGCGCAAGACACCGCCTTTGGTGCTGTTCGGTTCCTACAATGAACGCATGTATGCGGCTGAAATCAAAAGCCGCGCCATGTATATTCCGGCAAGTTTCCCCGGCGCCATCATCCGCCGCGCCACTGGTACGCCTTTCATGGGTTATGCCGGCGCCACCTATATCATCCAGGAATATTGCAACGCGTTGTTTGATGCGCTGTTTCATATCCTGCCGCTTGGCACTGACCTCGATCGTGTTGAGCCAACCCCGGTACGCGCGGCAGAACCCTGGGATGCGGCGGCGGTTGCGCTATTGGATGAACGTGTGGAGCAGGAACCCTTCCTGCTGCGTATTTCCGCAGCCAAACGGCTGCGCGAACAGGTTGAACGCGCCGCGCGCGATGCGGCGGAGCCGCGCGTGACGGCTGAGCGCGTGCAAAAGACTTTGGCGGAGGTCATGGCATGAAGCCCCTTCGCCATTCCGAATCTTGTCTGCGAACGGACCGCGGTTACCGCTGTCGGGTCGTATCCGATGACAAGAAGGCTTGGGCGGAATTCCGCCTCTGCCGTCCCTGCCGCGCGGGTGGACGCGGTAATGGCCGTAAGGCCAAGTCGGAGGTCTGCTAATGGCCGACAGTAAAACGCGCCTGACGGAAGCTCAGGCGAAGGAAGTCCACAACTTGGTGGTCCAGGGATGGGCTTTCTCCGTGTTCGCTTCCATGGGTGCGCATATCCTGGTCTGGTTGTGGCGGCCGCTTGTCTATACCGGACAAGTGGTTCCGCCCGACTGGCGCTTCTTCTGAAGGATGTTCCAGGCTGAAAGAAATTCCCAAGGCCTGGGCGCAAGGAAAGGAGAATGTTCGATATGCATAAAATGTGGATGGTGATTGACGCTCGTCGTGTCGGGTTCCTCGGCGCGGCAGGTGTGGTGGCGATCGCAGCAGTGATTCACTTCGCTGTTCTGAGTTCGCCGCGCTACTGCGATCATCTTGGTTGGTGCGCAACGGCACCGACCTTCACCCCTGGCGCGAAGCTGGGTGGTTGAGCACGAGGCGCGGCTTCGGCCGCGCTTCAGCGAATTGGGCGAGGCAGCCGAAACTGCCTCGCCCGCATAGGACATCATGAGGGACCGCCAGGCGGGCAAAGCCCCCGTCGGGAGAGGAGCATCAAGCGATGGCGATGTTAAGCTTTGAGCGGAAATACCGCGTCCGTGGCGGAACCCTAATAGGGGGTGACCTATTCGATTTCTGGATAGGGCCTTTCTATGTCGGGTTCTTTGGCGTGACCTGCGCATTTTTCAGCTTTGTCGGAACCGCCCTGATCCTCTACGGCGCAGCGATTGGCGGGACCTTCAATCCCTGGCTGATCAATATTGCGCCGCCGGATCTGAAATACGGCCTGCGCCTTGCGCCGATGCGCGAAGGCGGGTTGTGGCAGGTGATCACCGTCTGCGCACTTGGGGCCTTTGTGTCCTGGGCCCTGCGCCAGGCGGAAATATCACGCAAGCTTGGCATGGGGTATCATATCCCCATCGCTTACGGCGTCGCGGTATTCGCTTATTTCACGCTGGTCGTGATCCGGCCTGTGTTGATGGGCGCATGGGGACACGGCTTCCCCTACGGCATTTGGAGTCACCTCGATTGGGTGTCCAATGTTGGCTATCAATATCTGCACTTCCACTATAACCCAGCGCATATGATCGCGGTGACCTTCTTCTTCACCACGGTATTGGCGCTGTCCTTGCACGGTGCATTGGTTCTCTCGGCGCTCAACCCGCCGGAAGGTGAACCGGTCAAGACCGCAGAGCATGAAAATACCTTCTTCCGTGACCTGATCGGTTATTCGATCGGCACGCTGGGTATCCACAGGCTTGGTCTTTTCCTTGCGCTGTCAGCCGGCATTTGGAGTGCGATCTGTATCGTAATCAGTGGTCCATTCTGGACCCGCGGCTGGCCCGAATGGTGGGGCTGGTGGCTTAACCTGCCGATTTGGCGCTAGGCGAGGGGAGGGAAAAATCCCATGGCCGAATATCAAAACATCTTCACCCGGATACAGGTGCGCGGACCAGCACCCTATCCAGGAATACCTCTTCCCGCCGATAATTCTCCGCGCGAAGGCACAGCAAGCGAGGTGCACCTGTTTGGTCGCCTTGGCGATGCACAGATCGGTCCGATTTATCTTGGCTACCTTGGTGTTCTGTCGTTGCTCTTTGGCTTCATCGCCTTTGAGATCATCGGGCTTACCATGCTGGCTTCGGTGAATTGGAATGTCAGCGAATTCATCCGTCAGCTTTTCTGGCTGGCGCTTGAACCACCTCCGCCGGAATATGGCTTGCGCATTCCACCGCTGAATAAGGGTGGCTGGTGGATTGTGGCAGGCTTTTTCCTGACGCTTTCCATACTCCTCTGGTGGGTGCGCACCTATCGCCGCGCACGTCAGCTGGGTATGGGCACGCATGTGGCTTGGGCCTTTGCTGGCGCGATCTGGCTTTACCTGGTGCTGGGCTTCATTCGCCCGGTTGCCATGGGAAGCTGGAGTGAGGCGGTGCCCTTCGGCATCTTCCCGCATCTGGATTGGACGGCGGCTTTTTCCATCCGCTACGGTAACCTTTTCTACAATCCCTTCCACGCGCTTTCGATTGTGTTCCTTTATGGCTCCGTGTTGCTCTTTGCGATGCACGCGGCAACCATTCTGGCACTCGGCCGTTATGGTGGTGAGCGTGAAATCGAACAGACGCTGGACCGTGGCACCGCAGCGGAACGCGGTGGCCTGTTCTGGCGCTGGACCATGGGTTTCAACGCTACTTTCGAAAGCATCCACCGCTGGGCCTGGTGGTTTGCCTTCCTTTGCCCTGTCGCGGGCGGGATTGGCATTCTGCTGACCGGAACTGTGGTTGATAACTGGTATCTCTGGGCGGTGGATCGGAACTTCGCGCCGGCCTACACAATGCCTTGGACACCGGCTGTTGATCCTTCCATCGTACAAGGAGCACCGCGATGAGCAACAAGTTTACTCTCAGCATCGCGGCCCTGGTGGTGGTGCTGCTGTGCGGTGTGATCTTCGTCACCACCTTCGAACGTCCACCGGTGCTTTCCACGCAAGGCGGCTTCCGCGGGCTTTCGATGGGTGAGGTGGAAAACCCGCGTACGCTTCCTGCGCTTCTCGCAGCCAATCAGGCGCCTGAAGCACCTGAAGCGGCCGATACGACAGGCCCAAGGGCACATGAAGCCTATGAGAATGTGCAAGTGCTGCGTGACGTGAGTGAAGCGCAATTCAACCGCATCATGCTGGCCATGACGGAATGGATCGCGCCCAATCAAGGCTGCGGCTATTGCCACAATGTTGAAAACATGGCGTCTGACGAAGTCTATACCAAAGTCGTCGCCCGGCGCATGTTGCAGATGACGCATAAGATCAATTCGGAATGGGCGACCCATGTCGGCCAAACCGGCGTGACCTGCTACACCTGCCATCGCGGCAATCCGGTACCCACTATGGTCTGGTCAACTGAACCCAATAGTCGCGCGGGCTTGCAGGCGCCGCGTGGGCAGAATCATCCTGCTGCTTCCGTGGGGGAAAGTTCGCTGCCTTCGGATCCCTTCACCCCCTTCCTTTTGGGTGAGCAGCAGATCCGCAATATAAGCACCACTTCGCTCCCCGGGCGGAATAGTCAAAACACCATGTCAACGGAATGGACCTACGCATTGATGATGCATATGTCCACCTCGCTTGGCGTGAATTGCACCTATTGCCATAACAGCCGTTCCTTCGCTGAATGGGCACAAAGCCCGCCGGCACGGACGACCGCCTGGCACGGCATCCGCATGGTGCGGGACATCAACATGTCCTACATCGAACCGCTGAAGCCGCTTTGGGCGAGCAATCCGAATGGTCCGGCGGAAGGCCCGCATGGCCCGCGGCTTGGCGCGATGGGCGATCCGCTGAAGGTGAATTGCTCAACATGCCACCAGGGTGTGAATCGTCCCCTGAATGGCGAACCCATGCTGCGTGACTTCCCTGAATTGAAGCAGGTCAATCAAGGCCCGCTGCGTTCAGCCGATGCGACGCCGCGATAACAGGTTGGGGCGGGATGACTAATCCCGTCCCGTCTTGCGTGACGAAGCTTTGGGGCCTCCGCGTCTTGCGCGGGGGCTTTCCTTTTCTGGCCATCAGCGCTGGTGTTTCATGCCGAATGAGATGAAGGCGCTAGACCCGCGCCCGCATGCGATTGTGATTGGCTCCGGCTTTGGCGGCTTGGCCGCCGCCGTTCGGCTTGGGGCGCGCGGTTGGCGCGTGACAATCCTTGAAAAACTCGATGCACCTGGTGGGCGCGCTTATGTCTTCCGTCAGGATGGCTTCACCTTCGATGCTGGTCCCACTATCATCACGGCGCCTTACTTGCTGGAAGAACTCTGGTCGCTCGCTGGCCGCGAGCTTGCGCAGGATATTGATCTGCGCGCGATGGACCCCTTCTACCTGATCCGCTTCGATGATGGCGAAGTGATGCGCTGTTCCGCAGACCTTGATGTCACGCGGGCTGAGGTTGCGCGGATTGCGCCGCAAGATAGTGCGGGCTTTGAGCGCTTTATTCTTGAGAGCGAACGCATCTTTCGTGTGGCCTTCGCCGATCTGGCCGATAAGCCCTTTCATAGTCTTGCAAGCCTGATCAGTGCCGCGCCGGATTTGATCCGGCTGAAGGGGTATCGCACTGTCTATAGCCGCGTCTGCGATTACTTCACGAGCGATAAGCTGCGCGTTGCCTTCAGTTTTCACCCGCTATTGATCGGCGGGAATCCCATGACCACCACCGCCTATTACTGCCTGATTGCGCATCTGGAACGGTTGCATGGTGTGCATTACGCCATGGGTGGCATGGGCGCGTTGGTGCAAGGTATCGTCAATCTCGCAACAAGGCTTGGTGGTTCCATTCGCTACAATACGGAAGTGAAGCGCATCACCACCGAAGGCCGCCGCGCAACGGGCGTTGAGCTGGCCGATGGCGAAAGGCTTGATGCCGATATCGTTGTCTCCAATGCCGATGTCGCCTGGACCTACAGCAAGCTTTTGCAGGATTATCCGCGCCGGCGCTGGACAGATCGCAAAATCGCCTGCGCGCGTTATTCCATGAGCCTGTTCGTCTGGTACTTCGGCACCAAGCGCCGGTATGAGGATGTGTATCACCACACCATGGTGCTCGGCCCGCGCTACCAAGAATTGCTGCATGATATTTTTACGCGGAAGCACTTGGCAGATGATTTTAGCCTTTATCTGCATCGCCCAAGCGCGACGGATGCGTCCCTTGCGCCGCCAGGTTGTGATTCTTTCTATGTTCTAGCCCCCGTGCCGCATCTTGGCAGCAAGGTGGATTGGGACAAACATGCGGAGCCTTATCGCAAGGCTATCGAAAAACGCCTGGAGGAAACAGTCTTGCCGGGCCTTGGTGAGGCGCTTGTCACATCCCGCATGATTACGCCGCTGGATTTTCAGGATCGGCTGCTATCCGTGAATGGCGCGGCTTTTGCTCTGGAACCTCAGCTTTTCCAAAGCGCCTGGTTCCGCCCGCATAATGTGAGCGAAGAAGTGCAGGGGCTTTATCTTGTTGGTGCCGGCACGCATCCGGGTGCGGGTGTGCCGGGCGTAATTTCCTCAGCCAAGGTGTTGGATCAGCTTGTGCCACATGGTGATACGCTCAGGCGAAGTTAAGCGCGCCCCGCCCCAATCCGAATAGTGCCCCGCGCGCCGGCCCAATCTTCCAAAAGCCGCGCCGCGGCAATGCGCCCAGACATCGCCGCCATGGGAATACCTGGCCCGGGATGCACGGAACCGCCCGCCAGATATAGCCCCTGCAAGCGCGTCACCGCACCCGGGCGCGCGAAAGTGGCAGTTGAGCCATGGCCTGCGCGGCCATAAAGCGCACCACCTGAACCCGGGAAAAGCCGCGCGAAACCTTCTGGTGTGGTGATAACTTCCTCACCTGCGCTGCGCGCCACATCCAGGCCGCAGGCTTTGAGCAAGCCAAAGCCACGTTCGCCGAGTTCTGCAATTTCATCAGGCGTATGGGCGCGCCGGTCGCCATCGGGCGGCGCATTGATCAGAACAAGCATCCGTTCCGGCGTGCCCTCTGCCGGTCCTGGCCCCGCTTCGCGATCCTGCGCGCAAATATAGACTGTCGGTGCTGCGGAGATGTCGCGCTGGCGGAAGATGGCGTCGAATTCCGCTGCGTAATCCTCGGCGAAAAATACATTATGATGCACCAACGGAAAGCCGGAGGTCGGCGCCTTCACGCACCAGGTGACGGCGGAAAGCGAACGCGCGGCGCGCGGTGTATCCTCCGCTGCGTTGCGTGGCGCTTGCCCCAAAAGCCCCTGCGCCAAGGCGGCCACATCGCCATTGAAGATCACGGCATCGGCGGTGATTTCCTCGCCATTCGCCAGCCGCACGCCGTAAGCCCGGCCCTGGCGCGTCAGAATCTCCGCAACCTCCGCACCAAAGCGGAACTCAGCGCCCTTGGCTTCCGCCAGGCGCTGAATCGCATCCGCCACGCGCCGCATGCCACCTTTCACGAACCACACGCCATCCTGTTCCACATGCGCGACAAGCATCAGTGTGGCCGGCGCCAACCAGGGTGAACAGCCGCAATAGGTTGCGTAGCGCCCGAATAGCTGGCGCAGGCGCGGGTCGCGAAAATGCTCGCCCAAGGCATCCCAGAGTGTTTTCATCGGCGCGGTGCGGATCAGCGCGGCGATATTCGTGATGCCGACGCGCTTGACCAGATCAAGCGGGGAGGGGCGTTCAGCGGCAATGAAGGAACCGCGTAGCGTGCGGAAGATATCAGCGCTGCGCGCGCAAAAGGCGCGATAGCCGCGCGCCTCGGCGGCCCCCGCAAAATCGCCGATAGCATCAGCGGACCGCGTGATATCCGCGAAAAGATCAAGCCTGCCGCCAGCGCGCCACGCATGCCGCGCCAAGGTATCCGCTTTCTGTAGGGGCAGCGCAGCTTCAAGGGAGGCGCCGGCATCCGCAAATAGCCCCTCAAAAATCCAGCGCATGGTAAAAACCGTGGGGCCACCATCAATCGGGCTGCCGCCCACCATCACTTCGCGCATTTTGCCGCCCGGTGCCGCGGCGCGTTCCAGCACTGTAACCGCCGCGCCACGCCGCGCGAGATCAGCGGCGGCGGCAAGCCCGCCCATGCCGGCACCAATGACAATAACGCGTGGTGCAACCATGTTACGTCGCAGCGCTCAAGCGCCTGCCGCGCCCGGCGAATTGCCGATCCACCACGCGGCGATGCCAAATAATCAGCGAAACACCCACCACCAACGGCACTGCCCACATGAAGGGATTAAGCGCCAATTCTGGAAAAATCCTGACGGACCCGAAGGCCATGAAGGCGGTGTAGACTGATATCCCGGCACCCACCAAAGCTTTGATATGTTCCTTGATCCAGGAACCTGGCCCCGGTTCGCGCGCCAGAAGAAACCACAGATTCGTGGCCGCCGTCGCCAGCCCCACCATGCAAATGCCGATCATCAAAGGCTGACCAATCATCCACCCCTGCCAGGCGCAATTCAGCGAAGCCGGAATCAGCGCATATTGCAGAAACAGATTGAGCCTTGTGCGGTTCAATTCATGCCGGCGCTTGTTGCGTATGGAAAGCCAGCCATACCAAGCAAGGTTCACCGTCAGCAGCCCGGTCATCAGCATCATCCAGCCGAAAATACCGCGGATGAAGGCCTCATCAAATCGGCCTTCCAGATGAGGGTGGGTTTCAATTGGCGCTGCCAGGGTCAGCAGACTCATGGTCATGGCTAGGCAGCCAGTGATCAGCAACGCAAAGGTGAAAATCTTGCCCCAGCGCGCGTGATTGGCGCCGCCCTTGCGCCCAATCACGGGCACCCAGAAAGCGATGGCGCCAATGCTGCCCGTCACGATATGGGCGGCGACCAGCGCATGGAACAGGAACAGGACCATCCGAGCCTCCCCGACTTTGGGGTGACAATCGCACTTGACATATGCTGATGTAAAGCGTGGAAATCGGATCATGTCAGATCGAGGCATAAAAGGCGCGCTTCCCCAGACCGGCGCAGCCATCGGGGCGGGCAGGGGGGCATGAATCAGGCGCTGAATTTCCGCGCCTTTGCGCCGCCGCGCCCGGAACCCTTGCCCGCGGTCATTGCGCTGATGCGCTGCATGATCAGGGGCGATGGCGATTTGCTCTCGCTTTTGCCAGCCGAAGCCTATCGCATGCCGATCGGGCCGCTCGGCTATTCGCGACGGTCCACCATCATCGTCAATCGCCCCGATCTGGTGCGCGAAGTGCTGACTGACGCCAAGGGCATTCTGCCCAAAAGCGATCTGATGGTGCATGCGCTGGATCCGCTTATTGGCGATTCGATCTTTGTATCCTCCGGCGCCACCTGGCGGCGCCAGCGGGCCATGATTGACCCGGCTTTGACGATGATGCGCGTCAATCGCGCCTTTCCTGCGATGGAAGCCGGCGCGGCGGCGGCTGAGGCAACGCTTGCCGATCACGCCGCGCGCGATACGCGCTTTTCGCTTGACCTGATGATGAGCCACATGACGGCAGACATCATCTGCCGCACCGTGTTTTCCACTGGGCTTGAAACACGCGTCGCGCATGAGGTCTTTGATGCATTCACGGAATTCGAACATAGCGTCGCACAGGTTGAAATTCGCCGGCTGATTTTTGATCGCGCATGGAAGCGCATTCCGCAAAAGGAAAGCGTGCTGAATGCCTGTCGGCTTATTCGCAGCTATCTTGGTGAATTGCTGGATACGCATTTGGGCGATGGCGCCAGCAGCTTTGACGATATCGCCAGCGCCATCATCGCCGCGCATGATGTGGAAGGCAAAGCCTTCACGCGCGAAGAATTGATTGATCAGCTAGGTGTGCTGTTCCTGGCCGGGCATGAAACGAGCGCCAGCGCGCTGACTTGGGTTTTCTATTTGCTTGCGACGCAACCCGCTTTGGTTGCTAGGTTGCGCGCTGAAATTGATGAGATCGTCGGCCCAGGCCCCATCCTGTTCGAACATACGCGCAAGCTTTTGTTTGTGCGCAATGTTTTTCGCGAAACGCTCAGGCTTTATCCGCCCATCACCTTCCTGCCGCGCGTCGCCAATGAGGCAACGCGCATCGGTGACTATCCGGTGAAGAAGGGTGCGCTGATCATGGTGGCTCCCTGGGTGCTGCATCGCCACCAATCCTATTGGCGCGATCCGCATTTGTTTGATCCAGACCGTTTCCTGCCGGAACGCGAAGCGGAAATGACCACAGGCGCCTATATTCCCTTCGGCATTGGCCCGCGGGTTTGCGCGGGTGCTGCTTTTGCGCAGGTAGAAGCGGTGCTGCTGATTGCGCGGCTGTTTCGCCATTTTGATTTTCACATCGAAGCGCCTGGCGATGTGCGCCCCGCCGCACGGCTCACCACGCGCCCGGCGCGGCAGGTGATGTGTCGCGTCACCCGCGTGGCATGACAGGCAATCTGCTGCTCACACTCGGGCGCCTGCCCAAGGCGCTGGATGTGGCGCGCGGCTTTGCGGACCTTGGCTGGCGTGTGGTGGTGGCGGAACCTTTCAAGCGCCATCTGGCAGGCGCATCCCGCGCGGTGGCGCAAAGCCATCGCGTAACGGCGCCGGCGGAAGACAAGCAGGCCTATCTGGCCGACCTCCGGCGCATTATCGCTGAGGAGAAGATCAATCTTATCGTGCCGGTTTCGGAAGAAACCATGCATGTGGCCTTCCTGCGCGATGCCCTGCCCGCAACTACGCGGCTTTTCACCATGCCGCCCGAGAATTTGCTCCGCCTGCACAACAAGCACGGCTTTGCGCAGCAGGCAGTAGCTTGGGGCCTTGCCGTGCCGGAAACCCATGCGCTTGGCGATCCAGCGGCAGAATCTTTGGTGCAATCCGGCCCAGTGGTGGTCAAGCCGGTGCATTCCTGTTCTGGTCGCGGCGTGCGCCTATTGCCCGCCGGCGCTGCCTTGCCTGCGCCTGATCCCGCGATTCCCGCCATCGTGCAGCGTTGCGTCATTGGCGCGGAATACAGTTCATGTTCCATCGCGCATGATGGCCGCGTTGCCTCCACGGTCATCTACCGTGCGGCGCAGAAATCAGGCTCGGTCGCGGTTGCTTTTGAACGGGTGGAACACCCCGCGATTGAAGGATGGATCACGCGCTTCATCGCTGCCGCTGGCTGGACCGGTTTCATCGCCTTCGACATCATGGTGGATGAGGCAGGCCAGCCTTGGGGCATTGAATGCAATCCGCGCATGACAAGCGGCGTGCATTTTTGGCAGCGCGAAGATATTGCACGCGCCGTTGTGGAGCCTGGCTTCATCCCGCGCTACCGGCCTGAGACCCGCCTGCAACAATTCTATTCGGCGCTCACGGAAACGCAGATGTCGCTGTTCCGACGCGGCCCGTTTCGCGAAAATTTGCGCCAATTATTTTCAACACGCGATGTCACCTGGGACAGGCGCGATCCCATACCGTTCCTGACCATGACAGCAACGTCATGGCCCATCATCCGCATGGCCATGGCGCGGGGCGCTACCTTTGGTGAGGTCGCCACCCTTGATGTCGGCTGGTATGACTAACTTCTTGCCCTCGGCACCCTGAAGGGCAGCATCAGCGCTTGCACCGCCAGATTATCAAAACGGTTCAGCGCCAGGCTTTCATGCACCGCAACCGCATTCTGCCCCAAAAGCCGTGTACGAATTTCGGATCGGGTGTAGAACGGCGCATCCACCAAAGCGCGCACCAGCTCTGCCTTGCCATCCTCAGACCGTGTCGGGCGCGGCACGCGCCAAAGCCCGGGCGGCATCATGGCCGGGGTGGGGATGGGCATATCGGCGACTTCTCCGGCGCGGTTCACATGCAATGCCAATGATTGCGCTGATCCATCGCGGCGCGAAGCATTGTACAAAATCGCGGTCGCTTCCGGCATGGGCGCACGGCACCAATCCCAGAAAAGGAAATCCTCCTCCAAGGGCGCGACACCTGTATTGGTGTCGAAATACGACAAGCCGGACCAGCTGAGCGCAGGATTGTCGAACGCCACTTCAACGCGCGACCGCGGCGCGATGGGCTGCCAATGATGCCGCCCCGCGCCATCCAGCCGAAAGGCCCGATGCGATAGCGCTTCGGGATAAAGCGTCACGCGCCCGCGCAACTTGCCCGGGACGGGGGCGGTTACTTCCGCAAGATCAACCACCAGCTTCGTGCCATCCCAGCGCATGGCACTTGGCCCGATTTGCAGAAAATCAGCGCCGCGCCTCAGCGCCCCGCGCGGGCGATCCGTCATCGCCCAGCGTGCCGGCTTGCCGTAAAGCGCCACATGCATGCAGCAATGGTTCAGCGGATCACCACCGCCACCGCGCCGCGCAAAGGCATACCAGGGTGAAAATACCGTGCCGAGAAAGGCGATAACAGTGATGCCATGCGCGCCATCATCGGAAAGCGCATCCAAATACCACCAGCGATAACCGCGCTCAGCCACGGGCAGGGTGAAATCCAACCCCGTGGCGTTCAAATTCTCATTCATTGCAAAAGCCGCCTTATCACCCGGCCATTTCCGCCCGCATCGCGCTGCGGGTCAAGCGGGTGCTTCTGCGCCTCAGGCCTTTCCCTTATAGACCTCAATCATCTGGCCCAGCAGCTTCAGCGCCTCATCCTTCGGGCGCTGGAAGGCATTGCGGCCAACGATGGACCCATTGCCGCCACCAGCATGAATGGCGCGCGCTTCGGCCAGCAGCGCATCCGTGCCCTTCGCCTCACCGCCCGAGAAAACCACCAGGCGACGGCCATTAAAGCAGGCCTGCACCACATGGCTGATGCGCGTGGCCAGATCGCTACCGTCAATCTTGCGTTCGATATAAACCTTCTTCGCGGCATCCAGGCTCAGCACATCCGTGGGCGGCTTCACCTTGATGATATGCGCACCCATCAGTGCTGCTATGTGTGCGGCATAGGCGCAAATGTCGAAGGCGGTTTCGCCGTTCTTGTCCAGCATCGGCCCGCGCGGATAGGACCACACCACCACGGCAAGCCCAGCCGCCTTGGCTTCTTCCGCCAATTCGCGGAGTTCTTCCATCATCTCAAACTGATATTCGGATGAAGGATAGATGGTGAAGCCAATCGCTGAACACCCAAGGCGCAGCGCATCGGCAACACTGCCGGTCACTGCCTGATCCTTGGTGGTGGAAAGGCTGTTCGATGAATTGACCTTCAGGATGGTCGGGATGGCACCGGCAAAAGTGGCCGCACCCGCTTCAATCATACCAAGCGGCGCGGCATAGGCATTCAAGCCCGCTTCAATCGCCAATTCGAAATGGTAATGCGGATCGTAAGCCGCCGGGTTCGGCGCGAAGGACCGCGCCGGGCCATGTTCAAAGCCCTGATCCACCGGCAGAATCACCATGCGCCCCGTGCCGCCCAGCTTTCCTTCCATCAGGATGCGGGCGAGATTCGCCTTGGTGCCGGGGGTATCGCTTTCATACCAGGAGAGGATTTCCTTCACGCGGCGCGTCAGCTTCATCTTGCGATCCTTTTCGTTTCCTAAACGGCGGGTGCGGCGATAGCGCAGCCGGCATGTCCTGTCACGGGTGCGCTATGTCGGCGCTTCCTGTGGCGGTACTGTGGCGAAATACGCGCCTAGCGTCGCTTGATCATCCCGCCGACGCGGATCAAGCGTGCTAAGGTCCAGCGCTTCCGGCCTTATGCCCAATATCTCGGCCTCGGCTTCCTCAGCGGCGCCAAGCACGCTGGCGCTTGCTGGGTGCCCCAAATCGAAAATCACCAGCTTGAACCCGGCGCGCAAGGCCGCCAGCGCGGCGCCGGGGGCGGCGGCGCAATCCAAAGCTGCGCTAAAGGGCGTGCCGGGATGGGCGGCGGCGGCCTGCTCCAAAACGCGCCTGAACCAGCCTGGCCCGGCATTCAGGGCGGCCCCGGGGGCAGAAAGCAGCAGCAGGGGCCGCCCAGCCGCCACCCGCAGCGCCCATTCCGCCTGCGCGCGCCCATGCACTACCACCGCGGGTAGCTTCAGAAACGCCTTTACCATTGACCCAGAGGCCTTTGCATGCCAAGCATTTAGCCCTTAGGTCCTGTCGCGCCAAGGCGTTTGGAAAAGCATGAGCGAGCAGCAAGCTGACACAATGGATGCGGCGATGATCCGGCTGGAAGCAGCCTTGGATCGCCTCGACCGTGCTGTGGAGGCCCGCCGCGCTGCCGCCCCCCCCATCGAGGGTGATATGGTGCCAAAAGCTGCCGTGGCGGCCCTTGCTTCCCGGCTGGATCAGACCATTGCGCGGCTTCGCACCAGCCTGGATGAGGCTGACTGATGGCGCAGGTCACGGTTCGCATTGGCGGCTATGCCCATCCGGTAGCTTGCCAGGATGGCCAGGAAAAGCACCTGACCAATATGGCAGCCGAGGTTGATAAGCGCATCTCCGCCCTCAAGGCCATGGGTATCCAATTCGGTGAGACGCGGATGTTGCTGCTGGCCGCTTTGCAATTGGCCGATGAAGCGATGGATTTGAAAGCCGAGAATGATGCGCTGAAAGCCGGCGGCGCCGTTGCCGCTGAAGCCCCTGCGCCCGACCCGGCGCTGGCGGATGGCTTGGTGCGGCTTGCGGAAAAGCTGGAAGCCATTGCCGCGCGGCTTGAGGAAGCCTAACTAGAAGCTGCGGGGCTGCCAGGTGCGCCAGGCAATTCATCCCCGGGGCCAATGCACATCCTCCGGGAACTGGCTCTGTCCGAACCGTGGTTCGGGTATCTGGTGCCCACCTGCCAACGCAGGCCTTGGGAGGATGATAGGCCAGCGGCCATGGTGGCTCCGCACCCTTTTTGCCATCAGGAACCCCGCGTGACCGAGGCCGAAGCCGCCGCCCCATCGGATGCCGCCTTGCGGGACGCCAAGGCAGCAGCACGCAAAACCGCGCGTGCCAAGCGGGCTGGCCTTGCTAATCCCGAAGCGCCGGCGCGCTTGGCGGAAGCCTTGCTGGCCGGATATGCCCCGCACACGGGCGCCATCATCGCTGGTTATTGGCCAATGGGGGACGAGATGGACCCGCGCCCTTTGTTGCTGGCCTTGGCCTCACGCGGTCATGCCCTCGCTTTGCCAGTCACGCCGCCGCGCGGCCAGCCGCTTGCCTTCCGCGCCTGGGCGCCGGGCACGGCGCTGCGTGGTGGCCCTATGGGTACCTCGGAGCCCGCCGAAGGGACGGCGCTTCGCCCCGATATCCTGCTGGTGCCGCTTTTGGCCTTTGACCGCGCCGGGCGGCGGCTTGGCTATGGCGGGGGGTATTATGATCGCACGCTGGCCACGCTGCCGGGTGCAAAAGCCATCGGCATCGCCTATGCGGGCCAGGAATTGCCCGAGGTGCCGGCGGGGCCGCAGGATATGCGCCTGCCCCTGATCGCCACTGAAGAAAGCGTGATCATTTGTGGAGACCCTGCGTGAGGCTGCTTTTCCTTGGCGATATTGTTGGCCGCGCCGGGCGTGATGCCGTGACCGCAACCTTGCCGAGCCTGCGGGAGAAGCTGCGGCTCGATCTTGTGGTGGTGAATGCGGAAAACGCCTCCCACGGGTTTGGCTTGGCGCCGGAGATGGCGCGCGCGCTGTTCATCGCGGGGGCTGACGTGCTGACACTCGGCAATCACGCCTGGGACCGCAAGGAAATCATCCCGTATATCGAGGGCGAAGCACGGCTGATCCGCCCGCTGAATTACCCGCCCGGCACGCCCGGCAAGGGCGCGGTGGTGGCGGTGCTGGCCGATGGCAGGCGCGCCTTGGTGTTGCAGGCCATGGGGCGGTTATTCATGGAACCGCTGGATGATCCCTTCCGCGCCATTCAGGCGGAATTGGCGCAGCACACCCTTGGCCCGCAAGGCACGGTGCAAGCGATCATCATTGATTTCCATGCCGAAGCTTCATCGGAAAAACAGGCCATGGGCCATAGTTTCGATGGCCGCGTCAGCCTGGTGATTGGCACCCATACCCATGTGCCGACTGCGGATCATCGCATCCTACCCGGCGGTACGGCGTTTCAGACCGATGCCGGCATGTGCGGTGATTATGATAGCGTGATCGGCATGCAAAAGGCCGGCGCTTCCATCCGCTTCTGGCGCAAGGTGCCGGCGGAGCGCCTGGCCCCGGCTGAGAATGAAGCCACGATCAGCGGGCTATTTGTGGAAACCGATGACGCAACCGGCCTCGCGCGCCGTGTAGCACCCTTGCGCATCGGTGGCGGGTTGGAAGCTGTCATGCCGGTGTACTGAATACGCCGCGACCAAGCTGCGCCCGGCGCGCGCTTGGCGCCCCTCCGATGGCCCGATATAAACGGCACCGGTTCCTCCCTTTCAAGAACGAGAGTCACGGCAATGGCCGGTCATTCCCACGCGAAAAACGTCATGCACCGCAAGGCGGCCCAGGGGGCGAAGAAAGCCCAAGCCTTCGGCAAGCTTATTCGCGAAATCACCGTCTCCGCCAAAATCGGCATGCCTGATCCGGCGGCCAATCCACGCCTGCGTGCTGCTGTGAAAGCCGCGCTGACCGCGAATATGACGCGCGACACGATTGACCGCGCCATCAAGCGCGCGGTGACCGCCGGGCAGGGCGAGGATTACGAAGAAGTGCGCTATGAAGGCTATGGCGCGCATGGGATCGCCATCATCGCCGAAGCGCTGACAGATAACCGCAACCGCACGGGCGGTGATTTGCGGTCCATGTTCGCCAAAAATGGTGGCGCGCTGGGGGAGACGAATTCAGTCGCCTTCCAATTCGAAAGGAAGGGCGTGCTGCGCTACAAGCCTGAAGCCGCCTCAGCCGATGCCATGCTGGAAGCCGCGATTGAAGCGGGGGCCGAGGATGTGGAAAGCACCGAAGACGGGCATGAGGTTTCCACCAGTGTCGAGGATTTCGCCGCGGTGCGCGATGCGCTGGAAGCGCGTTTTAGTACGGCGGAAGCGGCCAAGCTTGAATGGTGGTCCACCAATGACATCAAGCTTGACGAAGAACGCGCCAAGGATGTGGTGAAGCTGCTCGATCTTTTGGATGATCACGACGATATCCAGAACATCTACGCGAATCTTGAGGTCGAGTAGGCCCGGCACGTGACCGACCCCGCCGCCATGGAAGCGCGCCTGCGCGGAAGTTTCGCGAAGCAAGGACTGATGCGGCTTTTCGGCGCCAGCATCACGCGCATTGCGCCGGGGCAGGTGGAAATCGGTCTTGCGCCGAAGCCCGAGCTTTCGCAGCAGCATGGTTTTGTGCATGGCGGTGCGCTGACCGCCATTGCCGATAGTGCGGCAGGCTATGCCGCGCTCAGCCTGATGCCCGCCAATCGCGGCGTGCTGACGACCGAGATGAAAATCAATTTTCTGGCGCCGGCTGCGGGTGATCACATCATCGCACGCGGCAAGGTGCTGAAGGCTGGGCGCACGCTTAGTCTGGTGCAGACGGAAATTTTTGCGGTGATGGCGGATCAGGAAAAGCTGATCGCCTTCCTGACAGCCACCTTCATGACTATCGAGAACCGCGATGGGATTGAGGATTAATTCAAGCTTTGTTGGATCGCATTTTCCGAGTCGCCAAGTGATTCCACTTGGCTTGAAAATGCTCACCTCATCGCCCCTTTCAGCACGATGGTGATCTCATCCAAGATCGCCGGATCATCAATGGTGGGCGGTACGGTATAGGGCTCTGCATCCGCGATTTTGCGCATCGTGGCGCGCAGGATTTTGCCGCTGCGGGTTTTGGGCAGGCGGGCGACCACCTTCGCATCCTTGAAGGCAGCAACCGGCCCGATCTTCTCCCGCACAAGCCCGATCAATTCGCGCGCCAGCGTATCTTCGGGCTTGTTCACGCCGGATTTCACCACGACAAGGCCCAGCGGCACTTGCCCCTTCAGCGTATCGCGCACGCCAACCACGGCACATTCGGCGATATCGGGATGTGCGGCCAGCACTTCTTCCATCGCGCCCGTGGAAAGTCGGTGGCCTGCGACATTGATGATGTCATCGGTGCGGCTCATCACCGAAACATAGCCTTCCGCGTCAATCATCCCCGCATCGGCAGTGCTGTAATACCCGGCGAAATGCGAGAGGTAGGCTTCCTTGAAGCGATCATCAGCATTGTAGAGTGTGGGCAGGGCTGAGGGCGGCAAAGGCAGTTTCACCGCCAGGCTGCCGATCTGCCCGCGCGGGACGGGCTGCCCAGCCTCATCCAGTACCACCACATCATAGCCAGGTGCTGGCTTGCCGCCGGAACCTGCGCGGGTTGGGAATAGCCCCAGGCCACGGAAATTACCGGTAATGGTCCAGCCGGTTTCCGTCTGCCACCAATGATCCACCACGGGCTTTTGTAGCAGGTGTTCCGACCAGATGATGGTGTCGGGGTCACAACGCTCGCCGGCCAGATAAAGCGCCTCAAGCTTCGACAAATCATATTTCTTGAGGAAAACGCCCTCCGGATCCTCCTTCTTGATGGCGCGAATGGCGGTGGGGGCGGTGAACAACAGCTTCACGCCATGATCCGCGCAAACACGCCAGAAGGTGCCTGGATCAGGTGTGCCGACAGGCTTGCCTTCAAACAATACCGTGGTGCAGCCGGCCAGCAGCGGCGCATAAACAATATAGGAATGCCCCACCACCCAGCCGACATCAGACGCCGCCCAGTAAACATCGCCGGGCTTTATGCCATAAACCAATTCCATGGAGTGATGCAGCGCCACCGCATGCCCGCCATTGTCGCGTAAAATCCCCTTGGGCTGACCCGTCGTGCCCGAAGTATAAAGGATGTAAAGCGGATCAGTGGCAGCGACGGAAACGCATCCATGCGGCGCGGCTTCTGCCTCGGCCACCAGCAGATCCTCATCGCGGCCCGCGATCATTTCACACGGCGCTTCTGGCCTTTGCAGGATCAGCACGCTGGATGGCTTATGCGGCGAAAGCGCAATCGCTTCATCCAGCAGCGGCTTGTATTTCACGACGCGCCCCGGCTCCAAGCCGCAGGATGCGCTGATGATTGCCTTGGGCTTGGCATCGGCAATGCGTGAAGCCAATTCGGCGGCGGCAAAGCCGCCAAACACCACGGAATGCACAGCACCCAAACGCGCAGTCGCCAGCATGGCAATCGCCGCTTCCGGCACCATGGGCATATAGATCACCACCCGATCGCCCTTAGTAACGCCGCGTGCAGCCAAGGCACCCGCCAGTTTCGCCGCGCGGCTTTGTAATTCGGCATAGGTGATCCGCTGCATCTGCCCGGTCATGGGGCTGTCATAGATGATCGCATCCTGTTGCCCACGCCCGGCGGCGACATGGCGATCCACGGCGTTGTGGCAGGTATTCAAAGCCGCATCGGGAAACCAGCGCCCATAAACCCCCATCGAGGCATCGAAAATGCGCCCCGGCGCGCGGTCCCAATCGATGCCTCGCGCCGCTTGCGCCCAATAGGCTTCCGGGTCGCGCCGCCAGCGCGCATGGGTCGCGTCATATTGCGAAGCCTCGGACATGGTTTCCCCCTTATTTCAGCAACGGCGTGGCCTGAGCCTTCCCGCCAAGGTGCCGTCTTGGCGGGGCGCAGCGCAAGCCCTGGCGCACGCTACACGCCGTGATGTGTGGAAAGCCGCCGTCAATCCATGCGAGAGTAACCTCATGGCCCTGTCTTGCTCCACCCTTTACCCGAGCGCCGGCACATGAGCGGCTTTCTCCGCCGTGCCCTGGGCGCACTCGGCAATGGGCTGAAACCATCCTTGCGGGAATTCCTGCGCGCCCGGGCGCATTTCCACGCGGCACTCCCCGCCGGCCCGCTGATCGCGCAAAACTATGTGGTGTTTGACCTGGAATCGACCGGGCTTGAGGTTAGCGGCGGTGATCGGGTGATTTCCATTGGCGCGGTCCGGCTGCGCGATGGCGAAGCGCGCGAAAGCTTCGTCACCCTGGTCAATCCCGACCGCCCCATTCCGCCAAGCTCCATCCGCTATCACGGCATTACCGATGCCATGGTGGCCGATGCACCGGCGGCGGCAGAGGCGCTGGCGCGCTTTCAGGATTTCATCGCGGATGATGTGCTGGTGGCACATAATGCTGGCTTCGACCGCGCCCTGATTTTTGCCGAGGAGTTTCGCGGCGCGCCGGCCATCGGCAATCCTTTCCTGTGTAGCCTGATAACGTCGCGTTGGCTGAATCCTGAGGAAGCGGATCATTCGCTCGATGGCCTTTGTGGCCGCGCAGGGATTGTGATTGCCGGGCGGCACCAGGCGCTTGGCGATGCGGAAGCCACTGCCGCGCTTTGGGTCAGCCTGATCGCGCGTGCCGCGCCGCGGGGCGTGGATGATCTGGCCGAATTGGCGCGGCGCAGCCGCATGACCGCCGCCATGGCCGCGGCGTCAGAACATTTCTGAGCGCGCTTACTACCAAATCTCGCCGGTAAAGCCCGCGAAGCTGGTGCGGGAAAAGCTGCGCACCGCCTTCAATGCCTCCCGCAATTCCTGCCTGGCATCTTTTGGCATGGCCGCCGTATCCACCAGATTGCCGGGGCGGTGCCCGGCGGCGTGATCCGCCAATTGCTGGCGCAACACCACAGCCAGCAGCAGGGCAAAGGCGCCTTGCAGGGCGCTCGCCTCCCGCGCTGCGATGCTGCCACGCGCGGCCAAAGCCGCAATGCGCTGAGACGTCCCCGTTTCGGTAACACCATCGCGCAGCGCCAAGAGCCGGGTGGCGGCCACCAAGGGCATCAGTCCATGCAGCTTCAAATCCGTCCGGCTGCCGGGGCCGGGCTCATCATCGGCAAAGCCGCCAAACAGCGTGAGCCCCACCTGCAAGCTACTGTTTTGAGCCGCCATGGCGGCAAGCCAGGCTGGGCGCGACGCCAGTAGCCCCGCCAGATGTTGGCGGAGCGCAGCAGCCTCAGCTCCATCCCCCTCAGCTTGGCGGAAATCAAATACGATATCGCCAAACAGCAAGGCCGCACCGACCCTGCGATTGGACCAGATACCCATCTGATCCCGCCATTGCCGCGCGGTTTTCCGCCAGAGCGGATTGCGCGCCATGATCCCACCAGGGCAGAGCGGAAAGCCCGCCTGATCCAGGCGCTGGTTGAAATCCTCGGTAAAGGGGCGGAACCAGGCATCCACCGTGGCGTGGTCCTGATCCGGGTAATCCTGCAGCAGCAGCCCATTATCCTGATCAGGCGTCAGCAGGCTTTCGCCCCGCCCGAGGCTGCCCATGACCAGCAGCGTGAAGGGCACCGGTGCGGGGCCATGATCGGCCAGTGTTTCCGCCAAAATCCGCCGATGCAGGTCAAGATTGATGCCATTGACCAACCGCACCACCGCATCGGCACTCAGCCCCTCGGCCAGCAGCGCGCGCGCAATGCCGGCTTGCGCGGCTTTGATGGCGGCGACATCGCCGGATAGCGCTTCAAGATGGGCGAGCAAGCCACCCGAGACAGCCGCCAAAGCCTCCGCCCGATGCAGCATGCCAAGGCAGCGCCCGCCTTCATCCAGCACAGGCAAATGCCTGAGCCCATGCTGGCGCAGCAGCGCAATGGCGCGCCACAGCCCCTCATCCGGGGCGCAGGCGATCAGCGGCGCGGTCATGGCGGCGGCAAACGGCGCGTCCGGCCCAAGCTGGAATACCACGCGGCGCGCGATATCCTGTTCGGTCAGAATGCCAATGGCGCGGCCTGCGCCATCCAGCGCCAGAAGGGCCGAAGCCCGCGCCGTCGTCATTATGGCGATGGCTTGTGCCAAGGGTGTTTCGGCTGCCAGCCCGGGCGGCGCCGCGCCCATGGCAGCGCACGCCGGGCCGGTCAGGGCGGCGATGGGCGAATAGGCTGGAACCTCAGGCCTCTCTGTCCAGGTCGTGACCAAGCCGCGCGCCTTTCAGGGGTGGCAACGACCTCAGTCTTGGCGTAAAAATTGGCCCACCTGGTTGCGCCAGCGCAAGCTGAGGGCGTCCGGATCAAAGGCGCGTTCCATTTCCTGCTGCGTGGAGAGCATATGGAAGCGCAAGGCACCGCGAATCGAAGGGGCTTCGCCTTTTCGTTGGTCCGGATGGATCGGCAGGGTCGCGAAAAGCGGCGCCTCAGCCAAAAGTGGAAGGGTACGTGCGTCACGTGCGGCGGCCAATTGCAGCCCCGCAAGATGTCCGGGCAGGGCTGTGTGGCTTGCTGCGAATGCTTCCTGTTCCTCAGCGGGCGGTGTTTCGTGCGCCATGAAATCGGCATGCAGCGCCGCAAGGCATTCAATCAAAAGCTGCTCCTGACCGGGCCAGAAGGGCCGCAGCCAAGCTTCGGCCAGGGCCATCACATCGCTTTGTGCAGCAAAGAAAACTTGCCAGCGGCAATGGTTTAGTGCGGCCTGGAAATCTGGGTTACCGAAATAGGCGACCTCGTTCCGCCCAATCTTGACTCGGCAATAATCCAGCACTGTCTTCTGCGCGACAAAGGCTCCCTGGCGGTGCAGGAAGGCCCCGAAATCCTGGGGCTCCTGAGATGGCGGGCTACCCAGCAGGCGGCGGAGAAAGCGCATCAGTGGCTGAATTCCTTCAAAAAAAGCTTGTTGCGACTGTGTTAACAGCATGTTATCGCCGGCGATGAATCGGGCTGTCAAATGCCCGAATCAGGTCATGCCTAGCCATGACCAGGGCAGGTCAAACAGGTCGTCCCCAAGGGCCGATCATGAGGAGGAGGCAAGAGAATGCCATTGGTTGAATCTGGGGGCGCGCCGTCGAATACGGAAGCCCCCGCGGTGGATAAGGCCACCGCCAAGGCCCATTGGGCCAAAACTTCCAGCCTGATGCTCCTTGTTTTGGGCATTTGGTTTTTCTTCAGCTTCGTGGTGCATATTTTTGCCCCTTCACTCAATGGCATTCGTATTCTTGGCTTTCCCTTTGGCTTTTACATGGCCGCGCAGGGCAGCTTGATCATCTTCGTCGTGGCACTCTTCTGGTTCGGTAAGCGCCAGAATGAGATAGACGAAGAATTCGGCGTGCAGGAGGATTGATCCCATGAGCGGTGCCTCCAAGGAAAAAGACCCCTTTATCGCCTCGCTGGGCAAGATTTATGCCGGCTATACGGGCGGTTTCGCGGTTTTCGTCGTTCTGATCGCCATACTCGAACAAATGGGCGTGCCGGATCGTACTCTCGGCTATCTTTTCGTCGGGCTTACCATTGGTGTGTATGCCTATATCGGCATCATCAGCCGCACCCAGGCCGTGGCTGAATACTATGTCGCTGGTCGGCGCGTTCCCGCCATCTATAACGGTATGGCTACCGGGTCTGACTGGATGTCGGCCGCAAGCTTCATCGGCATGGCGGGCAGCCTTTACGCCCTTGGCTATGGTGGGCTTGCCTTCATCCTGGGCTGGACTGGCGGCTACATGCTGGTGGCCATTCTGCTGGCGCCATACCTGCGGAAATTCGGCCAATACACCGTGCCGGACTTCCTGGGCGCGCGGTTTGGCGGCAATGCGGCCCGTCTGATTGGTGTGACCGTACTGATCACTGCGTCCTTCGTTTACGTCGTGGCGCAGATCGTGGGTGTTGGCATCATCACGCAGCGCTTCCTGGATGTGTCCTTCGGCATCGCGGTGTTTGTCGGCCTTGCGGGCATTCTGGTCTGCTCCATGCTGGGCGGCATGCGCGCCGTCACCTGGACGCAGGTGGCGCAGTATATCGTGCTGATTATCGCCTATCTGATCCCGGCCTTCCTGATGTCGGCCAAGGTGACAGGCGTGCCATTGCCGCAGCTTATGTATGGCTTCGCGCTGGAACGCATTGCGGAACTTGAAAGCGGCTTCCGCGCTGCGGGCATGACGCCACCGCCTGGCGTGACCGGCTGGCATAGCGCACCCTTCATTGGTGCGAATGGGCAATTCTCCTTGCCCGCAGCCATCAATTGGTTCGCGCTGGTCTTCTGCCTGATGGTCGGCACGGCGGCGCTGCCGCATATCCTGATGCGCTACTTCACCACGCCTTCGGTGAAGGAAGCGCGTCAATCCGTGGCCTGGTCGTTGTTCTTCATCTTCCTGCTTTACTTCACGGCGCCGGCCTATGCCGCCTTCGCGAAGGTGGAAATCTATCAGAACATCATCGGTCAGCCGATCGCGAGCCTGCCGGATTGGATCAAGAACTGGCAGATCGTCTCCCCCTATGGGGTGCCGTGGATCAACATCGTGGACGTCAACCGCGACGGTATTCTGCAATGGAATGAATTCCGCATTCATCCTGACGTGGTGGTGCTTGCCACGCCGGAAATCGCAGGCCTGCCTTATGTGATCGCGGGTCTGGTGGCGGCGGGTGGTTTGGCTGCGGCGCTTTCTACTGCCGATGGTCTGCTGCTGGCACTTGCTAACGCGCTGTCGCATGACGTGTATTACAAGATGATTGACCGCAACGCGCCGACCGCGCGCCGGCTGACTGTCTCGCGCGTCTTGTTGCTGGCCGTGGCGGTGGCTGCGGCTTGGGTCGCGGGGAATGCAGGGGCGGATATTCTGTTCCTGGTTGCCTGGGCCTTCTCCATCGCTGCCGCCGGCCTATTCGCGGCGCTGGTAATGGGGGTTTGGTACAAGAAAACCACCAATACCGCCGCCGTTTTGGGCATGGCCGTGGGTTATGTGGTCACCTTTGGCTACATGATCTATTCCGAATGGTTCGGGATGGATTTCGTCCAGTTGTTCGGATCGAAGGATGCGATCATTGCCGCGGCGCGGCAGGTGGGCGCCATCAACCAGAACTTCACCTCGCCTGAATTGCGGGCAGAGGCGGCGGCCATCCTGGCCAATACCGCAGCGGTGAAGGATGGGGCGCTTGCGTGGCTCGGTAACATCTGGGGAAGCCCAATGACGACCGATACCATCGTGCTGCGCAATCGGGTGACCGGGCGCATGTGGGGGATTGGCAGCATTTCCGCCGGTATCTTCGGCGTGCCGATTTCCTTCCTGGTCATCTATGTTGTGTCGCAATTCACCGCGGCGCCAAGCCAGGCGATGCAGGATTTCATTGATGATATCCGCATCCCGAAGGGTGGCGTTCGTCTCGCTGACAAGCGCGACGCGGTGGAATAACCAAAGCGCCGCTGTGGCGTGATGTTTTGGGGCGGTTGCGGAAACGCAGCCGCCCCATCAATTAGGGCCCTATGGAAAGCAATTTCATCCTTGGCTATCTGCCCTTTTGGGTGGTGACCTATTTGCTGGCGCTGACCGCCTGGGGTTGCCTTGGGCGCTTCATGATGCAATTCTTCATGACGCCGGCGAATACCAATTACATCTGGCGCGGCTTTCAGATGCTGACTGGCTGGGCGGTCTGGACCGCCGAGCGTTTGGTGCCTTCCTATGTCTCTCCGCACTTCCTGCCGCTGGTCGCAGCCTTTTGGCTTTTCGCGGTGCGGATGATCTTTGGCTTGATCATGGTTGGGCTTGGCTATGCGCCGCGCATCAGCCCACCGGGCGCGGGGTAGCTGCCATGACACCGCAAAGCCTTTTCGTCGCGACGGTCGCGACCTGCCTGCTGAATGGCATGATCAGCCCAACCCTGCCGGTGGTCTGGCACCTTTATCCCGTCTGGCTGCCGGAGCTTTTGCCGCCAACGAAGGAGGTTGTTTATTACGGCGCCTCCCTGATTGTCTCGACCGCCACGCTGCTGCTTTCCGCCGTGCCGGCCGCGATATCCGAACGCCTGGGCCTAAGCCTGCAAGGGGCGATGGGGGTCTGGTTCGGCACCGCGCTTTTGCTTGTGCTGCTAGGCTTGGGCTGAGGCGCACTTCACGTAACTGCGCCTTTCCAGCCAATCCCAAGCCGGGCTAGGCTTTCAGCGCGGCACCTGGATACCCTGGGTGCCCGCGCATGAGGGCCATGGCTTGGAACGGCTTGAGGCAATGGCTGACCTCGTCATCCGGCGCGCTGTCGGCTTTGCGGGCTTGGCCATTTTGCTCGTCGTGCTCTCACTTTCCTTCCAGCTTGCACTGGCGCTGCGTTCCGGCGCCATGCTGGTGACGCTGCTTTGGCTGATTGTGCTGCTGAAGCTTGTTTATGTGCCAAGCCAGGATATGCGCCATAGCGAGCTTTGGCTGATGGTAGCTGAACGCCATTCCCCGGATGCGCTGCCCATGCAGGCGGCAATGCGCTTGGCCTTCGCAGCCAGGCTACGCTGGCATGCCGATAGGATCGGCGCCTTCGCACTCAGTCTTTGGGGGTTGTATATGCTGGTGAGTATCGTGACCTGAATCAGGCTTCGGTCAGCCGAAACTGGCGCTGACCTTGCCTATTCCTGTGAAGCGTGCGGTCAGGCGGGCGCCGGCCTTCAGCCCCAGCACCGGCGCGCCAAGCCCGGCCACCACCAGCACCGCACCCGCCGGCAAGCCGCCCAGCCGGCGCGCCTCGGTTGCAGCCTGTGCGAAAGCGGCGTGCAGATCGCAGGGCTTTCCCTGTGACCTCCCGTCACCCTCAACCAGCGCAACCCGGCTTGGCCCTTCAGGCATGGGCCGGCGCTTGCCAAGCACCAATAAACCAAGCCCGGCCAGATCCGCGATTTCCGCGAAACGATCCGCAGGCCCCTGGGTGAAGCGGCTAGCGCTTACATCAAGTGCCGGGTGGATCGCGATGATGTCAGGCGGCGTCGTGGCTTCCGGTTCCAGCGCCGCGCCCAAGACGCCAAGCAAAGCGGCAGAGGCACGGCCATGGCGCATGATCTCCAGCGATATCCCCGCGCCATCATCCAGAAAGCGCGCTTCCAGCATGGGCCCGGCAATCAGGCTGCCATCCGCCGCCGGGACCAGCCGCACACCACAAGGCGCGAAGCCAAGTCGCGCGAGGGCGCCGCCCGCCACTTCCTCGGCGTCATCCTGATTGGTCGGCGTGATTTCATCCGGCAGCGGCGCCAGCGGATTGCCGGTTTCAAACGCCTCGGCCAGGTAGCGGACTGCGCGTGAGATCGGGTCTTGGTCCATGGCGCTAATCCGGGATTTTCAACGCTTCATCCTCTTGGAAGCCGCCCTCAGGCGGAACATCCAATTGGACCGGCGTACCGCTGCCAGGCGTGAAGCCATAAAGCTGCTCGGGCAGCCAGGTCACCAGCCCCGGGAAGGCATAGATCATCAGCATGCACATAATGACGATGTAGATGAAGGGCATGCAGCCCTTGAAGATGTCTTCCAGCCGCACATGCTTCGGCGCCACCCCTTTCAGGTAAAACGCCGCCATGGCAACGGGCGGCGACAGGAAGGAGGTTTGCAGGTTCAGCGCCACCATCACGCCGAAAAACAGCGGATCAACGCCAAAATCATCCAAAAGCGGCAGGAAGATCGGCACGAAAATCACGATGATTTCCGTCCATTCCAGCGGCCAGCCCAGGATGAAGATCAGCAACTGCGCCAGGATCATGAAGGTGAAGGTATTGAGCGGCAGGGATTTGAAGAATTGCTCCACCAGATCCTGCCCGCCAAGGTAGCCAAAGACCGAGGAGAAAATCGCACTCCCCACGAAAAGCCAGCACACCATGGCAGAGGTACGCGCGGTCAGGAACACGCTTTCCTTGAGCTTGGTAAAGGAAAAAGACCGATAGACGATGGCGAGGATAATGGACCCAAGGCTGCCCATGGCCGCGGCTTCGGAAGGTGTCGCAAGCCCCATCAAAATGGCACCCAGCACCATGGCAATCAGTGCGCCGAGCGGGATGAAGGACGTCAGCAGCGAAATCGCGATCTGGCTGAAGGGGATATTCACTTCCTCAGGCGGCAAGCGTGGGGCCATTTCTGGCTTCAAGATGGCGATGCCCATGGCATAGAGGATATAGAGCCCCGCCAGCATCACGCCGGGGATGAAGGCCGCCGCGTAAAGCTGCACGACCGAAACCCCCGCCGTGGCGCCGAACAGGATCAGCATGATCGAGGGCGGAATCAGGATGCCAAGGCAGCCGCCGGCGCAAATGACACCAGATGCCAGCCTCACATCATAACCGGCGCGGAGCATGGCCGGGAAAGCGAGCAGGCCCATGAGTGTCACCACCGCGCCAACAATCCCTGTCGCGGTCGCAAACAGCGCACAGGTGACAAGCGTTGCCACGGCGAGTGAGCCCGGAATATTCCCGCTTGCCATCTGCAGGGATCGGAATAGCCGGTCCAGGATATTCGCGCGTTCGATGATATAGCCCATGAGGACGAAAAGCGGCACGCTGATCAGCACATCATTCGACATGACCGCATAGGTGCGCTGCACCAGCAGGTCAAAAATGCGTTCCTGCATGCCAAGATAGCCAAAGAACAACCCCATCGCCATCAGCGTGAAGGCGATCGGGAAGCCCAGCATGATGAAGAACAGGAAAAGAAAGAGCTGCGTGAGCCCGAGCATACCGTCAGACATGGCGCGTCAGCCCTTCTTTGGCGTGTCGAGGGTTAGCTGGCCGGAAGCAGCCATGCGGCGGGCCAATTCCTCGGGGTCCTGTTCGGCAGCGGCGGCAAGGATTTGCTGGTCCAATTCTTCCACATCCGAAAGCCGCTTGGGCCATTCGCCCGCGCGGATGCATTGAATGCAGCGCACAACTTCCACAATGCCTTGCAGCAGCAACAATACGCCAACAACAGGGATGAGTAACTTGAAGGGCCAGATCACTGGGCCGGTTGGGCTGAACATGGATCTTTCATTCTGCGCGAAGCTTTGCGTGAAGAAGGTCCAGCCAGAAATCATGAAGGCGAAAATCGCGGGGAAGAAAAATAGGATGTAAAGAACAAGATCAAGCTTCGCCTGATTTTCAGGCTTGAAATTCCGATAAAGAAAATCGCCCCGCACATGCCCATTGCGGGACAGCGCATAGGCCCCCGCCATCATGAACAGCGTGCCATAAAGCATATAGGAAGTGTCATAGGCCCAGGTGGTCGGCGCGCGGAAGGCGTAGCGCATGACCACTTCATAGGTCACCACAAAGGTCAGTACGAGGATGCTCCAGGCGAAGGTCTGTCCGACCAGGGTACTGAAGCGATCAATGCCAAGAAGCAGTCGCTGCATGATGCGGGCTTCCGATCACGGCCCCAGGGGATCGGGGCCTCAAAAAAGGGTGCGGGCCGAAACCCGCACCCAGTGACAAAAAATCAGCGCGCGGCGAAGAAGTGATTATAGGAAATCACCGGGCTCGCTTCATAGCGCAGGAAGAAGCTGCCAACGCGGCGGCACCAGTCGCGCTGGCTGTCGCAGACCTTCTTAAAGAAGGGGCCGGCGGCGGGGGAGGAAGCATCGCCCTCATACTTATCCACCACGCGGTTCCAGGCGGCGAGCTGCGCGTCCAGTACGGGGCGCGGCGTCTGGCGCACCTGCACGCCCTGCTGCTGCGCCATGGCAAGCAGATCGCGCGAATAGCGATCCTGCAGCTTCCAGGACATATCCGCCGAAGCGCTTTCAGATGCGAATTTGATGATCGCCTGATGCTCAGCCGGCAGGGCAGCGAACTTCGCCTTATTGAACAGCACTTCGAAGCTTTCCGTGCGCTGATGGAAGGACTGGATCATGTAGACCTTCGCCACATCCGGGAAGCCAAGCACGCGGTCTGACGACGGGTTGTTGAATTCCGCCCCGTCAATCACGCCGCGTTCCAGTGCAGGCACGATTTCACCGCCGGGGAGCGAGACCACCGCTGCGCCGAGTTCCGCGAACAAATCAGCCGCAAGGCCGACTGTGCGATACTTCAGGCCGCGAATCTGTTCAGGGCGCTCGATCGGGTTCTTGAACCAGCCGAGCGGCTGGGTCGGCATCGGGCCGGTCATGAAGGAAACGACATTGACCTTCACATGGTCATTCAGCAGCTCATTATAGAGCGCTTCGCCGCCGCCATAATGATACCAGCCGAGCAGCTGGTTGGCATCGCCAAACCAGGGCGGGGATGTGCCGAATAGCGAAAACGCCTTGTTCTTGCCGAACCAGTAGGCCGGCACGCCATGGCCGCCATCAAGCGTCCCGGCGCTGACCGCATCCAGCAGCTGGAAGGCGCCAACCACGGCGCCGGCGGCGAGCAATTCAAGGCGAAGCCGCCCGCCCGCCATGTCATTCACGCGGCGGGTGAAATCGCCAGCGAATTCATGGAAAACATCGCGCTGCGGCCAGGTGGACTGAAAGCGCAGCGTCGTGGTCTGCGCACGGCTGACATTGGGGGTGGCGAGGACGGCAACACCCGCCCCGGTGGCGGCGGCCGCCTTCAGAAACCCGCGCCGCGCAGGCGCTTCGGTGGTGGAACCGGTCATTTGCTTCTCCCTTTGTGGTGCCCCCCGGCAGGCTGGGGCTGATCCTCACAGGGCCGTGACATATGGGCGACGGGGCGCTGGCGCAATGTTTTTTTGCAACGCTGACTAAGTCGCCTAGCTATTTGGTCACAAAGGCCTTTTCGACCACATAGCTGCCGGGGGCGTTATTGGACCCTTCCACAAAGCCGCGCGCTTCCAGCAGGGCCTTGCTGTCCCGGTTCATTGCCTCAGACCCGCAGAGCATCACTCGGTCATGGGCGGGGTCGAGCGTCGGCAAGGCAAGATCGGCAAAAATCCGCCCCGATTCGATCAAATCCGTGATGCGCCCCTGGGTCGGGAAGGGCTCGCGTGTCACGGACGGATAGTAACGCAGCTTGCCGGCGATGATCTCGCCGAGGAACTCATGCTGCGCCAGGTCGCGTTCGAACATCTCCCGATAGGCAAGCTCGGCCACTTGCCGGACGGTATGGGCCACCACCACGCTGCCATAGCGTTCATAGACATCGGGCTCGCGCGTCAGGCTCAGAAAGGGCGCAAGGCCGGTGCCGGTGGCCAGCATCCAAAGGCTGCGGCCTGGCAGCAGATTATCTGTCACCAGCGTGCCGGTGGGCTTGCGGCCAATCAGCACCGTCTCGCCGGGCTTGATGTGTTGCAGGCGCGATGTGAGCGGCCCGTTCTGCACCTTGATGGACAGGAACTCCAATTCCTCATCCCAGGTGGGGCTTGCCATGGAATAGGCGCGCACCAGCGGCTTGCCTTCCACCATCAGGCCGATCATGGCGAATTCACCGGCGCGGAAGCGAAGGGCGGTGTCGCGCGTGCAGCGGAAGGAAAACAGCCGATCCGTCCAATGATGCACATGCGTCACACGCTCCCCGAAATAGGCGGCGGGGATGGCGGGGGCGGGGGAAGGGGCCGTATTCATGGGTGCAGTTTTGCGGCGGCGCGGCGCGGCGTGCAACCGGCAATCATCGCTTGCATCGCGCTTCCGGTCCGTTTCATGTGGGATGATGGAAAACCTGCCCGAAGGCGTCCCCTGGGACCCCGCCACTGAACCACCGCTTGGCCCGCTGGTGGATGCCACGCCACGCCCCTTGCCGGCGCGCATTGCCCATAAGGGGCAATCGGTTGATCTGGAACCGCTCCATATCCGTCACGCTGAAGACCTTTGGCGCGCGGCGGAACGCGACACCAGCGGCGCAGGCTGGGCCTATATGGGCTATGGGCCGTTTCGCGATGCGGCGGCCATGCGCGCCCATGTCGCGGGGTTTGCCGCGACCCATGACCCGATCGCCTGGGCCATCCGCCCGCATCGGACCGGCACGGCGGATGGTTGGCTGACGCTGATGCAGATTGCCCCCGCCCATGCGGATATCGAAATTGGCAATATCTGGTTCTCACCCCGCATGCAGCGCACGCGGGCGGCAACGGAAGCAATGTTTCTGCTTATGCGGCATGCCATGGATGATCTGGGCTATCGGCGGCTGGTGTGGAAATGCAATGCGCTCAACATGCCATCACGCCGCGCCGCTGCCCGGCTTGGCTTTGTTTATGAGGGCACGCATCGCGCCCATTTGGTGGTGAAGGGCAGGCGGCGGGATACGGCGTGGTTTTCGATGATTGCCGCAGAATGGCCGGCCCAGCGCGATGCCATCGCCGCCTGGCTGGATGCGGCGAATTTCGGCCCGGATGGCCGCCCAAGACAAGCTCTGGCCAGCTTCCGAGGCCAGGACAGGTAAAGCCGCAGCCTGGCCTAGAAATGATTGGACTTTCATGACTTGGGTGTTAGGCTCACTCAAGTTTGTCGGAGGCCTAACCATGACCATCACCCCAAGCCTTGGCGAAATTGGCTGCTGGGCTCTGATTTTCGCTGGCGTTGCCTATTTCTTGGCGAAGCGCTTTGGCGAACCCGCGGCCTTTGTGGCGGCTGGCATTGCGGCGCTGAGCGTGAAGGCGGCTTTGCTCGACCTTACCTGATCAATTAGGCGCCGGACTTCGCCTGAGCATTTTCAAGCCAAGTGGCTTCACTTGGCGGCTCGGAAAATGCGACCAGACGAAGGTCTGGAGCATTTCGGTTGAGCGCATGCGAAACGGAAATGTTCCAGGGGAAGCCAGGTTGCTGATTTTCAACCCTAATCTGTCGGGACCGGCCTGCCCCCGTGTCCCGCTTTTTTTACCCTTGCCTCTGCCATGCCCCCGTCGCAGTTTGCAGCGGATGTTTTGCAAGGGAAGCTTGGTATGACCGAAGATAGCGTTGGCGCCTTCATTCCGGGTGAGCGCACCATGCGCGCAGGTGCCGCTTCCGGCCCGCTCGCGGGGCTGAGCTTTGCTGCCAAGGATTTATTTGATGTGGCCGGCACCGTGACCGGCTATGGCAATCCCGATTGGGCGGCGACCCATGCGCCGGCCATCCGCGATGCGGTGGTGATCACGCAGTTGTTGCAGGCCGGAGCTTCGCTGACCGGCAAGACCAAGACCGTTGAATTGGCCTATGGCCTGACCGGCGAAAATGTCTGGCAGGGCACGCCGAAAAACCCCGCCGCGCCGGATCGTTTCCCCGGTGGGTCTTCCTGTGGTTCGGCTGCTGCCGCTGCGGCGGGCCTAGTTGATTTCGCCCTGGGGTCGGATACGGGCGGTTCCGTGCGCATCCCTGCTTCCTATTGCGGCGTTTTCGGCATTCGGCCGAGCTGGGGCGCCATTAGCCTGACCGGCGCCTGCCCGCTGGGGCCGGATTACGACACGCCGGGCTGGTTTGCGCGAAGCGCTGCCATGCTGCGGCGGGTTGGCGATGTGTTGTTGCCACCGGGCGTTTCGGGCGCGGTTGGTCCGCTGATTTCGGTGGCCGAAGCTTGGGCCAATGCCGAGCCCGAAACCGTCGCTGCGCTGACGCCTGCATTGAAGGCGGCGGAAGCACTGTTTGGCCCAGCGCTGGTCACGCATGTGGCGCCCGAGGGCCTTGATGCCTTTTACGAACATTTCCGCTGCGCCCAGGCTGAACAGGCATGGACCGCGCTCGGCCCCTGGATCGCCGCGACCAATCCGAAATTCGGCCCCGGCGTGAAGGAGCGGTTCGACGCCGCCGCCGCCATGGACCCAGCTAAATCCGCCGCCGGCCGCGCCTTCCGCCGTGTGGCGCAGGCGCGCTTCCATGCGCTGCTGCGTGGCGGGGCGGTGATGATCTACCCGACTTCCCCGGCGCCGGCGCCGCTTTTGGCTTCTTCACTTGCTGAGCAAAACAAGGTGCGCGAACGCACCATGGGTGTCACGGCCATTGCCGGCTTCTGCGGCCTACCGGAAGTGACGATCCCTGCGGGCAAGGTGGCCGGCGCGCCGGTTGGGCTTTCCCTGGTGGGCGCACCGGGGCGTGACCGTGCTGTGTTGGCGGCGGCGCAAGCGCTGGCGGCTTCCTTGGGGATCGGGGGCTGAGATATGCGGATTCGCGAAGCCACCCCCGCCGATCTGCCCGCCATCACCGAAATCTACGCCCATCACGTGCTGCATGGCGCCGGCACTTTTGAAGAAGTGCCGCCTGATGAGGCCGATATAGCTCAGCGCATGAAGAAAGTGCTGGCCGGGCCAGGCAATGTCTGGCTGGTCGCGGAAGGTGAGGCGGGGGAGATTCTGGCCTATGCCTATTATAGCGCCTTCCGGGAACGTTCAGCCTATCGCTACACTGTCGAGAATTCGATCTATGTGCGCGATGATGTGCGCGGCCAGGGGGTCGGCAAGGCGCTGGTGGCGGAATTGATCGCGCGTGCTGAGGCGGCCGGTTTTCGGCAAATGCTGGCGGTGATTGGCGATTCGGAAAATGTCGGGTCCATCGGGCTGCATGTTTCGCTTGGCTTTCGCCATATCGGCACCATGCGCGCGGTGGGCATGAAATTCGGCCGCTGGGTGGATGTGGTGACGATGCAGCTGAGCCTGGGTGAGGGCGAGAAGACGCTGCCGCGCGGCTAGATGCTTTTCATTCTTATCAATCTTGCGCAGCACAATCGGCGAACCCCCTGTCCTTGGACCACCTCGGCGCAAGCCCGCTGCGTACGGCTCCAGCGTTCCGTAGAATACCATAAGTTCAGAGTACAGCGTGCTTTCGGGAAAACAATGTGAAGGGGATCGGGATCAGCAAGGTGCACGAGAAAAAACCTGAATTGGCCTTATTCTGTCGCAGGCGTGCTATTACTTAATTCGAGTGTTCGAGAATCAGGGAGGCCTTCAGCTTCCGAGGGGCTGCCTCGGTGTTTTTGGTGCAGAGTTGCCCTAGGCAAATTGGTCGCCTGTTGCATAGCCGAGTGTGGGGGGACGCTGCTAAAGTAGGGAGCTGCGGGCATAGGGTCCGCGCAATAGGAGGTGCTGCTATGAGAACGACATCTTTCAATCCCGGCGCAGTTGGATGGTCCAGCCTAAGGGCAGGCTTCACTGGTCTAATGTTCTGCGTGACGGCCGCCGCCTTCTCGGCGCCGGTCTTAGCGCAGTCTGCCCAGGGCGCTGTACGAGATGCGTGCAAAGCCGATGCCGAACGACTTTGCATCTCTGTACAGCGTGGCGAAGGACGTGTCCAGAAATGCCTTGCCGACAATAAAAGTCAGCTATCCGAACAATGCCGCCGGGCGGTGGATCGGGCGGGGGATCGGCACCGGCGCGGGGATTCGAAGAATTAGCGGGAGGGGGCGCCTCCGACATTCCCGGCCGACCTGCGGTCGGTCGTGTGTGCGGGTGATTTTCGGAAGTTTGGCTCCAGCAGTTCCGCGCCCCAATGTTCAACCCGATTGAATTTCGCCAGGCGCAGAAGGCATCTACTCAAGGAAAAGAAATGAGACTGGCACGGAAATTGCTAACCTCTTTTCCGTTGCCGGGCTTACCGGTCAAATTTTGGAGAAGCCATAATGTCCAGCATTTCGTCTTTTTTGCCGGGTTTTCGCAATGTGGAGCGCAGCTTCACAAAAACCGATACCGGTGCACAGATAGACATTCAGCGCCAATTACGGAATGGTCATAGCGTGACCGGTCAAACCACCTTAACAATGGGAGACGATGGTAGTGCCTCGGTGGTCTCGAGCCGCACAGGCCCCAACGGAAACTCCAAATTGGTTGAGAAGACCTTTTCGGCGGAAGAAGTTGCTACTTTCAAGGAGCGCCTGAATGCCCTTGGACAAAAATTGGACGCAAATCCGCTGACTCTTCCAAATGGAAAAGTCCTTGATGGTGGTTCTCTCCTGAATATTTCTGCCTAGTGATAGGCAGGTCTTGACTAGGCTCAGGACCCATTAATTGCTTGCTTCGACGCGGCAGTGTGTGATTCTACGTGTGGCGGAGGTTCCGCCATGCCCAGTCCCAAGCCGCCCTTTCTGCTCACAGTTGGCCAATTGCGGCGCTTATCGCCGCACTTTCCGCTTTCTCACGGTGTGCCACGCGTGGATGATCGCCGTGTGGTCAGCGGCATCATCTATGTCATTCGCCATGGCCTTCAGTGGCGTGACGCGCCTGCGGCCTACGGCCCGCACAAGACGCTCTACAATCGCTTCGTCCGTTGGAGCCGATTGGGCGTGTTCGACCGCATCTTCGCCGCGCTAGCCGCCGAGGGTGGACCACCCGAGCGCCTGATGATCGACAGCACACACCTCAAGGCGCACCGCACTGCGGCCAGTCTCCTCAAAATGGGGCTTTTCCCCGCTGTATCGGACGCACCAAGGGCGGCTTGAACTCCAAGCTCCATGCTGCCTGCGACGGTCAAGGCCGTCCCGTTGTGCTGCTACTGACAGAAGGTCAGGCCAGTGACCACCGCGGTGCCGCCTTAATGCTGCAAAAGCTCCCGCCAGCGCGCGAACTCATCGGTGACCGTGGCTACGACAGCAGCTACTTTCGCGCCGAACTGGCCGCCCGTGGTATCGCCCCGTGCATACCTTCAACCCGCAGTCGCAAGCTACCCATCCCACACGACGCAACACTCTATCGCCAGCGCCATCGTATCGAAATCATGTTCGGAAGGCTCAAGGATTGGCGCAGAATCGCCATGCGCTACGACCGCTGCGCACATACCTTCTTCAGCGCTATCACCCTCGCCGCTACCGTCATATTCTGGCTCGGACAATGAGTCCTGAGCCTAGCGCTCGGCATTTTTTGTCTAGTGATAGGCAAATTTTGCCTGGCTCCAAGTGTTATCGGTCGAAAATGGCTTCCGCGAGGCGGGCGAGATCTCTGCCTATACCTATTGCAGCGCCTTTCGGGAGCATTCAGCTTATCGCTACACGGTCGAGAATACGATCGATGTGCGTGATGATGTGCGCGGCCAGGGGGTTGGCAAGGCGCTGGTCGCGGAATTAATCGCGCGCGCCGAAGCGGCGAGTTTTCGGCAAATGCTGGCGATTATTGGCGATTCGGAAAATGTGGGTTCAATCGGCCTGCATGTGTCACTCGGCTTCAGACAGATCGGCACCATGCGCGCGGTCGGGCTGAAATTCGGCCGCTGGGTGGATGTGGTGACGATGCAAAGAAGCCTGGGCGAGGGTGAGAAGACGCTGCAGGTTGATTGAGGACGCAAAACTTCCCTGGCAAAAGACGGATATCAGGTCACCAGCCGTAACCGCGCGCTGCTGGCCTGATCTTCGCGCAGCGTGCGCCTGATTGCCTCCGCCCCCTCAGTGTTGCGGGGCAGGGCGGCGATGGCGGTGAACCAGGGGAATTCGCCCCGCACCCGGCCCAGGAATAGCCGGTCCAGAGCTTCGGCCACCGGCCCGCGTGCGCCGCAACAGGCGCAGGCTGGCGCATGGGCGCCTTCAAGGGTGAAAACTGCCATGGCGGGTGCTGAGACCTCTGCCGGCGCCTCGGCAAGCAAAGCCATCCCCGGCCCTGGGGTTTCACCCGGCGTTAGCAGGTGGACGGGTATGCGGGCATCAAGTGACCAAGCCATGGTAGCAGCCTAAAGGAGTGGCCCATTCAGCGCTTCGGTGATCCGACCTTCGCGCATCGGGCACTAGACATAAGAATATGTTTATGTCTATGTAAAGCCCATGCAGGATGTTCTGTCCCAATTGCGCGGCGCGGCGGAGCCAACGCGCCTGAGGCTGCTGGCGTTATGCGCCCGTGGCGCCTGGTGCGTCACGGAATTGGTGGCGATTCTCGGCCAATCCCAGCCCCGGCTTTCCCGCCATTTGAAGCTTTTGGTCGAAGCTGGCCTGCTGACCCGCACACCCGAAGGCGCCAATGCCTGGTTCCAAATGGCGCCGGAGGCCGATTTGGCCCGCCACATCCTGGCCCGCCTGCCGGAATCCGACCCTTTGCTGGCGGCTGATCGTCGTGCTGCGGCACGGCTGGCAGCTGAGCGGGCGCGCATCGCATCCGATAGTTTCCGCAGCCATGGCGCGGATTGGGATGAAACCCGCGCCCTGGGCCTGCCGGCCGAGGCGCTTGAAACCGCCCTGCTGCAAGCCCTGCCGGCGGGGCGGCTGGGGCGCTTGCTTGATATCGGCTGCGGCACGGGCGGTGTGCTGGAACGGCTCGCACCCCGCATCGAAGAAGGGCTTGGCATTGATGCGTCCCGCGATATGTTGGCCTTGGCGCGCAGCCGCCTGACGGAACGCGGCCTGACCCATATCGCCGTGCGCCAAGCAGATATGTATCGGCTGCCCTTGCCCGATGCGGCTTTTGATGCCGTGACGCTGCATATGGTGCTACATTACGCCGAAGACCCCGCTGCAGCTTTGGCCGAAGCCGCGCGGGTTTTGCGGCCCGGCGGGCGGCTGCTGATTTTGGATTTGGCGCCGCATGACCGCACCGATTTACTGAACCGTTACGCCCATCGCTGGCCAGGTTTTGATGATGCGGCGATTGGGGGCTGGCTTGGTGGCGCGGGCTGCACCGCGCCGCGCGTGAGTACAATTCCCGCTGGCCTGACGCTGAGACTCTGGTCCGCCGAACGCCTGCCGCTTTCCGTTTCCACCGCTATTTCCTGAAGGTTTCCCCATGGCGCGCCCGCATCTTCTCGACGCCCTTCGTGACCGCGTATTGCTGTGTGATGGCGGCATGGGCAGCCGTGTCCAGGCCATGTCGCTAGAGGTAGAACGCGATTACTGGGGCAAGGAAAACTGCACGGAAGTCCTGAACCTCTCGCGCCCCGATATCGTGCGCGATATTCACCGCGGCTATTATGAAGCCGGCGCCGATATGGTGCTGACCAATAGCTTTGGCGGTTCGCCGGTGACGCTGGCCGAATTTGAACTTGAAGACCGCGCTTTTGAAATCAACAAGCTTTCGGTGGAATTGGCGCGCGAAGCGGCGGAAAGCTTTGCCGATGGCCGGCATCGTTGGGTGGTGGGCGATATCGGCCCGGGCACCAAGCTGCCAAGCCTTGGCAATATCACTTATGACGCGCTGGAAGCGGCGTTGGTGGAACAATGCCGTGGGTTGATCGCGGGTGGTGCGGATGCGCTGCTGACGGAAACCAATCAGGACACCTTGTTCATCAAGGCCGCGGTGAATGCGGGCAAGATAGCGCGCAAGGCGGCTGGGTCTGACATTCCGATTTTCGTGCAGGTGACGGTGGAAACCACCGGCACGCTTCTGGTTGGCCCCGATATCGCCGCAGCCACAACCGTTGTGGATGCCTTGGATGTGCCGTTGATGGGGCTGAATTGCGCGACTGGCCCGCAGGAAATGGCGGAGCATGTGCGCTGGCTTTCACAAAACTGGCCGGGGCTGATTTCCTGCCAGCCCAATGCTGGCCTGCCGGAATTGGTTGATGGCAAAACGCATTATCCTTTGGGCGCGGAAGAACTCGCCGCCTGGATGGAACGCTTCGTGCTGGAAGACGGGCTTAATCTGATTGGCGGCTGCTGCGGCACCTCCACGCCGCATATCACGGCGCTGGATGCCATGCTGCGTAAGCTCGGCGGTGCCGCGCATCGCCCGGCGCCAATCAAGCGCAAATATCATTGGGTGCCTTCCGTCGCGTCGCTTTATGGCGTGACCGCGCTGCGGCAGGAGAATTCCTATTTTTCCATCGGTGAGCGCTGCAATGCCAATGGGTCCAAGGCCTGGCGCGAACGCCAAGCTGCCGGCGATTGGGATGGCTGTGTGGCGATGGGCCGTGAACAAATGGCCGAGGGCTCAAACAGCCTGGACATTTGCACGGCCTTTGTCGGGCGCGATGAAATGGCGGAAATGACCGAGGTGATCCGCCGCTTCACCAGCAGCGTGAATGGGCCGCTGGTGATTGATTCCACCGAAACCCCGGTGATTGAAGCAGCACTCAAGCTGCATGGCGGCAAGCCCATCATCAATTCGATCAATTTCGAAGAAGGCGAGAAGGCCGCCGAAGATCGTATGATCCTGGCGCGCAAATTCGGTGCGGCAGTGATTGCGCTGACCATTGATGAAGTGGGCATGGCGAAAACTGCCGAGGATAAGCTGCGCATCGCGCGTCGCCTGGTGGAATTTGCCTGCGACAAGCATGGGCTGGCGCAATCTGATTTGATGATTGACCCGCTGACCTTCACGGTCGCGACCGGTAATGAGGATGACCGCAAGCTTGGTCTTTGGACGCTTGAAGGCATTCGCATGATCCGGGATGCATTTCCCGATATTCAGATCATCCTTGGGCTTTCCAATATCTCCTTCGGGCTCAACCCCGCCGCGCGGCATGTGCTGAATAGTGTGTTTCTGGATCTCGCCGTGAAGGCGGGCATGACGGGCGCGATTGTGCATGTCTCCAAGATCAAGCCTTTGCATCAGATCCCGCCCGAGGAAGTGAAGGTTGCGGAGGATTTGATCTATGATCGCCGCACGGAAGATTATGACCCGCTGCAAAAGATGCTGGAACTTTTCAGCGGACGCAAAGCCGCTGATGCCACGGCGAAGAAGCGCGCTGAGACGGTTGAAGGTCGCTTGAAGGACCGCATTATTGATGGCGACCGCAAGGGGTTGGATGATGAATTGGCCGATGCTCTGGCCAAGGGTATCGCCCCGCTTTCCATCATCAATGATGTTTTGCTGGATGGCATGAAGGTTGTTGGCGAATTATTCGGCGCAGGCAAGATGCAGCTTCCCTTCGTGCTGCAATCGGCGGAAACCATGAAGACCGCCGTTGCCTATCTCGAACCCTATATGGAACGTATCGAGGGCCAGGAAAAAGGCACCATCGTGCTCGGCACCGTGAAGGGCGATGTTCATGATATCGGCAAGAATTTGGTGGATATCATCCTGACCAATAACGGCTATCGCGTGGTCAATCTGGGCATCAAGGTGCCGTTGATCGAAATTGTAAACGCCGCCCGCGAACATAAGGCGCATGCAATTGGCATGTCTGGCTTGCTGGTGAAATCAACCGTCGTCATGCGTGAAAATCTGGAAGAAATGTCGCGCCAGGGCGTGGATATTCCCGTGCTGCTGGGCGGTGCGGCGCTGACCCGCAATTACGTGGAAGATGATTGCGTGCGCGCCTATGCTTCCGGCCGTGTCGCCTATGCACGCGATGCTTTTGATGGCCTGCACCTGATGGATAAGGTTATGGGCAATGGCTTTGATGATTATCTGGCCGCGCTGCAAACCAAGCGTTCCGGCAAGGTGCGCAATGAAAAACGCACCCTTGGCACGGCGGATCCGCGCGGCTTCGCGCCGGTGGATTTGGCCTATGCAGCGAAGCGCCGCCATCGCGTGGCCGCTGAAAGCACCCCGCCCGCACCGCCCTTCTGGGGTGCCCGTGTGCTGGAAGCTGCCCCCAAGGCGCTTGTGCCCTTCATCAATGAACGGAGCCTTTATCAATTCCAATGGGGTTTCCGGAAGGCGGGCCGGTCACTCGACGATTTCCTTGGCTGGGCCAAGCAGGAATTGCGCCCGGTGCTGAAGCGCATGCTGACCATCACGGAAGAACAGAATATCCTGAAGCCCCAGGCCATTTACGGCTATTGGAAATGCGCGGGGCAGGGCAATGATCTGATCCTGTTCGAAGAAGATGGCGTGACGGAAGTCTGCCGCTTCAATATGCCGCGCCAGCCCAAGGAAGATGGTGATTGCATCGCTGATTTCGTGCGCGATGTGGATGATGGCCCCACCGCGCGTGATGTGATTGGCCTGCAAGTGGTGACAATGGGCCAGAAGGCATCTGATATCGCGCGCGTCTGGTTCGAGGAAAACCACTATCAGGATTACCTTTATCTGCATGGGCTTTCGGTAGAAATGGCGGAAGCGCTGGCGGAATATGTCCATAAGCGCATCCGCGCCGAATGGGGTTTTGCCAATCAGGATGAACGCGACATCGAAAAAATGCTCCAGCAGGGCTATCGCGGTGGGCGCTATTCCTTTGGCTACCCGGCCTGCCCGAAGCTTGAGGATCAGGAAGGCTTGCTCCGCCTGCTAGGCGCAGATCGCATCGGCGTATCGCTCAGCGATGAATGGCAACTGCACCCGGAGCAATCCACCAGCGCCATTGTGCTGCACCACCCGCGGGCAAAGTACTTCTCCGTCTAGGCGTAACGGGGTAAACCCCCGCCATGGTTGAACCTCGGCAATCCAGCGCCGCGCGGATCGCTGCGGGAAGCGTGGCGGTTGCGGTGGCTGTTCTCGCACTCAAGGCGATTGCCTGGTGGGTGACGGGATCGGTCGCGCTTTACGCCGATGCGCTGGAAAGCATTGTGAATGTCGCCGCGGCCATGGCGGCCTTGCTGGCGGTGCGACTTTCAGCCCTGCCGGCGGATGCCAACCATCCCTATGGCCATTCCAAGGCAGAGTATTTTTCGGCCGTTCTGGAAGGCGCGCTGATCATTGTAGCGGCGCTGCTGATTTTGCATGAGGCCTGGGGCGCCTACCTGGCGCCGCGCGCGCCGGAGCAGGCGGGCATTGGCTTGGCGGTGGCGGCGGTGGCGAGTGGCATCAATGCCGTTTGGGCGTTTTTTCTGACCCGGCGCGGCAAGGCCTTACGCTCCCCGGCGCTGATGGCCGATGCGCGGCATTTATGGTCGGATGTGGTGACCTCGATCGGCGTGTTGATGGGCGTTGGGCTGGTCGCGCTGACTGGCATTTTGTGGCTGGATCCGCTGCTGGCGGCGCTGACGGCGGTGAATATCCTTTTCTCCGGGGGCAAGTTGCTGCGCGAAAGTGTCGGCGGGTTGATGGATGAAGCCGTGCCGCCGGCGACGTTGGAACGCATTCGGCGCATTGTGGCCGAACAGGCATCTGGCGCGATTGAGGCGCATGATTTGCGGTCCCGCCATGCCGGGCGGCACACTTTTCTGGAATTTCATCTGGTGGTGCCGGGCGACATGAGCGTGCGTGAAAGCCATGAGATTTGCGACCGGATTGAGGCTGCGCTGAAGGCGGAGCTTGAAGGTGCGATCATCACCATTCATGTGGAACCCGAAGCCAAGGCGAAGCAGCAGGGGGTGCCGGTGCTGTGAAGGCAGCGCCGCGCGGCTTTGGGCTTGTTGCATCGGTTGCGCTGCATGGGGTGATTGCGGCGCTGCTGATCCTATGGCCGGCGGCAGAAGAGCTCTCCGGTGACCAGGCGGAAGCGCAGGGTGTTTCGGTGATTTATGAAGGCGCGCCGGAAATTGGGATGCTGGAATCCCCGGCCACCCCGCCAGAGATTGCGGCCGTACCGCCGGCACCTGAAGTGCCGCCACCGCCGCCGCCGATGCCGCCACCCCCCGCTGTTGTTGCGGCGCCGCCCCCTCCGCCGCCGCCTGTGGACTTGGCTGAGGTGATGCTGCCGCCGCCTCCGCCCCCGGCGCCGGTTGCGGAACCGCCGTCCGAATTAGCCGAGAAGCCGCCGGAACCGCCGCGCGAGGTAGCCGAGGCACCGCCGGAACGCCGCCCGCCGCCACGGCAAAGCGCGCCGCAAACGGCGGCACCTCAGCCGGTACGGCTAAATGCGGCGCTGCAAGGGATGGAAAGCTTCACGCTGGAAGGTCGCACCTCGCCGCCGGAAGCCTTGGATGCAGCGCGCAACCGCCGCCCCAATTATCCCGAAGCGAGCCGACGCCGAGGTGAACAAGGCGTGGTGCGCGTGGAATTGCTGGTTGATCCTCATGGGCGGGTTGTGGATGTGCGCCTTCTGGAAAGCTCCGGCTTCAGCGCATTGGATGCTGAGGCGGTCAAAACGGTGCGCGATTGGCGCTTTCGCCCGGCGCAGCGGGGCGGCCTGCCGGTGGCGGGCAGCATCACCACGGCGGTGCATTTCCGCCTTGAAACGGCGCGGCGCTGAAACGACGTATTGGTCTTTGCAGGAATTGAATGATGGTCAAGCTTGATGTGATTATGACGCGCGGTGGCGATGGCGGCGAAACCTCGCTCGGCGATGGGGCGCGGGTGCGCAAGGATGCCTTGCGTGTTGAAGCCTATGGCACAGTGGATGAGGCCAATGCCGCGATAGGGGTGCTTCGCCTGCATGCGCAGGAAGACGCGGAAGCCGATGCGATGCTGGCGCGTATCCAGAATGATCTTTTCGATATCGGCGCCGATCTTTGCGTGCCGGGGGAAGCGGGCGCGCGGCTGCGTGTGGCGGATACGCAATCCGCGCGGCTGGAAGCGGAATTGGCGGCGATGAATAGTGCAATGCCGGCGCTAAAATCCTTCGTGCTGCCGGGCGGTTCTGCGGGGGCGGCGGCGGCGCATGTGGCGCGCACCGTCACCAGGCGCGCGGAGCGCCTGGTGGTGGCTTTGGCAGCGGCAGAGGAAGTGAACCCCGCTGTGATCCGCTATTTGAACCGGCTATCGGATCATCTTTTTGTGCTGGCGAGGCGCCTGAATGGCAATGGCGCCGGCGATGTGCTGTGGGTGCCGGGGGCGACAAGGGGGTAAACCCTTATCGCCCGCGCGGTTTCAGAAAATGCCACGCAGGCCAAGCATGGCGCTGCGGCCTGGAATGACGAAACCATTGGCCGGTTCATAGCGCCGATTGCCAAGGTTGCGCGCTTCGATGAAGGCGGTGATTTGCTGCGTGACGGGCAGTGATGCGGTCAGGTTGAAGACGAAGCCGCCATCGCTTTGCCCGAGGCCCGGTTCCGAACCATTATCGAGATAAAGATAATCGCGATGATCGCCCATATAGATGAATTCAGGGGCGATGATCAGCCGCGCATTCGGCACATCCACCCAATCCACCCTGGGCGCGATGCGTGGCGAAAGGCTTGCGGTATTACGTGGCCGACGTTCCAGGGCAGCGCCATTTTCCTCATTGCGGGTCTCCTGAATGGTCCAGGCAGCGCGCGTCGAAAAGCTGTCTGATGCGCGCCAAGTCAAACCGAATTCGCCGCCCTGGATATGTGCGCGGTCGATATTTCGATTGGTCTTAAAGTCAGACGTATCTTGAATGAGATCGCGTATCCTACTCTCGAAGTAGAGCGCGGAGACCGTGAACCGTGTGCCGATATCGGTTTCGAACCCTGCCTCCCAGGCGGTAGATTGTTCCGGTCGCAGATCGGGATTGCCCTGGAAGCCGAAATTGCTGATGCCATAGCGCTCAAAAATTGACGGTGCGCGATAGGCAGTGCCGCCTGAGGCAATGAGGCGCGACGCAATCTCGGGCAGGCTTAGTACGCCACCTAGCCGCCAGGTGGTGGCGCCATCAAAGCCATCCGGCGCGTCCTGGCGGAGCGCAGTGGTTATATCCAACCGATCCCAAAGCCGATGCTGCGTGCCGATATAGGCAAAGGCATTTTGCTGCGATCTATCTACATCCCGACGGAATGAACCCAGCACCGACTTGGTGAAAGCGCTTTCGCTTTCAGACCCTGCGCCAAAGACAAGATTATTGGCGGTGAGGATACCAAAATCTGCAAGCTTGACCGTATTATCCCAGGCAAGCCTTTCGCGCCGGCCGCGATAGAGATCATCGGCGGTACTGCTGCTCAGGCTATCACGCCAATTGGTGTAGCGCCGCCGGTCCTCGGTGGCTGATAGCGTGAGGCCCGTCGTCCAATCACCGCTAAATAATTCAGTGGCGCTCCGCAGAAAACCCATCCAGTTGCGATCATCGCCGCTGTAATTCGGATCATCATTGGGGATGTTATCCAAACCAAACCGATTTTCCCGCATGGTCACCAACCCATCCAGCCGCGTCATGCCAAGCACATTCGCTGGCGCGGTTTCGCCGAGATTGACGCCGCCGCGCGCCGTGATCACGGCAGATCGGAAGCCATCCCGCTCCCCTTGATTATTGTAGAATCTTGGCGCGACCGCATTCGAACCGCGCGTCGAAAGGCTCTGCCCGGCCACGCCGTAATCCGTATTGCCGATGGTGCCCGCAACACCGGCCACGCCGCGCGCGGTGTAATTGGTGCCGCCGGCAAGCTCCCCGTAAGGTTGTGCTTGCCGATCCGCGGGCGCGCGGCGCGTGATCAGATTGATCACGCCGCCAATCGCCGAAGTGCCGTAGACGGCGGAAACTGGGCCGCGCACGACTTCAATGCGTTCAATATCGCCCAGCAGCGTATTGCCGAAATTGAAGGCGCCGCTTGGGTGGCTGGCATCGTTCATCGGCACGCTATCACGCAAAACCAGCACATGGTTGGAATTGGTGCCGCGCATGAAGCCCGATGTCACTTGCCCCATGCCGCCACTGGGGACGATGTTGAAGCCCGGCACGCTCACCAGCGCATCGGCCAGCGTCACATAGCCGCGTTCTTCGATGATCTGCCGATCAATTACCGTGGTCGCTGCCGGCAGGCGTTCCTGCGGCGTGGGTATCCTTGTTGCTGTCACAATGGTTTCAGGGATGCTGGCCGTTTGCGCCCAGGCAGGGGCAAGCGGGGCAAGCGCGAGTAGAACGAGAATCCGGTGTTTCATCCGGCATTACTCCGAGCATAGGTATCAACGCACCCCAAAGCCTTGCGGCCCTGGGGTATTTCCTACGCTGTTCGCAGACGGAGATGCGCGGGCGCACCCGCACAGCTTTGGTCCGTTGCATCGGTGCACCCCGCCCGATACGCGCGAGACAACTATGCACCGGCCGGTCTCCTGGCTCGCGACCCGGAGGATATCCTCCTTTCTGCCCGCCTTCTCGCAAATGCATGCAATGGCTTATGGGCAGAAATGGTCGCCTACAGTTGCGGGGGCAGCCGCGGATTGGCGGTGGGTCTCACCGTGTCACGCATTCCCGTTTCAGCCCTTTCGGGCCACCGAAGCATGGTTGAAGGCTAGTCAGACCGCGCTGATCTGTCCAGCGGCATTGACATCAAATAACGTAACCCAGCGCCTCAACGCCAAACCAGACAATGGCGACCAACACCGCGGTCGCGAAGATATTGGCGAGTATCGTCGTAACAATACCAATCCCAACCACCTTGCTGTCATTCTCAACCACGCCAAGGGACATCACAATGGTGCCGAAGGCCGGTGGGCCATTCGTACCGGGCCCCGGCAGGATAAGCATCAGTGCGGCATAGGCGGTTAGCCACCCCACCACCTTATCGGCGGTGTTGTTGGTGAAGGGGCCGGGGCGTGGCCTGACATAGCGTTCAACCCGCGCCAGCATTTTTGAAGAACCGCTCGAAAGCCGCATCATATCGGTGCGCTTAAGGCTTTGCCGCGCGATGAAGCTAGGCAGCTTCGGCTTGCGAAAGCCAAGCCCCATTTGCACACCCAGAATCAGCATCGGCGTGCCAAAAATGGAAGCCATGCCAGGCAAAAGCCCCGGCAGGCAGAGCATCAGGATCAGCAGGCCAAAGGCCCGGTCCCCAAAAGCCTCGGCCATTTCGCCAAGGGTGATGCGTTCGCCCGGGCAGCGTTCCACCACCTCCGCAATCAGGCGGGAAATGGGTGCATTCTGATGATTGCCGGCAATCGGGGGCAGGGCGTCGTCCATGGTGGGCTGAAGGCGTCCTGGGCTTAGGGTTACCGGAGCCAGTTACATAGCGTGCTGCTGGCCGGGTTCAACTTACCTTTGGTTAAACTTGCCGCAAGCCGGGTACCACCCAGCCTGGGTGGCCCCTGCAAACGGGCTGAATCAGCGCCCCTGGAAGGCGGGTTTGCGCTTTTCCATGAAAGCCTTGCGGCCTTCCTTGTAGTCCGCGCTGTCAAAACAGGCGTTCAAATCAGCCTGGATCGCCGCCATGTCGCGCTCCGCCCGGTCCTGCAAAACCGCCTGCACGGTGCGCTTATTGGCATAAAGCGACAGCGGCGCGTTTTGCGCCAAGGTCGCGGTCAGCTTGGCGACTTCCCCGGCCAGCGCATCCGCAGGCACTAGCCTGTTGATCAGGCCAACGCGCTCAGCTTCCCGGCCATCAAAGCGTTCGCCGCTCATCAGGATCATATGGGCATGGGCGGGGCCGACAAGCGATACCAAATGCTTCACCATGTCAAAGCCATAAGCGATGCCAAGCTTGGCCGCCGGAATGCCGAATTGGCTGCCCTCCGCCGCGATGCGGATATCGCAGGACATGGCAATGCCAAGCCCGCCACCCATGCAAAAGCCACGGATTTCGGCAATCACTGGCTTGGCATAGGTGGCAAGCTTCAAGCGCCCAACGGCGGTGCGCTGGCCATATTCCTTCTGCGCATCGGCATCCGAGCGGATTTTATCAAATTGGCTGATATCAGCGCCTGAGACGAAAGCCTTATCGCCCGCACCAGTCAGCACCACGCAGCGGACAGATGCATCCGCCGTGAACACATCCAAAGCCTGGCCCATGCCATCCCACATCGCAACCGACATGGCATTGCGCTTTTCCGGCTGGTTGAAGGTAATGCGGCCAACGCCATCCTTGATTTCGGCCAGAATCTTGCCGTCTGCGAATTCCATTTTGTTTATCCCTCGCTGATCACGCCAAGTGCGCGCAATTGTTCAATCTCCGCCGCGCCATAGCCGGCTTGTTGCAGAATTTCGGCGGAATGCTCTCCAAGCCTGGGCGGGATGCGCCGCACGCTGCTTTCAATCCCCTCCATATTGATGGCAGTGCCGACAATATGCGTCAGGCCGCGCTTGGGTGTGGTCATCGGCAGCGCCATGGTCAGATGCTTCACCTGCGGGTCTTCAAACACCTGGTCCACGCGGTTGATCGGGCCGCAGGGAATGCCGGTGCGTTCCAGCAGGTCAATCCAAAACTCGCTCGGCTTGGTGCTGGTCACTGTGCCGATGGTTTCATTGAGCCGCGCGCGATCATTGCTGCGGCCTTTCAGCGTCTTCCATTCCTCAACCTCCAGCCAATCCTTCCGGCCCAAGGCTTCGGCGAATTGCGCCCACATCTTGGCGGAAGACGCCGCGATATTGATGGGCTTATCGGCGGTGGGGAAAACGCCCATCGGGATATTCACCGGATGGTCATTGCCGGCCTGGCCTGGGATTTCGCCATCCATCAGCCAGCGTGCGGCTTGCAGGTCCAGCATGAAGACCATGGCTTCCAGCAAGCTGGTATGCACATAGCGGCCCTTGCCGGTTTTCTCACGCTGGAACAGCGCCATCATGACGGCCAGCGCCAGCAGATTGCCCGCCGTCAAATCCACAAAGGGAATGCCCGCGCGCATCGGCCCGCGGCCAGGCTCCCCAGTGATGGTCATCATCCCGCCCATGCCCTGGGCGATCTGATCCACCCCAGCACGCTCCCCATAAGGTCCGGTCTGCCCGAACCCTGAAATGGAGGCATAGATCAGCCGCGGGTTGATCTCCTTCAGATCATCATAGGCAATGCCAAGCCGGTGCTTCACCTTCACGCGCATATTCTCAACCAGCACATCGGCATTGGCAGCAAGCTTCATCAAAGCCGCCTTGCCTTCCGGTGATTTCAGATTGAGTGCGATGGAACGCTTGTTCCGATGCAAATTCTGGAAATCATAGCCTTCGCGATCACCGCCAAAGCCATCGGCATTGGCTGGGGGTTCCACGCGGATAACCTCGGCGCCCCAATCGGCCAAATGGCGCACGCAGGTGGGGCCGGCGCGGGCCAGCGTCAGGTCCAGCACGCGCACGCCGGCCAGCGGCAGGGCGGCTTCGGCGGCAAGTTTGGTATCTATCGGGCTTTCGGGCATGTCGTTCCTCCGTCCCGCCGAGAGTAGGTCGAGCAGGGAAGGAGGGCTAGAGGGGCGCCTTCAGCCTATCTTATGCACTCAAAGAACCCGGATTCTTGATCCAACTGACCATATTCCTTGGCCCGAAAATCGTAGCGGGAGACGATGCCAACCACCTTGCCATCGCGCACCACCGGCAAATGCCGGAACGCGCCATCGGCCATCATATGCAGCGCATCCATGGCATTGCCTTCGGGCGGTAGGCAGATTGGGTGGCGAGTCATGGCCTCGCCCAGGCGGATTTCGGTGCTATCCTTCCCGTGCGACAGAAAATGCACCGCATCCCGGCCTGTGAAAATGCCAAGCAGGCGGCCTTCTGGGTCCGTTACCAGCGCGGCGCCAACATGGCGGCGATACATCGCGGCGCAGGCTTCCTGCACAGTCGCGTCCGGCCCCATTGTCAGGGGGTGCTGGTTGCGGACCATTTCACCCATGCTGCGTTCACGCATGGCTTCCTCCTGTCTTGAAGCGGCAACATAATGAAATCTCAGGGCGATTTACTTGACCCAACGCAAGTTTGATGGGGTGAAGCGGAAGGCCGTCTGTGGCAATCTGGCGCCATGCAGCGCGTTGATCTTGCCCTGGTGCTGGCCGTTGATGCTTCATCTTCGGTGGATCGGGACGAATTTGGTCTGATGATTGGCGGCTACGCCGCGGCCTTTCGGGATATGGAGATTGCCCATGCCCTGCTTGCCGGCCCGGCGGGGGCTTCCGCGCTTGCCATGCTGATCTGGTCCGGCCAGGGCGCGCAGGAAATCGCGATCCCTTGGCGCATTCTGGCCAGCCCCGCCGATGTGGCTGCGCTGGCGGAGGAGGTTGAAGGATTACCCCGGCTGGTGCCGCCTGGCGCAACTGCGCTGGGGGAGGGGATGGCGGCGGCCCTCGCCTTATTCGCTTCAGGGCCACAATTGGTGCGGCGGATGGTTTTGGATGTCTCGGGCGATGGCGCGCATAATCAGGGTCGCCCACCCGGGCCAATCCGCGATATTGGCGTAGAGGCGGGCATCACCATCAATGCGCTCGCTGTGCTAAATGAGGAGCCCGATCTGATGGCGCATTACGCTGCTGAGGTGATCGGCGGCCCCGGCGCTTTTGTGATGCATTGTCAGGATTACGGGGCCTTCGCCGCCGCCATTCGGGAAAAGCTGCGGCGTGAAATTGCGGGGGTTTTCATCGCCTGATGGGTCTGGCATGGCTTTGCTCATGATGCTGCTCATTCCCGGTCCCGTGCAGACCCGCCCCGAAACCCGCGCCGCCATGGCCCAGGATATCGCGCCCTGGGATCACGGCTTTCGCCCGACCTATGCGCGCATCCGTGAACGTGTGCGCGCCATCGCGGGCGGCATCGCCGGGGAGCATGTGACCCTGCCGCTGCAAGGCTGCGGGCACTTCATGATGGAAGCGGCCATTCGCAGCCTGGTGCCGCCGGATGGTAAGTTGCTGATCCCGATGAATGGTTCCTACGCATCGCGCATGGAACGCATTGCGCGTGAGATCGGGCGCGATGTGGTGACACTTGATCTGCCCGATACGCGCGGCGCGCGGGAAGAAGATATTGCCCCGGTGCTGGCCGCTGATCCGGCGATTACCCACGTGTCCTTTGTTTATAGTGAAACGGGTAGTGGCATTGTGAATGATGCGGCGGGTATTGGGCGCGCGGTGCGCAATGCTGGGCGGCGCATGATCATGGATGCGGTCTCCGCCTTTGGCGCGCTGCCCTTCAACCTGGCTGAGCATCCCGAATGCGATGCGCTGATGTTCACGTCCGGCAAATGCCTGGAAGGCATGCCGGGCATTGGCTTTGCCGTGGCGCGGATTGATAGCATCAAGGCGCGGGCAGGGCAGGCGGGGTCCTGGTGCTTTGATCTGGCCGATGTGCTGACCCATGCGGAACGCGCGGGCTTTGGTTCCTTCCGCTTCACCCCGCCGGTGCAGGCCCTGGCGGCTTTTGATGTCGCGCTTGATTTGTTTGATGCCGAAGGCGGGCAGCCCGCGCGGCATGCAAGGTATCGCGCCAATGCCGATACGCTTTACGATGGCTTTATCGCGATGGGCATCAAGCCCTATGTGACCAAGTCAGAGCAGGGGCCGATCATTGTGACGGTGCATCAGCCCGCCGATCCGCGCTTTGATTTCCCGCGCTACGTTGAAGCGCTGAAGGCGCGCGGTGTGCTGATCAGCAATTTCTGGAACACGGCTGAACCCACCATGCGGGTTGGTGCTATTGGCGCTTTGACGCCGGAAGATATGCAGCGCGCCCTTGCGGTGTTCCGTGAAGCCCTGGCTGAGGCCCTGCCGGCGGCAGCATGAAGGTTTTCATTGCAACCCCCACCATTGCCAGCACCGTGCAGGTGGAAACCACGCTTTCCATTGTGCGTATGCTCAATGAATTGCGCGATACTGGGCATGGGGCGGATTGGTTCAATTATGATGGCGCTTATGTCACACGCGCGCGCCATCTTCTGGCCAGCATGTTTCTGGCGCGAACTGATTTCACCCATTTGCTGTTTCTTGATTCCGATATTGGCGTGCCTTCAGGCGCCATCACGCGGCTATTGCGCACAGGGCAGGAGGTGATTGGCCTTGCCTGCCCGCTGCGGCATTTTGAAATTGCTCGTTTCGCCGAAGCCGCGCGTGATGCGCCGGAAGGCCCCCCGGACCTTGCCAGGTTGAATGCCTTGTCACGGCAATTCAATATTGAACCGGATGCGGCGGACCCTGTGATTCGCAATGGCTTGTTGCGTGTGATTCGGATTGGCTTTGGCTGCATCATGATCGCGCGCAGCGCTTTCGAGAAACTGATCGCAAGCGGTGGCGTGGCGCGCCACAAATCCGGAAGCTTCCGCCAATTGGGCGGAGATGGCGAGTATTGGGGCTTCTTTGATGAAATGAACCTGCCTGATGGGTTTGTTTCTGAAGACTACGCCTTTTGCCGCCGCTGGCTTGATCTGCCGGGTGCGGCCATTTGGGCGCTGACCGATATGCCGGTGGCCCATGTTGGCGCCTATGCGCATCGCGCGGCCTATTTGGACCGGTTTCGCCCGCCCCGGCCTTGACAGCCCAGCCCTGCCATGGCGTTGCGGTTACTACACGCCAGGGGAGAAGCAGGGATGGCCACTGATCTTGATATCGCGCGCGCCGCGACGCTGAAGCCGATTGCCGAAATCGCCGCGCGTGCCGGCATTCCGGCGGATGCGCTGGAACCTTACGGCAAATACAAGGCCAAGATCGGGCTGGATTTCATTGGCGCCCAGGCGGACCGCCCCGATGGCGCGCTGGTGCTGGTGACCGGCATTAACCCAACGCCGGCCGGGGAAGGCAAAACCACCACCACGGTTGGCCTGGGTGATGCGCTGAATGCGCTTGGCACGCGGACCATGATTTGCCTGCGCGAACCATCGCTTGGCCCCTGTTTTGGCGTGAAGGGCGGGGCGACGGGTGGTGGCTATGCGCAGGTGCTTCCGATGGAAGACATCAACCTGCATTTCACCGGCGATTTCCACGCCATCACCAGCGCCAATAACCTGCTGGCGGCGATGCTGGATAATCACATCTATTGGGGCAATGAGCTTGGCCTGGATGCGCGCCGCATTTCCTGGCGCCGCGCGATAGACATGAATGACCGTGCGCTGCGCGGCATCAATTCCTCATTGGGCGGCGTTGCCAATGGCTTCCCGCGTGAGGATGGGTTTGACATCACCGTCGCTTCCGAAGTTATGGCGGTGTTCTGCCTCGCGCGGGATTTGCCGGATTTGCAGCAGCGCCTGGGCCGCATGGTGGTGGGGCAGACGCGTGATGGGCGGCAGATCACCGCGGCTGATGTGAAGGCCGATGGCGCCATGGCAGCGCTTTTGCGTGATGCCTTCGCGCCCAATCTGGTGCAGACGATTGAAGGCTCCCCCGCGCTGGTGCATGGCGGGCCGTTTGCGAATATCGCCCATGGTTGCAATAGCGTCATGGCGACGCGGCTGGGGCTGAAGCTTGCTGATGTGGTGGTGACGGAAGCGGGCTTCGGTGCTGATCTGGGCGCTGAGAAATTCCTCGACATCAAATGCCGTCTGGCTGGGTTGAATCCTTCCGTTTGTGTGGTGGTGGCCACCGTCCGCGCGCTCAAGATGCATGGCGGGGTCGCGAAGTCTGACCTTGGGCGGGAAGATGTTGCGGCGGTGACGCGCGGCATTTCCAACCTGGCGCGCCATGTCGAGAATATGGGCAAGTTTGGCCTGCCGGTGGTGGTGGCGTTGAACCGCTTCACCTCAGACACGGATGCGGAAATTGCCGCGGTGCAAGCGGCCATTCAAGCGGCGGGGGCTGAAGCCATCCTCTGCACCCATTGGGGCGATGGCGCGAAGGGTGCCGCGGATTTGGCGCGCGCTGTGCAAGCACACATTGCATCGAAATCCGCACGCTTCGCGCCGCTTTACCCGGATGCCATGCCCTTGGCTGGTAAAATCCGCACCATTGCGCAGCAGATTTATCGCGCGCGCGATATCGCGCTACCGGCTGATGTGGCGAAGCGGCTGGCACGGTTTGAGGAACTCGGCTTCGGCCATCTGCCGGTTTGCATCGCCAAAACGCAATATTCCTTCAGCGCGGACCCGACCAAGCTCGACGCGCCAATGGATCATGTGCTGCCGGTGCGCGAAGTGCGCCTTTCCGCCGGCGCTGGCTTCATCGTGGCGGTCTGCGGGGACATCATGACCATGCCCGGCCTGCCGAGGCGCCCGGCGGCGGAGACCATCGGCCTGGATGGGCAAGGGCGGATCGAGGGGCTTTTCTGAGGGGGTTCTTTCCGCCTAGCCTTTATTTCGGAGGATTGGCCATGTTGAACATCACGCCCCTGCACCCGCTTTTCGCCGCGCGCATTGAAGGCGTTGATGCGGCGCATCAGGTTGCGGCGCCGGTCATGGCGGCGCTCCGCGATGCGCTGGACAGTTACGCGGTGCTGGTGCTGCCCGGCCAGCATTTGGATGATGCGGCGCAGATTGCCTTCAGCGAGGGGTTCGGCGCCTTGGAAATGACCCGCCCCGGCGCACTTGGCGCGGGCAGTGCGGTGATTGTGCTGAGCAATATCGGCCCCGGCGGTGAAATTGCCGTACCCAGCGATAAGCAACTGCTGAACAATAAAGCCAATCGGCATTGGCACCATGACTCCTCCTTCAAGCCTGTCCCGGCGCGGGCCTCGCTGCTCTCAGCGCGTGAGATTCCAAGCGCGGGCGGCAATACGGAATTTGCCTTCATGCGCGGGGCCTTTGCCGCGCTGGAGGCAGCCGAACAGGAACGGCTGCGCGGTATGGTGGCGCTGCATGATTTCGGTTGGTCACGCGGGCGGGTTGATCCCACACTGGTGACGGAAGCGGAAAAGACCCAACACCCGGCGGTGCGCCAAGCCGTCGTGCTGGAAGAAAACCCCTATGGTCCCGCGCTATATTTGGGTGCCCATGCGCGCAGCATTGACGGCATGACTGAAGCCGAAAGCCGCGCGCTGATTGATCGCCTGATGGCACATGCCACCGAAGACCGCTTCATCTATAGCCACCGCTGGTCGCCGCATGATTTGCTGATTTGGGACAACCGCGCCGTGTTGCACCGCGCCACGCCGTTCGCGAGTACGACGGAACGGCGCCATATGGTGCGCACCACGGTAGCGGGGCAGGGGCCGACAATCGCGGCCGCTGCTTGAGGGCTGTGGGCGCTACGCCTTACGCCGCGCGCCCACAATCACGCCATCGGCTTCCAGCGCGGTAATTTCAGCCTCGCTCAAGCCACGCGCCAGCAGCACTTCGCGCCCATGCTGGTTGAAGCGCGGTGGGCGGGTGCGCGCACCACCTGGCGTACGTGATAATTTGATTGGCGTATTCAGCGCCCGGTAATCGCCGATATCCGCCACCATTTCCCGGAACGCGGTGTGATCCGCAGCCATGGCTTCATCCACATGCAGCACCGGGCCGGCGGGTAGGCCAACCGTCAGCATGCGCCGCGTGAGATCATGGCCATCTTCGCTGGAAAAGCGCTTTTCCAGAATCTCCGTCAGTGCATCACGATTGATCACACGCGCGCCATTGGTGGCGAAGCGTTCATCCTTTGCGACATCGGGGATGCCTAGGAACTCACAGAATTTCCGGAAGGCCGGGTCATTGCCGGCGGCGATGAAAATCTCGCAAGTTTTTGTTTTGAATTTGGAATAGGGCACCAGATTCGGATGCGGATTACCGGTGGCCTTGGGACGCTTATCAGACAGGAAGTAATTCGCCGCATGGGGATGCAGCAGCGCCATGCCGCAATCATGCAGCGTCATGTCGCAATATTGCCCCTTGCCGGATTTTTCACGCTCATGCAGCGCCATCAGAATGGCGATGGTGGAAAACAACCCCGTCGCAATATCCACAATCGGCGTGCCAAGCCGCGTCGGCCCGGAATTCTCCGTGCCATTGATGGACATCAGCCCGACCATGGCCTGCAACACCGCATCATAACCTGGAAAGCCACCCAAGGGGCCTTCACCGCCAAAGCCGGAGACGCGGCAATGGATCAGGCGTGGGAAACGCTTTGATAGCACCGCCTCATACCCCAGCCCCCATTTTTCCATGGAGCCAGGCTTGAAGTTTTCCACCAGGACATCGGCATCTTCCAACAGGCGCAGCAGCACTTCCTTGCCGGCAGGTTTTGATAGATCAAGCCCGACACTTCTTTTATTGCGATTGACGCCAACGAAATAGGAAGCATCGCCTGCGCTATCAAAGGGCGGGCCCCAATCGCGCACCTCATCACCTTGTGGGGGTTCCAGCTTAATCACCTCAGCGCCGTGATCTGACAGCACCATGGTGCAATAAGGCCCACCCAGAACGCGCGTGAGATCCACCACGCGCAGCCCTGCCAAGGCGCCGGCGGAACGGGCGAGACCCTTGGTGGCGATACTTGCGTCATTCATGCCGCTTGTTTCCTGCCAAAGACCCGGGTGCAGAATTCCGGGTAGGTTTCCATCATTTCATCACAGATCGGCCCGCGCAGCAGCGCGAGTTCTTCTGGCGTAGGGTCTGGTGTGAAGGGCACGTCGCCCGCCACGTCAAAAGTGAAGCCCGTAGCATCGCGCACGCTTTCCACCGTCTCACCTGGATGCACATTCTCCAGCGAAAACCGAGCGTGATCCGGATGAAAGCGAAACACGCAGCGCCCCGTCACCAGCGCCTGCGCCGTGCCGCGACGAAAAACGCCGGGCGGCGAAACGCCGGGGGCGGAGATATTATCCACCTTCTCCACAAAAACGCGCGGCGTGTGTTCTTCCCGGAACAGGATGGTGCGCGGCGTCATGAAATACATGAAGGCGGAACCGAAACTGCCCGGAAAGCGCACACCCATACCGGGCCATTCGCCGGTGCCGACCAGGTTCAGGTTGGCGCTACCATCAATCTGCCCACCGCCCAGGAAGAACAGATCAATCCGCCCCTGGCCGGTCAGGTCAAATAATTCGCGCGTGCCTTCCGTAAACGGATTGCCGCTGCGCTTATGCAGCAGCGAAAGCCGCACAGGATTGCCCTGCTTTTTCACCAGCCAACACGCCGCCGCCGGCATGGGCGATGCGGCACCGACCGCGATATGGCGCGCGGGCGGCGCGCTCGGGTCCAGGATCAGCTTCGCGAGTGCGACGGCAATGCGTTCTTCAAGCTTGATCTCGCTCATTCTGCGGCCTGCGCTTTTTGTTCGAAGACTTCACGCGCGCACCAGGCAGCAAAACCTTCTTCGCTCCGCGCCATCCGCGCATAGTCGCTGACATAAGCGCCATCGAAGCCATATTCATCAAGCAGCGCCACCGGGCGCGCGCCGCGCTCAGCAATGGCGATGCCGCTGATATAGGTGGCGTTGATGGCACCGGAGGCGAGGCGTTCATCTTCCAAAAAATTACCCGGCACCACGCGTTCCACTGTGACCAAGGCGCGCTTGGACGCATGGGCGATGGTGGCGCATTCACGCCGCCGCCCGACCCAGACATTGCCTTCCTCGTCGGCCATGGCGGCATGGAAGCAGATGAAATCAGGGTTCAGCGCGGGCAGCAGCACAATCGGGTCTTCGCCATCCATCGCGAAGGGGTTTGGCACCACTTTCCAATCCGGCCGATTGGCCAGGATATCGCTGCCGATCAAGCCCCGTAGCGGCATGAAGGGCACGCCCTTTTCGGCCGCTTGCAGCATGGTGTGTATGGCGGGGCAGGTCGCATCAATCACCTTGATGCTGCCCGCGCGCAAGGCAGCGCTGAAGCGTGGCGCGAAGCCGGCCTCACCAAGCGAAACCGCGCTGGTCTGCACGCTGGTGACGCAGCCAGCTCCAATCAGTATATCCGTGGCAAAGCCCGAAACCGGCACGCCCACCAGGCGCAAATTGCGCACCCCGCGCCGGATCAACGCCTTGGCCAGCGCGACCGAGGGCAGGGAATTATCGGGCGGCAAAGCAAGCATGGCCCCATCGGGCACCTCGGCGGCCAGCGCTTCCAGGCTGATCGGGTTCATAGTGTTCTCCTTTCGCTTCGCGCGCGACAAAAGCTGCCGCTTTCCTCAGGATGTTACGCGCCGCCCGGAGCCGGACGACCTCTTGCTTCAAGGCGGCAATCTCGGCCAAATCGGCCCGCATCTGCCCGTTCCCGGGAAAGGTGGCAGCAGGACCCACGCTTAATGCCAGCACCCAGCTCCGAAGAACGCTCTCGGCGATATCCAAATCACGGGCAGCCTCGGCAACCGCCACGCCACGATCTGTCACCAACCTTACTGCCTTGATCTTGAACTCGCAGCTGAACTTCTGCCTCGTCATATATAGTCTCCGGCTCATGGGTCACGATCTTACCTTCGTGTCCATCAAACCGGTAGTGGCTCACCCTTAGTGCTGGTCATGATGTCTGGACTGACTTGCAATCTTGATTGATTGCTTTGCCGCCATCAAGGGGGAAGTCAGGACCGGAACGCCCGCATCCTCGAACATTTGCGCAGCAACATGCATCGAGGCCTGAGCAAGCACGATGCAATCGACGCCCCCAAGCTCACCAAGTCTTTCCTTTGTGCTTCGGGAAATGCTGTCGGCAAAACCGTCGAGATCCCCGGCTTCGAAGAAGGGCCAAGCTGTATCGCATATGTGAACCTCAACTTTGATTTTCTTGTTCAATTGAAGCGCGCATTGTTCCAGTAGCATAATAGTCGGCAAGCGAGTGCTTTCAAGACAGATCGCCACAAGAACGCGTCCGCCGATCCTGCACGCTTCTTCCATAACGGGGCGGTCGATTCGGACAACATGACCGAGATTCTCAGCAAATCTGTCGGCCAAAGGGCCTAGTGTCGAGCACGTACACACTACTGCATCGGCAGAAGCTAGATCAGCTAACGCTTCCATTGTTTCTGCGCTGACAGACTCCAAACCGTGAGAGCGTGCGCGTGCCAGCAGGTCTGCCTCTACACGGTGGACCAGCCGAGCATCGCTCTCGAGGTCTGCAAAGATGCGGTCAAACGTTAAAACGTGCACCTCCGCAGTGTGCAAAAACGAAATACGCATGCTGGCCTTCCATGACTCGGAAAAAATTTGTCGGCTATCAGTGTATTGGCTTTATCAGTCAGGTGACAAATGGAACGAAAGGCACGCGTTCCCGCGATGCGACCCGTTGTACCAGATCATCAACGACACTCAAGAAATGGGCGGACCTGTTGTGGGCATCCCATCCCGCTTGGTTCACGTATAGTTCGTACACGAAAAAGGCCAGAGGGTTAGTTGGTGATCGGTAAGGCATGAAGAACTTCACGCCCGGTTCTGCCATGGTCGGAGCCACTAGCCGCTGTAATATATCAGCAACCGCGTCTCCTTCACCTTCTTTCGCTACAAGATGAATCGCTACGACGAACCCAGAGTTGAGGTTAGCCGCAATTGGATCAATGTATGTCATGGTCGTCTCAGCTCCGATGCATCAGCATGCGCAGACCTGCAAAGGCAAAAAACACGCCCAGCACACCTTGGATGGCCCGACGTGCTCTCCCGTAGAGGCGAACCATAACCGGTGTCGAAAATGCTATGGCGTAAAGCGTGTGGATGATGACTGATAACAGAAATGTTCCAAGAACGATGGCTGCACTAACCCAAAGCGGCGCGCCGTCCTTCAAGCCCAATGAAATGATGGCAATCCAAGCAAGTGCCGCCTTGGGATTGGTCATCTGGATAACGTAGCCTCGGCTGAAATATCCGAATGGAGTGCGACGCCCCCCCGCCAGCTCCTTGGCTTCGATATCATGGCGCGAGGCGGCCGATTTGAGCGACTTGTAAGCAAGCCACAGAAGATAAATGCCACCCAAAATCTTGATGGCAAAAAGGGCCCATGCATAGCTGGCCACGATAGCTGATAGTCCGAATGCCGTGAGGAGGCCCCAAGTGAATGAGCCTGCGGACACGCCGAAAGCGAGTGCCATGCCGGAGGCGCGGCCGACGCTCATCGAAGTCCCGATAACCGCCAGGATGTTAGGCCCCGGACTTGCAATTGCGAGCAGGAAGGCTGCGTAAGAAAGAAGGATGCCCGGGAGATAGAGACCAACATCTTGCATAGTAGTGCTTCCATTTGATGAAACTTCTTCACTATGCTGAGTGGGTGGCCGAATTGCAATCGAAAACCTTGAGCCGCTGTGGGCCACGCTAAGCCCGGGTGGCTGCCGGGGCTAGTCTCCCCTCGGTGCCTGGCCTGGCTGTTTAGGGTAAGAAGTTCGCATGAACGCCGCGACGCTCACTTCAGAACGCCTGATCCTCCGCCCCTGGCGGGATGAGGATCTTGACCCGCTTTTCGCCATCAATGGTGATCCGGAAAGCATGCACTATTTCGCTGCCACCATGAACCGGGCGGAAAGTGATGCTTGGGCGGCACGGCTGCGCGCGCATTTCGCTGAACATGGCTGGGGTTTTTGGGTGGTGGCGGAAGCGGCCACGGGCGCTTTCGTCGGCGTGGTCGGGCTGATGACCATTCCCTGGCAGGCGGATTTCACGCCGGCGGTTGAAATCGGCTGGCGGATCGGCACGCGCTTTCGCCGCTTGGGCTATGCCGAAGAAGCCGCGCGCGCCGCCTTGGCGCATGGCTTCGGCACGCTTGGGCTTTCTTCCATCGTCGCCTTCACTGTGCCGGGCAATGCGGCTTCCTGGAAGCTCATGGAAAAGCTCGGCATGACGGCGGCGGGGGAATTCGAACATCCGCGCCTGCCGGAAGGCCATCATTACCGGCGGCATTTGCTCTATCGCATGCACGGCGCTGACTGGCGTGA
>JBIJAH010000044.1:0-29026 GCA_044345845.1 Roseomonas sp.
TGGAACGCTTGCCGGTGACCATCGGGCTATCACTCTACGCATTAGTGCTGACGCTGCTGATTGGTGTGACGAGTGGCATCATCGCGGCGCTGCGGCAGAATACCTGGGTGGATCAGGTGGCGATGATGATCGCCATGCTCGGGATTTCCATCCCCGGTTTCTTTCTTGGCCTATTGATGATCATTTTCTTCGCCGTGCAGCTCGGCTGGTTGCCGAGTGGTGGCTATGTGCCTTTCTCACAGGACCCGATCGGCTGGCTGCGCAGCACCACCATGCCGGCGATATCGCTTGCCTTGCTGCAAGCGGGCTTGCTGGCGCGCATCACGCGGTCTGGCATGCTGGAAGTGCTGCGGCAGGATTATGTGCGCACCGCCCGTGCCAAGGGTCTGCCGGAACGGCAAGTGATCCTCAAGCATGCCTTGGCCAATGCGCTGATCCCCATAGTGACCGTGGTTGGCATCATCATCTCGCTTCTGCTGTCGGGCGCGGTGGTGACAGAGGCGCTGTTTTCGCTCCCCGGCATGGGGCAATTACTGACGCAAGCGGTGCTGAGCCGCGATTACCCCATGGTGCAAGGCGGGCTATTGCTGGTGACGACATTTTTGGTGGTGGTGAATATCCTGGTTGATATCCTCTATGCCTTGATTGATCCAAGGGTGCGCTATGAGTGAGGCCGCCGCCATAGATGCCGAAGGCATTGCGCTAAAGCGCGAGCACCCGGCGCGTGCGACCATCAAGCGCCTACTGCGGCATCGGCTATTTATGACTGGCCTCGTGCTGTTCCTGATCATCGCCATGACCGCCATCCTCGCGCCCTGGATTACCGATGTTGATCCCAACCGGCTTTCCATGCGCAACAAATTCAAGCCACCTGGCGAGGGTTGGGTCTTCGGTACGGATAGTTTCGGGCGCAGCCTCTGGTCCCGCGTGGTCTGGGGCGCGCAGCTTTCCATGCTGATTGGCGCTTCCGTAGTGGCGCTGAATGCGGTGTTTGGCATTTTGATCGGCGCCGCTGCGGGTTACTTCCGCCGCATTGATAACCTACTGATGCGCATCAATGACGCGCTGATGGCTTTCCCGGCCATTCTGCTCGCCATCGCGGTTACTTCCGTGCTGGGGCCTTCGACCTTCAATGTCATTCTGGCGCTTGGCATTGTCTATATCCCGCGCACGGCGCGCATTGTGCGGTCTTCCGTGATTGTGCTCAGGGAAATGGAATTCGTCCAAGCCGCGGTTGCCGCCGGCGCGGGCCATTGGCGTATCCTGACGCGGCATATCCTACCCAACGCCATGGCGCCGGTGATTGTGCAGCTTTCCTTCCTTTTTGCCTTCGCGGTGCTTTCTGAAGCGACCCTTTCCTTCCTTGGCGTTGGCGCCGTGCCGCCCACCCCCACCTGGGGCAATATCATGGCCGAAGGGCGTGATTTCATGCGTGAAGCGCCCTGGATCATCACCATCCCCGGCATTGCGCTGATGATCACGGTGATGGGCCTGAATTTTCTGGGTGATGGCTTGCGAGATGTCCTCGACCCCCGGCTCAGGATTCAACAGTGACTTTGCTTGATGTGCAGGGGCTGACCACGGCCTTCATGACCGGGCGCGGCGAAATCACCGCGATTGAGGAGGTATCCTTCTCCCTCAAGGAAGGGGAAATCCTTGGCATTGTCGGTGAAAGCGGCAGCGGCAAAAGTGTCACGGCACTCACCATCATGGGCCTGCTGCCGACACCACCCGCGCGCATCGCCGCCGGGAAGGTGTTGTTCCAGGGGCAGGAACTGACCAGGCTATCGTCGCGGGAGATGCAGCGCATTCGCGGCCCCGGCATTGCGATGATTTTCCAGGAACCCATGACATCGCTGAACCCAGTGTTTTCCATTGGCGATCAGATCATGGAAACCATCAAGGCGCATGAGAACCTACCCGCCGCCGCACTCCGCAAACGCGCGATTGATATGCTGGACAAGGTCGGCATTCCCTCAGCCGCGCGGCGGCTGGATGATTACCCGCACCAAATGTCAGGCGGCCAGCGCCAGCGCGTGATGATCGCGATTGCGCTTGCCTGCAACCCGAAGCTGCTGATTGCCGATGAACCCACCACGGCGCTTGATGTGACAATTCAGGCGCAAATCCTCGATCTACTGATGGATTTGCGCGATGAATTCCGCATGGCGATCATGATCATCACGCATAACATGGGCGTGATTGCGGAAACGGCAGACCGAGTGCTGGTGATGTATGCGGGGCGTGTGATTGAGGAAGCGCCGGTGGCGCAGGTTTTTGACCACCCCATACATCCCTATACGCGCGGCTTGCTGGAATGCGTGCCGTCCATCACCGAAGACCGGGCGCGGCTTATCGCCATCCCCGGCACCTTGCCCGATCCCGCGCGTCGCCCACCTGGCTGCCGCTACAGTGTGCGCTGCCGCTATGCGCAGCCAAGTTGCAGTGAGAGCCTGCCGCCGCTGATTCTGGAGGAAGCGGATCATTGGGCGGCCTGCCTCCGTGCCAAGGAATTGGCCGCGCCATGACCGAACCGCTCATCAGCGCGCAGAACCTGGCCAAGCATTTTGATGTTGGCGGAGGCGGCCTGTTTCTACGCGGCAAGACCAGCAAGCTCCGCGCGGTGGATGATGTCGCACTCAGCATCATGCCTGGCGAAACCTTGGGGCTTGTTGGCGAATCAGGCTGCGGAAAATCCACGCTGGGGCGGTTGCTGATCCGCCTGCTTGATCCAACCGCAGGCAATATTCGCTTTCAGGGCAAAGAAATCACCGGGCTTGGCCGCGCGGCGATGCGTGAATTTCGCCGGTCCATGCAGATCATTTTCCAAGACCCCTACGGCGCGCTCAATCCACGCATGGCTGTCGAGGATATCATCGCGGAACCGCTGGTGATCCATGGCGCAAAACACGGCACCGAAACGCGCCAGCAGGTCACTGAAATGCTGGACCGCGTTGGCCTGCCGCGCCGCGCGCTGGATCGTTTTCCGCATGAATTTTCTGGCGGCCAGCGCCAGCGCATCGGCATTGCGCGTGCGCTAATCCTGCGCCCGCGCTTTGTTGTGTGTGATGAGGCTGTCTCAGCGCTTGATGTCTCCGTCCAGGCGCAGATCGTCAATCTGTTGCAGGATTTACAGCGCGATATGGGGCTCACCTATTTGTTCATCGCGCATGATCTTTCCGTGGTGCGGCATATCTCGGACCGCGTGGCGGTGATGTATCTTGGGAAGATTGTTGAGGTCGCTGAAAAGCGCGTAATTTACGCGACCCCGCAGCATCCCTATACACGCGCCTTGATTGCCGCCGTGCCGGCACCGCATCCTTCTCGGCGGTCACGCGGTAAGCGGGAGAATATCGTTGGTGATATTCCAAGCGCGCTCAACCCGCCTTCCGGCTGCCGCTTTCACACGCGCTGTCCGCATGTGATGCCCATTTGTCGGGAAGCGGCGCCACCACTTGTTGAAACGCAACCAGGGCATCAGGTGGCCTGCCATTTGATGACCGAAGCCCAAGCCTGAATAGGGAAAACGCCATGGCTGATGCGCCGCGCAAATCGCGCCTTGTCTCCGAAGTTGATTTCAATAAGGACGGTAAGCAAACAGGCTTTATCCGCCTGTTCCATTCAACGCATGACAGCGCCTATGGCTTTCTGCCCATCCCGATTGCGGTGGTGAAGAATGGCGAAGGGCCGACCGCGCTTTTCACTTCTGGTAATCATGGAGATGAATATGAAGGCCAGGTGGCGCTGACTAATCTGGCGAAATCGCTTGATCCAGCGCGGATTAAGGGGCGCGTGATCCTTCTGACTATGGCGAATTACCCGGCAGCACTTGCGGGGCGCCGGGTTTCGCCGATTGATGATCTCAATTTGAACCGCATTTTTCCAGGCGACCCGGATGGCACCGTCACGCGGCAGATCGCCCATTACATTGACAGCGAGTTGATCCCACTGGCGGATTTTGTGATGGATTTGCATTCGGGCGGATCGTCACTGAATTACATTCCTTGCGCGCTTGCGACGCAATCAAGCGATCCCGCGCTATTCCAAAAGCAATTGGCGGCGCTGCGCGCCTTTGGCGCTCCCTTCACTTATATCCAGGGTGGCGCGCAAGGCCAGGGCGGTAATCAGACTCTCGGCAGCGGGGCGGAACGGCGCGGCAAGATCGCGCTTGGCAGCGAATTGGGCGGTTGCGGCACGGTCAATTCTGAAGGGCTTGCCATTGCCGAACGCGGTGTGCGCAATGTGCTGGTGCATCTTGGCATTCTGCCAACATCCGATTGGGTGGAACCGCCCGCCCCCACGCGCTTCTTGGATGTTCGCGGGCAGGATTACTATGTCTATGCGCCAGAGAACGGCGTTTTCGAACCGCTCGTAGAGCTTGGCGATACGGTGAGCATTGGCACGCCCGCCGCGCGCATCCATTTCACGGAAACACCCTGGCTGCCGCCGGTGGAAATCAATTTCCGGGCGGCTGGCATTGTCATGTGCAAACGCATCCCGGCGCGCACCAAGCGCGGCGATTGCCTGTTTCATTTGGCGAGTGATCTGAGGATTGCGTAAGGCCCCATCACCACAAAAATGCCGCAAGGACCGTGTTTCTGATATAAGAAACGCCCCCTCGTGAAGTGGAGTTGGAATCATGCTGCTGCGTCTTTCTGCAATCCTGCTGCTCTGCGGCATCGCCGCCTGTGCCCCAGCCACAAATTCCACGGTGGAACGTCAGGCCCTTGGTATTCAGGGCACAGTTTTCCGCGGCACCATCATCGCCATGCGGCCTGTAGCTGTCAGCGGAACACGTAGCGGCATCGGCCCCGCCGCAGGCGCCGTTGGCGGGGGCTTCCTGGGAAGCACGGTTGGCGGCGATTGGCGCGCGCGTACCGTGGGCGGCGTGGTCGGCGCCTTGGCCGGTGGCGTTGTCGGTGGTGCCATTGAAGAAGGCGCCACCCGGGGAGAGGCGATGGAATTCATCATCCGGCGCGATTCGGGTGGCGAACGCGTCGTTACCCAAACCAATGAGCTTGGCCTGCAAGTGGGTGAACGCGTGATGGTGACGGAAACGGATCGCGCACGCATCTCCCGCGAAGTACCGGGCACCGCCGCTTCCCCCCGCTGAAGCCTCAATTGGCCTGAACCAGTGTTTTGGGTTTAGGCTTAGCCCCTGGCGTCAAACCATGCGCCAAGCGGAGGTATTGCCATGGATCTTGTCATCAGGGGCAACTGCGTCGTCACGCCTTATGCAATCGGCCCCGCCGAAATTGGCATAGCGGGCGAGAAGATCGTCGCCATTGCCGCGCCGGGCAGCCTGCCCACGCCTTCTGGTGTGCGCGTGGTGGAAGCGGGCGACAGCATTGTGATGCCAGGCGGCATTGACCCGCACACGCATTGCCTTTGGCCCATCCCCGGGCCGGATGGAAAGCTGGATCAGACCCAGGGCGCTTCCGTGGTGGGTCGCGCTGCGCTTTATGGGGGCACCACCAGCATTCTGGATTTCGTGCGCTGGACGCATGGCAAAACCATCGAAGGCGCCATAGCGGAACGCCAGGCCGCGTGGAGCGCCGATGGCTGCCCCTGCGATTACGCCTTTCACATCATGGTGGAAGGCGATCTGCCGCCCGATATCCCCGCCCAATTGGCTGAGGCGATTGAAGCCGGCCACACCACCACAAAAATCTTCACAACGGATATCACGCCTTCCCGCAAGGGCCGCATGGTGGATTTCGGCGATATCTGGGAAGTGTTTCAGGTGCTTTCCGCCAAGGGCGGGCTTGGCGTGATCCATGCCGAAGACAATGACATTGTCATGCATATGTACGCCAAGCTGTTTCGCGAAAACCGCGTGGGCTTTGAGAATATGGCAGAAGTCCACAATACGCTGTCGGAAGACCTTTCCTTCCGCCGCGTGATGCGCCTGGCGGAACATGTGCCAGGCACCGCGCTTTACATGATGCATGTCTCAGCCGGTAATGGCGTGCGCGCCATTCGCGATGCGCGCGCCAAGGGCCTGCCGATTTATGGTGAATCGCTCCATCAATACATGCTCTACACAAGCGAGGATTATAAGCGCCCGAATGGGCAGATGTATCATACCTACCCATCGCTGAAGTCCCAGGCGGACCAGGATGAACTTTGGGCGGGCGCGCGGGATGGATCCATTTCCTGTGTTGCCACCGATGAACTTTGCTGTTCCTTGGCGGTGAAAACCCAAGGCAAGCGCATTGATGACACAACTGGCGGGAATTCCGGCGTGGAACCCCGTGTTGCGGTCATGTACACGGAAATGGTTGGCAAGCGCGGCTTTACGCTCAGGCAATTCGTGGACGCGGTTTCCACCAATGCGGCGAAGATCATGGGCATGTACCCGCGCAAGGGTGCGATTGCGGCAGGCGCGGATGCGGATATCTGCATCCTTGACCCCAAGCTGAAGCGCATGGTGCGCGCGGAAGCTTTGCATGAAAGCGATTATACGCCCTGGGAAGGGCGGCAGGTGGATGCCTGGCCCGCCATGACCATTCTGCGCGGCAAGATCATGGTAGAAAATGATCGTTGGGTGGGTGATGCCGCTGGCGGCAAGTGGCTGCCGCGGCGCATTGCGCAGGAAATCCGTACCGCGCCTGCCGTATGAACCCACCCGCGCTGCGCGCCCTGATCGCCGATAGCCTGACGCTTTGGGGCGTGGCAGGGCGCGTGGATATTGCTGATTCGGGCGTAAGAATCACCGCCGGCGATCTGGTGCTGCATGTCGCGCCAGCCTTGCCGGAAGAAGCGCCGATGCGCTGGTGGCTGATCAGCGAAGCCCGGCGCCGTCCCGCGGCTTCCATGCTCGGGCTATTGCGCAGCCTGCGTTACGCGCTGAACGCAACAGGCGCGGAACCAGCACGCGCGCGGGTTGCGGCGCCATCATGATTCCTGTCTCGGTCATCACCGGCTTTCTCGGCAGCGGCAAGACGACGCTGCTGCGCGCCGTACTGCGCGATCCCGCCTATGCCGGCAGTGCGGTGATTGTGAATGAATGGGGCGATATTGGGCTTGACCATGAATTGCTGGAAACATCCGAAGAAAACCTGCTCGGCCTCGCCAATGGGTGCCTTTGCTGCACAACACGCGGTGATCTGGCGCGCACGCTGATAGACCTTGCGGCGCGACGCAAATCAGGCGCTGTCACCTATCATCGCGTGCTGATCGAGACCTCGGGCCTCGCGGACCCCGCGCCCATTTTGCACACGCTGCTGATGGACCCAAGCATTGCTGAAAGCCATCGTGTTGAGGCCGTGGTGACAGTGGTGGATGCGCTGCTGGGCGCCGAGACCATCGCACGCCATCCAGAAGCCGCGCAGCAAGCCATGCTCGCGGATCGGCTGCTGCTCAGCAAAACTGATCTTGCGCCGGATACATCTGCCTTGGAAGCGCGGCTTGCGGCGCTCAATCCCAGCGCGCCGATCTTGCGCGCGGTGCAGGGTGCCATTCCGCCCGATATGCTCTTTGCCTCCGCCGTTCGGCCGGAAGCATTGCAGCATTGGCTTGATGTCACCGCCACCGCCAGCGCACGCCACAGCGCGGGTGTGGAGACAATCTCCATCCTGCGTGAAGCCCCCCTGCCCGGCGTGGTGCTGCCGCTTTTCCTGGAAGCCTTGGCCGAACATGCCGGCGAGAAATTGCTGCGCATGAAAGGCATCATCCGTATCGCGGAAGCGCCGGAAAAACCCGCAGTACTGCATGGCGTGCGCCATGTGCTACACCCAATCGAATGGCTGGAAAATTGGCCATCGGCAGACCGGCGCTCTCGGCTCGTGCTGATCGGCCAGGGCATTCCGCAATGGTGGCCCGCGCGGCTTTTGGAAACTTTGGAGGAAGAGGCGCGCGGTTAGGTCGCGGCGCGAATGGCCGCCCAGATGCGTTCAGGCGTCGCCGGCATTTCAATATGGGTGATGCCAAGCGGGCGCAGCGCATCAACAACGGCATTGATCAGCACAGGTAGCGCGCCGACCGTACCGGCCTCTCCGGCACCTTTCACGCCAAGCGGATTGGTCTTGGTTGGTACGGGGTTGCTCTTCACCACCATATCCGGGAAATCTGCAGCGCGCGGCATCATATAATCCATGAAGCTTGCGGTCAAAAGCTGGCCATTGGCGTCGTAGCGAATATCCTCACCGAACACTTGCCCAAGCCCCTGCGCGATGCCGCCATGAATCTGGCCCTTCAGCAGTAGCGGATTGATCACCGTGCCGACATCATCCACCACCGTATAGGCTACAGTCTGCGCTTCGCCCGTTTCAGGGTCTATTTCCACTTCCGCGATATGGCAGCCATTCGGGAAGGTTGCGTCACCGGGGCGCCTGATGAGCAAGGCGGAAAGGCCAAGCTCCTCCTGCAATGGCAATTGGCCAGGAATGTAGCTGCGCCGCGCCAGCGCCTCGATACCAATACCGCGATCCGTCCCCGCGATATTGAATTCACCTTCGCTGAATTCAATATCGGCTTCCGCCGCTTCCAGGAAATGCGCAGCAATCTTCTTGCCGCGCGTGATGATGCGTTCAGCCGCACCCACCAAGGCACCACCCGCCGCCATCATGGAACGCGACCCGATGGTGCCGCGCCCATGGGTCACAATATCGGTGTCACCATTGATAAAGCGAATGCGTTCAGCCGGAATGCCCAAGCGTTCAGAAGCAATCTGCCGGAATACGGTTTCATGCCCCTGGCCGTGATTATGGCTGCCCATCAGCAGCGTCACACAGCCACCCGAATCAAAGCGGATTTCAGCGGCTTCTTCCATTGGCCCACGATGCGGCCCGCCCGCGCTTTCAATGGCGTTGGCAATGCCGATGCCGCGCAGCTTGCCGCGCGCCTTTGCCTCCGCACGACGCGCCTCAAACCCCGCCCAATCAGCGGCTTCAAGCGCCAGCGCCATATTCTTCGGGAAATCACCACCGTCATAGGTGTAATCAAGCCCGGTGCGGAAGGGCATGGCGTCCGGCGGGATCAGGTTTTTTTCGCGCAACGCAATCCGGTCAATGCCCATTTCATCCGCGGCCAAATCAATGATGCGTTCAATGGCATAAATTGCCTCAGGCCGCCCCGCACCGCGATAGGGCGCGGTTGGTTGTGTATGCGTGAAAATGCAGCGCACTTCAGTGAAGATATGGGGCGTACGGTAAACGCCCGCCAAGCCGCCGACATTATTCGTGGCCGAAACCGGCCCCTGCCAGGCCAGATAGGCGCCAACATTGCAAAGCGTATGCACGCGAAACCCAAGAAACGTGCCGTCCGCCGCCAGCGCCAATTCTGCCCAGGAGGCATTATCCCGCGCATGGGTATCCGCCAAAAAACTCTCCGTGCGTGTCGCAGTCCAGCGCACTGGCCGGCCCAGGCGCTTCGCGCCATGCAAAGCCAGCACATATTCCTGAAACGGGCTTTCCTTCATGCCAAACCCGCCACCGACATCGGGGGAGATGATCCGCAACCGGTTCGTTGGTATCTTCAACGCAAACTCAGCAATCTCATTGCGCATCACATGCGGCAATTGCGTGCCTGTGGTCAGCGTATAGCGATCTTCCACAGGGTCATAACTTGCCAGCGCATTGCGCGGTTCCATCGGGTTGGCGGAAACGCGCGTGATGCGGAAATCAAAGCGCGTGACATGCGCCGCATGCGCGAAGGCAGCGTCCACCGCCGCCCTATCGCCCAGGCGGAATAGAACGCTTTCATTTTCTGTAGCTAAATCGGGCCAAACCTGCGGCGCTTCAGGCTTGATCGCCTCTGCCACATCCGTCACCACAGGCAAGGGTTCGTATTCAACAAGGATCGCTTCCGCCGCATCCTGCGCTGCCGCACGAGACGTTGCGATCACCGCCGCCACCGCATCGCCCACATAGCGCACCTGCCCCATGGCCAGCATGTGCCAGGGCGTTTGCGCAAGCGGTGATCCATTCCGTTGCAGTCGCTGCGTGATGCAACGCAGTACGCCGAGTTCCTCGATATCCTCCGGCGTCAGCACCAATAGCACGCCAGGCATGCCGCGTGCCTTGGTGGCATCAAGGCGCGTAATGCGTGCCGATGCATGGGGGGAACGCAGCATCACAAGCTGCGCGGCGTCATTGCCGCCCAGATCATCCACATAGCGCCCCTGCCCACGCAGAAAACGCATATCCTCCACCCGGCGCACGGGGGCGCCGATGCCGGTTCCTCTCATGGTGGCGGGGATGTGGTTCATGGCCTGGACTCTCCTTGAAGTGTTAGCTCATAGGCGCAGGGGCGCTTCGTCAATCCCGCGGGCGCATCGCGTTACGCCAGATCGCAACCCCTGTAAGCCAAGGCCTCATTACTTCTCACCCATCAGCTACGAAGCAACGCCCAAAAACTAGGCGTCAGCGCAGCCGGCGCATCGCCTTCCGCAAAGACAGCAAAACAATCATTGAAAAAACCAAGGAAGGCATCGGCATGGGTATGCCCGCCGCGCAGTGTTTGCACCATGCCCCAAGGATCCGCCGCGCCATCGGCGCGCGCGCGGAGCGATCCGGCATTATAGGCAATCGCCACCAAGGGCGGGTCAAAATGCGTGGGCATTTTGCGCCGTATCGCCTGCGCGCGGATCATCGCTGCCCCGGCACGGATGGACGTGGCAGGGTCCAGCAAACGGGTGCGATCCATGCTGGCTTCACCCAAAACCTCACGCGCAGTTGAAATCAGCGTTTGCATCAAGCCTGGCGAGACTCGATGCGGCGTTGCCACATCACTGATGAAGCCTGGTTCTTCACGGATTGCCCCGGGCCGCCCGCCGGATTCAGTGCAGGCAGTAGCGATCAGCAATTCCACCGGCACACCGTAGGCCGCCGCGCAAGTTTCGAACGCTACACGAAAATCACGCCAGCAGCGCGTGGCGGTCTCGGGTAGGCCGGGGCTGCGCGGCGGTGCCACAAACCCTTCCACACGCACACCTTCAGGGCTGAGCCGCCAGCGCCGCACCCCCTGCCCCACCGGTGGCGCGCTGCCTGCCATCAAACGCTGCACATAAGGGTGCAGCGCGGCGCGCCAATCCGCCCCGCGTGCAAGCCCCGCTTCGGGTGTTGCAGCGCCCGTGAACGGATGCGGCGCGGCATTGGGGAAAAGCGCACTCCAGCTTTGCCGGCCAATAATGCCATCGGCAGCAAAGCCCGGATGGCGCGCCTGCATACGCCGCTGAAAATCCAAAACGGCACGATGTGTGGCGGGGCCGAAAATGCCATCGGCGCTACCTGCCAGCATACCGGCGCGGATCAGCGCCTGTTGCACGGCGCGCACATCATCACCGCGTTGCAGCGGCAGACGGAAGGAGAGTTCACGGGCCAGTGCCATTTCAGCCTCCCTATTTCAACTACGGCAATCGGTGATGCGCGCGGCACGCAAAGCGGCATCATCCGCCAACCGCTTGAGCGCCGAATCCCGGGGGCTGAGCTGAAGCCCGCGCCGCGCCTCCGCCAGCGCATCCCGCGCGGCGGCGCACCGCAGCGCCTCGGTCCCTGCCGAGGGACGCGCGGCGGTAAGCGCGGCGCGGCCACGCAGCAAGGCGCCTTCGGCATCAATAAGGGGTGCGGCTTCCGCCACCACTTCCCGCGCTGCCGGGGCCGCCATGGCCGGGGGTAGGTTTTCGATGGCGCAAAGCCGCGCTTGGGCGCGCAGGCGCCGTGCGGGCAGCAGCGTCTCCCCGGCGGCCTGTTCCGCCGCTTGTGCGGCGCTGGCAGCGCAAGCGAGCAAACCCGCTTCGCGCGCGCCAGCACCGGGGCAGGCTGCGCCGGGGGCGCGATCCGCGAAAGCAAGGCTCAGGCAGGCTTCGGCGCGCATCAGATGCAAGCGCTGGCAGGCATCATCCTTCCCTGGGGCGCAATCGCGCACCACCGGTTCTTCAGCAATGGCGGCGAATGCGCCTGCCGCGCGCTGCTTCTGCCAGCGTTCAAGCTGCGCCACCGGCGCATCCATCATGCTGCATGCCGCAAGAGCAAAGACCAGCAGAACCACGAACCGTTTCATGGCTTCAGCTCCGCCATCAGCTTCACCGGGTCAAGCTTTCTTTCCCGCAAATGCCCGGTCAACATCACCAAGGCTTCAAAAGCGGCGCGGGCCTCCGGCTGATCCGCCCCCGCCTTGCCGGCTTCATCCATCAGGCGGTTCACCTGTTCCAGGCTGGGCAGCGCGCCGGGGCCAGGCGCAAGCGGTGCCAATGCCGCCGCGATTTTTTCGGGCGTCGCATCGCGGGCAGCGAGATCCGCCAGCAAGGCCGCGCGGAATTCCTGCAAGCCCGCTTCAATTTCTGCCTGACCGCCCGGAAAGCGCCGGGCATCCGCGCCATATTCGGCCCAAAGCCGTGGCGCTGCATCATCCTGGCTGATCTTGCCGAGCAGGGCAGCGAAGAAGCCAGGGCGCGTTTTCAAATCCCTGAAGGCGCGGGCGAAAATCGGGCAAGCTTCCATGCGAAGTTCAGCAGAGCTTGGCGTGATCAGCCCCGCATCAAAAAGCTGCGGCGCGAAGGGTGCGGCCAGCACACGCGCGCGCCAGCGTTGATATTCCGCCGCGCCAAAATGCCAGCCCAGCCCGATCACGGTCGCCACAGCACCAAGCGGCCCAAGGGCCGTGCCGGCGGGCAGCAGGGAAGCCGCGCTGCGCAGCAGTGGCGCCAAGGGCTGCGCGCCAATCAAGCCAGCCAAGGCTTCGCTTGCTTCGGCCAATTGCGCTTCAGCGCTGGCGCCGGCCTTGGCACCTTCCAAGGCGGCAGCGGCGCTGCGGGCGCGGGCAAGGGCTGCTTGCGTGCCTTCCGGAATAATCCCTTTCGGCAGGAGCGGGCCGAATTCATCCAACACCAGCCCGGCCACTTCGATATGGCGGGCAAGGCTGCCCTTGGTGGCTTCGATTCTGCCGGGCAGGGCAGCATCGCGCGCCGCGCCTTCAGCCTTGTGGCGCAGGGCTTCAGCTTCGGCCGCCAGCGCGCCAGTCGCGCGTTCACGTTCGGCCAATTGCTCGGTCGCACGGCGGGCGATTTGCGCTTCCGCCCCATTGCTGCGCGTGCCGAAATAAAAGCCGAAAACGCCGGTGACGATGCCATTCACATAGCCGGCGATGGCGTCTGTCAGCCCAAGTGTCTTGGAAAAGAGCAAAAGCGGCAGGCCAACCACCCCCACAATCAACGCGAGCAACGCGCGGACCGTGCCTTCCGGCAAGGCCAGCGGCAGGTCGCGCAGCCCGGCGAGCCTTTCGGGGCCAATGGCTGGGTCGGCCACAAGCGCGAAGCTGCGCGCGGCAAGCCACCACAGAAAACCGGCGAAGCTGATACCAACAAGGAAAATCATCACACCAATCAGCGCAGGCAGGCCGGTGGCGCCCGGCGCAGCAAAGGCGGCGAAGAGTGCCTCCGGCCCCGGCAGGCCAAGCGCCAGCGCCGCGCCCAGCACAGCAGCCAGCGACGCCCCTGTCAGTAGAATACGCAATGGCAGGCGAATGATATGCAGCAATTCCAGCGCAATGCCGCGCCCGTCTGAGGGGTTTGCCGTAATCTCTGCGGGGGTGGCGGGGGCAGATGGGGGCATGGGCGAGACCTCGGCTAGGTCCGCCTTTATGTTACATTATTCCTATTTTGTCAAGGAATTTTTTCGTATATCAAGCCGCGCCAGACGCCTTCAACACCGCCTCCGCAATCCGCGCCGCATTCAACGCCGCCCCAAGGCGCACATCATCGCCCACCGCCCAAAGCGAAAGCCCATTCGGCAGCGTCGCATCGCGGCGAATGCGGGAAACATAGACCATATCTTCCCCCACAATCTCCGCCGGACTCGCATAACCACCATCATCGCGCCGATCCAGCACATTTAGGCCCGGCGCCTTGCGCAACACCTCTCGCGCATCGCGTTCATTGATGGGACGGTCAAAGGCGATGTTTAGCGCCATGCCAAGGCCGAGCATAACCGGCACGCGCACACAGCTTGCACTCACCTGAATATCGGGGTTCAGCAGCTTGCGGATTTCAACGCCCATCGCCCATTCTTCCCGCGTCGCGCCATCAGGCATGAAGCGATCAATATGGGGAATGACATTGAAGGCGATCTGCTTGGTAAAATACTGTGCCTCAGGATTGTCATTGACGAAAATGCCGCGCGTCTGGGACCAGAGTTCATCAATCGCCTCCTTCCCCGCGCCGGAAGCGGGCTGATAGGTCGCAGCCACCACGCGCTTCACGCCGGCGGCTTCATGCAAAGGCTTCAAGACCAGCGCCAGTATCAGGCTGGCCGGCAGCGGGCAGGCGATGATCCGCCTTTTGCTGGCGCGCGCCAGCGCCTGGTCATTCACCCCGGCCACGACCAGCGGCACATCCGGTTCCATGTGAAAATGCCCGGAAAGGTCAATCGCCATCGCACCCGCCGCCACCGCGCGCGGCACTTCCACCGCAGCAAGCTTGGCATCACAGGCAAAAATGGCGAGGTCCGTGCCCGCAAAATCATACCGCGCCACATCGCGCGTCTTCAGCACCGCCTTTTCGCCCCAGGAAATATCGGCGCCCGCGCTGCGCCCTTGGGCAAGGGCCACCACCTCGGCCCCCGCCAGGCTGGTTTCCGAAAGGCAGCGCAGGGTTTCGCGCCCAATCAGGGAAGGCGCGCCAATGATGGCAATGCGATGGGCCATGGATCAATCCTCAAAACCTGACGCTCATTTACCGTCAAATGGGGTTCCCGCCACTGGCCTTAACCGCCTCGTCACGAAATGCGGGCAAAATGCGCTTCGGATTCCAGGATGCGCCATGAAATTCGCCTTTCGCTTTTCAGCCTTGCAGATGTTCATCCTGCCCGCAGCCCCCGGCATGGCGGCGGCTGGCGTGGCGGATGCTGCCGGCAATGCGCCTAGTTTCTTGCTTGGGCTGGCTTTCGGCTTCCTGATTTGTCTTGGGCTGGCCGCTTGGGCCCTTTGGCGCCAGCGCGTCATGCTTTCGGATTTCGCAGCTAGGCTTTCCCGGCTTGCGGCGGCTGAGCCCCTCCCCCCCTTCGTGGCGACCGCCGCCGATGGCCCTTGGCACAAAATCCTGACCGCAGCCGAAGCGATACGGCTGAATGCCGCCGTGCCGCCCCCGGCCCTCCTCATTCATGAATCACCCCCCCTTGGGGATACCGGGCTTGGCGCGCTGGTCACGGAGATTGAAGCGGAGACCACCGCAGCCCTTGAGGATCTGGAACGGCGCATTGCCATGCTGCGGCGCAATTGCGCCGCCATGACGGAAGCCGCCGAAGGGGGCGCGCGGGCGGCGGAAGCCTCGGCCAGCGCCGCCGCCTCGGGCCGCGTCAGCGCCCAGCAAGCATCGCGTGGAGCTGATGAATTGGCCGGCGCGGCGGGGGAGATTGCCCAGCAAATGTCGCGCGCGGGTGAGGCGACACGCTGCGTCATGCAGCGGACGGATGAAGCGCGCCATATCTTCACCGAACTCACGAATACTGTGCAGGAAATTGGCCAAGTATCCCGCCTGATCGCGGAAATCGCCGGTCAGACGAATCTGCTCGCGCTCAATGCCACGATTGAAGCGGCGCGTGCGGGGGCTGCCGGCAAGGGCTTTACCGTGGTGGCCGGGGAAGTGAAAAACCTGGCCAAGCGCACCGCCCAAAGCACTGAGGAAATCGCCGGGCGCATCGCCGCCATGCATGCCGCTGCTGGCCGCGCCCTCGCCTCCATGGATGGCATTGGGGAAGCTGTGACCCAGCTTGACGCCGTCGCGACATCCGTAGCGGCGGCGGTTGAGGAACAATCGGCCACCACCGCCGAAATCTCCCGCGCTATTACCGGCGCGGCGGAAAATGCCGCCGATGTCGCGAACCGGATGGAGGCGCTGTCTCAGGATTCGGGCAATACGGGCGAAGCTGCCTGGACCCTGCAATCCGGGGCGGATGAATTGGCCGATTCCATCGCGGCCTTCCGCCATAATCTGTCTGAGGCCCTGCGCGGGCGTTTGGCGGCGGCTGATCGCCGGGGGGATGCAAGGCTAGCCGTGGGTGTGCCCGCCCGGCTGAATGAAGCTGAAGGCGTGTTGTTGGACCTTTCCCCAAGCGGTGCGCTGTTCCTGGGGGATGCCGCGGATTTCAGCGAAGGCGAATTATGCATCGCCTCGGCTGGGCCTTCGCTTGGTGTCAGGCTGGTGACGCGGGCCGAAGGGCGGCTGCACCTGGCCTTCACCAACCCCGCAATCGCCCGCCCGGCTGTGGCGGCCTTATTGCAAGAAGGTGAAAGCCCAGAAATGCGGGCCGCCTGACGCGATGCGGGGCTTGCGGGTTTGCCAAGGACGACCATTTGCGTCATGCCGGAATTCAATAGCCCGTGAGGCTCTCGGCCATCGGGCATTATCGAGATTGAGTGGGAGTTGAGATTGATGCGTCACCTTATCCTGTCCGCCGCCATTCTGGCCGGCTTCACCCTGACCGCCCCGGCCTTCGCGCAGGATGCGGATGCAGGCCAGCGCGTGTTCAACCAATGCCGCGCCTGCCACACCGTTGATAAGGGCGGGCGCAATGGCGTTGGCCCTAATCTTTGGGGCATTGTGGGCCGCAAGGCGGCGTCCATCGAAGGCTTCCGCTATTCTTCCAATATGCGGACACTGGCTGAAGGTGGCCTTACCTGGAATGAGGAACGGCTGACCGCCTACCTGACCAACCCGAAATCGGTTGTGCCGCAGGGTTCCATGGCCTTCGCTGGTATCCGCAATGAACAGCAGTTGAAGGACCTTCTGGCCTATCTCGCGAAGCAGAAGGATTGAGTGAAGCAGGCGCACAAGGCGCCGGAATGAAAGCGCCGCCGGGGTTAGCCCCAGCGGCGCTTTTTTTATTTGGTGATGATGCGCGCATTGCCGACAATGGCGCGCATCCGGTCATTCGCGGTGGCACCGCCTTCCAGCGCGGCAATGGCGCGGGCCTCCGCAGCGCGCACGGCGGCAAGCTTTTCCAGCACTGCCTCTGCCTGATCCTGCGGCACGACCACCACGCCATCGGCATCGCCCACAATGATATCGCCAGGGCGCACATGCTGCCCGCCAAGCGTCACCGGCGCGCCGACCACCGCCGGGCCATTCGCCGCAGGTGAGGCCGGCATGATGCCAGCCGCGAAAAGCGGCAGGCGGGACGCGACAATCCCCGCACGGTCCCGCGCCAGGCCATCGGTGACAAAGGCCGCGACACCTTTGTTTTTCATCATGCCTGCAACCAGATCACCGATCACCGCAGTCGCGGTATAGGCATCATTCGCGACCACAATCACATCGCCCGCTTCGGCTTCCAAAAGCGCGCCATAAACGCCCACCACATCAGCAGGATAGGCGAGTGCGGTGAGCGCCGGGCCGACAAAGACCGCATTATCGGGATCCATCGGTTTGATGCGGTAATCAAGCGCGCCGCGCCCTTCCATGGCATCCGCCAGATGGGATGTCTGCGCACCGCGAAAGGCTTCAATCAGCGCGCGGTCAGGGCGGCGATGGCCGCGATGGATGGTAAGCAGCGGGGGGTTGTCGAGCATGGGGGCCTCCTGTTTGGTTTCCCGCCATGCTTGCCTTTCAAGGCAAGATCGTAAAGCCTTAGCCGGCGCCGACCAACGCCAAGGCATGCTCCGCGATCATCGCTTCCTCATCCGTGTGGCGGATCAGCACGCGCACGGGATCACCGGCGCGGCCAATTTCCGAGCGATTGGCGGCATTGGCTTCAGGGTCAAGGTTGAGGCCAAGAAAGCCAAGCCCGGTGCAGATGCGCGCGCGGAGCTTATGCGCGTTCTCCCCAATGCCGGCGGTGAACACCAAAGCATCCACGCCGCCAATGCAAGCGGCCAGCGCGCCGATTTCGCGCCGCACGCGAAAGGCGAAGTGATCAAGCGCGGCTTCGGCGGCTGCTGTGTCAGCGGCTTCAATGGCGCGCACATCCTGCGATATGCCGGACATGCCCTTCAATCCGCTATCATAATACAACAGATGCGCGATATCCGATGATGTCATCTGCAAACTATCCAGCATGTGGAGCACCACGCCGGGGTCCAATTGGCCGCTGCGCGTACCCATCGGCACGCCATCAAGCGCGGTGAAGCCCATGGTGGTGGCGCGGCTTTGCCCGCCCGCGATCGCACAAAGTGATGCGCCATTGCCAAGATGGGCCACGATCAAACGCGCCTGGCCAAGCGCCGCATCCTCGGCGGTCAGGCCGCGCGCGATATATTCGTAAGACAGGCCATGAAAGCCGTAGCGCAGAATGCCTTGGTCAAAGAAGCGTGGCGGCAGCGCGAAGGTGGCGGCAGCAAGGCTTTGCGTGCGGTGAAATGCCGTATCGAAACAGGCGATTTGCGGAACACCTGGGAAATGCCGCGCGGCCGCTTCAATGCCCGCCAGATTATGCGGCTGATGCAACGGCGCCAAAGGCACCAGGGCGCGGAGCTTTGCCATGATGGCATCCGTGATCACCACCGGCGCGCTTAAATCCCGCCCGCCATGCACCACGCGATGGCCAATGGCGCGAATGGCCGCACCATCCAGCAGCGGGGAAAGCGCGCCCAGAATGACACCCAAAGCCCCTTCATGGCCCTTGGGGGCCTCGGCTGCCGTGAAATGGCGTTCGGAGAACATCGCCCCCGCGGCATCACGCAAGGTAAAATGCGGCGCCGCGCCAATGCCTTCCATCTGGCCGTCATAACGCTGCATAAGCCCCGCACCTGTCACGGCAAAGACCGCGAATTTGAGCGATGATGAACCGGCATTCAGCACCAAAAGCGCGGGCGGCCTTCCTTCAGGCGACATTGTGCAGCCCCGCATCCACATAGATCGTATCACCGGTCATGCCTGATGACGCACCACTCACGAGAAACGCCACCACGCGGCCCACTTCGGCGATATCCACCAGCCGCTGCGCTGGCGCGCGCGCCTTGGCATCCGCGATCAATTCATCAAAATGCGCAATGCCGCTGGCCGCGCGGGTGCGGAGCGGCCCAGGCGAAACAGCGAAAACCCTGATACCGCGTGGCCCCAATTCGGCGGCGGCATAACGGACTGAGGCTTCAAGCGCTGCCTTGACCGGCCCCATGACATTGTAATTCGCGACCACCTTATCGGCGCCGTAATAGCTCATGGTCACCAGCACACCGCCTGGCGCCATGATGGGTTCCGCAAGCTTCGCCATGCGCAGAAAGGACCAGCAGGAAACCCGCATGGCCTGGGCGAAGCCTTCCGCCGAGCAATCAATGACACGACCATGCAAATCCGCGCGCGGGGCGAAGGCGATGGAATGGATCACGAAATCAAGCGCGCCCCATTCGCCGCCTAAGCGGTCAAACACCGCTTCCATCTCGCCCGGCGCTTCCACATCCAGCTTCATCGCGATGTCGGCGCCAAGCTGTTCTGCCAAGGGGCGCACATGGGGTTCCGCCTTTTCATTCAGCCAAGTCACGGCGAGCCCAGCGCCAAAGGCGCGGAGCTTGGCGGCGGCACCAAAGGCAATGGAATCGGCATTGGCAATGCCCACCACCAAGCCGCGCTTGCCCTTCAGCATTTCGCCGATGCGCTGATCCGGGTTCCAGATGGTGGTTAGCGGGTCTGATGCTGGCCTTGGCATGCGAATCTCCATGCTATGCGCGGCGTCTAGGGATTGCTGACGCGGGCTGCCTTGCGGCGAATCATGCCGGCGCCGCCACTTTAACAGGGGGCGAACCGGATGCGGTCTATCCGCGCATCCAGGCGCGCATTCGTATCATCCACATCGGTGCCGATCATGATTTCAAGCACCGGTGGCACCACATTACCCTTGAAGGAAGCGCGCCAATCACGGCTCAGGTCAATTTTCTCGTCAAACCATTGCTGGCGCGGTGTTGTGGCAGGACGCAACACAAAGACATGCGCGAACCCCAGCATGTAAGGGCTGGCGAAGGGGCGCGGTTCCTGCCCTGTACCGCCCCAAACATAGGAAACTGCGCTACGCGGTAGGCGATGATCCCCCGCCAGGGCCTGGGCCACGGTATGCTGCGCCTTTTGGATGAAGCCGGCCTCTGGCGGCCAGCCATCAAAGCCAACGGTGATTGCGATGGCGCGGTCATCGCCGCCCTTACGATCCAGGGGGGTTGGGGGCGGCCCCTGATCCACCCGCCAGCGCCAATAAAGGCAGGCATCAGCCTGCGGGACTCTGCGCCAGACGAAACTCCCCTGCCCCACCCCGGTCAGGCGCAAGCCACCATCAGGCAGGGCTTCAAATTGGGCGGGCTTGATGCCGGGCCAGCCGCCCTTCTGCCAACCGGCGGCGCTCAGGGGGTCTGGCGTTGGCAAGCGCTCCGCCGGCGCGCCCAGAAGGGGCGCGAGCAAGAAAACCAGCAGGGCACGGGCATGGCGCGGCATGACGCGCATATAGGGTTAACGCAGCGCCTGGCAAAGGACGGAAAACTAAAGCCCTTTGTCCGCGCCAAAGCATCATGGGACCATCATAACCGCATTTCTTGCGGCAATTTGACGGAAATTTAAACTTCTCAACCCATGTTTGTATTCGGAGGCCACCAATGGAACCGACAAGCACCACAACCGACGACAGCGCCCGGGATTGCCGCCAGCGGGTTGCCGCACACCTGCAAGATCTTCACCGCATCCATCTGGCATTGGCCGAGGATAGCCGGTCCCTGAAGCGCTTCACCACCGAAGGCAATGCGCGGGTTGAGCTGGAATTGGCCGCCGAAATGCTGGAACTGTACATGGCCTCCAGCGGGGCGTTTCTGGAGAATATGCGCGGGCGCTTTGAAGCCCGCCTGCCCTTGCTCCGCCGGGGTGAGCCGGCTTTCGGCAATCATCCGGAACGCGCACCCGAACATGGCGCCTTTTGGCTGAGCTTTTCGCGCCTATGCGCCGTATTGCGCCGGGCTTCAAAGCAGGTGGAAGCGTAAAAACTACGCCGCCACCAACCGTTCCGTCAGGCTTTGGAACATGGGCAAGCCATCCTCGCCGCCCATCAGCGGGTCCACCAGATCTTCCGGGTGCGGCATCAAGCCGCAAACCCGAAAATTGGGGGAAAGGATGCCCGCAATATTGCGCGCGCTGCCATTGCGATTGGCGGCTTCCGTCACTTGCCCGGCCTCATCCACATAGCGGAAAGCCACCAGCCCTTCGCCTTCCAGTCTATCGAGCGTCGCTTCATCGGCGAAGTAATTGCCATCCCCATGCGCCATGGGCGCGCGGAAGCAATCACCCTGCCGCCAATGTGCCGTGAAGGCGGTTCCCGGGCGTTCCACCCGTAACCGGCAATCCATGGAAAGGAAGCGGAGCGTGGCATTACGCAGCAATCCACCCGGCAAAAGCCCGGCTTCGATCATGATCTGAAAGCCGTTGCAGACACCAAGCACATGCCCACCAGCCGCGGCGAAATCCTTCACCGCACGCATGATGGGCGATTGCGCCGCCATAGCCCCGCAGCGCAGATAATCACCATAGGAAAACCCGCCCGGCAGCACCACCAGATCAAGCCCCTGGGGCAGCGCCGCTTCACGGTGAAACAGCATGATGGGCTCTCGGCCAGAAGCGCGCTTCAGTGCAAGGCGCATATCCCGTTCGCGATTGGTGCCGGGGAATACAATGATCGCAGCCTTCATGGCCTTCAATTCCTGATCAGGCGTAGCCAATGCAGCCCGCCCATGAATACCATTGTCACCAGCGCCGCGAGCGCCGCCGCCGTTACCCAGCGATTGATCACACGCTTGCCACGCGCCACAACATTGCCCCGTGTCACCACCGGCACGCGTTGCTCGCGCCAGCGCAGGCCCATGGCAATCAGCACGGTCAGCACCAGCATCGCAATCAGGCTGGCCTTGACCACTTCAGATGATCTCCACCCGGAAGCTTTCGATCACTGTATTGGCCAAAAGCTTGCGCGCCATATCTTCCGCCGCCTGCTTCGCGGTTGCGGGATCAACCTCCGTGAGATCGAGTTCAATCACCTTGCCGGCGCGCACATCACGCACACCGCCAAAGCCGAGCCCTTCAAGCGCGTTACCAATCGCCTTGCCTTGCGGGTCCAAAACCCCTGCCTTGGGCATCACATAGACACGGGCTTTCATATTCCACCCATCCGTTTGAATTGTAGAACAGTACCCAGGATATCATAGCGCGTTTGGCACATCCAATTCACGCCTCCGGTGCTCGGCTGCGCCTGCGCCCTGCGACGATCGGGGCGCGTTTGGCGCATCCGATTCACGCCTCCGGTGCTCGGCTGCGCCTGCGCCCTGCGACGATCGGTGCGCGTTTGGCACATCCGATTCACGCCTCCGGTGCTCGGCTGCGCCTGCGCCCTGCGACGATCGGATGTGCTCACTGAATCGCCTCCGGCCCCTTCAGGTCGCGCACGCCGGCTTCGGGCAGGATGCCAAGGCGCCGCGCCACTTCCTGATAGCCTTCCTCAACCTTGCCAAGGTCACGGCGGAAGCGGTCCTTGTCCATTTTCTCGCCCGTTTTGGCATCCCAAAGCCGGCAATTATCGGGGCTGATCTCATCGGCCAGCACGATGCGCATTTCCTCATTTTCCCAAAGCCGGCCAAATTCCAGCTTGAAATCCACGAGCGTAATGCCGACGCCAAGGAATAACCCGGTCAGGAAATCATTGATGCGCAAGGTCAGCGCAATCATGTCATCCAGGTCATGCGTAGCGGCCCAGCCAAAGCAGGTGATGTGTTCTTCCGCCACCATCGGGTCGTTCAAGGCGTCATTCTTGAAATAGTATTCAATGATGGAACGCGGCAGTCGCTGGCCTTCGGGGATGCCCAGGCGCTGCGCGAGTGACCCGGCGGCGACATTGCGGACCACCACTTCAAGCGGGATGATCTCCACCTCCCGGATCAATTGTTCACGCATATTGAGCCGACGGATGAAATGCGTGGGTATGCCGATTTCCGTGAGCCGCATCATCAGATATTCGCTGATGCGGTTATTCAGCACCCCCTTGCCGGTAATGGTGCCCTTCTTTTTGGCATTGAAGGCGGTGGCATCATCCTTGAAATACTGCACCAGGGTGCCGGGTTCCGGCCCCTCGAACAGGATTTTGGCTTTACCTTCATAGAGTTGGCGGCGACGTGCCATGGGTCAGCAATCCTTTGGCCCCGCCAGTCTTGGGCGACGGACGAGAAGAGTCGCGCTTATAGCAGCCCCCGCCCTGCCGGGCTACTTTGCGGCCAGCGCAGCCCTTGCCCGCGCCACCACGCGGTCGGTGAATTCACCCGCGCTGCCCAGATAACTCGCCGGATCGGTCATGGCGGCGATCGCCGCCGTATCAAGCCGCGCCGCAATGGCCGGGATGCGCGACAAAGCGGCAGCAAGCGTGATGCCTTCCGCCCGCACCGCGTCGCAGGCTTCATTGACCTTATGATGTGCCTCGCCACGGCCCAGAATGGGGGCCAGGCGCATCATCACAGCCTCACCCATGATCATGCCATGCGTCGCTTCCAGATTGGCCTGCATGCGCGCCGCATCCACTTGCAGCCCCTCGGCCAAAAAGCGCGCCTGCGCCACCGCGCCATGGGTCAGCAGGAAGGCTTGCGGCAAAGCCAAAGCCTCTGCCTGCCAGGGGCCGGTGCCGCGTTCCAGATCATGCGCCATGGCCGAGAGCATTTGCGGCACCAGCGCATGAACGCCGCGCGCCTGTGCCAGAATATACTCGCACGCAATCGGATTACGCTTTTGCGGCATGGTCGAAGACCCGCCGCGCTTTGGCACATGCGGTTCGGCCACTTCGGCCAATTCCGTTTGCATCAGCAGCATTACATCGGTGCCGATTTTGGCAAGGCTGCCACACAGTACGCCAAGCCAGCAGGCCACTTCCGCAACCCCATCGCGCGCCACATGCCAGGGAATATCAGCTTCAATCAGATCAAGCTCTCGCGCCAAGGCGCCCGCCACCGGCAGGCCCTGATCGCCCAATGAGGCAAGCGTGCCGGACGCGCCGCCAAAGCCAAGGCGCAGCACGCGCGGGCGAAGCTGTTCCAGCCGTTCCAAAGCGGTGATCAGCGGATTGACCCAGACCGCGACCTTATAGCCGAAGGTAACGGGCAAGGCGTGTTGCAGATGCGTCCGCCCCGCCATGACCGTCGCGCGATGCTGCGCGGCCAGCGCCGCGAAGCCCGTAATGGTTGCGCGCAAATCCGCCTCAATCAGCGCCAAGCCATCGCGGATTTGCAGCACCAGGGCGCTATCCATGATGTCTTGCGTGGTGGCCCCCCAATGGGTCCAGCGCCCGGCATCTTCCCCGGCCAAGCCAGAAAGCTGATTGACCAGCCCCACCACCGGATAGCCGGTATTGCGCGTGGCAGCCGCCAGGGCGGCACGGTCCAAAGCGTCGGCGCGCGCCACACGGGTGATGGTGGCGGCGGCCTCGGCCGGGATGATCCCAAGAACAGCCTGCGCGCGCGCGAGCGCCGCTTCCACATCCAGCATTTTTTGCAGATAGGCGTCTTCGCCAAAGGCAGCGCGCATGGCATCCGTGCCATAAAGCGCGCCGAGCACGGCGCCGTCAGCGGGGTTTACGGGCATGGTCAATTCCCCCAAACCCGGCGCCGCGCGCCGGGCGGCAAGGCTAGTGAAGTTTCAGGCCGCTTCAGGCGCCGGTGCTGGCTTGGCGGGGGCAACCACTTCGGCGCCGCTTTCATTCAAATCGGGCGTGATGGTTTGCGCTTCACCGCGATATTCGGGCTGATCGCCACCTTCAGGGCCTTCACCGCCATCCGGCCCTTCCTGGCCATCCTGCGGCTGATAGCGGCGCTGCTGATATTGCTGATGCTGTATCGCGGCTTGGTTCATGGCGTTCAGGATGCGGAAGTAATGCTCCGCATGCTGGAAATAGCCTTCCGCCATCACGCGATCCCCGCCGCTGGTCGCATCGCGCCCAAGCTGGAGGTATTTTTCGAAAAGCTGTTGCGCCGTGCCGCGCAGCCGCAAATCCGGCCCGTTCGAGTCAAAAACGTGGTTGCGGTTGAGCGGCTGGCCGCCATTCGAACCGCCGCCACCCCCACCGCTTTGGCGGAACTGGCCGCCCCCACCATGACGGTGACCGCCCCGGCCGCGCATGCGCTTCATGTTCATGTGTATTGCGTTTCGCTGTTCCGCATTCGGCTTTTTCCGGGCGCAGCGGGCAAAGGCCCTGAGATACGTCCTGAAATCCGATTCTGTTAAATCCAAACGGTGCCGAAAGGACCGGGCAAACACCCATGAGGCTTTTCGGGATCAGGGAGGGGAATCGAACTTCCTGCCTTCACCGCCTACATCTACTAGCCCTTATGCCCCGCCGCGCCAAGGGTAAAATCACGCCGCACGAAGCACGAGCGCACGCGGCACCCCGCCCAGATCAGCCCGGCAGGCTTCGGGCGTAAGGCCGGCTGCCTTGGCCAGCGCCTCCACCGCCGCCTGCTGGCCAGCGCCCAATTCCAGCACCGCCACACCGCGCGGCGCCAAAAGCCGCGGCAAATCGGCGATGACCCGCCGATAGGCCGAAAGCCCATCCGCCCCGCCATCCAAAGCCGAAGCCGGTTCATGGCGCGCCACTTCCGGCATCAAGCCCGTAATGGCCGCGCTTTCGATGTAAGGCGGGTTACAGAGCACCAGATCAAAGCGCCCGGCCAGCGCCGCCGCCCAATCGCCAGCCAGGAAGCGCGCCCGCTCGGCCAAGCCAAGCCGCGCTGCATTGCGCGCTGCAAGCGCAGCGGCTTCGGGCTTCAGATCAACGCCAACCCCGCTTGCGGCGGGAAATTCACTCAGCACCGCAAGCAGCAAGGCCCCGGTCCCGGTGCCAAGATCGAGCACATTCAGCGCCGCACCCTTATCCGGGCAGGCATCGAGCGCCGCTTCCACCAGGGTTTCGCTATCCGCGCGCGGAATGAGCGTGGCGGGGGAGACTTCCAGATCAAGCGTCCAGAACCCCACGCGCCCGGTCAGATAGGCGAAGGGCTCATGCGCGACACGCCTTGCGAGCAGCGCGGCGAAATGCGCGGCCTTATCCGCCGGCACGGGGGCGCGAGGGTCGCGGAGCAGCGCTTCCTCGGATTTGTTCAATACATGCGCGAGCAAGCGGCGCGCTTCCAGGCGCGGCGCTTCAATCGCCGCCCCGCGCAGCCTTTGCCCAGCCTGACAGAGAAAAAACCCAATCGTGCCGGCGGGGTCGGCGCAGGCTGCGTCGGTCACGCCGCTTCTGCCGCCAGCCGCGCCGCCTGGTCTTCCGCGATCAGCGCATCAAATACATCATCGAAATCGCCCAGCATCACGCGGTCAATCTTGTGCAGCGTGAAGCCGATGCGGTGATCCGTCACGCGGCCTTGCGGGAAATTATAGGTGCGGATGCGTTCAGACCGATCCCCGGTGCCGACCTGGCTGCGCCGATCCGCCGCGCGGGCCTGATCGGCCGCATTGCGCTGCTGTTCATAAATCCGGGCGCGCAATATCTTCATCGCCTTGGCGCGGTTCTTGTGCTGGCTTTTTTCTTCCTGCATCGCCACCACAATGCCGCTTGGCATATGGGTGATGCGCACCGCGCTATCGGTTTTGTTCACATGCTGCCCGCCCGCGCCCGAGGCGCGATAGGTATCAATGCGCAGATCCTTGTCTTCGATCTGCACATCCACTTCCTCGGCTTCCGGCAATACGGCGACGGTCACGGTGGAGGTATGGATGCGCCCTTGGGTTTCGGTGGTTGGCACGCGCTGGACGCGATGCACGCCGCTTTCATATTTCAGCCGGGCAAAAACCCCACGCCCAGCGATTTCCGCCGTGGCACCCTTAATGCCGCCCAATTCGTTTTCGTCATATTCCAGCACTTCAAACCGCCAGCCGCGCCCTTCGGCATAGCGCTGATAGCCGCGAAACAATTCAGCCGCGAAAAGCCCGGCCTCATCCCCGCCAGCGGCTGGGCGGATTTCCAGAATGGCGCTGCGCTCATCCGCCGCATCGCGGGGCAGCAGCATGATGCGGATTTCGTGTTCCAGCGCCGGCACGCGTTCCTTTTGCGTCAGCCATTCGGCTTCAGCCAATTCACGCATCTCCGGATCCGCCAGCATGGCCTGGGCTTCATCCCGCGCGCGTTCAGCCATGCGATATTCAGCGTATTTTTCGACCAGCGGTTCAAGCTCCGCCAATTCCTTGGACAGCGCACCAATATCCGCCCCCGGCGCGGTGGAGAGCATATGGCGCAGCTCCTCCGCACGGGACAGCAAACGATCAAGGCGTGACGGCAGGCTCATTTCAGCCGGGCGGGGATATCCGCGAGTGCCACGCTTTCCTGCGTGCCGGCATCAAGATCACGCAGTTGCGCGACACCGGCGGCGATCTCCGCCTCACCCAAAATCACGGCAGCGCGGGCATTGATGCGATTGGCGCGTTCCATGCGGCGCTTGAGATTGCCGCGATAGGCGATTTCGGCGGCGATGCCGGCGCGGTGCAAAGCGCCCAGCATATCAAGGGCGGGGCCTTCGGCTTCATCGCCAACGGGGATGACGGCTACGGGGCGCGGCGCGGCGGGGCTTCCAGCCAGCAACATGGCAAGCCGTTCAATGCCGGCAGCCCAGCCGACGGATGGGGTGGGCGGCCCGCCCATTTCCTCAACGAGGCCATTATAGCGCCCACCTGCCATCACGGTGCCTTGCGCGCCGAGCCTGTCGGTCACGAATTCAAAGGCGGTGTGGCTGTAGTAATCAAGGCCCCGGACAATGCGCGGGTTTTCGCGGAAGGGCACGCCAAAGCGCGCCAGATGCTTTTTCACGGTGGCGTAAAATGCCGCCGCTTCGGGCGTCAGATGGTCACCAATCACCGGCGCACCGGCAACAATGGCGCGGTCCGTTTCATCCTTGGAATCCAGGATGCGCAAAGGGTTTTTTTCCAGCCGCACGCGGCTGTCATGGCTCAGCGCATCGCGATGGGCGCTGAAATACGCCACCAGCGCGGCGCGATAGGCATCACGCGACGCCGCATCGCCGAGCGTATTGATTTCCAGCACCGTGCCTTCGGCGATGCCGAGTTCCTGCTGGATATGCCAGCCGCAGGCGATGACTTCCGCATCGGCCAAGGGTTCGGCAGCGCCCAGGATTTCAATGCCGATCTGGTGGAATTGCCGATAGCGCCCCTTTTGCGGGCGTTCATAGCGAAACATCGGCCCGGCATAGAAAACCTTGCGCGGCAGATTGGATTGCGTGAGGCCGTTTGAGACCAAAGCGCGGCAAACACCGGCGGTCATTTCCGGGCGTAGCGTCAGGCTTTCTCCACCGCGATCGGTGAAGCTGTACATTTCCTTGGAGACAACGTCGGAGGTATCGCCAAGGCCACGGGCGAAAACGCGCGTATCTTCAAAAATGGGGGTCGCCCATTCTTCAAAGCCGTAAAGGGCGGAAATCCGGCGCGCGGCTTCGGCCACCGCATGGTGGCGGCGAAATTCCTCACCGATCAGGTCACGGGTGCCGCGGGCGGGCTGCAATTGGCTGGACATGCCGGGTCGGTATCCTGTCTGAAGCTGAACGGCAAGTTGGGGCGAGCATGCGCTACCCGGCGGGACCAGCGGCGCAAAGCGGGCGGCGACCTATCGCGAGATCACGATGGCATTTTACGGCGTAGATCCGGTTGCTGCCGAGCATTGGAAGACCTCCGCGCTGCGCGATTCTGTCATCGGCTTGGTCGAAGGTGAGGCCGCCATGATCGCCGGAGGTTATCGGAAGCAGCTCAGCCACGGCCGGCGGTGACAGCGGATAAGCGAAGCAGTCCGTTGCGACGATTAAACGCCATGGATCGCTCGGCTGTCCGCCGGCGCTTCATCTCGATCCGACATTCCGTAGTCGCGCACCACCGAAGCGATTCTTAGACGATAATCCCTGAAAACGCCGCCTCGTCCCTTCGCCTGCGTAGCCCTGTGGCCCGGTCTGTTCCGCCACGCGGAAACGGCCTCTGGTCTTGTCCCGGTTTTGTGCCGCTCCTTTGATCACATATTGTGCAGCAAAGGGGATGAACCATGGGCACAGGCAGGACGGATGAATTTCGCAAAGAAGCGGTGCGAATAGCGCTGACTAGCGG
>JBIJAH010000055.1:0-9003 GCA_044345845.1 Roseomonas sp.
TCGCGCGCCACGGCGCGAAGTGTCTCGGCCAAGGCAGGGTTGCGCAGCCTATGGCTTGGCGGCAGGGCCTGGCCATCCGGGGTGAAGAAATAGGCGGCAGAGGCAGGATCGCGCCTGAGTAACAGCGTATCAGCAGCGATTTCGCGGTTGAGGCGGGCGCTGACCGGAAAGCCTTCTTCGGCGAGGCGAATGGCGGGTTCCATCAGCCGCGCCCAGGGCAGCTTGCCATGGGCGCGATGCGCTGCTTCCAGCACTGGCAGCGTGCCCGGCACGCCAACGGCCCGCCCGCCTGCCATGGCTTCCAGGAAGGGCATGGGCCGGCCATCGCGCAGGAATAGCGCGGGCGTTGCAGCAGCGGGCGCGGCTTCCCGCCCATCCCATGCCTCGATCCCGCCATCGGCGGCGCGGCGGAACATGATGAAGGCGCCGCCACCAATGCCGGAGGCTTGCGGTTCCACAAGCGTCAGCACCGCCTGCACCGCCACGGCGGCATCCAGCGCGCTGCCGCCATCCCGCAACACGCCAAGCCCAGCTTCGACGGCGAGCGGATGGCCCGCCGCGACCATATGGCGCTGCGCGGGCTGAGCGGCGGCGGGGAGGGGGGCGAGGAGGAGGGCGAGGAGGAGGAAGAAACGGATCATGGCCGCCTAGCTTGGCGCCATCATCCTTCACTGCACAAGGCGCCGCAGCCTTCTCAAGCTGCGGTTTGTATTGAAGTCACCAAGGCAGCGTTTGCGGTTGGGGCCTGGTTTGGGGCGAGAACATCTTCACCTGCGGCCGGTTTGAAAATGAGGAGTTCCCGAATGACTTCGTGATGCGTGTTTTTCATGGGGATGGCTTCCACATGGAACCCATACCGCGCGGCCATTGCCCTTACCTCAGGCGCATCATCATAGGTCAACATCACCGCGCCCCGAACAGAAGCAAGAAGGCCGAAAAGCGCTTCATGATCCACATCATTATGGCTGTAGAGCCGTGATCCTGCCCGCTTGCCGCCGGCGGTATAGGGTGGGTCCACAAAAAACACCGCGCCGGGGTTTTGGGCAAATTCCTGGATCATTTCGAAGGCGTCCCGTTGTTCGAAGGATATCTTGCCGCGAAGTTGGAACAGCGCTTCAATGCGTTTGGCCAGTGTGTCCGGATACCAGCGCGACCGTAGTCCCTTCCCAGCCTCGCCCTCCTTCACCAAGCCTGCCCCTGGCGCCATGATGCCGCCGCGCTGCATGCGGTTCTTGACGATGGTTCGGAAGGCGCGCGTCCTAAGGGATGAGGGGTGTGTATCCAGTACTTCCTTCACATTCGCCAGATTGACATCAAAGCTGCGGATTTGGCGACAAAGCCAATTCACATCTGAACGCGGTGCATGGAAAATAATCTGCCAGACTGCAGCTACATCTTCGTCAATCTCGCCGAGCACTATTTTTTCACAAAGACCTTCTGCCGCCGCGGTCAGGCCCGCCATAGCCCCGCCCGCGAAAGGTTCAATGAGGACTGAGCCTTCCCTGCGAGAGGCCTTGAGCCACTTTCTTACTTCGGGGACCAGCCACGTCTTTCCGCCCGGATAGCGAAAAGGGCTCAGTTGCCGAACCTGAGCAACATTTGTGGGTTTTGCTAATGAGCCCAATGTCGCGGTTAGCGCGGCAAGGGGAAGCGCCTGATCAGGATTAGCGAAAAGCGGACGTAGTTCGTCCAACGCGCCCCGGCATTCCTCATGCACGAAAACCGTGGTGCGCGTGACACCTTCAACCTTCAGCCTTTGAAGGCGCTTCTTTTGTCTTTCCAGGGCCGTGACGTCGGGCTTCATTGTTTTTCCGACTCCGTGAATGTTCACGCATTATGCACTTGGCTGTGGGGGGCGGTCAACCGCAATATCCGATTGTGGTGCATTACTGGTCCCCTCGTTACTTGCTGCCTTTCTTTGCGCGCTGATCGCGCGGCAATAACTTGTTTCTGATGCGTTGTTCAAAAATCGGTAGCGGCACGGGCTTACCGCCAGTCAACCCTTCCACAGATCGTTCAAGCGTCGTGAAGCGGACTTCATCGCGGATCAGGCGCTTCGGCCCGTCATCAGCGGCGTTTTCGAAATCCACGATGAACCAGGCGATATCCGCATTGGAGATATCCGCGACCCGGTCCATTTCGCCGATCGAATCAAAAAATGGCCGATCAACCACAACCGCCATTTTCTTCCCCCAGCGCCGGAGGGTGGGAACCTTGATCTGAAGCTGCGGCATCAGGCGCTTAGGTCCGCTGCTGCGATAATCTGGCCGCCGGCGACCTTTGGGAAAGGGAAGGGAACTCAAGTACGGATCAGTCAGAGATTAAAAATCGCCTCTCATGGCGTCGCCACTGAAATAAACAGCCTGAATCTCCAAGGCCGCCCAATGCAGCGATTCAGAAGCCACGGGACCAGATTTCACCAAGATCATGTCGAGCCGGCCCACATCATCCCCTTCTTCGCCGTTAAGCAGAGAGCCTCCCTCAAGAAAGCCAACCTCTGCTGCGATGAGGGGATTCTCATCGCCGAGAATGGTCTCACCAACCCAACGCAACACTTCCAGTTCGTGATGAAAGCGGTAGGGGCAGGTTATGCGCAACGCACCTGCCGGCCCTTCAACGGGTTTGGCCAACACGGCCTCGGTTGCGGCACTTTGGTCGGGCGCATAGAGACGAAGTGAACACACCCCACCTTCCTTGGAGCATTTAGCGCCTTGTTTGCGGGCCTGAAAAGGACAAAGGCGTTCCGATCTCTCCCGTTTGGGGCGCAGCAACTCCAAGGCTATGTCGCTGCGTTTTTTGGGGGTGAGGTCAAGAATATCTCGCCCGAACCACTCGGCGATGCCGAAGCGTGGGGATGGTTGTCGTGTTTGCTTCGGCATCAGACCCTGCGCTACGATTCGGGAAACCACATTAGATAGCAGTATGAACGAATTTGCATGCTCTTGGTTTCGACGGCCATTCGAGCTGGTCTGAGATAAGCTCCCTGGAGTTTCATGTAATGCCCCGCCAAACCCCACCCACCCATCGCCTGCTCCGTGGCCGGCGCGCCTATGTCGTCGGTCAGGATGCAGAAGCCCTCGCCGCCGCAGCGCTTAGCGCTGAAGGTTGGTCCATCCTTGCCCAAAGATGCCGAACCGAAGCCGGTGAAATTGACCTGATCGCCGAACGCGAGGGCCTGCTCGCCTTCATTGAAGTGAAGGCCCGGCCATCGCTGGCGGAGGCCGCCTTCGCCCTTGGCCCGCGCCAACGCGCGCGCCTGGTCGCTGCCGCCGAGGCCTGGCTCGCCGAACACCCCGGCCATGGTACGGCAGGGATGCGCTTTGATGTCATGCTGGTCGCGGCAGACGGCACCATTCGGCGCATCGCCGATGCCTTCAGAATTGGCGATGTCTAAGCGGGTTTTTCCGCCATCATCAGGTAATTCACCCCTGTATCGCGGGTAATGCGCCAAGCACCGGAAAACCCCATTTCCATCCCAGCCACATCCGCAACCCGCAGCCCAGCCCCGCGCAGCCCCGCGCCAAGCTCGGCGGGGGTCACGAACATGCGCCAATCATGCGTGCCCACCGGCAGCAGGCGCAGCAGATATTCCGCGCCAAGCTTTGCCATCAGGAAGGATCGCGGCGTGCGGTTCAATGTGGAAAGGAACACCTGCCCCCCAGGCCGGGCAGCGCGGGCCAGGGCGGCCAGGAAGGCGCTGCGTTCCGCCACATGTTCAATCACTTCCAGCGAAATCACCGCATCGTAACCACCGGCTTCAGCCAAATCCTCTGGCCCGCCGAGGCGGTAATCAATGGCAAGACCGCCAGCCTCAGCATGGGCGCGGGCCACTTCCAGCGCCTCAGGCGCCGCATCCATGCCGGTCACCTCAGCGCCGAGCCGGGCGAGTGCCTCAGAAGCAAGCCCCGCCCCGCAGCCCACATCCAGCACCCTGAGCCCCGCCAAAGGCGCCACCCCGCCCGGTTTGCGGCCATGGGCGCGGGCCAGCCTTTCGGCGATCCAGCCAATGCGCACCGGGTTCATCCGATGCAGCGGCTTCATGGGGCCATTCGGGTCCCACCAGCGCGCCGCGAGCGCGTCGAATTTGGCGATTTCCGCCTGAAGCGCCGTTACTTCCGCCAAGGTGATGCCCTTTCTTGCGCTGATCCGCTGGGATGGGTTGCGCGCCAACCGCCCCCCCGGTATCTGTCCCGCCCCGCGCGTCGGCGCAACCGCCGGCCATTCCTTTTCCGCCCCGCCCAGGGAAAACAGCCTTCTATGGCCCGTATCGTCATGAAATTCGGCGGCACCTCAGTCGCTGATCTGGATCGTATCCGCAATGTCGCCGCCCGCGTGAAGCGAGAGGTGGATGCCGGCAACCAAGTGGCTGTCGTGGTTTCCGCCATGTCGGGTGTCACCAATCAGCTAGTGAAATGGTGCCAGGACCTCTCGGCGCTGCATGATGCGCGCGAATATGACACGGTGGTCGCGACCGGTGAGCAGGTGACAACGGGGCTGACGGCCATTGCGCTCCAAGCGATTGGCGTTGATGCGCGGTCCTGGCAGGGCTGGCAGGTGCCGATCATCACGGACCAGGCGCATGGGAAGGCGCGGGTTGAATCCATTGATGGCGCAGCGCTGATTGAACGCATGCAGCAAGGCCAGGTGCCGGTCGTGGCGGGCTTTCAGGGCATTGATCCGAAACGCAACCGCATCACCACGCTTGGCCGTGGCGGGTCTGATCTTTCCGCCGTGGCCATCGCCGCCGCCGTGAAGGCGGATCGCTGCGATATCTATACCGATGTGGACGGCATCTATACGACCGACCCGCGCATTGTGCCGCGCGCCCGCAAGCTTGAGCAGATTTCCTATGAGGAAATGCTTGAACTCGCTTCCGTTGGCGCCAAGGTCTTGCAGACGCGGTCGGTTGAATTGGCGATGAAGCAGCGTGTGCGCGTGCAGGTGCTCTCCAGCTTTGAAGACAAGCCAGGCTCGCTCGTGGTTGATGAGGATGAAATCGTGGAACAGCCCGTCGTTTCCGGCATCGCCTATTCGCGCGATGACGCCAAGATAACGCTCCGCCGTGTGCCGGACAGGCCCGGTGTGGCCGCCGCCGTTTTCGGCGCGCTCGCCAAGGCCAACGTGAATGTGGACATGATCGTGCAGAATATCGGCGCCGATGGCAGCACGGATATGACATTCACCATCGGCAAGGTTGATCTGGCGCGCGCGCAGGATGTGCTGGAAAAAGCGCGCGGGGAGCTTGGCTATGAGGCGCTGCTCGCTGACCCGGATGTCACCAAAATCAGCGTGGTCGGCATTGGGATGCGGAGCCACGCCGGTGTCGCGACCACCATGTTCAAGGCGCTGTCGGAAAAGGGCATCAATATCCAGGTGATTTCCACCAGCGAAATCAAGGTAAGCGTGCTGGTTGGCGCTGACTACACGGAACTTGCGGTGCGCGCGCTGCACACGGCTTACGGTCTGGACGCGCCGGCATGACAATGCAGATGCAGGACGCCCTGGCGCAGCTTGATAGACTCATGTCCCGTGGCGCGGCGTTTTTCGGCGCGCGCTATGCCATCATGGGTGGCGCCATGTCCTGGGTCAGTGAACGGCATTTGGTCTCGGCACTTTCGAATGCGGGCGCCTTTGGCGTGATTGCCTGCGGGGCGATGGAACCGCCGCGCCTTGCGGAAGAAATTGCGGCTACGCAGGCGCTGACAAGCAAGCCCTTCGGCGTCAATCTGATCACCATGCACCCCAGGCTGGATCAGCTGGTGGATACCTGTCTGGCGGCCCAGGTCTCGCATATTGTCTTTGCCGGCGGCATTCCGCCCGGCACCGCCATCAAGAAGGCCAAGGATGGCGGGGCGAAGGTGGTGTGTTTTGCGCCGGCACTCGCCCTTGCTAAGCGCCTGATCCGCGCCGGGGCGGATGCGCTCGTGATTGAAGGCAGCGAAGCGGGCGGGCATATCGGCCCGGTGTCGCTGACTGTTCTGGCGCAGGAAATCCTGCCCCATATCCGCGATGTGCCGGTTTTCGTGGCCGGCGGGATTGGGCGCGGTGAGGCGATCCTATCCTATCTTGAGATGGGCGCGGCGGGCGTGCAGCTTGGCACGCGCTTTGTGTGCGCGCGGGAATCCATCGCGCACGCCAATTTCAAACAGGCCTTCATCCGCGGCAATGCGCGCGATGCCATGCCGACCATCCAATTGGATGAGAACTTCCCCGTGATCCCGGTGCGCGCCCTGCAAAATCAAGGCACCAAGCGCTTCCTGGAACATCAGGCGGAGACCATTCGCCGCTTCCAATCCGGTGAACTCACCAAGGAAGCCGCGCAGCTTGATATCGAACATTTCTGGGCCGGGGCGCTGCGCCGAGCTGTCATTGATGGCGATGTCGAAAATGGGTCCCTCATGGCCGGGCAATCGGTTGGTATGGTGACACAGGAACAAAGCGCCGCTGAAATCATCGCGGAATTGCGTGATCAGGCAGCGCAGGCGATGATGGCCCGTTCAGCCGCCGCCGCGTGAACCGCTGGAAACCCCATGAAGCGCTCTGCCCGTACCGAAAACTCGCCCCAGGAAGCCGCCCGCGTTGGTGAAGAACTGCGCGAGGCGCGGATCGCCCTTGGCGTGAGTGTGGAGGATGCGGCGACTCAGCTTCGCATCAATAAGCGCTATTTGCAGGCGCTTGAGGAAGGGCGGATCAAGGACCTGCCTGGCGCTGCCTATGCCGTTGGATTCGTCAGGTCCTATGCTACCGCGCTTGGGCTGGATGCGGATGATGCGGTCAGGCGCTTTCGCGATATGTCCGGCACAGCGGTGACGAAATCGGGGGAATTGGTCTTCCCCGAACCCGTACCGCGCCGCGGCATCCCAACCGGTATTCTGGCGGCCATTGGGGTTGCCGTCGCGCTTGGCGGCTATATCGCCTGGTATCAATGGAGCGGGCGTGGTGAGCGGGTGGTGGATAGCGTGCCCCCCTTGCCGCCCCGGTTGGAACGCGCCGCCGAAGCGCCTGCGGGGCGAGAGGCGCCCGCCGCGCCGGTTCTGGAACCGCCCGCGCCGGCCCCGGCGCCCTTTGCCGCCCCCCCGCCACCGCCCCCGCGCATAGACCCCGACAAGCCGCGTGTGGTGATCCGCGCCAAGGGCGAAAGCTGGGTGCAGGTTCGCGATAATCCGGGCAATCGGGTGCTGGTGGACCGCGTGCTGCGCGCTGGCGAGAGTATCGAAATTCCCAATCGGCCCGGCATTGTACTGACCACGGGCAAGGCCGAGAATCTGGATATTCTGTTGGATGGGCAAGATGTTGACCCCTTCGGCGGGCCCGGCGTCAGGCGCAACATCATGCTTGAGGCAGATCGCCTGAAGGCTGCTGCGGCACAGCCTGGCGCGCCGGCTTCAGTTCCAGCCCCGGCGCCGCGCCCGGCGCCTGCCACGCCCACGCCGCCAATGCCGCCGCGGCCCTAGAGCGGGTTGCGTTCACACGGGTTCACGCAACCCGTTCTATATCTTTGTTTTTCGAGCATCTTCACCCGTTCAGATGCTTCCATCTGAACGGTAACTGACCTGACGCTTTTCAAGGCTTTCGGCGCGGCGAAAGCCCCGGCATAATCGCGGGACAAAACCAAGCTTGGGGTCCGCCGCATGTCCTATCGTCCCTATCAGAAGATCGAGCGCCGCAAATCCCGCCTGATCCATGTCGGGCGCGTGCCGGTGGGCGGCGATTCGCCGATTTCCGTGCAGACCATGACCAATACGCCAACCGAGGACGCAGCGGCGACGATTGCGCAAATCCGCCGTAGCGAATTGGCGGGCGTTGATATTGTGCGCGTGTCTTGCCCGACCGAGGAAGCAACGGCGGCTTTGGCTGAAATTGTGCGCGAAGTGAATGTGCCGATCGTGGCCGATATCCATTTCCACTACCGCCGCGCCATTGAAGCGGCGCAAGCCGGCGCGGCGTGCCTACGGATCAATCCCGGTAATATCGGGTCCAAGGAACGCGTGAAGGAAGTGATCAAGGCGGCGCGCGATCATGGCTGTTCAATTCGCATCGGCGTGAATGCCGGCAGCCTTGAAAAGCACTTGCTGGAAAAATACGGGGAACCCAACCCGGAAGCGCTGGTGGAAAGCGCGCTTTGGCATGCTGACCATCTGCTGCAAGAAGATTTCCACGAATTCAAGATCAGCGTGAAGGCATCCGATGTGTTCCTTGCCGTTGCTGCCTATCAGCAATTGGCGGAAGCCTGCGATCACCCGCTGCATATCGGCATCACGGAAGCGGGCGGGAAGCGCACCGGCACGGTGAAATCCGCGATTGGCCTTGGGTCTCTGCTCTGGGCCGGGATTGGCGATACTCTGCGCGTTTCCCTTTCTGCCGAGCCGGAGGAAGAGGTCTCGGTTGGTTGGGAATTGCTGAAATCGCTGCATCTGCGCCATCGCGGCGTGAAGGTGGTTTCCTGCCCAAGCTGCGCGCGGCAGGGGTTTGATGTGATCCGCACCGTGGAAAAGCTGGAAGATCGCCTTTCGCATATTGTGGAGCCGATCAGCCTTTCCATCATCGGCTGCGTGGTGAATGGCCCCGGTGAGGCGCTGATGACCGATATCGGCCTAACCGGCGGCGGTGCGGGGACTCACATGGTCTATAGCGCCGGCAAGACGGACCACACGATCCGGTCTGAGGAAATGGTGGATCACATTGTGGGCCTGGTGGAAGCCAAGGCTGCGGCGCTGCGCATGGCGAAGGCGGCGGAATAGACAGGGATGCACGCGGTTATCCTGCGCCTTATTTGGGCAACATGGATGAGGCGGCCTTTCGGGCTAGCAAGCTGCACTAGGCGGCAGTAACGCGCTGCATCGCGGTGGTTGGTGGGGCCGTGGGCCGGCTTTCGCAGGCGCTGCGGGGTGAACACCAGGATTTCCATTGGGCAAAAAAATAATGATAAGGCCCACCTGCGCTGGGACTATGCAAAGGCGTTTCTGAACGCCGACCGACCACTCAACGTAACGATAAGGGTTC
>JBIJAH010000011.1:0-87752 GCA_044345845.1 Roseomonas sp.
TCTTCAACAAACTCAAATACTATCGCCGCATCGCAACCAGATATGACAAGCTCGGATCAACATTCCTAGCCATGACCAAACTCGCTTGCATCAGGATACGCCTGCGGCATTATGAGTCCACGGCCTAAAGCGTCGTCAAGCTTCTCTTGGAGATCATCATTTTCTTTTCGTAGGTCTGCTATAACTTTTTTCGCTTTTTTATTTTTAAGTACGTATGTCCCTCCACCTCCAAGCAGGGAAAAAAAGCTAAACTTAAGAAGATCGTAAAGTCCATTTTTTCCAAGATCTTTAAGTAAATCAGCGACCTCTTGTGAGGTCACAATAAGGTGAATTAATTGCTCCCAGCTTCCTTTTTTCGATGAGCCCAATACAAGGCTAAAACCTTTGGCAGATGTTGCTTGCGTGATGATATCTCGATTTGCAAAGGCATTCATCGAAATAAGTAGAAAGCGAGTAATTCCAAGAAGTGATTCCGAGCCGTAATAACTATCTAGATTGTCGAACTTACTTAGGCCGTCCGTGTATTTGATTCGAAAGGTCAGCTCCACGGCGCTTTCATCCCCTTAGATCTAGCGAGTAGGCTTGCATAACTGGATCGGGATATCCAGTAGATATTCATCTAAGCAAATTAGTACTATAAATCAAATATCCCTGGAAGGGGTCACGCCCTACCCTTACCCCTTCACCTGCGCCGCCGCACTAATCGCCCCCACCTCCCGCAGGGCTGCCCATTCATGCGCCGAAAACCCAAATATCCCGCCCAGCACTTCTTCCTCATGCTGATTGAAAAACGGGCTCGGCTTCAGCGCCGGCGCCAGCGCATCGGTGAAGCGTAGCGGTGGAAATGGCAGGCAAACACGCCCAATTTCAGGATCGTCCATCCAATGCCGCATGTTCATCGCGCTCCAGATACCGGCGCAGCGCATCACTGACGACAGTGTTGAGGTTGATCCCCCGCCACCTCGCGGAAAGCATCGCGTGGCGGTGCAAGTCGCGTCCGAGACGTAGGTTGAAACTACCCTACAGCGGTACATCAGCCTTACGGCCCTCGGCCTCGCAAAGCTCCAAATAATCCTCCACGGCCTCCTCAAAGGCTGCCTTGATACCTTTGGCGTCTTTGCCCTCATAGGTCACAAGGTCACGGATGAATTCAAGGCGACCGTGCAACACCCCATCCTCGTCGCTGTATGCAACCGATCCCAGATAGCCTTTGTATTCCAGCATCGTGCTCATAGCCGCCGCCCCTACCCCTTCACCTGCGCCACCGTACTAATCGCCCCCGCCTCCCGCAGCGCCGCGCGCTCTTCCGCCGTAAACCCAAAAATCCCCCCCAGCACTTCTTCCTCATGTTGATTGAGGAAAGGGCTCGGTTTCAGCGCCGGCGCTGGTGCATCCGCAAACCGCAAAGGTGAGGATGGCAAGCATACGCGCCCCACTTCGGGATGTTCCACCCAATGCAGCATGCCGCGTTCATGCATGCCGGCGTCATTGATCACCTCATCCAAATCACGCACCGGCGCTGCCGGCACGCCGAATTTGCGCGTGGCTGCCACGGCTTCTTCGCGGGTCATGGTGGCAAGCCAGCCAGTCACCATGGCATCAACCTCAGCCATGTTTTGCACCCGCGCCGGGTTGGTGGCGAAGCGCGGATCGCCCATCAAATCCTCGCGCCCCATGGCGCGCAGCAGGCGGTTCCAATGGTCTTCCTTGACCACAATGATCGCCAGATACCCATCACTGGTCGGATAGACATTATAGGGCGCCATCGCGAGCCCCGCATGGGAATTGCCCGTGCGCGGCGGGATCTTGCCGCGGAGCCCGCCGAAATGCATGCCAAGCGCGGAAGCCAAACAGGGATAAACCGTATCCTGCATGGCGATTTCAACAAAGCGCCCGCGCCCGGTGCGTTCTCGGTCAAACAGCGCAGTCAATGCTGCGGCGTAAAGATGCGTACCACCCAGAAAATCCACCACCGCCGGGCCGGATTTCACGGGCGGGCCATCAGGGAAGCCCGTTGTGTGCATAATGCCGGATGCCGCCTGCACCGTCAGGTCCATGGCCAGCTTGTCGCGATCCGGCCCTGAACGGCCATAGCCGGACGCCGCCGCGTAAATCAGGCGCGGGTTGCGGGCCAGCAGCACTTCCCAGCCAAGGCCAAGCTTATCCATCGCCCCCGGCGCGAAATTCTCAATCAGAATATCGGCGCGATCCACCATGGAAAGGAACAACTCGCGCCCGGCTTCATTCTTGAAGTCTATCGAAATGCCAAGCTTGTTGGAATTCAGCATGGCCTGCGGCACGGACCCGCCGGAAACCATCGTCCGGCGCCGGAGGGACTCTCCCCCCGGCGGTTCAATCTTGATGACGGTGGCGCCCGCCATCGCCATCAGGAAGGAACAATAAGGCGCCTGGTAAATCTGCCCGAGATCGAGAACGAGAATCCCATCCAGCGGGCGATGCGGTTCCGCCATCCGGGATCAGACCTTGGAACCCAGGATGCGCCGGCCAATGGCGCTGCGATGCACCTCAGACGGGCCTTCATACACGCGCATCAGGCGCACCTGCTGGTGCATCAATTGCAGCGGTAGCTCCTTCGTCACGCCCATGGCGCCGAAGGTCTGCATGGCCTGGTCCAGGATATCCTGCGCCATTTCCGTGCCTTCCACCTTCAGCATGGAAGCTTCCATCCGCACATCGGCACCCGCATCAAGCTTGGCGGCCAAATCGGCCACCATCAGCTTGCAGGCATGCATGCGGGTTGCGGCTTCTGCCACCCACCATTGAATGGCCTGGCGGTCCGCAAGGCGCACGCCAAAGGTCACGCGGTTGCGCGCCTGATCAGCCATCATATCCAAAGCGCGGCGTGTCATGCCCACGCAACGCGCGCCCATTTGCAGGCGGCGCACATTCAGGCGGAGTTGCATCGGCGCATAACCGCGGCCCAATTCGCCGAGCACTTGGGCTTCCGGCACGCGGCAATCTTCAAACACCAATTCATAGGTCTTGCGCCCGCCAATCATGGAAATTTCGCGTTCAATGATGAAGCCGGGCGTGCCCTTTTCCACGATGAAGGCCGTCACCCCTTCCTGGCGCTTGCCATCGCCGGTGCGCGCCATGAGGATGATGAAATCCGCGCGCGGCACATTGCTCACCCAAATCTTGCGGCCATTAATGACCCAATCATTGCCATCCTTCACCGCGCGGGTGGTCATGCCGGCGGGGTCACCGCCCGCGCCAGGTTCTGAGATCGCCATGGCGGAGCGTGCCGTGCCTTCAGCGTAAGGCGCCAGATAGCGTTCGCGCTGCATGGAATTGGCGACCGAGAGCATCATGTGCAGATTGGGGCTATCGGGCGGGATGACGAAGGGCACGCAGGCGCGGCCCAATTCTTCCTCGGCTGCCGCAAGCGCGCTGAGGGAAAGGTTGGCGCCGCCGAATTCTTCCGGCACATCAAGCCCCCAAAGGCCCAATTCCTTGCAGCGCGCGAGCAAGCGCGTTTCTTCTTCTTCCGAAAGCTTAAAGCCCTTGCCTTCGGCTTCGCGCTTCAGAATCGCGGGCTCCAGCGGGATAAGTTCCTTATCCACGAAGCGCGCGACAAGGTCCTGCAGCATGCGCGTTTCTTCGGTGGGGGCGAATGGCAAGGGGTTATGGTCCATGGCGGCTTATCCTTCTTTATGGCTGCAAAGCATCACCCATGGGCCGGGGCGTCAAGATGGCCCTGCCCCGCCCCGGATGGGTTTCAGAAGGAAACCGCAAGCCCCACTGACGCGCCGGAGACATTCTGGCCGAACAGATACCGCGCCACGATCCGGATGGATTGCATGTTGAAATCCCAGACGCCCAATTCATAGCGCCCGACATTCATCTCAATCCCGCCGCCAACCTTGGTCAAATGGTCAAAGCCAAGGGCTGCCTGATCACCCAAAAAGCGGGAATGGGAAAGATCCACTACCCAACGGAGCGGGCGGCCAAACATCTCCGCATCCATCGGCCAGCGCACGCGGCCCCAGACATTGAAGGTTTTCGCCTCAGATTCGCCGCGCACCAGGGACGAAGTGTCCCCGAAGGTGGAAAGCCTTATGTCTGTGTATCGCAATTCCAGATCAACTTCGTAGCCAGGGCGGGGAATGTTCAGATCCAGCATCAGGGACCCGCCCAGGCCATAGGCATTCATGCGCCCGCGCTGAAGGAAAGCCAGTTCCCGATCAAGCTTCAATTCCAGAAGGCGCCCAATCAGCGACACATCGGTTTCCACATGGCCAAGCGCGGCGTTCAGGATGGGGCGAAATACCAAGCCTTCAATGATGGGGAAATCCCAGCCAACGCCAATGGTGCCCGAGACATTGTTCCAACGCGTTGGCAGCGGGGATTTCTTTTCTCCTTCCGAAAAGACAAAGCGCGGATCATAGCGCGAATAGCCCAAAAACCCTTCCAGATAGAGCGGGAAATCCGGGTCCACCGTGAAGCCCAGGCCGAATTGCGTGGTTTGCAGGCCGGTATCTTCCTGCCCGCCACGGCTGATGCTAAGCGCGGATGCGGTGATATCGGGGATGACATTATAGCCAAGCAGCCCAAGCACCCCATCGGCGGTTTGTTGCAGCGAAAAGCCCGGAATACCGGTAATGACGCGGCCATTGCCCTGCGCTTCGGCCCGCGCAGCCAGCAGTGGGCATAACAATAGCATCAGCATAAGGCGCAGCGCGGGTCGCATCGGCTTAGTGTTACGGCCTCAACGCTGCCGCGCCAATGGCGGACCGGGCAGCCAAATGCCCCGCCCGGCGAAAAAGCGCGCGAAATCCGACAGCGCCACGCGCGCATCCATCTGCGAAGCCGCATCATGGCCCGAAGGGTTGTGCAGCCGAAGCGCGCCGTCCTCCACGCCGAATACCAGCACCAAATGCCCGCCCTTGCCGGGTGCGGGCTCTGCCGGGCAACGAATGGCAGGATGGACCGAGGCAATGAAAAGCCCGCCATCGGTCAGCAAGGGCGGGATATCCTCTGCCGCGCGGTCCAGAATGACCTTAGTGTGAAGGCCATGGGCTTCGCCAAGCCAGGTGATGGCGGGGGCGTAAATCAGGCCGCGAATGAAGCCATCCGGCTGCTCCACATAAGCGCCGTGGCGGGTCAGCACCCGCGCCAGATCTCGCGCGCGGGGTGGCGTGATGCCGCGCGCGGCAAGCGCCATGCGCAAACACGCAACCCCGCAAAGATGATCCGCCCAGCGCGCATAATCTTCTGGGCTTTCGGCGCCGGAGGCAGCCCAGGCGGGATCATCCTCTGCCCGGTATGCGCCCGAGATGATGGCGCCGATCAGCGCTGGGCTTTCCCATTGGCCGAAATAAGGCGGGGCTTCAGCAACGCGCATGACAGGGTTGTTACCGAAGCGCCGGCGGGGGCGGCAAATCCGGCCCTTCGCTCAGGCGCCGCAGCACCATCTCAAAACTGGTTGCGGTTTCAACCGGTTCTACCGTGCCTGAAATGGGCGCGGCACTCGCGGGGTCCGGCGTGGCCGCAAGCGGGATATGCCCAGCCCCGGCCAATAGGCCAGAGGTCGGATCAAGCCCGACCCAACCGGCGCCTGGCAGATAGACCTCTGCCCAGGCATGCAATTCCGCGTCATCGCGCCCGAGCATGACAGGTTCGATCAAATAGCCAGAAACGAACCGCGCACCAAAGCCAAGCCGGCGCAGGATTTGCACGAGTAACCACGCGGAATCGCGGCAGGAACCGCGCCCTTCACGGAGCACCTGTTCGCACTCCCAGACGCCATGTTCTGGGCGTTGCACATAGGCGATGCGCTGATGCACCAGGGAAGTCAGCTTGACCAGAAATTCAACCGTGCCCTGCGATGTGTGCGGTATTTCCTGCAAAAATGCGTCGAGCAAAGGGCCCTGCGGATCAAGCCGGCGATAGGGCAAAAGCTGTTCGGCAAGCCAAGGCTCCGGCGTGAAGGGCCAATTGGTGGCTTCGGGTGCCACGAAGAAATCAAAGGGGTTGATGACGAAAATTTCGGCCACCATTTCAACCTTGACGCTGAATTCCGTGATGGGTTCTGTGATCAGCACACGCGCCATGAAATTTCCAAGCGGGTCTTGCTGCCAATGCAGCCAATGCACTGCCGGTTCGACGCTGAGCCCATATGAAAGGATCGGCGTGCGGCATTGCGGCGCCGGGCGCAGGCGAATGAGCTGCGGGCCAAGCCCCACCGCGCGCGCATAGCGATAGGTGCTGCGATGGGTCAGGGCGAATCGAATGGACATGGGCTGAAAGTCTAGACCAGCTTGGCCATGAGAGGCGATTGACCGCCCGCGCCATATCACCCGATGCTTGTTTCCGAAGCCCCAGGGAAGGACGCGGCCATGACCGATCTCACGATACGCGAGGTGAAAACCACGCTATTGCAAATGCCCTGGGCGGATGATCCCTGGCTTGCGGGCCATGCGCTGGGGCCGATGCGTGATCTGGTGGTGGTGGAAATCTCCACCCGATCGGGCATTACCGGCATGGGTTACCTGCATTTGCTGAACCTGCCGCTGCAACGCACCATTGGTGCCTGCATCGCGGAAGCCATGGCACCGCGCATCATCGGGCGCGATGCCTCGGCCATTGAAGCGATCTGGCGCGATTTGTGGCGCACAACACTGACCGGCGGGCGCGGTGGTGTCGCGATGATGGCGCAATCGGCCATTGATATCGCGCTTTGGGATATTTTGGGCAAGACGGCGGGCCTGCCCTTGCACCGGCTTTGGGGGCATTTCCGCTCCGAAATTCCGATTTACGGCAGCGGCTGTTTCCGCGGCGCGCGCGGCGATGGCATGATCGCGAAAGCCAAGCATTACATCGAACAGGGCTATACTGCCATCAAGATGCAGGTCGCGCATATTGGTGACCTCAACACCGATCTTGCCAATGTGCGACGCATGCGCGAAGCGGTTGGCCCCGATATTGATATCATGATTGATGTGAATATGGGCTGGACTGCGGATATCGCCATCAGCATGGGCCGCAAGTTTGAAGAATATGATATCTATTGGCTGGAAGAACCCGTGCTGGCCGATGATTACGCAGGCTATCTCCGCTGTGCCGAGGCGCTTGATATGCGCGTGGTGGGTGGGGAGACGCATTTTGGCCGCGCTGATCTGAAGCCCTTCCTGGAAAATCCGCGCCTGCCTATTTTGCAGCCTGATCCCATGCGCGGTGGCCTCACGGAGCTGCGTAAAATCGCGACGGTCGCCGATACCTGGGGCATCACCATCGCGCCGCATCTTTTCCCGGAATTGAATGTGCATTTGTTGGCAAGCATTCCGAATGGTATTTGGGCGGAACAGATGGGGCTTTTGGATGACGCCTTCATCCGCCTGCCCAAGATCGCCAATGGCATGATTACGGCCCCAGAGGCGCCGGGCCATGGCTTGGAATTCAAGCCGGAAGTGCTGAAGGATTTTGCGTTTAGGTAAGGCAGGCGGGCTGCACGCGAGGGCAGAATCTGGTAGAGGTGCCTCATGTCCAAGAACCATTTGACCCGCCGCGCCCTGATCGCGGCAAGCCCTTTTCTGGCTGCTCCCGCGCTGGCACAGGGTTCTTTCCCCGATCGCCCGATCCGTTTGGTGGTGGGCTTCACACCCGGCGGCGCCACAGATATCTCGGCCCGCGCCTTTGCGCCCAAAATGTCGGAAGTATTGGGCCAACCGGTGATTGTAGAGAACCGACCGGGCGCCGGCAGCAATCTTGCGAGTGAGATTGTGGCCCGTAGCCCGGCTGATGGACACACCATCCTGCTGGCGACCCTGGGCGCCTTGGTGATCAGCCCCATGGTGATGCGCCTGCCGATAGACCCGGCGCGGGATTTGGTGCCGGTTTCCATTGCCGTTGACCTGTTCAATATCCTGACCGTGCCGGCGGAACGCCCCTGGCGCAGCGCCGCCGATATCATCGCAGCCGCCAAGGCCCGGCCCGGCGAACTCTCCTGGGGGCATAGCGGCATTGGCAGCGCGCCCCAATTGGCGGGCTTGCTTTTTGCCAAAATGGCCGGGATTGAAACGATTGAGGTTTCCTACCGTGGCGGCAGCCTGGTCGCGACGGATTTGATTTCCGGCCGGCTGGATTACGGCTTCCCGACATCCCCTTCCGTGAAGACCCATATCGAAGCGGGCAGGTTGCGCGGCTTGGCGGTACCAACCCTGCAACGCTCCCGCCTTTTGCCCGATATCCCGACAGTCGCGGAAACCGGCCTGCCTGGCTTCAATGTGCCATCCTGGTATGCGGTGGTGGCGCCACGCGGCACGCCAGAGCCAGCCGTGCAGCGCTTGGCGCATGCCATGCGTATTGCGCTGGAAGACAAGGATGTGATCGGCATCCTGAACCGCAATGGGCTTGAAGCCATGCCCTCAACGCCGGCAGAATTCGGCGCTGCTTGGGCGGCGGAGCGCACCAAATGGGAGCCGATCATTCGCGAAAGCGGCATCAAGATCGAATAGTCGCGTGCTATCCTTACAGCGTTTCTAGAAGGGAAGACTGCCCGTGAACGCCATGCCGCCTGATCCCGCTGAGGCCCTTGAAGAAGCAGCACGCGCCGCGCGTGCTGCTTCAGGTGCGCTTTCGGTTGCGCCAAGCGCGGTGAAGGATCAGGCGTTGCTTTTGGCCGCGGCGGCATTGCGGGAGCATGAAGCCGCGATCATCGCCGCCAATGCCGAAGATTTGGCCGCCGCGCCTGGGCTTTCGCCCGCCTTTCGTGACCGGCTGCTGCTGAATGCCGCGCGCATTGAAGCCATGGCAAAGGGCTTGGAAGAAGTGGCCGCGCTGCCAGACCCGGTGGGCCGGGTTCTGGCGGAATGGAAGCGCCCCAATGGGCTTCGCCTGCAGCGCGTGGCGCAGCCGCTTGGCGTGATCGGCATGATTTTCGAAAGCCGGCCCAATGTCACGGCAGATGCCGCCGCGCTTTGCCTCAAATCCGGTAATGCCGTGATTTTGCGCGGCGGGTCTGAAAGCTTGCGCAGCGCCACAGCCATCCACGCCTGCATGGCGCAAGGGCTGAAGCTCGCGGGGCTGCCGGCAGCGGCGGTGCAAGTGGCCCCCAGCGCTGACCGCGCCTTTGTCGGCGCCATGCTGCGCGCTTCTGGCTTGATTGACCTGATCGTGCCGCGCGGTGGCAAGGGGCTGGTGACGCGCGTTTTGGAAGAAGCGCGCGTGCCCGTGCTGGCCCATGCGGAAGGGCTTTGCCACACCTATATCCATGCCGGCGCGGATCACGCCATGGCGCGTGCGGTGCTGGCAAATGCCAAGATGCGCCGCACCGGTGTTTGTGGTGCGACCGAAACCCTGTTGATTGATGCCGCCATCGCGCCCGCGCTTTTGCCCGCGCTGATTGCGGATCTGCGTGCCCTTGGTTGCGATTTTCGCGCCGATGACGCCGCACGGGCCATTGTGCCGGGGCTGACCGCCGCCACTGATGAAGACTACGGCACCGAATGGCTGGATGCGATGCTGTCGGTGAAAGTGGTTTCAGGTATCGGCGAAGCCCTTGCCCATATTCGCCGCTTCGGCAGTGAGCATACGGAGGCGATCATCACCGAAGATGCCGCTGCCGCGCAGCAATTCCTGGATGGCATTGCTTCCGCTGTCGGGCTTTGGAATGCGTCCACGCAATTCTGCGATGGCGGCGAATTCGGCTTTGGCGCGGAGATTGGCATTGCAACCGGGCGGTTGCATGCGCGGGGGCCGGTTGGGCTCGAACAGCTTTGCACCTATCGCTACAAGATATTCGGCACGGGGCAAATCAGGCCGTGATGCTGCGGCGGTTTTTCGCCGCGCTGCTGATGGGCTTGGCGCTGGCGCCTGCCGCGCATGCTGCCTGCCCGGATGATGCGGCCATCGCGCGCTTCGCCGGGCAGATTCTGCAACGCCAATCACCAGCACCCTTCGCTGCGCTCTCACCCGCTGATGGGCGTTGTGTGCAGGACAAGCTGATTGCGATTTTTGCACAACCTCGGAATTTTCCCTTGGTCGCATTTTCCGAACCGCCAAGTGATTCCACTTGGCTTGAAAATGCTCCGGGCGATGTCGTTGGCTACAAGCTTGGCCTGACCAACCCAGCAATCCAGCAGCGCTTCGGCATTGACCACCCCATCCGCGGTGCGATTTTCCAAGCCACCCTGCGCGCATCTTCGGGCGCTGAGATCGAAGCACGCTTCGCCGCCGTGCCGGTGCTGGAAGCGGATATGCTGGTGCGCATCAGCATGGGCGGGGTTGAGGCTGCGCTCAATGATCACGCCGCGCTTATCCGCCATATTGATCAGGTGATTCCCTTCATTGAATTGCCTGATCTTATTTATGCGCCAGATCATCGCCCAAGCCTTGGTGATCTGCTCGCGGTCAATGTCGGCGCGCGGCTTGGCGTTGTGGGCAGGCCCATTACCGTGACGCCAAGCGCTGAATTCATCGCGGCCTTGGGGCGGATGAGCATTTCACTCCATCAGGATGGGCGGGAGGTTTCGCGCGCCCCCGGCGCGGCTATTCTGGGCCATCCCTTGAATGCGCTCGCCTGGATTGCGCGTGATTTAGCGCGGGAGGGGCGCCCGTTGCGTGAGGGGGATATGATCTCGCTCGGGTCTTTTTCGCCGCCTCAGCCAGTGGTGGCGGGTCAGGTCTGGACCGCGCGCTATGAGGGCTTGGGTCAGTCGCAGGATGTGGTGGTGCGCTTCAGATAAGGCAGGCGCTTCGCTGAAGCGCGGCCCCCTGCTATGGTAAAAATCTAATCTATTGGCGATCAGGAAAGACCGGAAGCATGCCCGATACCGCCCCGCACCCCAGCGCAAGCAATCCGCTTTCCGTCGAACATTTCGATGTGCTGATTGTTGGCGCCGGCATTTCCGGGATTGGCGCGGCCTATCACCTCACGACACAATGCCCGGATAAGCGCTTTGTCGTGCTTGAAAATGAGGAAAGTTTCGGCGGGACTTGGTGGACGCATAAATATCCCGGCATTCGTTCGGATAGTGACCTTCATACCTTCGGCTATCGGTTCAAGCCCTGGCGCGGCGCGCCTATCGCGACTGCCGAAGAAATCCTGCGCTATATGGGCGAAGTCATCGCCGAAAATGATCTGGCGCGGCATATCCGCTATCGTCACCAGATCACGCATGCAAGCTGGGATAGTCAGACCAAGCTTTGGACATTGGAAGTCTTGGACAAAACCAATGGCCTTCCCCGCCGTTTCACCTGCAAATTTCTGTACATGTGCCAGGGCTATTACCGCCAATATCAGGGCTATATGCCTGAATGGCCAAATATGGCGGCCTATCAGGGCCGCCTGGTCCATTCCGAAGAATGGCCAGAAGGGCTGGAATATGCCGATAAGCGTGTTTTGGTCATTGGGTCAGGCGCCAGCGCGGCCACCATCATTCCGGCCATGGCAGCCAAAGCCGCCCATGTTGTGATGCTGCAGCGATCACCCACCTATTTCCGCGTGGGCCGCAACGCGATTGAGATCGCTGAGGAATTGCGCGCGCTTGGCATTTCCGAAGATTGGATTCACGAAATCACGCGCCGCAAAATCCTTTTTGAACAGGCTAAATTCGCGAAACTGACCTTCACGCAACCGGAACAGATGAAGGAGGCGCTGCTGGATGGTATTCGCGGCATTGTCGGGCAGGACTACGATATAGCGACCCATTTCACCCCCAGATATCGCCCCTGGCGGCAACGCATGGCCTTTGTGCCCAATGGCGATCTGTTCCATGGCATCGCCAGCGGGAAGGCTAGCGTAGTGACGGACGAGATCGAGAGATTTTCGGAGAAAGGTATTGTGACCAAATCTGGTCAGGAATTGGAAGCGGATATCATTGTCGCTGCCACTGGCTTCAACCTGAATGTTCTTGGCGATATCGCATTCGAGATTGATGGCAAGCCGCTCGATTTTCATGAAACGGTGACCTATCGCGGCATGATGTTTACCGGCATTCCCAATATGGTTTGGGTCTTCGGCTATTTCCGCGCTTCATGGACTTTACGCGCTGATTTGGTGGGCGATTTTGTATGCAAATTGCTGAAGCATATGGATGCGCAAGGCAAGGATCAGGTGGAAGTGGCGCTGCGGGAAGAAGACCATAATATGCCCATTCTGCCCTGGATTGACCCGGAAAACTTCAATCCGGGCTATCTGATGCGCGGCATGCACTTGCTGCCGCAACGCGGCGACAAGCCCGAATGGATGCATAATCAGGATTATTGGGCCGAAAAAGATGAATTCCCGAAAATAGACCTGACAGACGCCGCTTTTGTCTACAAGTAACGGGCTGCCGGGGCATGGAAGGCCAATTCACCTTGGCGCCTGAGCGGTTTATGGTCTTGGCATGACCCCATCCCGTTTTGGCGATGGCCGCCGCCGCCGCATTGGCCTTTTGGGCGGGTCCTTCAACCCGGCCCATGCTGGGCATATCCATGTCGCGCGCCATGCCATGCGGGCGCTTGGGCTGGACCAGGTGTGGCTGATGGTCTCGCCCGGTAATCCGCTGAAGCCCCGTGCGGGCATGGCGCCATTGGCGGCGCGTTTGGCCAGTGCGCGGCTTTTGGCAGATGGGCGGCGCGTGATCGCGACCGATATCGAAAGGGTTTTGGGCACCCGCTTCACCGCGGATACGCTCACAAAACTGCGCCAACGCTTTCCCCGTGCTGGTTTCGTGTTTCTGATTGGCGCGGATAATCTGGTCCAGCTACCGCACTGGAAATCATGGCAACGCATGGCACGCTTGACCCCGCTTGCCGTCCTTCCCCGCCCGGGCTGGACGCGCCAGGCCCTGCGTGGTGCGTCGGCTTCCGTGCTGCGCCGCCAGCGCTGCCACCCCGGCGCGTTGCCTGCCAGGCCGAAGCGGGCTACGTGCCCTGCGAAGTGGTGTTTCGTTTCCGCCCGGGAACACGCTGCGTCCGCCACCGCGATAAGGGCGGCAGCGCTGCACCCGTGACCTATCGAGAGAGGAGGCGGCCATAGCCCGCAAACCCACCCCGGCTGAAGAAAGCCCGAAGCGGCGCGCCGCCGCGCAGCCGAAGCCCGCCGCCGCTGCCAAAACCAAGGCGGCTTCCAAGCCCAAGGCCGAAGCCGCCCCAAAGGCCGCCGCCGTCAAAGCCAAGGTGACCGCGAAGCCCAAGGCCGAAGCCCCCCCCAAGGCCACCACCAAAACCGGAACCGCGAAGCCTGCTGCAAAGCGCGCCGCGGCCAAAGCGCCCGAAGCCAAGCCCGCGCCCAAGCGCGCCACCGGCAAGGCCGCCGCGCCCAAGCCTGCGGCGAAGGCGGCCAAGGCTGCGCTAAAAGCAAAGGCGCCATCAAAGGCCAATAGCGAAGCCAAGCCCGCGACCCCGCGCATCAGCCGCACGCGCAGCAAGCGTCGCGAAAAACTTCCACCGGACCGGCTGGAAATACTTGTGGAAGCCGCGCGAAAAAGCCTGGAAGATGACAAGGCCGAAAACATTCTGGTTTTGGATGTCACAGGCCGCGCCGATTACACGGACCGGCTGATCATCGCGACCGGCCAGGTTGAACGCCAATTGCAAGCCATGGCGTCCCATTTGGACGAAGCCCTCGGCAAGGCTGGCCTGCACCTAAGGCGCGATGCCATTCAGGCCTCCCCCGATTGGGTACTGATTGATGCGGGCGATTTGGTGATCCATCTGTTCCGCCCGGATGCGCGCGAACTCTATCGCCTGGAACGCATGTGGGGGCCGGAAAGCCCAAGCATGACGGAGACATCAGACGCCGCGCGCGGTTAGGATCATCGCCATCGGGCGCATCAAGCCCGGGCCGGAAGCAGCACTTTACGCCCATTACGCGGCGCGGCTGCGCCCTGCGCCGGAATTGGTGGAAATCCCCGAAGCGCGCGGCAGCGCGGCTGAAATTCGCCGCCGGGAAGGTGCCGCCATCCTGGCCGCCATCCCTGCTGGTGCTGCGCCCATCGCGCTCGATCTCGGCGGGGCCATGCCCGATACGGAAAGCTTGGCCGCGCTGCTGACCCGCTGGGATGAAGCCGGACGCGCTGCCTGCTTCATGATTGGGGGGGCAGAAGGGCTTGATCCCGCTGTGCAGGCGCGGGCCGAATATCGGCTCTCGCTCGGCCCACTTACCTGGCCGCATTTTCTGGTGCGCGGGATGCTGGCGGAACAGCTTTACCGCGTGCAGGCGATCCGCACGGGGCATCCCTATCATCGCACTTGGCGGCCAAATGCCTGATCAAGTGAAAGCAAGAAGCGGATGGCGCTTGGTCCAGGTTTGATCGGAAATAGCGCCATGAACCAAAGCCCCGAGAAGCTTGATGATACCCGCTTCGCCGCCGTACTGGCGCGCGATGCCGCGCCGGATTGCGGCGCCTTCCTCTACGCCGTGACCAGCCAAGGGGTTTATTGCCGCCCCGGCTGCCCTTCTCCCCCGCCGCTGCGGCGCCATGTGCGGTTCTTCGCCGATTGCGGCCCGGCTGAGGCGGCGGGCTTTCGCCCCTGCAAGCGCTGCGACCCGCGCGGTGATCGCGCCCGGCTGCAAGCGGAAGCCGTGCGCGCTGCCTGCGCCATGATTGAGGCTTCGGAGGGGATACCATCACTCGCGAGCCTCGCCGCGCGCGCGGGCTATGCGCCGCATCACTTCCAGCGAATGTTTCGTGACATCACCGGCGTCACGCCGCGTTCCTATGCGGAAGGCGTGCGCGGGCGGCGCTTGGCGGCGGCTTTGGCCGAAGGGGCGCGCGTGGCCGAAGCCGTGGCAGGGGCAGGCTTTGGCAGCGAAAGCCGGGTTTATGAAAACAGCACCAAGCATCTTGGCATGACCCCCGGCGCCGCCCGGCGCGGCGGCGCGGGTGAGGAGATCAGGATCACCGAAGCGGAAAGCCCCTTCGGCCCCTTGCTTATTGGCGCCACTTCTGAGGGCATTTGCTTTCTTGGCTTTGGTGAGCCGGCGGAAGCGCTGCGCGGTGACCTTGCGGCGCGTTTTCCCGCCGCGCGCCTGATGGCCGCGCCTGAGGCGCTGGCTGAGACGCTGCGCCGGGTGATTGCCTTTATCGAGGAACCGCGCGCCGCGCTTGATCTGCCCTTGGATTTGCGCGGCACCATCTTCCAGCGCCGGGTGTGGGCGGCGCTTCGCCATATTCCGCCGGGTGAAACGCGCAGCTACAGCGCGCTTGCCGCCGAAATGGGTGCGCCGCGCGCAACCCGCGCCGTGGCCCGGGCTTGCGCGCAAAACCCCGTATCCCTTGCCGTGCCGTGCCATCGCGTTGTCGGCAAGGATGGGGATATCACCGGATATCGCTGGGGCGTGACGCGGAAGCGGGATTTACTGCTGCGGGAGAGCCGTTGAGGTTTTTCTGGCGCGCCTGTTTGCCGCATCCTTCAACACGCGGCGGGTGGATTGGGCGCGGTCGCGAAGCGCAGCAAACAGGCACCATAACGGTCATTGAAGGCCGTGGTGCCGCCCGCACCATGGCCGGTGACAGAGTCTGGCCGGTCAATCAACAGAAATGCGGCGAAGCGTTCCCGCTGGCGCTGCAATGCCGCGGCGCGCCTTTCGGGTTCCGCCATGAAAGGATCATCCCGAAAATCCGCCATGGCCAGGCGTATCCGGCGCGCCTGTGCGGCTTCGGCGAAAAGCGCATCCAATTCAGCTATCTGGGCATGCAGGCGGTTATTTTCCTCACTCGGCCTGCCATGGGCGGCGGCGGCAATCGCGATAGCCACATCGGCAAGTCCAGGGCGGTTCAGCACCATCAGCGCGTTCCAGCCGCCGCGTGATTGCCCCGCCACAATGACCTGCCGATAGCCACGCTGGCGCAAGGCCACCAGATCATCGCGCAGCCAAGTCGCGGCGCGGCGCGCGCTATCGGCATTGGGTTCCCGGTCAAAACGCCAAATGTCAAAGCCCGCATTGTTGAAATGCCGGGTCCAGCTATGCGGCTGGCGGCCACGCATATCGGTCAGCGCTTCCTTCCCATGGGCAAAGACCAGCACGCCGCGCGCTTCTGCCGGCCCCCACCAGATGAAGCGTTCATCCGGCAATGTTGCGTGGTGGGCGGATGTGATCGCCATGCCCTCAGGCGGGGGGATTGGCGTCCATTCCCGCCCGGGCTTTACGATCGTAAGGTCCCTAAGCGCGATGGTGCAGGCGCCTGGCCCCGCACGCCTTTCGCAATTGGTCAGCGCGGTCTGTTCAACAAAGGCCGCATCACCCCCGCCTGCCTGCCAGTTGAAAACACCATTCGGGCCGAAGGCGAGTGCGCGCGGCGTGTTCAGATTGAGAAAGCGCCGAACACTCGCATGGCTCGCTTCCGGCAGGTCCAGAATGGCTGGCGCTTCCAGAATGGGCATGATCGGCGCTTGCGCATGGCTGACCGGGGCCACGCCAAGCCCGATCAGCACCGCTGCCGCAACAACAAAGCCTCCAAAGCGCCGCATAGCTGATCCTTGCTTACTGCGTCCGTTGTCCCGCAGCCCAACCGCCCGGGCAAGCCTCGCTTGCCCTGGCTGCGGGCGGGGGGGGGGGTGGAAAGCATGTCCGGACAAAACGAAGCCTTGCCCGCAGCGTAATATCGGCAGCCCATTATGGGCTACAGAAGCGCTGTTGGGTGATGGCGCCCCCATTACTGCGGGGGAGAGAAGCCTTCTTGATGAGTTAGCAAACGGCGTTGCCTTGGCATGACCATGACATTCTTTGTCAAAATTGACCGCCCTTGGCGGAGCGGGAGCAATTCGCTCGGCCAAAGCAAGGACGAAGGGTGATCAGCGATTCGTTAAACTCTGGGTTGAATATCATGCAATTAATAGTTGCACCCCTGCATCTGAACGTCAGAAATTCTGTGAAAAAACTGTGAAAACCGGATCGTGGAGCCCGTTTAGGGCTTGTTTCGGTAACAAATGCGTTATTAACTGTTCATTCATAAAATCCGTTCTTACCCTAAGGGGGCGTTTTGACCGATCTCCAACCCCGCGAATTTGAGGCTTTGGCTGGGCCTATGGCCGCAGCCCGAGCCTCAAGCTGCGCGGTGTGGAGAGGCGATTGCCCCATCCCCTTCAACCTGCCGCTGGCTAAGGCCGCTTAACGCACGAGGATTTGCCATGTCTGGATCAACAGGTTCTGTCGTCAATGGTGATGATGGGAATGACCCCCTTCTTGGCTCCAACGGTGCCGATACCATTGATGGTGGCAACGGCAATGACACGATCGGCGGATTTGCTGGCAATGACAGTATCCTTGGCGGTCAGGGCGATGACTTGATTGATGGCGGTGATGGCGCGGATATCGCCTTGGGTGGCCTTGGCAATGACCTGGTCCAGGGCGGCAATGGTGATGATCATCTGTCCGGTGAAAATGGCGCGGATACGATAACAGGCGCGGCGGGCAATGATACGCTTTTGGGTGGTGCGGATAATGACTCCCTCTCGGGTGGGGTTGGTAATGACAGCCTTCTTGGTGGGGCTGGTACGGATACGGCCGACTATCTGACCGCGTCGGGTGCGGTGACGGTTGATCTTAGCGCTGGCACGGCCTTCGGCCAGGGCATTGATACGCTTGGCGACATCGAAAATGTCCAGGGCGGCAGTTTCGCTGACAGTATCTTAGGCGATAGCCTGGCGAACATGCTTGCTGGTAGCGCAGGTAATGACACGCTGGCGGGTGGCGCGAACAATGACTCGCTTTCTGGCGGGGATGGTAATGACAGCCTGTCCGGCGGGGATGGTGATGATACCCTTAATGGAGGTGATGCAAGTAGCGGGCTTGATGACACGCTGACTGGCGGTGCCGGCAATGATTTTTATATCGCCCCAGAAGCTGTCGTATTCGATACAGGCGGCAGTGATACGGTTTCGATGCTGGGCGGCGGCGTTGCGACACTCTCCGCAAGCGCCGGTGATTTGGATGGCAACCCAGGCATTGAGGCCGTTGACCTTGCGGGGTCTGGCCGTCTTCTAGGTCTAACGGCTGCCGCCGTTATTTCGATTTCTGACAATGATGTGCTGCGCGTTTACGGTAGCGGTAATGATAGCTTGGTCTTTGAAGATGCGGGCTGGGTGCGTGGTGAGACCGCAGGCGGCTTGATCACCTTTACCAATGGCGGTGCTACGGTGATGGCGGCGCAAAGCCTGGTCCCGGCTGCCTCCGGGCCTACGGTGGGGAGTGACACACTTACCGGTACGTCTGGCGCAGACGCCATTGATTTGCTCGCGGGGAACGACAGCTATCTTGGCTTTGATGGGAATGATTCGATCCTGGGCAATGATGGTAATGACACTATTTATGGTGGCAACGGCGCTGACAGTATTGCTGGTGGTAATGATAATGACTTGATTTATGGTGAAGCTGGCAGCGACACGATAGATGCCGGTGCGGGAACCTGGGACAGTATTCGCTATAACCAAACGGGCGGTGGTGAGGCGATCACGGCCACCATCACTTCAAGCGGTGGCAATACCGGGATCAATACGGCAACAGTCAGTACCGCGACGCAGGGCACGGATAGTATCCAGGGCTTTGAAGGCCTGAGCGGGTCCAATAATGGGGACCTCATCACCGTCACCACGGCGGCGACGCAAAATACCTCTCTGTTCTTGTTCGGCTCCGTCGGCAATGACACCATCATTGATAATTACCGCGTGACTGGTGTCTTTGCAGATTACAATACCCCCTCCACCTTCCTGACCAGCGGGATTTCCGTTGACCTGACAACTGGCGCCGCAACCGATGGTTTCGGCGGCACGGATAGCCTTGTGGGCATCACGGCGGTGAATGGGACGTCTTTCGCCGATACCATGCTCGGCAGTGCTTCCAATGATCGCTTCCGCGGCTGGCAGGGCAATGACCTGATGGATGGCCGTGGCGGCACCGGCGATATGGTCGATTATGGTGCCAATGTTTCTTCCCAGGCCGTCAGCGTGAACCTTGCCACCGGGCGCGCGAATGATGGGTTGGGCGGCACGGATACCCTGATCAGCATTGAGCAGGTGCGCGGTGGTGCCGGCAACGACACCATTTTTGGCGACGATCAGAATAACACCTTCCGTGGCAATGCCGGCAATGATTCACTAGATGGTGGCGTTGGTTCGGCTGACGCGGTTGATTACTCCTTCGCCGGCGCGGGTGTCAGCGTAAACCTATCGGCTGGTCGCGCGAGTGATGGCGCGGGTGGCACCGATACTCTGGCGAATATCGAACATGTCTGGGGCAGCGCTTACGCCGATACGCTGTTTGGCGGCCTTGGCAATGATTTGCTGCGCGGCAATGCCGGCAATGATTCGATAGATGGCGGAGCCGGCAGCGCTGATGTCGCGGATTTCCGCAACGCCACAATTGGTATTTCGGTCAACTTGGCCGCAGGTATCGCACAGGATGGCCAGGGCGGCACGGATACGCTGCTTGGCATCGAACAGATTTGGGGCAGCACCCTGAATGACAGCATGTTGGGCGGTGCTGGCAATGAATTTTTCGTAGGGTCTTCCGGTGCCGATACCTTTGCGGGCGGAAGCGGCGTTGATACCGTAAGTTACGCCTTTAATCCTTCCAACAGCATCGCGGCAACGGCTGGGGTGAGTGTTGATCTGGCCGCAGGCACGGGCCGCGATGGTTATGGCAGCACAGAAAGCCTGCTTGGCATCGAGGTTATCAATGGCAGCAACTTGGCCGATAGTATCAGCGGTGGCTCTGCAAGTGGGACCCTTTACGGGAATGCTGGTGCGGACATCCTGGCCGCAGGTAGCGGCGCGTCCCAGCATGTTTATGGTGGCGATGATGCCGATAGTATCCTGGGCAGCTCCGGAAACGACCAAAGCCTTTATGGTGATGCCGGCAACGATACCATGGTTGCAGGCCTTGGCATCAATCATGACTACGTCGCTGGGGATGGCCATGACAGCTTGTATTCTGGCACTGGCGGCGGCGAGGATCTTATGGCCGGCAGCGGCAATGACACGCTAATGATTGCAACCGGCAATGGCATTGGTCTTGCCGGTGAGGATGGCAATGACAGTTTGGTGGCCGGCACGGGCGTTCATCACTGGCTTTATGGTGGTGCTGGCGATGACACATTAGTGGACGGGTTTGGCGCTGATCACTACCTTATGGCCGGCGCCGGCAATGACAGCATATGGGGCGGTTCCAACATTTTCATAGGCTACGAAGGACAAGATGGCGCAGATACGATTGTTGTTGGGACAGGTGTTTGGAGTGGCGGTGAAGGCGGTGACGGGGCGGATAGCCTTGTTGCTGGCTCAGGGGATAATCAAGCCCTTATGGGGCAAGCCGGCAATGACACGCTGGTTACCGGCACCGGTGCTTCGCAGAGAATAGATGGTGGCGCGGGCGATGACAGCCTGCTGGGCAGCGCGGCTGCCGATACGCTGAATGGCGGCGAAAACGATCTCGGCAATGACAGTCTGCGCGGCGGTGATGGCAATGATGTGCTCTATGGCTGGCAGGGCAGCAACCTGGCGATCGGCGGCAATGGCGATGACAGTCTTTACGCCTTTCAATCTGGCAACAGCACTTTTCAGGGTGATGACGGCAACGACCTTCTATCTGGCGGAGACGGCGCAGATGTTGCCGAAGGGGGCAATGGTAACGATTACCTCTATGGCAATGGCGGCAATGATAGCCTGATCGGCGGCGCTGGTGCCGATACACTTAATGGCGGCAGTGAAGCGGATACCCTGTCTGGCTCAGCCGGAAACGATTTCTATCAGGTGAACAGCCAGCAGAATTTAGTGATTGAAAATCTTAGCGCTGGTTCGGATACCATCATGACCTCGGTGGATCTAACCCTGCCGGCGAATGTGGAGATGCTGGGGATAGCGACTGGAGTATCCGGCATTACGGTAACTGGCGGCGCTGGCGGTGACACGCTGATCGGCAATGGGCTTTCAAACACCTATAATGGCGGCGCTGGCGATGATGTGATCATGGTGGGGACCAATCTGACGCTGGCTGATCTCTATGCTCTCTTCCCTACATGACAAGGCGTAATGAAGGCGCCTTGGTAGGCGTTGTTGGGGGTAGGTGACGCGGGGCTTCAGCCATGGGGGCGTCTTTGACGGAGCCTTTCCTCAGCGGGAGCGAGATTCTGCTCCCCTGGGGCGCTCATCAACGCTAGCCCAGCGTCATGGGGATCGCTTGAAAGCACCCTTGCTGCGGGTCGCCTGCGTTGCGGGTCATCTTCATGGCCATGTGTTTGATGACGGCCTTGTTGTGTGGTCTGCTGCCTGTTCTCAGCCGCGCCAGGTCGTCGTGAAAGACGACCTGACCTATCCAATGCAGGTTATTTTGGGCGCCCCAATGGCTCCGCACCGCTGCGGCAGCGGGTGGTCCAGCTTCCAGGACTGCGAGGGTTCTCAACGGCAGAGGAGTGATCCAGAAGCGACACGGAAGGCATTGAAAAACCTCATCAAATTGAGGTAACCCATGAAAACTTTCACGCCACAATCAGGAACCCGGGCCAATCGCAAGCGATTAGCCCAGCCGCCCGGGCAAGCCCCGCTTGCCCTGGCTGCGGGCGGGGGGCATACCGCCGCTCTATCTTGCACTTCCCAAGGGAAAGATCATGCGCGTCAAAGATGTGAAGAAGGTTGTCCTCGCCTATTCCGGTGGGCTTGATACCAGTGTCATCCTGAAATGGCTGCAAACCACCTATAAGTGCGAAGTCATCACCTTCACCGCCGATCTTGGCCAGGGTGAGGAATTGGGCCCGGCGCGCGATAAGGCGCTGCTGCTGGGTATCAAGGCGGAAAACATTTTCATGGATGATCTGCGCGAAGAATTCATCCGCGATTTCGTCTTCCCCATGTTCCGCGCCAATGCGCTGTATGAGGGGATGTATCTGCTGGGTACCTCCATCGCGCGCCCGCTGATCGCCAAGCGCCAGATTGAAATCGCCGAAGCCATGGGCGCCGATGCCGTCGCGCATGGCGCAACCGGCAAGGGCAATGACCAGGTGCGGTTTGAACTCAGCTATTACGCGCTGAAGCCGGATGTGAAGGTGATTGCCCCCTGGCGCGAATGGGATTTGACCAGCCGGACGCGGCTTATTCAATTCGCCGAAGAACACCAGATCCCGATTGCGAAGGATAAGCGCGGCGAAGCGCCCTTCAGCGTGGATGCCAATCTGCTGCACAGCAGCAGCGAAGGCAAAATCCTGGAAGAACCATGGGATGCGCCGGATGAAATGGTCTGGCAGCGCACCATCAGCCCGATGGATGCGCCTGACCGCGTGACCGAGATCACCATTGAATTCGAACGCGGCGATGCGGTTGGCATTAATGGTGAGCGCCTGTCGCCTGCCACTTTGCTCACGCGCTTGAATGCGCTTGGTAAGGAAAACGGCATTGGCCGGCTTGATCTGGTGGAAAACCGCTTTGTCGGCATGAAATCCCGCGGCTGCTATGAAACGCCGGGCGGCACCATTCTTTATGTGGCGCATCGTGCCATGGAAAGCATCACGCTGGACCGCGAAGCGGCGCATCTGAAAGACAGCCTGATGCCGCGCTATGCTGAAATCATCTATAACGGCTTCTGGTTCGCGCCCGAACGGCGCATGCTGCAAGCGCTGATTGATGAAAGCCAGCACAGCGTCTCAGGCACCGTGCGGCTCAAGCTCTATAAGGGCAATACCATCGTCACCGGACGGCAATCGCCCAATAGCCTTTATTCCATGAAGCATGTGACGTTTGAGGATGACCAGGGCGCCTATGATCAGTTTGATGCGCAAGGGTTCATCAAGCTGAATGCGCTTCGGCTGCGGCTGGGGGCGATGGCAGGGCGGAAGGGCGGGCAGCTTTAGCCAGGTCAATACAGGAGGCTCTGCCCAGAGCATTTTCAAGCCAAGCGCTAAGCTTGGCGACTCGGAAAAGGCGACCAGACAAAAAACAGGAGGCTCCGCCTCCTGAACCTCCGCCGGGGTGGCCGTGCCACCCCGGACCCCGCCAGTATTTGGGACCTCTATTCGGCCTTGATGCCAAGGCCGCGCACTTCGGGTTCCCAAAAGGCGATTTCGTCACGCACATAGGCGGCGAAGCGCTCGGGCGTGTAGCCGCGCATGGCGGGCGTGCCCATGTCCTCAAAACGCTGATTAATCGCCGAATCGGAAAGCGCCTGTTCGGTGGCGGCTGCCATCCGGTTCACAATGGCCGCCGGCGTGCCACGCGGGGCGAAGAAACCATACCAGGAATGGGATTTATAGCCGGCAATGCCCGCCTCGGCCGCTGTCGGCACATTAGGCAGCAGGGAAGATCGCTGATCGGTCGCGACAAACAGCACCCGCGCCGTGCCAGCATCCTGAAACCCCTTCAGGAGAGAGGGGATATCAGAACAGAACTGAATCTCCCCGGCGGTGAGCGCAGTAAAAACCTGCCCGCCGCCACGATAGGGCACATGCACGGCATCCGTCCCCGTGCGCACACAGAAGCTGGCCGAGGCGATATGGCCCGAAGTGCCAATGCCCGAGGAGCCATATTGATAGCGCCCAGGTGCGGCCTTCAGGGTTGCGATGAACTCCGCCGCCGTAGCCGGTGCAAAATTGCGTGTGGTGACGGCAAGCGCGATGGGCACAAAGACGGTCGGCGCCACCGCCACCAGATCAGTCCGCGCATCAAAAGGCACCGGGGCGGGCAGGCCGCGGGCCAATGCAATGGGGGAGAGGGTAGAAAGCACGAAAACATCGCCATTCGGCGGCTGCTTCGCCACGTAATCTGTGCCGACCACGCCGCCCGCGCCGGGGCGGTTTTCCAGCACCACCGGCTGGCCCAGGATTTCCGCCAATTTGGGGGCCAAAAGCCTTGTGGTGATATCCGTCCCGCCCCCGGTACCGAAGGGTATCACAATGCGGATGGGCCGGCTGGGCCAGGGCGCCTGGGCATAGGCGGGGCAGGTCAGCGGGGTCAGCGCCAGCGGGGCGGCAATCAGGCTACGGCGAGATATTTTGGCCAAGGGGGTGTTCCTTCTTGCGGCTTAGCGATTGAAATTTCTTGTTTAATGCGGGGCTCGGCCCGACGGCCAGGCGATGTTGCGGCAAGCGAGAGGTCTTGCAAAGGGGGGCTTGAGCGCGCACGAAACGGGAACAAAACTGCCCTGCCGCAAAGTGACCTCGCTTTGCAAGCCCTGATTCATGCACCGCATCTAGTGGTGCTGCTAGTGTTGCAAGACTACATCTTGTAGTGAGACCGTAACTTGGGGCATGATCCGGCTTCGGGGGAGTTCTCAGGGGGTTATCCGTGTTCGACGCAGTTCAACTTGAAGGCCATGGCCAGGTACGCATTGATCGCGCGCGCGATGCGCTGCTGACCGATTTCGGCAAAGCCACGCTAGATGATCGTTATTTGCTGCCGGGCGAATCCTATCAGGATTTGTTTGCCCGTGTTGCATCCGCCTATGGCGATGATGCGGCACATGCGCAGCGGATTTATGACTACATCTCGCGGCTTTGGTTCATGCCAGCCACGCCCGTGCTGTCCAATGGTGGCACGACTCGCGGCTTGCCAATTTCCTGCTTCCTGAACGAAGCCTCTGACAGCCTTGATGGCATTGTCGGGCTTTGGAATGAGAATGTGTGGCTCGCGGCCAAGGGCGGCGGCATCGGTTCCTATTGGGGGAATCTGCGCGGCATTGGCGAAAAGGTTGGCCGCAACGGCAAGACCTCGGGCGTTATTCCCTTCATTCGCGTGATGGATAGCCTGACGCTGGCGATTTCCCAGGGCTCGCTCCGTCGTGGGTCGGCAGCCTGCTATCTGCCGGTCAATCACCCGGAAATCGAAGAATTCCTGGAAATGCGCCGCCCGACCGGCGGTGATCCGAATCGCAAGGCGCTCAATCTGCATCACGGCGTGCTGATCCCCGATGCCTTTATGCGCGCGGTGGAAGCGGATGAGGAATGGGCGCTGGTGTCGCCCAAGGATGGCGCGCTGATGAAGAAGGTCTCCGCACGGGGCCTTTGGATTCGCATCCTGACCGCGCGCATCGAAACCGGTGAGCCCTACATCATTTATTCCGACCACGTGAATAATGCGCGGCCAGAGCATCAGAAGCTGGCGGGGCTTGAGGTGAAAACCTCCAACCTCTGCTCGGAAATCACCCTGCCGACCGGGATTGACCAGCATGGGGAACAACGCACGGCGGTGTGCTGCCTATCCTCGCTCAATCTCGAGACCTGGTTTGAGTGGAAGGATGAGGCGCAATTCATCCCCGATGTGATGCGCTTCCTGGATAATGTGCTGCAATCCTTCATTGATACGGCGCCCGATTCCATGGCCCGCGCGCGATATAGCGCCATGCGGGAACGCTCGGTCGGGCTTGGGGTGATGGGCTACCATTCCTTCCTGCAAGCGCTGAACGTGCCCTTCGAAAGCGTGGTGGCGAAGGTGTGGAATATGCGGATGTTCAAGCATATCCGCGCCCAGGCTGACACCGCTTCCCGGCTGCTGGCCGAAGAACGCGGCCCCTGCCCGGATGCCGCCGAATACGGCTTCATGGAGCGATTCTCCAACAAGATCGCGATTGCGCCGACCGCTTCCATCAGCATCATTTGCGGTGGCGCGAGCCCGGGGATCGAACCGATTGCGGCCAATGTCTATAACCACAAGACGCTGTCCGGGTCCTTTATTGTGCGCAACCCGTATCTGAAGAAGCTATTGGCCAAGCATGGCCGTGATGATGAGGATACCTGGACCACCGTGACGGTGAATAAGGGCAGCGTGCAGCATCTGGATTTCCTGACTGAACAGGAAAAGGCGATCTTCAAGACCGCCTTTGAATTGGATCAGCGCTGGGTGGTGGAACATGCCGCTGACCGCACACCTTTTATCTGCCAGTCGCAATCGGTGAATTTGTTCCTGCCGGCCAATGTGCATAAGCGGGATTTGCACCAGATCCACATGACTGCGTGGAAGAAGGGTGTGAAGTCGCTTTATTACTGCCGCAGCCTTTCGATCCAGCGCGCGGATGCTATCAGTGAAAAGGTGGCACCGCAGGAAGCCCTTGGCGTGGCGGCGCCGGCCAATGATCAGGCGCAGTTGCCGCTGGTGGCGGCAGTGCCGGCGACCAACAATAATTACGAAGAATGTTTGGCCTGCCAGTAAAGCTGCGTTAGACTTACCCCAACCCGCCCCCAGCTTCGGGGGCGGTAAGCCCGAAATGGGTAGGGAGGGAGTCTGGAATGTTGAAGCGTCGCAGCCTGCTGGCCGCCGGTATGGCCAGCACCATCATCACCAAAGCCAAAGCACAAGCAAATAACTGGCCTGATCGTCCGGTGCGGATGATCATCGGCTATCCCGCGGGCGGGCCCACAGATTTTCCAGGGCGGCTATTGCAGGAACCGCTGCAACGGCTGTGGGGCCAACCCGTCGTGATTGAGAATCGCCCAGGCGCCAGCCAGGTGATTGCTTCTGAAATGGTCGCTCGATCAGCCCCTGATGGCTATACGATTTTCCTCGCCGCCAGCACCCACGCCAGCAATGCCGCAGTCTATGCGCGGCTGCCCTACGACACGATCAATGATTTCACGCCGATCGTGAATATCTATGCGTCGCCCACGGTGCTGTTTACCGGAGTGGATCAGCCCTTCCGCAGCGCGCAGGATTTGGTGGCTGCGGCGCGGCGTAATCCGGGTATGGCTTTCGCTTCATCGGGCAATGGGTCTTCAGGGCATTTCGCGCTGGAGATGTTCCGCAAGAAAATGAACCTTGACCTGACCCATGTTGCTTATCGCGGTGCGGTGCCAGCGTTGCAGGATGTAGTAGCGGGGCGTGTACCCGGCACCTTCAGCACCTTGGCCGGCGCCATGCCCTTGGCCCGCGAAGGTAAGCTCCGCCCGCTGGCCATTGGGGGCCCGCAACGCGTGGCAGTGCTGCCCAATGTGCCCACCTTGGATGAGCTTGGCATGGGCATACCCGATACCAGCCCCTGGTATGGCTTCCTCGCGCCCCGTGGCATCGCGCGCGATATCGTGGACCGCATCGCGCGTGATGTGCAGGGCTTGCTGAACGATGCCACCATCCGCCAGCGCATAACTGATCAGGGCGGCATCATTCTGGGTGAAGGGCCTGATGTTTTCGCGGCGCGTATTGCCCGCGAATTGGCTGAAAACACCGTGATCGCGCGCGAATCCAATATCCGGGTGGAGTAGCTTCGCCACAATATCTTGCGGTTCGCGATTGCCCGACCCACCAATTGTGGTAAAAGCGTCGCGGACCAATCAAGATGGGAATCGATATAATGGCCGATGGCATGGTGCAGGATGAATTGCCGGTGAAGTTCGATCTTTTGACCTCGAACCCCGTCTATAAGCCTTTCCGCTACCCTTGGGCCTATGAAGCCTGGTTGCAGCAGCAGCGCATCCATTGGCTGCCGGAAGAAGTGCCGCTCGCGGATGATGTGAAGGATTGGCAGAAGAACCTGACGCCGTCAGAGCGTAATCTGCTGACGCAGATTTTCCGCTTCTTCACCCAGGCGGATGTGGAAGTGAATAATTGCTACATGAAGCATTATTCGCAGGTGTTTAAGCCGACCGAAGTGCTGATGATGCTCTCGGCCTTCTCGAACATCGAAACGGTGCATATCGCGGCCTATAGCCATTTGCTTGACACCATCGGCATGCCTGAAATCGAATACACGGCCTTCCTCAAATACAAGGAGATGAAGGACAAGTACGATTACATGCATAGCTTCAGCGTTGCGAATAAGACCGAAATCGCGAAGACGCTGGCCGCTTTCGGCGCTTTCACCGAAGGGTTGCAGCTTTTCGCTTCCTTCGCGATTCTCATGAATTTCCCGCGCTTCAACAAGATGAAGGGCATGGGCCAGATCGTGAGCTGGTCTGTGCGCGACGAAACCCTGCATTGCCTTTCCGTGATCCGGCTGTTCCGCACCTTTGTGCAGGAAAACCCGGAAATCTGGACCGAGGAATTCCGCCGCGATCTTTACCTAGTTTGCGCCACCATCGTGGATCATGAAGACGCATTCATTGATCTGGCTTTCGAATTGGGCGGCGTGCAGGGCCTGGATGCCTCGCTCACCAAGCAATACATCCGCTTCATCGCGGATCGCCGCTTGCAGCAGCTGGGGTTGGAGCCGCTCTATAATATTGAAAAGAATCCGCTGCCTTGGCTGGATGAGATGCTGAACGCCGTGGAACATGCGAATTTCTTCGAAAACCGTTCCACCGAATATTCCAAGGCGAGCACCGCCGGTTCCTGGGAAGAAGCCTTTGCGGATAGCGCGTTTTCTTCCCCGCAGCCGGAAGGTGAAATAGACATCGCGCGGCATTGACACCGCGTGTTCACGCTAGGTGAATTGGAAGATGCAGCGCGGCTTGTCCACACAGCCTTCCCGCCGACGCCGCAATATGCCTGGCCGCTGCTCGCGCAACGCGCGGGTGCGGAGGTTTGGGTAAAGCATGAAAACCACACGCCGACCGGCGCCTTCAAGGTGCGCGGCGGCGTGGTGTTCATGGAAAGGCTGAAGCGCGAAAACCCAGATGTTGCGGGGGTGGTGAGCGCCACGCGTGGCAATCATGGCCAATCGCTTGCCTATGCCGGTGCGCGCTACGGAATACCGGTCACCATTCTGGTGCCGCGCGGCAATAGCGCGGAGAAGAATAGCGCCATGCGCGCGCAGGGCGCGCGGCTGATCGAATATGGCCAGGATTTCGATGAAGCGCGGGAGGAAGCCGCAAGGCTAGCCAAGGCAGAAGGCTTGCTGTTCGCGCCATCCTTTGCGCGCGATCTGGTGCTCGGCGTGGCCACTTACGCGCTGGAATTCCTGCGCGCCGCACCACCTCTCGCCGCGCTTTACGTCCCCATCGGCCTTGGCTCAGGCATTTGCGGCTGCATCCTGGCGCGTGACCTTTTGGGCCTTTCCACCGAGATTATCGGCGTGCAGAGCACTGAAGCGCCTGCCTATGCGCTTTCCTTCGCGGCGGGGCGCGTGGTCACAACGCCTTCGGCCAATACGCGCGCCGATGGCATGGCAACGCGCCTGCCCGATGCCGGTGCGCTTGAAATCATCCGCAAGGGTGCGGCGCGCATCGTGACCGTGACGGATGATGAAGTGGCCGCAGCGATCCGCGCCTATTGGCAGGATACGCATAACCTTGCGGAAGGCGCCGGGGCCGCACCGCTGGCCGCGCTTGTGCAAGAACGTGATGCCATGCGCGGCAAGCGCGCGGGTGTTGTGCTTTGCGGCGGCAATATTGATCTTGCGCTGTTTCGTGATTGGGTGATGGCTTGAAGCTTGCGCTGCCCCTGCCCGTTCAATCGCTTACGGCGCCGCCGCGCCGAACAGCCATTTGACTGAAGCGAAAACCAGAAAGCGCGGCGAATCATCGCCGATCCCTGCACCTGCGCCGCCCCCCAAGATAGGCCCTGCCTCACCCAGCCTGTGCCAAAACCCAGCTGCGATGATGTTCTGGTCTTGCTCCCCATGATCCTGTTGGTTGCGCAGATAGCTCACACCAAGGGAGGTATTCCGGCCGAGGTTCTGCGCGAGGCCGGCCGCGAATTCATAGCGCCCTGCCCTTTCGCCTGGTGCCGCATTGAACAATTCAGACCATCCGGCATTGAACGACAAGGCAAGTGGCTGCGGCCCTTCGATAATGGTCTTGCTGAGCAAACCAACAATCTGCCCGCTTTGCGATGGCGCGCTGGTCTCCCCATAGGCGGTGCGCAATGCGCCGAACACACCCATGGCCGGGCGCCAGCCATCTTCTTCCATGAATTGCCAGCGCAGCCCCAATTGGGAAAGCCCGCCCCATAGGCGCGCGCCTTCATCCGCTGGGTAAGGCGCTGCTGGGCCATATTCCAGCGTCTGCGCGAAACGCAGATCAAGCCCTGGCACCACCCCGGCTTCCGCTTCCAACGCGCCGCCATAAAGGCTGCGGTTGGCCCCTTCACGCAAACGTGAAAACCCGAAACCCAGGCTCGCGGTTTGCCCGCCCGCGGCGGTTGGTGCCACGCCGATAAGGCCGAAAGGATCTTCCAGTAACGGTTCGCTTTCGGCATGTGCCGGCAGTAACGGCACGCCCAGCGATAGGGCCATCAGCGCCAGCCCTCGAAGAAAATGAACGGAACACCGCATCGTCAGGCTCCACGGGAAAGGCCGCTTGAATTGCGCTGTGGACAAAGGGCTGGGTGCTCCTTTTGTCGGAATAAGCTTATCCATGCGCCAGCGCCATGAAGCGTTGCGCCAGCCGCACATCAGCAAGCCGGCTAGCACGCTGTGCCTTGGCCTCGGCATCAAGGCCCCAGAATTCTTCCTGAAAAACCTCATCCAATATCGCAAGGCGATGCGCCTCATCGGCGTCCAACCGGCCAAGAGTGAGCGCCAAGCCAAGCACCAGGCTGCCAAGCACAGGCACGGCGAGGCCAAGCGCCGCCAGCCCGGCTGGATCATGGCGCGCGATGGCGGCCTGCAGGGCGGCCAAGCTATGGGGCATTTGCGCCACCGGCATCACGCCATGGGTCACCACAAGCGGTGCGTCCAGCGCCAGTGCCGCCCAATCCAGGATGGGCTGCCAGTGTTCCGCCTGGCGCGCGGCCAGAAGATGATCCTGGGCCCGGTAGCAGAGCAGATCCGTATCCCCATACTTCGCAATGCCATCAATCATTGGCTGGGGGTCGGGGGCGATGCGTTCCTGTGTTGTGGCCAGAAGCCTGGTCAGAGGCACGTCTTCCTGGTTCATCTCACCGCCCTTGGCCCCGCCGGCCTGATGCCATTCGGCGGCGATGGCCTCAGCCAATGGGCGGCTTTCAGTGGTTAGCACCCCGCCGCCAGGCAGGCGGAGCGGGCGCCCATCCAACAGAACACCATGGCCAGCTTCGGGCCGAGGCACGGCAATGGCCGCTTCCCAGAAACGTTTCATAAGACAGGCTTTAACGCCATTGGAGCTGAAGGGAAATCAGGCGAATGGGTGGGGGGCTAGCGCCATGTGGCGGGGGTCTGAATGATGGGGCCCCTGCCGCTTGACGCGGGGTGGCCTACGGCGCTAGTTACGCGCCTCTTGAAAGGGGCTTGGTGCCCTCATTCCTCCCAGGTTCGAACAGACATATCATGGCAAATAATGATTCTGCGCGTAAGCGCATTCGTCAGACCGAAAAGCGCACCGCGCGCAACAAAGCGCGCAAGTCGCGCGTGCGCAGCTTCGTGCGCAAGGTTGAAGAAGCGGTTGCGAGTGGTGACAAGGCCGCAGCGCAGGAAGCGTTTCGTGCTGCACAACCTGAAATGCAGCGGGCTGCAACCAAGGGGGTGGTGCATGCCAATACTGTCGCGCGTAAATTGTCCCGTCTTTCTGCGCGGGTGAAGAGTCTTGGCGCCTGATCGCCCGAAACCTTCTTCTGATGCTCTTGATTTTCTGAATGCTGCGCAGGGCAACGTGCCCTGCGTTGAGATATTGCTACGCGCGGCTTGCGGCAAGGCAAATGTTTTTTCGAAATTTGTGCGCAAGGTTTTTTTGTTATTGAAATTGTCGCGCTCTCTGCCGCATGATGCGGTCCAACGGGGTTGATATTTTGCGAATGCAAGGGGGCGGCGTTTTGCGAAGCATGGAAAAGCAAAGCGAAAACCTATCCCCGGTCAGCCCGGCTTCTTGGGCTGAAGCTTGGGCCAGGATCCGCGCAAAACTGCGCGAAGAAGTGGGCGATGTAGAATTCCGCAGCTGGCTTCGACAAATGACCCTTGCTGGCATTGAAGGCGACGAAGCCACCATCACATTACCCACACGTTTTCTGCGCGATTGGGTCAGCAGTCATTACAGTGATCGTTTGCGCGCCCTGTGGCAGCAGGAAAACCCAGCCATTCGGCGCGTTGACCTTCGGGTTGCCGCGGGCGGGCGTGGGGCTTCAGGTGATGCAGCGGAAAATGGCGTGGCGCCTTTGGCGGAAAGCTTGGTGCCAGCCGCGCCACGCGCGACTGATCCGCGTGGTGATTGGTCCGCGCCGCTCGATCCACGCTTCACCTTCGACACTTTCATTGTCGGCAAGCCCAATGAATTTGCCCATGCCTGCGCGCGGCGCGTGGCGGAAAGGCCGGCTATGCCCGGCTTCAATCCGCTGTTCCTGTATGGTGGCGTCGGGCTTGGCAAAACGCATCTGATGCACGCCGTTGCCTGGGTCATTCGTGAACAGCACCCAGCGCGCCGCGTGGCTTACATGAGCGCCGAAAAATTCATGTATCGCTTCATCGCGGCGCTGCGCAGCCAATCCACCATGGAATTCAAGGAAACGCTGCGGTCAGTGGATGTGCTGATGGTGGATGATTTGCAATTCCTGATCGGCAAGGACAATACGCAGGAAGAATTCTTCCACACCTTCAATGCGCTGGTGGATGCCGGCAAGCAGATTGTGATTTCTGCCGATAAATCGCCTTCTGATCTGTCTGGGATTGAAGACCGGCTGCGTACGCGCCTTGGCTGCGGCATGGTGGCGGATTTGCACGCCACCACTTACGAATTGCGGATCTCGATCCTGGAAGCCAAGGCAGTGTCATCTGGCGTTGCGGTGCCGTCGCGCGTCATGGAATTCCTCGCGCATAAGATCACATCCAATGTGCGTGAATTGGAAGGCGCGCTTAATCGCCTGATCGCTTGGGCCAATCTGTTTGGCAGGCCCATCACGTTGGAAGGCGCGCAGGAAGTTCTGCATGACATCCTCCGAGCCCATGACCGGCGCGTGACTATTGAGGAAATCCAGCGCAAGGTAGCGGAACACTACAATCTCCGCCTGACCGACATGTCCTCTGCCCGGCGTGCGCGCAATGTGGCGCGGCCCCGTCAGGTGGCAATGTATTTGGCGAAGCAGCTTACGTCGCGTTCCCTGCCAGAAATCGGGCGGCGCTTTGGCAACCGGGACCACACCACGGTCATGCATGCTGTATCCCGCGTGGCGGAGCTGATGCAGGCGGATGGGTCCTTTGCTGAGGATGTGGAACTACTCCGGCGCATGCTGGAAACCTGAGGCGCTGAGCCACCAACGGCCACAAAAGCCCGGCTTTTGAAGCGGTTGGCGCGATGCGGTCACCTCATTGTTTCGGGCATCAATCAGCCGCTTTTCTGGCCCTATCCAGGCTGGTATGAGAAAGCGAATCCGGGCCATTTGCCGCGCCGATTCGGCAGGTTTGTCGCCCGGGCAGGATTTCACTGGCGGTTCGCCCCCGCGGCCCATCCGGTCGCGGCTGAGATCGCCAAAATAGGATCGGGGCGTCAGAACGATGAAATTCTCGGTTGACAGGGCGGTATTGCTCAAGTCGCTCACGCATGTGCAAAGCGTGGTCGAGCGCCGCAACACCATCCCGATCCTTGCGAATGTGATGATTGAAGCAAGTTCAGGCGGTACCCTGAAGCTGACCGCGACCGATATGGAAATCGCGGTGGTGGAAGATATTGCGGGCGTCACCGTGGCGCGCACGGGGCGCACCACGGCGCCGGCCAGCACGCTTTACGAAATCATCCGCAACCTGCCTGAAGGCGCGCGGGTTGAATTCGACCATGGTGGCGGTGATGGGCCGCTCACGCTGCGCTCTGGCCGCTTCAATACCAGCTTGGCCGTGCTGGCGGTGGAAGATTTCCCCTCCATGACCGAAGGGCGCATGCCGGTGCAATTCAGCATCAAGGCCGGCGTGCTGCGGGATTTGATTGACCGCACGAAATTCGCGATTTCCACGGAAGAAACACGCTATTACCTGAATGGCATTTACATCCACGCGACCGAAAGCGAAGGCCAGCCGGTGCTGCGCGCGGTGGCAACCGATGGGCATCGGCTTGCGCGCGTAGAAGAACCGCTGCCGGAAGGTGCCAAGGCCATGCCGGGCGTGATCATTCCGCGCAAGACGGTGAATGAAATTCGCAAGCTTGCGGAAGAAACCCAGGACGAGATTGTGGTGCGGCTTTCTGATACCAAGGTGCAATTCGCCCTTGGCACGGTCACGCTGACCAGCAAGCTGATTGATGGTACCTTCCCTGAATATGAACGCGTGATCCCGCGCGGCAATGACAAGAAACTTGTTGTTCCGCGCAAGGATTTCGCCGATGCGGTGAAGCGCGTCGCCGCGATCAGCAGCGAAAGATCGCGCCCCGTGAAGCTCAGCCTTGGCACCAATCATTTGCGTGTATCAGCTGCCAGCCCCGAACAGGGCGAAGCGCAGGAAGATCTGGAAGGCGATGATGTGGTTTATACCAGCGGCGCTTTGGAAATCGGGTTCCAGGCGCGGTATTTGTCTGACATCACTGACCTTGTTCAAGACAAGCTGGAATTCATGTTCGCCGATGGCGCAGCGCCCACCATTGTGCGTGATGCATCGCGGCCAGAAGCGCTGTTTGTCCTGATGCCGATGCGGGTGTGACGACGGCGCCGGGGCTTTTCCTTACGCGTCTCCGGCTTACGGATTTCCGGTCCTGGCGGGTTTTGGATGCGTCCTTCGACGCATCCTTGATTTGCATCGCGGGCGAGAACGGCGCGGGCAAGACCAATCTTTTGGAAGCGATATCGCTGCTCGCGCCCGGGCGCGGCTTGCGCGGAGCGCGCATGGGTGAAGTTGGCCGCCAGGAAGCCGGTGCGGGCCTGCCCTGGGCGGCGGCGGGACGGTTTGAAACGCGCGCTGGCCCCATGGAGATTGGCACCGGCACGGACCCGGAAGGGGCCACGGAACGGCGCATCTATCGCCTGGATGGGCAGGCGCTGCGTAGCCAGGCGATGCTAGCCGAACGCATGGCCGCCGTTTGGATCACGCCGCAAATGGACCGGCTATTCCAGGAAGGGGCGAGTGGCCGGCGGCGCTTTCTTGATCGGCTGGTCTGGGCGCTTGAACCGGGCCATGCCCGGGAAGTGGCGGCGCATGATAACGCGATGGCTGAGCGTAACAGGCTGCTCGCGGAAGGCCGCGCTGACCCCGCCTGGCTCGCTGGGCTGGAAGATGCCATGGCGCGCCATGCAGTGGCCGTGGCGGCGGCACGGCGCGCGCTGATGCTGCGCCTGAATGGGGAGCTTGCCGCTGGCCGCGCCACGGGTGCCTTTCCGGCGGCACGGCTAGAGATTTCCTGCCCCATCCTGGCCGCGCTGGCTGAAACCCCGGCGCTGGCGGCGGAAGATGCGCTGCGCCAGGGCCTGGCCCAGGATCGGCGCCGCGATGCGGCAGCGGGCGGCGCGGCGCGCGGTGCGCATAAGGCGGATTTGAGCTTGATCCATATGCCGAAATCCATCAGCGCCGAGTTCTGTTCCACCGGGGAGCAAAAGGCGCTGCTGGTTTCCGTGGTGCTGGCCCATGCGACCTTGATCGCCGAAGCGCGCGGCTTCGCGCCGCTTTTGCTGTTGGATGAGGTGGCGGCGCATCTCGACCCCGCGCGGCGGGAAGCGCTTTTCGCGGCCCTTGCCGCGCTGCCTGCGCAGGTTTTCATGACCGGCACGGATCTTGAGGTTTTTGCCCCGCTGGCGGGCCTTGGGCGCCTGTTCAGTGCGGGCGATGGCAGGCTGATTGCCGCTGGTTGAAGCTTTGCCGAAAAGCCCTGCCGGGGTCGCGTTCATCCCCGAAAAATGCTAGAGAATCCTTTATGATTATTCATTCCACGAACAGGAGCCCGTAACCGGCATGAGCGATGAGCCGCGCGCCGAAACTGAAGCCTATGACAGCGCTTCCATCACCGTCTTGCGCGGGCTGGAAGCGGTGCGCAAACGGCCGGGCATGTATATCGGCGACACTGATGATGGCTCTGGCCTGCATCACATGGCCTTTGAGATTGTTGATAATGCAGTGGATGAAGCGCAGGCGGGTTTCGCCTCGGCTGTTTCTGTCACGCTGAACGGTGATGGCAGTGTCACCGTCATTGATGATGGGCGCGGCATCCCTGTTGATATCCATGCGGAAGAAGGCATCAGCGCCGCCGAAGTGGTGCTGACGCGCCTGCATGCTGGGGGCAAGTTCAACCAGAATTCCTACAAGGTCTCAGGCGGCTTGCATGGTGTTGGTGCGGCCGTGGTGAATGCGCTATCCGAATGGATGGAAGTGCGGATCTGGCGCGGTGGCCAGCAATACAGGCTGCGCTTTGAACATGGTGACACCGTGGTGCCCTGCACCGCGCTTGGCCCTTCGGACCATCCGAATGGCACGGAAGTGACCTTCAAGCCCTCCGCACTCACTTTTACCCGCACGGAGTTTGAATTCGCCGTGCTTGAACGCCGCTTGCGCGAATTGGCCTTCCTCAATTCCGGCTTGCGCGTTGTGTTGCGTGATGAACGCCATGCGGAAGTGCAGGAAACCAAGTTTCATTTCGATGGCGGGCTTACAGCCTTTGTCGAATGGTTGGACAAGGGCAAGACGCCACTTTTCGCAACCCCAATCAGCCTGGCTGCGCGGGAACAGGATGGGATCAAGGTTGAGCTCTCACTCCGCTGGAATGACAGCTACCATGAAACCATGCTGTGCTTCACAAACAATATCCCGCAACGCGATGGCGGCGCACATCTGGCGGGCTTCCGCCAGGCGCTGACGCGCGTTGTTGCTAAGGTCGCGGAAGGTATCGCCAAGAAGGAAAAGGTGGCACTCACCGGCGAGGATATGCGCGAAGGGCTGACCGCGGTTTTGTCCGTGAAGGTGCCGGATCCGAAATTCAGCAGCCAGACCAAGGAAAAACTGGTTTCATCCGAAGTGCAGCCCGTGGTGCATGTGGCTTGCGCCGATGCGCTTACCCATTGGTTTGAAACCCACCCGAAGGAAACCAAGGATCTGGTGGGCAAGATCCTGGATGCGGCGACAGCGCGTGAAGCGGCGCGCAAGGCGCGAGACCTCACGCGCCGTAAGGGTGTACTGGATGTTTCATCGCTGCCTGGCAAGCTTGCGGATTGTCAGGAACGTGATCCGGCGAAAAGTGAATTATTCATCGTTGAGGGTGACAGCGCCGGCGGTTCCGCGAAACAGGGGCGTGACCGCGCCTTTCAGGCGATCCTGCCACTCAAAGGCAAGATCCTGAATGTGGAACGCGCACGCTTCGACAAAATGCTCTCCAGCGCGGAAATCGGCACGCTGATCACGGCGCTCGGCACCGGGATCGGGCGCGGTGAGCCATCGGAGGGAGGGTTTGATATCGGCAAACTCCGCTATCATCGCATTGTCATCATGACCGATGCCGATGTGGATGGCAGCCATATTCGCACGCTATTGCTGACCTTCTTCTTCCGGCAAATGCCGGAATTGATCACGCGCGGGTATTTGTATATCGCGCAGCCGCCGCTTTATCGCGCCAAGCGCGGGCAGGAAGAACGCTATTTGAAGGATGATCGCGGGCTGGAAGATTATCTGCTGGAAAAGGCACAAAGCGCGGCCAGCCTGCGCCTGCCCGATGGGCGTGACCTCACCGGCGACGCCTTCCAGGCGGAGCTTGAGTTCCACCGTCAGGCGACATCGCGCATTCGCCGCCTGGCTGGCGTGGTGCCGGCAGATATCATCGAACAGGCAGCCATCACTGGCGCTTTGACCATGGATAGCGATCGTGCCTTGGCGGCGGCGCAGACTTTGGCCGCGCGGTTGGATGTGCTGGCGCCGGCTTCTGAACGCGGCTGGGTGGCGACCGCGGGTGAGAATGGCCTGACGCTGGCGCGCACCGTGCGCGGCGTTGGGGAGCGCCATGTGCTGGACGCGACAGCGCTCCGCAGTGCGGAAGCGCGTTGGTTGGATGAACGGCGCGAAAGGCTGGCGGCGGATTTCCTGGGCGGTGCGGTGCTGTCGCTTGATGGTGCGGAAGCCCAGGTTGTCGGGCCGCTAGCGCTATTCGAAAAACTGATCGCGCAGGGGCGCAAGGGGCTTTCCTTCCAGCGCTTCAAGGGCCTTGGGGAAATGAACCCCGATCAGCTTTGGAAGACCACGCTTGATCCCGCCATCCGCACGCTGCTTCGCGTACGGGTTGAGGATGTGGAGGATGCCGAACAGGTCTTCTCCACCCTGATGGGTGATCTGGTGGAACCGCGCCGCGACTTTATTGTCGGCAATGCCTTGAAGGTTGCCAATCTGGACGTGTGATGGGCAAGTCCTTCGGGGCTATGCCATCCCACCGCGCGCAGACACCGGCCAAAGGCATTCCACGCGCCCCTTGCGCACGCCAACATACCAATCATAGCGATCCACCGTCGGGTCGCAGTGGCCGGGTACCAGGCGCAGCTTTTCGCCAAGTGCCGGCGCGCTGCCATCCTCAATCACCAGCTTGCCATGCTCATCAGACGCGCCCGCGTAACGCAGCCCCGGGCGTTGCCAAACCTGCGGCATGCCAGAATCAACCGAAACGCCCTTATGCCCGCAATCCAGCACGGCAATGCCCGGCCCCGCCGTACTCATCACCTGTGACAGCACGAAAAGGGATTGCCGGAAGGGCGGCGCATCCTCATTCGCCGCATAATCCGCATCCATGAAGCAGTAAGACCCGGCCTGGATTTCGGTATAGACTCCGCTGGCCGCTTCGTGCCGGAAAGTGCCGGTGCCAGCGCCACCCACAATCGGGCATTCCAGCCCGCGCTGGCGGAGCTGTTCCACCGTGCGGCGGGAACGCGCCACGGCTTCCCCAATCGCCGCCGCACGTTCTTCTGGTCCGCGCTTGTGCTGCGCTGAACCGTGATAGGCTTGCAACCCACCAAAACGTAGGTGCCGGCTGGCAGCGATACGTTCCGCGAGTGCCACGGCAGGCGGGCCATGTTCCACCCCGCCGCGCGCCATGCCGACATCTATTTCGACCAGCACCGGCAGACGCACGCCGCCGGCTTCCGCAGCCGCTTCAATCAGCGCAATCTGCGCGGCATCATCCACACAAACCGCGACTTCCGCGATGCGCGCCAAGGCCGCAAGGCGCGCCAATTTGCGCGGGCTGACCAATTGGTTGGTGACCAAAATATCCGGAATGCCACCCCAGGCCAGCGCTTCGGCCTCGGCCACTTTCTGCACGCATTGCCCAACCGCGCCGCGCGCCATTTGCAGCTTGGCGATGACGCTGGATTTATGGGTTTTTGCGTGGGCGCGAAGCTTCGCCCCCGTCGGCGCCAGCAGCGCCGCCATGGTGTCCAGGTTGTGTTCGAAAGCATCAAGGTCAATCACCAGCGCGGGGGTATCAATATCTTCTTCGCGCATGCCGGGTTCGGCGGGCGGGTTTTGCAGCATGGGGAATCCTCCGTAACGTGGCGCATCTTAGCCATGCCCATGCCTTCCGCGCCAATCCGGGCTAGACCACGGGCATGAGTGATGAACCTGACGTTCTGGTGGTGGGGGCAGGTGTCGCCGGCATCGCGGCCGCCCGCGCTTTGCGTGCGCGCGGGCTTTCCTGCCTGGTGCTGGAAGCGAAGGACCGTATCGGTGGCCGCGCCTATACCGATGCAACGGGCTTTGACCATGGCGCTTCCTGGCTGCACCAGGCCAATGACAATCCGCTGACCGCTTTCGCTGAAACGCTGGGCTTTGAGGTGGTGGATCATGATCTACTGCGCCAGCGCCTGCTTTTCACAGAAGGCCGCTTCGCCACCACCGCTGAACGCCAGGCCTTCGCCATGGCCGAAGATCATTTCTGGGGCGTGATTGAAGCCGCTGCTGCGAATGGTGCACCGGATCGCCCCGCCTCAGACGCCGCGCCCCAAGGCGGGCGCTTTGATGCGCTGGTGGCGCATTGGGAAGGGGCGCAGATTTGCGCGGCAGAGCTTTCGCGCATGAGCCTGCATGATTTCGCCGCCACTGCGCTGGATGGCCCGAACTTGCTGCTCCGGCGCGGGCTTGGGACGTTGGTGACAAGCCTTGCTGATGGGCTACCCATTCGTCTTGGTGCGCCGGTCGCGCGGCTTGATTGGGGGGGCAGCGATGTGGAGGCTTCCGGCGCTTTCGGGCGCATTCGCGCGCGGGCCGCGATCATCACGGTTTCAACCGGCGTGCTGGCGCAAGGCGGCATTGCCTTCACCCCAAGCCTGCCCAAGCAGACGCGTGATGCCATCAACGCCCTGCCACTTGGCTTGCTGACCAAGCTATCTTTTCCCGTCACGCCCGCCACGCTGCCGGAATTCGGGCCTTTCGCGAGCCTCAGGCGTGATATCGTAGCGCCAGGCGATAGGCCCATTTCCTGGATCGCACGGCCCTTTGGCGCGCCGGTGATCCTCGCTTTCATCGGGGGCTCCCTGGCCTGGGAATTGTCTCGCGCTGGGAAGCGGGCGACTGAGGCGCATGCACGCGCCGAATTCGCCCGCGTTTTTGGCGCTGAAGCGGCGGCGGCACTGGGGGCGCCCATCATCACCGATTGGGCTGAGGACCCGCATTTCCGCGGCAGCTATAGCCACGCCATCCCAGGCGCGCAGGCCGCACGGCGGGTGCTGGCGCAACCGCTTGCCAATGGCCGGCTGGTCTTTGCGGGTGAGGCCTGCCACCCGCGCTTCGCTGCCACCGTTGCGGGCGCCTGGTTGAGTGGGGAAGCGGCGGCAGGCGCTTTGGTGGATTTTCGGGCCAAATGATTTCCCTTTCCTCAGAAATATTCTAGTCAAGCCGCCATGGAGGCCAGTTTCACCGCGCAGGTGCTGCGCGCCACCCTTTTCGCTGCCCGCGCCCATGCTGGACAGGTGCGGAAGGGCGCGGCTGCCGAACCCTATGTGAACCACGTGATCGAGGTTGCCGCGATCCTCGCCGAACACGGCGCGCCAGATGAAGCCATCCTGGCCGGGCTACTGCATGACACGGTGGAAGATACCGAAACCACGGATGCTGACCTGATGGCCGTTTTTGGTCCCGTTATCGCGGGCTTGGTGGCGGAAGCGACCGATGATACAGAAAAGTCCAAGGAAATTCGGAAGGCCTTGCAGATCAGCCAGGCGCCAAAGCATAGCGAAGCGGCCAAGCAGTTGAAACTAGCCGATAAGATTTCGAATTTGCGTTCCATCGCCGATAGCCCGCCGGCGAATTGGAACCATGCGCGCCGCATTGAATATGTCGGCTGGGCGGGGCGCGTGGCGGCGGGGCTGAAGGGTGTCAATCCTGCGCTGGATGCGCTGTTTGATAAGACCTATCACGCCGCGCTGGCGCGGCTTGCGAGTGAAATGCCATGAAGCGGCGCCTGTTTTTGGCCAGCGCCAGCCTTCTGGCGGCACCTTCGCTTGTGCAGGCGCAGCAGCGTGCCATCACTCTACTGCTTCCTTTCGCCGAAGGCGGTGCGACGGACCAACTGATGCGTGCCATGGCCAAATCCGCGGGCAAGGCGCTAGGGCAGGAAATTCGGCTGGAGAACAAGCCAAGCCGCACGGGGCTTCGGCTTTTGTCGCAATTGCGTACTGCGCCGCCGGATGGGTCCGTGGTGATGCTGTTTCCTGTGGTGACGCTCCGCGCCCTGGTGGAACGCGGGGTAGATTTCACCATGGGTCGCGACGCCACGCCCATTATGTGCCTGGCCGGCGGCACCTATGGCGTGATTGCCAAGGCCGATCGCTTTCCTGATGGCTGGCGGGATTTCGTGGCCGAGGCGCGCCAGAAGCCAGGGCAGCTTTCCTTTGGCAGCGCCGGGGTTGGGTCAGTCGGCTATGTGACTATGGCCCGGTTGATGGTGATGGAAAACATCCAGGCGGTGCATTTACCCTTCCGTGGCGCGGCAGACGGCGTGGAAGCGCTTATGGCAGGTGATTTGGATGTCATGGCAGGTGGTGCGCGGCTGCATGTGGCGGTTGACCAGGGTGATGCGCGCTGGCTGGTATTGTGGTCACCCACACGCAATCCGCGCTGGCCGGATGTGCCGACCTTGGTTGAACTTGGCTATGGGCTGACGGAAACCGCGCCCTTCGGGCTGATTGGCCCGCCCAATATGCCGGCGGCGGAGCGCGAAAGACTGCAAGCGGCTTTCACATCGGCGCTCCGCGCGCCTTCTGTCATAGCTGTCATGGCAAGGCTCGGCATGACTGCGGATTTGCGTGATGCTGCGGCCTACTCCGCCTATCTTGCGGCGGCTGCAGGTGAGGAAGCGGCGTTAGGGCTGCGCCCGGAAGGGCGGCAGTGATCCAGGCGGCTGCGCCGGCACTTATTCTTGCTTCAGCTTCCAAGGCGCGGCGCGTGGTGCTGGAAGGCGCAGGGCTTCACTTCGAAACCCGCGTGGCTGGCGTAGACGAGGCCGCGATCAAGGAAGCCGCGCAGGCTGAGGGGATTTCCCCGGATGAGGCCGCGCTGATCCTGGCCGATGCCAAGGCCGAACGCGTGGCCGCGCATGCACCAGATGCGCTGGTGATTGGCGCAGATCAATTGCTGGTTTGCGATGGCGCCTGGTTCGACAAGCCACCTGATATGGCAGCGGCGCGCGCCCATTTGCAGCGCTTGCGCGGGCGGCGGCATGAATTGGTGACGGCGCTTGTGTGCCATCGCGCCGGGCAGCGCATCTGGCAGCATGTGGCAAAGCCGCGTTTGACGATGCGCGACTTCTCCGACGCCTTTCTGGAAGCCTATTTGGCCGCGGAGGGCGAAGCTTTGCTTTCTTCCGTTGGTGCCTATCGGCTGGAAGGCCATGGCGCGCAATTATTCGACCGTATTGAGGGCGATCAGCCGGCCATTCTGGGAATGCCGTTGCTGCCCTTACTTGGGTTTTTAAGGCAGCATGGGGTGTTGTTGCGATAGGCGTCGTTTCACAGACTCATCCGCCGCGTCAGCCCGGTCAGTCGGTCCATCACGAACATCAGCACCAGTATCGCCAAGATAAGCACGCCCGAAACCGCGGCAACGCGCACGTCAAGCGTGCTTTCCATCATGCCCCACATGCGGATGGGCAGCATGTCCGTCCGTGCGCTGGAGAGGAAAAGCGAGACCGGCACATTATCCATGGACGCCACGAAGGCCAGAAACGCGCCGGCGAAAATGCCAGGTGCGATCAGCGGCAAAGTGATGCGCCGGAAGGTCATGAAGCGCCCTGCCCCCAGGCTGGCTGAGCTTTCAAGCAACGGCGGTTCCAATTGGGTGACGGTTGCCAAAGTGGTCCGGAAGACAAAGGGTGCAATGACTACCAAATGCCCACCAATCAGATGCGTGAGCGATGGCCTAAGGCCAAGTAGTGAGAAAAACATCAACGTCGCAAGCCCATAGGCGAGCGAGGGCAGGATCAGCGGTGACAGGAAGCTCGCTTCCAAGGCGCGCGCCGCTGGCCTCCGGGACCGACCGATGGCGAGTGCGGCGAGCACGGCAAGAATACTCGCCCCCAAAGTCGCCATGCCGGCGACCCAAAGTGAATTGCCCGCCGCGCGATGGATATGCGCGGATCGCGTTGTGTCAAACAAGGCCTGATACCAGCGCAGCGATAACTCCGGCGGCGGAAACTTCAGGGAGGCCGAGGTGGTAAAGCTGGTGATCAGCACAATGAAAACCGGGCCCAGCAGGATCAGCAGGCCAAGCAGCGTGAGCCCGCCAAACACCAGCGAAAAGCTTTGATCAGCGAAGGTGCGGCGCTGGCTCATTCAATCAGTCCTTGCATAGCGGCCAAGCCAATTCAGCATCATGATCCCCGCCAGCACCGTCAACAACAGCGTGACAGAACAGACCGCCGCGAAGGGCCAATCATAGACCACCATGGCCTGTTGCCAAATCAGCGATGGCAGATAGACAAGCCGCGCGCCCCCAATGACGGATTGCGAAATGAAGGCGGTGCAGGCGGAAGCAAAAACCAGCGTGGCGCCCGCAATCCACCCAGGCAAGCTGAGCGGCAGGATGACGCGGAAAAAGCTCCGCCACATCCCCGCCCCAAGCGCGCGGGAGGCATCCATCAGATTGGGATCAAGCCCGCGCATGACGGAAATCAAGGGCAGCAGCATCAACGGCATTTCGATCTGCATCAAAGCAAGGATCAGCCCCGTTTCCGTCTGCAATAGCCTAAGCGGTGTGGCGCTGAGGCCAAGCGCCAATACCACCTGATTGACCAAGCCTTCCCGTGCCAGGATCACGATCCAGGCGAAGGTGCGGATGACAACTGAAGTCAACAGCGGCAACAGGATGATGAAGATCAGGATCTTCTGGGTGCGCGGACTCGCGTTGCAGAAAAACACCGCGAGCGGCCAGGCGAAAAGCGATGTGGCCAGCACCGCCGCCACGCCAAGCCGAAGCGTGTCCCAGACGACGCCGCGATAAAAGGCGTCGCCCCAGAATTTTGTCCAGTTATCCAAGCCCCATTGCTGCAAATCCTGATCAGCATGGAGTGAGATGCCAAGCAACAACAGCAGCGGTGCCGCGAAAAGCGCGAGGTAGACAATCCCCAAAGGCGCGGCCAGGCGCCAATCCACCGCTGCTGCGCGCATGATGCTACTTCGTGATCTCGCGGTTGAAGCGATCAATCCAGGCGGCGCGGCGCGGGTTGATCACGTTCCAATCATGCGTGACCATCTTGGACAATTCATCGAGTGATTTGATGTCCAGATTTGGCGTCAGTTGCACATCCTTATTCACCGGGATCATGTTGAAGGGAGATAATTGCAGCTTGCTTTGCGCTTCGGCGGAAAGCGCCACATCAATATAGCGATGCGCATTGGCCTTGTTTTCAGCGCCCTTCACGATATGCAGCGTGGTGGCGAAGGTAATCGCGCCTTCGGTGGGCGCCACAAAGGCAATGTCAACGCCGCGGCTCTTGAGCGTCGCTGCGTTATTCGTATTGGTGTACATGATATCAATCTGGCCTTGCTGGAACAGACCCGGCAGGGCAGCAGGTGTGGAAACCGCCGCGACCTTCGGCAAAACTTCCTTCAGCTTGGCGAAAATAGGTTCGACATTGGTGATGGAACCGCCGAAAACCTTTGCCATTTCAATCAGCGAAACCGTGCCGAAGGTAGTCTGAAAACCCGTAAGTCCGAGGCGCTCCACGTAGGGTGAGCGGAAAAGATCGGCCCAGCTTTTCGGCGGCTCAGGGAATTTCTTCGGATTGTAGCAAATGCCAACCACCTGCACATTCACCGTCGCCGCATCAGCGGTCAGCATGCCATCGGGCAGCTTGCCTGCATTGGTAATGAGTTTCGGGTCAATCGGCTCAAACAACCCAGCCTGACGCGCGGCTGCCGCCGGCCCGGGGTCCAGCACGAAGCAATCGAAGGGGGCAACCCCGCGCGCGGCGCGAACCTTGGCAACCTGATCCACCGCGAAAAGCGGTTCAAAGGACACATTCACATTATGGCGCTGGCGCAACAGGGGCGCGACGACTTCGCGATACGCCTCATCCCACGTGCCGGGATAGATCGCCGCCGTCATGGGGCCGGAAGCGCGCGCAATGCTGGGTGCAGCCAGGGCGCCGGCCATGCCGGCGAGAAAAAGGCGTCTGGAAGCCATAGGAATTCTCCTAAAAATCAGGTTGTGACTACGGGGAAGATCGAAGGCTTTGCTTCTGGCGTCAGCGCGCAATGCCAAATGCCAGGCAAGGATGAGGTATCGCCAGGATGCCGCGCGGTAGCGATTTTGAGCGTAGTGCCATTGCTGGCCGCCACATCATGGATCAACTGCCCACCAATCGGCAGGCTGAGCGTCAGCGTTACCGGAAAGCGGTCCGGCGCGGCTTCGCGCACCAGCATCAATTGTTCGGGGCGGATGGAAACCTGCACCGGCTTGCCTTGCGGCAGGTTAGGCACATTGCAGGGCAGCACCGCGCCAACCGAAAGTCTGATCCCACCATCCGCGACAATGCCATCAAGGATATTGGATGACCCGATGAAGCTATTGACGAAGGGGGTCGCCGGTTCGTCGTAAATCGCAACCGGCGTGCCCAATTGCTCGATTCTGCCGCCATTCATCACCGCGATCCGATCAGCGATAGACATGGCTTCTTCCTGATCATGCGTGACCAGAATGGCCGTCAGGCCAAATTGGCGTTGCAGGCGCTTGATTTCGATCTGCATATCCAGCCGCAGATTCTTATCCAGCGCAGCGAAGGGCTCATCCAGCAATAGGATGCGCGGCTGCACGGCCAAGGCGCGCGCCAGCGCGATGCGCTGCTGCTGACCGCCCGATAATTGCCTGGGCTTGCGATCCGCGAAGCCTTCCATGCGGACGGTGGCGAGCATTTCAGCCACGCGCGCGCGCTGTTCTGCCTTACCCACACCGCGGGCCACCAGGCCATAGGCAATATTCTCGGCCACCGTCATATGCGGAAAAAGCGCGTAGTTCTGAAAAACAATGCCGACTTCGCGCAGATTGGGCGGCAAATCATCCACGGCGCGGTCGCCAATCACCACCTGCCCGGCAGCCTGACGAATAAAGCCCGCGACAATACGCAGCAGCGTTGTCTTGCCACAGCCCGATGGGCCAAGCAGCGCCACCAATTCGCCGGCCTTCACTTCCAAGGTCACATCATCAATGGCGCGCGCATTGCCATAGCTGTGAACGATCCCGTTCAGCAGCAATTGCTGCGAGGTCAAGCGCTGGGCAGATTGAAACAGGGTTATAACCTCCCGAAGACGATCAGCGTCAGGCAACTTCCATGCCACGAAGCGAAGCAGAGAAACCCTGACTTTGCCCAATAAAGGCGCAAAAAATAGCCTAATTTTTTCTCTTTTGCCTATTTTTCGCCCTCAAGCCTGCCACAAAAAAAGGGCGGTCCCGCAGGACCGCCCCCATTTTTCGCGTAGGTCGCGATGGATCAGAAATCCATCCCGCCCATGCCGCCACCCGGCGGGCCACCAGCCGGCGCGCCCTTGGGTTCCGGACGCTCGGCCACCATCGCTTCGGTGGTGATCAGCAGGGAAGCGACAGAAGCCGCATCCTGCAGCGCGGTACGCACAACCTTGGTCGGGTCAATGATGCCGGCCTTGACCAGATCCTTGTACTCGTCCTTCTGCGCGTCATAGCCGTGGGTATAGGTGCTGTCGCGCAGCACTTCACCCGCGATCACCGCGCCGTCCTTGCCGGCGTTCTCAGCGATCTGCTTCAGGGGCGCCTGGATGGCGCGGCGGATGATTTCGATCCCCACCTGCTCATCATTATTGGCACCCTTGAGGCCGCCGAGGTTGGTCGAAGCGCGGAGCAGCGCCACGCCACCACCAGGCACGATGCCTTCCTGAACGGCAGCGCGGGTCGCATGCAGCGCGTCGTCCACGCGGTCCTTGCGTTCCTTCACTTCCACTTCGGTGGAGCCACCGACGCGGATCACGGCAACGCCACCGGCGAGCTTCGCCAGACGTTCCTGCAGCTTTTCACGGTCGTAGTCCGAAGTGGTTTCCTCGATCTGCGCCTTGATCTGCTCGCAACGGCCAGTGATCTGGTCCTTCGCACCAGCGCCATCAACGATGGTGGTGTTTTCCTTCTCGATCCGCACGGTCTTGGCGCGGCCAAGCTGAGCCAGCGTGACGCTTTCCAGCTTGATGCCAAGATCTTCGCTGATCACTTCACCACCGGTCAGGATCGCGATGTCTTCGAGCATCGCCTTGCGACGATCACCAAAGCCAGGCGCCTTCACGGCCGCGATCTTGAGGCCACCGCGCAGCTTGTTGACCACGAGGGTTGCGAGCGCTTCGCCTTCAACATCTTCAGCCACGATCACGAGCGGACGACCGGACTGCACAACCGCTTCGAGCAGCGGCAGCATCGGCTGAAGCTGGGACAGCTTCTTTTCGAAGATCAGGATATACGGATTGTCCATTTCCGCGATCATCTTTTCCGCATTCGTGATGAAATACGGGGAGACATAGCCGCGGTCGAACTGCATGCCTTCAACGACATCAAGTTCGGTCTGGATGGACTTGGCTTCTTCAACCGTGATCACGCCTTCATTGCCGACCTTTTCCATGGCCTTGGCAATCATTTCGCCGATCTCGGATTCGCCATTGGCGGAAAGCGTGCCAACCTGCGCCACTTCGGCAGAAGTGGTGATCTTGCGGGTCTTGGATTCAAGTTCGGCCACGACATGGGAAACTGCCTTGTCGATACCGCGCTTAAGGTCCATCGGGTTCATGCCGGCGGCAACCGCCTTGGCGCCTTCGCGCACGATAGCCTGTGCCAGCACGGTTGCGGTGGTGGTGCCATCGCCCGCCGTGTCATTGGTCTTGGAGGCGACTTCGCGCACCATCTGCGCGCCCATATTTTCGAACTTGTCAGCCAGTTCGATTTCCTTCGCAACCGTCACACCGTCCTTGGTGATGCGCGGCGCGCCGAAGCTTTTGTCAATGACGACATTGCGGCCCTTGGGGCCGAGGGTCACTTTTACAGCGTCGGCCAGGATATCCACGCCGCGGAGCATCCGCTCCCGCGCGTGGGCGCCGAACTTTACGTCCTTAGCAGCCATGTTTGCGTGTCCTTTTCAGGTTCTGATTGGAAATTCGGCGATCAGGCGGTCAGGATGCCCATGACGTCGGATTCCTTCATGATCAGGAGCTCCTCGCCATTCAGCTTCACTTCGGTGCCGGACCACTTGCCGAAAAGGATGCGATCGCCAGCCTTGACGTCGAGCGGACGAAGATCGCCCTTTTCGTTCAAGGTGCCGGAGCCGACGGCGACGACTTCGCCTTCTTGCGGCTTTTCCTTAGCGGTGTCGGGGATGATGATACCACCAGCGCTCTTTTCTTCCGCGGTAACGCGGCGAACCAGAACGCGGTCATGTAGGGGACGAAAGGCCATATGGTCCTCTCCTGAGCCTCGGGTTGATGACGGCTCACTCTGGGAAGCCTGACCGGTCACCAGGTGCCCCGGCCGTTAGCACTCCCCCCAGAGGAGTGCCAGCGATGTAGGCTGCGCGGCGCTGGGCGTCAAGCGGTTGGCAGCACTCGTTGGGCGCTAGTGCTAATATATTGATATCAAATATTTTTCTTGCAAAACCCCAGAGTCTTCATGGCAAGCTTGCGTCAGGCCCGGGTGGCTTGCGCTGCCGGCAGGCGCTGAAGGAGGCCACAGGAAAGACCATGAACCTAAAGCTTCAGGGGTTGGAAAGCGTGGTGCGTATGCCGGATTGGCGGCTGACCACGGCCGAATTGCTCTATCATCTGCCCGATCACCCGCATGTGCTGCAAAGCTTCATCTGGCAGAAGCTGGACCGGGCGCCGGATTTCCCGGAATTGGACCGCTTCCTGGCCTTTTGGCAGCGCGAAATTGATGGGCCCTTGCATTCGGTGCGGGTCGCCTCAGCCGCGCTGACGCGGCCAGCGGAGCTTCGGTATGCGAATGGGGTGTTTACCTTGCACTGAAACCGCTCAACACTGGGGCATCAGTGAAAGCGGGGCAGCCAAGCCATGCGCCATATCCAACAGCCTGGCCCGCCGGGGGCTCAGCGCATCATCGCCCATCCGGTGCGTGCCCAGGCGATTGACGTTGAATTGCCGCGCGGCGCCAGCCTTCTGACGGCGCTGCATGATCTGACGCGGGCGCATGGGGCTGAGGGCGGGTGCCTGACGCTTTCAGGCGGGGCGTTAGGGCCATTCGGTTATGTGATTCCGGCGCTGGCGCCTGACCCAACCCATGCTGCCTATTACAGCAACACCTTTCGCCCCGCCGGCGCCACGCGGCTGGATATTGGTTCGATCACAGTTGGCTTTCGTGATGGCGCGCCTTTTTTTCACTGCCATGGCTTCTGGACCGAGGCCGATGGCCGGCCAGGTGGTGGCCATATGCTGCCGGAGGAAACCATCATCGCCGCGCCGATCCGCGCGCAAGGCGTACTGATTTCAGGCGCGCGGTTTGAAGCGCGCCAGGATGCGGAAACCGGCTTCAAGCTTTTCACGCCTGTTGCAACCACGCCGCCGAGTGCCACCAGCGCCAATGGCATCGCGCTCCGGCTTTGTCCCAATCAGGATATTACCGCAGCACTTGAAGCGGCAGCGGTGGGCGCCGGCTTTAGCGCGGCGCGACTGCATGGCGGTGTCGGCAGCATCATCGGCGCGCGCTATGCCAATGCGCCGCCGGTGGATAATTTTGCAACCGAAATGCTGATCCGTGATGGCGTGATCCGCCCCGGCGCGACGCGGCTTGATGTGGCGATGGTGGATTTGACCGGGCAATTGAGCGCAGGCGTGCTGGTACCTGGCGATAATCCCGTGCTGATGACGCTGGAGGCGGTGCTGGTGCCAGCCAGCGTCTGATCCGCGTAGGCCAAAGGCCGAAGCGGTGAATCAGCCGCTCAAACGACAAACGTCTGATCCGCGTAGGCCAAAGGCCGAAGCGGTGAATCAGCCGCTCAAAGAAAGTGAGAAAATGATCCGCGATACGGATCATTTTCTAAAGATACTTTCCGCGCTCCAGAATCTCGAGCGTGTATTCCTTGTAGCTGATGCCAAGTTCCTCGGCGCGCGCGAGGCGCCTTAGCGCAATCTCCCGCGGCGGGGTCCTCCAGGCGCGCTTATGCGCGCGGCGCCAATGCCAGGCGCGCCAGGATGCGTTGACGTCTTCTTCTTCATCCAGCGGCGGGCCGCCATTGTGGCGCAGCGCTGGGGGCAGCATGTCAGATACCACTCACGGGCGGCATTGTGGCCGCGAAGGAAGGCCGATCCGACGCGCGGTCAAACCAGGCAGCCAAGCCGGGCAAGCTGTCGCGCCAGTGCCAGACGCGGTGGCGCCTTTCGCAATAGCCAAGCACCGCCAGCAGCGCGAGGAAGCCGGCATCAGGCGCACCATAGCCGCCGCGCGCAACATCCTCCTGAAGCGCAGCAGCAATGCGCGCGGTGCGGGTTTCTTCCAAAGCAATTACACCCGGTGATCTTTCATTCACGGGCCGGCGCAATTCCCGGTTCCACACCGCGATGCCATCCAGCATGCCAAGCACCCGACCATAAGCTGCCAAGCGCTTCCAGCCATCCGCGCCATCTCCCAACAGGCGCGCCTCAGGCGCCACCACAGAATCCAGCACCATCAGGATGGGCGTGGTTTCCGAGATCGTGGTGCCATCCGCCAGCACCAATGAAGGCACGCGCCCCACCGGGTTATGCGGCAGCAATGTGGAAGCCGGATCGCGCAACGTGGTTTCGGTAAAGGCGATGCGGTCTGCTAGGCCAAGTTCCAGCACCGCCATGCGGGCGATGCGGGCATAGGGGGAGCCGGTGGAATGAAAAAGCTGCATCCAGTCACGCTAACCCGTCATGCCCCATCTGACGAGGCCCGGCATTTCACCCCTGGCGGCTTTGGGTTACACCCCCGCCCATGAACGCGAAGACACAATATGACCCCGCCGCCGATGGCTGGACAGATTTCGTCTGGCATGAGGATGGCTTCCCCGCTTTAGTGGGCCCCTTCTGGCACAAAACCGTGGATGGCAGGCGCCTGCATGGGCTGCTGGTGGAAGAAAAGCACAGCAATATCCATGGCATTGTCCATGGCGGCATGATCTCCACCTTTCTGGATCAAACCCTTGGTCATACGGTGTGGGAAGCCGCCGATCACGGGCCGAATGTCACCATTCAATTGAATGTGCATTTCATCTCCGGCGCCAAGCAGGGGGATTTCCTGATCGCGGTAGGCGAGGTGATGCGCGTGACGCGTTCCGTCGTGTTCGTACGCGGGCGGCTCACCGCGGGCGATCGGCTGATTGCCCATGCGGATGGGGTTTGGAAGCGGTTGGGGGTGGGGTAGGCGCTGGTCTTCAGGTTGCATGCTGAGCTGCTGCCTGCAAAGCTTCCCGCAAGCAGCGCCGATCAGCGCAGCGCAGTAACCGGGAGAGAGCCATGATCCACCGCAGAAACCTTCTCGCCGCGCCCATCGCGCTGGCAGCCGCATCGCAACAGGCCGCCGCGCAATCCGGTGTTGCCTGGCCCGCCGGGCGGCCCATCAGGTTGGTGGTCGGCTTTCCGCCCGGTGGTTCTGGCGATTTTCTGGCGCGCACCCTCAGCGAACCCTTGGCGCGCGAATTGGGCGGTGCGACCATCCTCGTGGATAACCGCCCCGGCGCTGGTTCCAATATCGCTGCCGAGCATGTCGCGCGGAGCGAGCCCGATGGCTACACCATTCTGCTCGGTGGCAATTTCACCCATTCGGTGAACCCCGCCATGTATCGCCGCCTGCCCTTTGATCCCATCAATGATTTCACGCCAATCACGCGCGTGAGTGACCTGCCGCTGATTATCGCGGTGCGTGCTGATGCCGGCATCAATAACCTGGCTGACCTTGCCGCCCGCATGCGCGCGCAACCCGGGCGCTGGAATTACGCCACACCTGGCATTGGCACGCCAAGCCATTTGGTTGGCGCCAAGCTTGCGAAAGTGACAGGGCAGGACATCACCCATGTCCCATTCCGTGGCGGCGCCCCTTCCCTGCAAGCCGTGCTGGCGGGGGATGTGCAAATACTGGTTGGCACGCCGCCCGTGGCGCTGCCGCAAATTCGCGCCGGCACCTTGAAGGCGCTGTCGCTCAGCACGCGCTTGCCATCGCCGGTCATTCCCGATGTGCCAGGCAGCGAAGCAGCGGGGCTGCCCGCGCTTGATATCACCGGCTGGTGGGGTGTTTGGACCGCAGCGCGCCTGCCCGCCCCCATTCGTGACCGGCTATTCGGCGCCTTTCGCGCCGTGTTGGCGCAGCAACCAGTGCAGGCGCGCTTCGCGCAGGAAGGGCTGCAAGCCCTGCCCAGTGAAAGCCCGGAAGAATTCGGCCGTTTCGTGCAGGCGGAAATGCCGATCTGGGCCGAGATTGTGAAGGATGCCGGCGCGACTGCGGATTGAATCGCGCCGGCGCTTAAAGCTTTACAGCTTCAAAGCTTGCCATGTTCGCGCAGCACTTCTTCCGCAACACGCAACGCATCAATCGCGGCGGGAAAGCCGCAATAGGCGACGGAATGGGTGAAGATTTCTGAGATCTCCTCAGCAGTGCAGCCATTATTCAGCGCCGCCACCAGATGGATGCGAAGCTCATGCGGGCGATTGAGCGCGCAAATCATGGCAAGCGTGATCAAGCTGCGTTCACGCCGATCAAGCCCAGGTCTTTGCCATAGTGTGGCATAGGCGAATTCCTCGGAAAGCCGGCGCACCGCCGCGTTGAAGGGATTTGTGCCGGCATCACGCTTTTCCATGTAAGCTTGGCCGAGTACTTCATGCATCACCGCACGGCCTTTGGCGCGCAGCGTGTCATGGGCTTCTTGTTGGTCCATCATTTTGTCCTTTCAGGTGACAAATTATTCAGGCGGAAGGTTGGGCCAGAGAAAACATGGTCGTATCCTGCAAATCCTTGCCGAACCAGGAACGGATGCCAGCGCTATGGCTGGAAAGTGCGCGCGGCACGCCATTTTCTACCACCACCGGCACGTCATGCCCGGGGATCAGCACGCAGCCCGGATGCGTGCGGCACATCTCCCACACCATATCAATCGTGGCGCGGCTGACAGCAGCGTCATAGGTCATGTCCGTTGTGCGCGTGGTCAGTTCCACGCGGTTCTTCACCGCATCCTGCAACAACACCACATCCTGCGGCGCGCCCTTGATCAGGAAAAGCAAATGCCCAGGCGTATGGCCAGGTGAAAGATGCGCGGTAATGCCGGGCAGCACTTCCTGCCCATCATCCATCAATTGCATGGTGGGCCAGCGGCTGAGCGCTTCCACCGCATGTTCCGGCACCGCAGTTTCGCCCCAGCCCACGCCAAGCGCCCAGGCCAATTCCTTCCGCCCGACATGGATCCGCGCATCGCGGAACATGGGCCAATTCACCACATGATCATGATGCAAATGGCTGATCAGCAAATCCGTCACATCGGAAAGCTTCACGCCCTGTTTGGCGAGTGCTTCGACCAAAGGCTTTCTCATGCCATAGCCACCGCCATCCAGCACCACAATGCGGCCATGGCCGCGCAGCAGCGCAACGGTGCTCCAGCCCAAGCCGCCATGCTGCGTGGATTTACCGGGATAACCCTGGATCAGAATATCAATGCGCCAATCGCCGCTGGTGAATTGCATGGCGTGTTTCCCCCTTTACGTGATTGAAACAGCATCGCCAAAGATATCACTCTGGTCCAGCCCCAAGAAACGCTCACTACTGACGTGGGGCCTGCCCCGCCGGTTCCTGACCAATCCCGAATATGCCACGCAGAAAACCTGGCGTCAGCGCCGCCAATGGATTGATGCTGGTTTGTGGGTCATTCAACGGGCCACGCATGCGATAGGCAACGGCAAATAGGCCACCGCCTTCCTCTGGGCTGAACAACCGCCCGAAAATCGGAATGCGCCCAAGCAACGTATTGAAGAAATAAGCCGGCACGATTGTGCCTTCCAGGTCAAGCGTATCGCGCTCACGATCAATCCGCCCTTTGACCGTAAGGCCGAGGGAAGATGAAAACGCCCGCGCATCCTGCATAACCAAGGCATCGGGACTGAGGCTGAAGGGAATGGTCGCGCGGGTGAAATTCAAGCCTGGGCCACGCAGCGCATCCACCAGCCCGTAAAGCGTCATGGCTTGCAAAACCTTGCCAAGCCCTGGTGCATCACGCACCGCGAATTCTTCCAGCACCGCATCACCTGCCAGGATCGCGCCGGGGCGGGAATGATCATAATGGGCCATCACGGTCAGCTTGCCACCTTGGATGCTTTTCAGCACATCAAAGGCACTGAGCAAGGCACCGCCATTATCGCTGGTCAGGCTCAAGGCGCGGCGCTGGCCGTCAGGCGTGATCGTCAAGGCGAAGCCACCGCGTTCCGGCAGACGCGCATTGATGCTGGCCTGCTGCATCACGCCAAGCGCATTGACCCTGATCTGCGCGTCAAGCCCGGCAATCTCCTTCCCATGGGGCAGCAGCACCCGATCGAAACGTGCTTCCAGCCGCGCTGCAGCGCCCTCCTCAGCGGCCTTATCCGGGGCAGTGTGCGCGGCTAGCGCCGGCGCCATATCCAGCACGGTGCCACGCAGCGCAATCGCCCATTGCCCGCCAGCGCGTGTGGCCGGTGGGCGCACTTCACCGGTGAAGCGCGAACGGCCCAGGGTTACGCTGCTTAATTCAATACGCTGCGGCACGCTTTGCCGAACCTCACTGGCGCGCCCGCGAATAAGCGAATCTGGTGTCTCAATGCGGAAGCTTTCAATCAGCGTCACCTGACCGCCCTGCATCAGCACCATCGCCTCCGCACTGCCGGCTATGCCCGGTGGCTTGCTCCAGGCCAGGGGTTCCACGCTGAGTGTGGCAGCGCGCAAATCCGCCCGTACCGAAAGCCGCGCTTGCCCATTGCGCCGCGTCTCATTGCGCAGATCAAGCTGTACCGGGCCTTCCAGCAACGGCCTGCCATCCAGGCCAAGCGCCGCCAATTGCTGCGCATCGGCGCGGGCCGAGATGATTTCGCGGGTAACAATGTCAGTGGCAGCACCGTTACGGAAATCGGTTTCCTGCCGGATGCGCGCTTCAATATCGCCAAGCACTCCGGTGCCGGTGGCGGTCAGTCCCGCATTGCTGACCGAAACGGTGGCCACCCCGCGTTCCAGATCACGATCAAAAGCGATGCGCGGAATACGCAAATCACGCACGTCAAGTTCGGCCTGGATATCAATACCCTCAATGTCCAGCGTCTTGATCAGCGGAAAGACAAGCTTGAGCGTAGCGCTGGCAAGCATGCCAGTCGGGTCATTGATGGGCGGGGGGCGCTTATCAAAAATCTTCAGCCGCGGATGACGCAAAATGGCCCAACCATCGGCCAGTGGGCCGCGCAGCTTGGCTTCAATGCGCGTAATTTCTGGGTCAGTCGCGAAGCTGATCGAAACCGTTGCGCCATCGGCCATGATTTCGGTGCCGGATTGCTGGCCGCTGGTCGCGGATATGTCAATCTTGTCGAGCGAAAACCGCGCCTCTCCCGTTACATTTTCGAATGGTGGAATGGGGCGCAGCCAATGGACGCTGACGCCATCGGCCCGCGCGGAACCTGTTAAACCCGTGATGGCGGGCGCGCTGCCATCCGCACCGATGCGGGCTTCAACCCGCCAGGCCCCTTCGCGCAGCATGCCTGCGGTCAGGTTCTCGGCCAGCCATTCGCGTGGCTTGGGGGCGACACTCGGCGGCCAGTAATGCGGCAGATCGGCAATATCCAAGCCACGCAGCGTGACCTCCGCCGCTGCCTGCCACGTGCCATCCTGCAATCGCGCCTCCCCCACCGCGCCAATCACGGGCGGCGCGGTGGCGCCTGGGCGCGGCGATGGTTGGGGTGCAAAGGCCAAGCGTTCCACCCGCACCAAATCATCGGCGAAAGTCCCGTCCAGCAGGATGGAAGCGAAGGGTAAATCCCCGCCATTATGCGGGATATGCAGGACGCCCGCGCCGGTGCGCAGCCGGCCCATCAGCAAATCCGGCTGCGGCGCCCCGGCAAAACGCGCAATCAGGGTGATTTCCGCCTCAGCATCCAGCGCCGCCAAGGGCGCCAGTTCCGCGCTGGCCTTGGCGAGTGCGGCGGGGCGAATGCCGCGCGCCGTGAGCGATGCCTCGCCGCGCCAAAGGGCGCGTTCCAAATTGCCGGCAATCTCAACCGGGATGCGCTGATCGGCCAGTTCCAGCATGGCGCGCCCGGCCAATTCCAACCCGCCCGCCGCGCGGCGTTGCACCACCAATGAAGCAAGATTGGCCCGCGCCACACGCCCGGATGCCTCATCTGAAAGCGCCAGCCTGGTATCCAGAAGCGCAATGCGCCTGATGGGCGATAGCGCAGTATCCTCATTGGGCGGCGCCAGCCAGGCGGTGACGATTGCCGCCAGGGCGCCAAGCTCAGTCGTCGGGGTTTCGCTGGCCTCGGCCTTGGCTGGCGCCAGCCCGAGGGAGAGCGCCCCCGCTTTGTCCCGGTTCGCGAGCAGGCTCAGCCCGCGCAATTCCACGCCACGCAAGGCGATATGGCCACGCAGCAGGCTGCCCGCCGAAAGCGAGGCATCTACCTGCGGCAGCATGGCAATCAGCGCATCTTCCTTGCCCGAAAGCCGGATATCGGCAAAGCGCACCGCAATGGGAGAACGATGCCCCTCCCGCCAGCCTGCCCAGGAAACCTCCGCCGCGCCAATCGCAATGCTTTGGCCAGCCAGCGCTTGATTGGCCATGCCTTCGGCCTGGCGGGCCAGCCAGGGCAGGCTGACCGGGCCCTGTTCCAGCCGCCAGACAATGCCGCCAAGCGCAAGGCCAAGCAGCAGCGCCACGGTCAGGGAGACCCTGGCCAGTAACTTTAAACCCCGCCCCGCTTGACCTGCGACCCGCCTCACTCTTTCCCTAGACTCCCATGACCCTTGCCCCTGCAGCTTTCCCCCTACCCCGTGGATTCGACAAGGCCGCTGCCAGCCTTGCCCAGGCACATTTCAGCGACCAGGGGGAAGCGGAACGGCGCTTCGCCGAAAGCGCGGAAGGGGCGGCGATACTGGAAGCCATTGGTGGTCATAGCCCCTATCTAGCCGATTTGGCGGTGCGGGAGGGAGCCACCCTGCTTTTCATGGCCGAACGCGGGCCGGATGAAGCCTTCGCCCGCGCCATGGAACCGCTGACGCGGCTTGACCCCGCAACCCCCCGCCAGGCGCTTGCGATGCTGTTGCGCCAGGCCAAGCGCCAGGGGGCGTTGGTGGCGGCACTTGCGGATATTCGCGGGCTTTGGGGGCTGGATCGCGTGACCGGCGCGCTTTCCGACTTGGCGGAGCTCAGCATTGATACCGCTTGCGCCCATTTGCTGCGCGACGCCGCGGCGCGCGGGGATTTGCGCCATACCGGCGGCAGCAAGACAGATGCCAAATCCATTGGCCGCCAATCGGGGCTGGTCATCCTGGGCATGGGCAAGCTTGGCGCGCGGGAGCTGAATTACTCATCAGATGTTGATCTGATGGTGCTTTATGATCCGGCAGCGGCACATGACCCGGATCGCGCCCAGGCGATTTATGTGCGGATCGCGCGTGATTTGGTGCGGTTGATGGAAGAACGCACCGCCGATGGCTATGTGTTCCGCACGGATTTGCGCTTGCGGCCCGATCCTGCTGCGACACCGCTTGCTGTCTCCATCCCCGCTGCCATCGCCTATTACGAAAGCATGGGCCAGAATTGGGAACGCGCTGCCATGATCAAGGCGCGGCCCGTCGCCGCTGATCGCGCGGCCGGCGAGGCATTCTTGCGCGAAATCCGTCCCTTTGTCTGGCGGCGTTACCTCGATTTCGCGGCGGTGGCGGATATCCATTCCATCAAGCGGCAAATCCACGCCCATAAGGGGGCGAAGGGCGCACATGATACGGTGCAATTGGCCGGGCATGATGTGAAGCTTGGCCGGGGCGGCATTCGCGAAATTGAATTCACCGCGCAGGTGCTCCAATTGATCTGGGGCGGGCGCGATCCGGCTTTGCGAGACCCGACCACGCTTGGCGCGCTTTCTGCCCTTGCTGGTGCGGGCAAGATCGAACGCCGCGCGGCGGCAGACCTTGCAGATGCCTATGGTTTCCTCCGCCACCTTGAACATCGGCTGCAAATGGTGGCCGATCGGCAGACGCATCGCCTGCCGGAAGATGCGGAAGGGATCGCGCGCATCGCATCCTTCCTGGGCTACGCTGATGCCACCGCCTTCGCCGATGATTTCGCCTATCATCTGCGCCGTGTGGAACAGCATTACGGGCGCATGTTTGAAGCGGAACCAACACTCGCCGCCGATGCTGTGCAGGGCGATCTGGTTTTTACCGGCGTGGAGGATGACCCCGCGACCATCGCGACGCTGCGCGCCATGGGCTACGCCAATCCCGGCAGTATCGCCGCCAGCGTGCGTGGCTGGCATCACGGCCATGCGCGCGCCATCCGCAGCGAACGCGCGCGCGAATTGCTGACGGCGCTCATGCCAAGCCTGCTCGCGGCCTTCGCCAAGCAGCGCGACCCGGATGCGGCGCTGATGCGCCTTGATGCACTATTTGGCCGGCTGACCACCGGCGTGCAGGTACTCAGCCTGTTGCATCGTAACCCGCCCATGCTGGAACGCCTTGCCGGCATTCTGGGGGCGGCGCCGCAATTGGCGGATCATTTGGCGCATCACACGGCAGCGCTTGAAGGGCTGCTGGTGGGTGCGGGCGGCGGTATTGGCAGCGCCGCTTCAGCACTGCCCGCGCTGGTGAAGGAAGCGCGCTATTTCGAAGAAGCGATGGAAGCTTCCCGCCGCCTGGTGCAGGAAGGCAAATTCGACATTGATGCGGCAACCCTTGAAGGCGCCATAGACCCCGATGTGGCGGGGGAAGCGCGCAGCGCCTTGGCCGATGCTGCGATTTCCGCGCTGCTGCCGCATGTGACGGGCGAATTCGCCGGGCGGCACGGCGCGGTGAAGGGCGGGCAGCTTGCCGTTGTCGCTTTGGGCAAGCTCGGCGGGCGGGAAATGCTGCCCGGATCAGACCTTGATCTGATTTTAGTCTATGACCACGCCGCCGAAGCCGAGGCCAGCGAAGCGAAAGCCAAGCGCGGCGCGCCACCGATCCGCCCCTTGCCGACCAGTCAGTATTTCACGCGCCTTGCACATCAAATGGTCGGCGCCATCACCGCCCCCGGCGCCGAGGGCAAGCTTTATGAGGTGGATATGCGGCTCCGCCCTTCAGGGTCGAAGGGGCCGGTCGCTGTGTCGCTGGCTGCGTTTCAGCGCTATCAGGCGGAAGATGCCTGGGGCTGGGAACGCATGGCGCTGACCCGCGCCCGCGTGGTGGCCGGGCCGCCGGCGCTGGCGCGGCGCATAGGGGCCGCCATTCGCGCCGCATTGTCCAACCCCGAAAAGGCCAAGACCGCCATCGCCGATGCACTGGCCATGCGCCAGCGCATGCTGCGCGAATTGCCGGGCGATTGGCCATGGGATGTGAAGCTCAGCTCCGGTGGGCTGGTGGAGGTGGAATTCATCGCCCAGGCGCTGCAATTGCACCACGCGCCGCGCCACCCGGAAGTGCTGGCCACCACCACGCGCATCGCCCTTGCCAATCTGGCCAAGATCGGCGCGCTGGATAGCGCCGAAGCCGAGGGGCTGATCGCCGCCGAACGGCTCTGGCGCGGTATCAGCGGCATTCTGCGCCTGACCCTTGGCCCCTGGCGTGAGGATATGCTGCCCGAACCCGCCGCTTCCACCGTGCTGCGTGTGGCGGGCCCGCTTTGCGCAACGCCGCCCGTTGACCTTCCAGGGCTGCGCGCACAGATGGAAGAAAGCGCAAGCTTGGTGCGAAAAGTTTTCGAAGCCCGGCTTGGCCGGCTGGATCAGGGGGACCGGAAATGAGCGAATTGGCTGAAGGCAAGAAGGCGCCTGCCTTCAAAATGGCGGCAAGCGGCGGACGAGAGGTTTCCTCAGCCAGCCTCAAGGGCAAACCCTATTTGCTCTATTTCTATCCCAAGGCGGATACGCCGGGTTGTACCAAGCAGGCTTGCGGCGTTCAGGAAGCGCTGCCCCAGCTTGGCAAGCTTGGCCTGACAGTGATTGGCGTATCGCCCGACGCCATGCCGCCAATTGAAAAATTCGCCAAGAAATACGGGCTGGAATTTCCCTTGGCCTCAGACCCCGAACAAAAGACCGCAGAGGCCTATGGCGTTTGGGTGGAAAAATCCATGTATGGCAAGAAATACATGGGCATGGAGCGTTCAAGCTTTCTGGTGGGCGCCGATGGCAAGATCGTGAAAATCTGGCGCAAGGTGAAACCCGATGCCCATGCGGGGGAAGTGCTGGCGGCTGCCAAGGATTTGGGCTGAGGTGCAGCGCGCGGCCTCAATCTTCGCTGCGTCCTTCGAGGGAATCGAATACTTCCTCGGCACGCTTGAAGATTTCCTCGGCCTGCTGGCGCTTCGCGGGGTCGGTCTGCCGGTCTGGATGGTAGCGTCGGCGAAAGGCCCGGCGCGCCTCCACAATCAGCCAAATCGGCGCATTGGGGGTTAAATAGACCCGTGCATGCTGGCTGGTATCCGCCGGGGTTTCCCGGAAATGCTTGAGTTCCGCCTCCGCATCCTGAAGCCGCTTGCGCAGTACGGCAATTTCTTCAGCCGCTATCGCCAGATACCGCCGCATTTCCTCGGGCGGGGCGCCTTTTCCGGGCAGCTTTGTCAGTATTGAGGAAAGATAGTTTTCAATGCGCCGGGCAATCAGCTTGGCCCGGGCGCCAGGGCGGCGTTCGGTTTCGATCAGCAATTGGGAAAGCAGCACGCGATCAGTCTTATGCTGCCCCGCATGTTCCGCGAGCTGATCCAAGGGCCATTCCCTGAAGGGCCTGTCATTGGCCATGCCTGCTGAAAATCCTCTCCCCGCGACTCTCGGACCCTGATCATTCCGCCGATTGCAAGATTTCCAATGCCGCAGCATCCGAACAGGGGCAAGCCCCGCTTCGCAGAAGTGCCGCAATGGGCGAGAATAGGCGCGAAACCGCCCGGGAGATGACGCCATGACCCCCACGCTCCGCCGCCGCGCCCTGTTGCTGGCTGCCACTGCGCCACTTGCCGCCCCTGCCCTGGCGCAGGCGCCCTGGCCCGCCCGCCCGGTGCGAATCGTCGTGCCCTTCCCGCCCGGCGGGTCCAATGATGTGGTCGCCCGCCCCTTGGCCGAGCGTTTGCAAGCCCGCCTGGGCCAGCCCGTGGTGATCGAAAACCGCGCTGGTGCCGGTGGTGCCATTGGGGCGACGGCGGTCGCGCAATCGGCCCCCGATGGCTATACGCTCATGGTCTCCTCCTCCTCCTTCGCGACAACGTCCATCACCCAGCGCGTGCCCTGGGGGGTATTGGAGAATTTCACCCCAGTCGCCTTGCTTGCGCGCTCACCCTTCATTGTCCTGGTCCATCCGGATTTCCCGGCGCGCAGCGTCGCCGATTTGGTGCGCATGGCGCGCGAAAGGCCGGGCGCGATTGATTATGGGTCTTCCGGGCCGGGTGGCATCAATCATTTCGTGACCGAGTATTTCTGTCTGCGTGCCGGCATTCAGATGAACCACGTGCCCTATCGCGGCATGCCGCCCGCCGTGACGGATTTGGTGGCCGGCCATATCCCCGTGCTGATCACCACCATGCCAAGCGCGGCAGGTGTGGTGCGCGAAGGGCGCGTCAGGCTTTTGGCCTATACCGCGCCGGGGGCGCCGGATGGCTCACCCCCCGGCCCCACGGTGAAGGAAAGCGGCATTGATTATGAAAGCGACATTTGGTGGGGGCTTTTCGCGCCACGCGGCCTGCCGCCTGAAATCCTCACGCGACTGAACACGGAAGCCAATGCCGCACTCGCGGAACCCGAAATGGCGAAGCTGTTGCAAAGCGAAGGCGCCCGCCCATCACCCGCCACAGCGCAAGCCTTTACCGAGCTTCTGCGCGTTGAACTCGCCCGCTGGCGCGAAGTAGCGACGGCGGCGAATATCAAGCTGGATTGATCCTATGGCCGAAATGCACCGCAAGAATTTCGACCCCGCCGCGAAAGGCGCCATGGATGGCGTACGCGTGGTGGACCTCTCGCGCCTGGTTGCTGGCAATATCCTGACCAAGGTTTTCGCCGATCACGGCGCGGAAGTGATCAAGGTTGAACCGCCCGAAGGCGATACCTTGCGCGCCTGGCGTGTGGGCGGTGTTGAGACAAGCTGGAAGACCATTTGCCGTAACAAAAAAAGCATCTGTCTTGATTTGAAAAACGCGGAAGGCATCGCCACCGTGCGTGCCCTTGCCAGTAATGCAGCAATGTTGGTGGAAAGCTTCCGCCCTGGTGTGCTGGAAGCCATGGGGCTTGATCCCGCAAGCCTGCTTGCTGCCAATCCGCGCCTTGTCATCGCGCGGGTTTCCGGCTGGGGGCAGGATGGGCCTTATCGGCACAAGCCAGGTTTTGGCACTTTGGTGGAAGGCTATTCCGGCTTCGCCGCCATCAATGGTTTTGAAGACCGCGAACCCGTACTGCCGCCCATGTTCATGGGTGATGCCTATGCCGGGCTTTACGGTTCGGCTGCTGCCATGATCGCGCTGCGCCATGCGGAAGCCACCGGCCAGGGCCAGGTGATTGATGTTTCGCTGTTCGAACCCCTTTTCAGCGTGCTGGAACCGCAAGTGGCCAATTGGCGCATCACGCGCCAACGCAAGCCCCGTACGGGCAGCCGCAGCACCAATACATCGCCGCGAAATGCGTATCGCACCAAGGATGGCGGCTGGGTCTGCCTTTCCGCTTCCACGCAAGGCATGACGGAAAAGCTGCTGCGGTCCATCGGGCAGGAAGCGCTGATCACCGATCCGCGCTTCGCCAATAACCCGGCCCGCGTGAAAAACTGGCAGGCATTGGATGCAATTATTGGCGGCTTCATTGCCGCGCGCGATCTGGCCGAGAACCTCGCGCATTTCGACAAGGCAGGTGTGACCATCGGCCCCATCATGGATACCGAAATGCTGGAACGTGACCCTTACGCCATCGCACGCGAAGCACTGATCGAGGTGCCGGATGCCGATATGCCGGGCGGTTGGCTGCCCATGCATGGCATGGTGCCGCGGCTTTCCGCGACACCAGGCATATTGGCCCGCCCCGCCCCCAAGCTTGGCGAACATAATGCCGAGGTTCTGGGCGCTGCCCTTGGCGCGGCACGTTATGATGAGCTGCGCGCCACTGGCGTGATCAGGGGGTAGGCGGCCTTACTGCGTCGTGCTGCCCGAAACCCCTGCCGGTGCGGCGGTGCGCCCGCCATCCACGGTATATTCGCCGCCCGTCATATTGCTGGCGAGGTCGGAAAGCAGGAACAGGACCAGATTGGCCACTTCCTCTGCCGTGCCGTAACGGCGCAGCGGTATCCCCGCCGCATAGCGTTCCTCAACGCCTTTCGGATTATTGGGCGAAACCTGGCGGGAGACTTCCTCGATCATTCGGGTCGCAATCGGGCCGGGGCAGACGGCATTAACGCGAATGCCATGCGGCCCGACTTCCCCAGCCACACTTTTTGTGAAGCCATTCACCGCATGCTTTGACGCGGAATAGACAGCCATGCCAGGTGAGCCCACCAGCCCCGCGATGGAGGCCGTATTCACAACTGTACCGCGGCCGGCGGCAATCATCACCGGCAACACATGGCGCAGGCCCAGAAACACGCCCTTCACATTCACAGCCATGATCTGGTCGAACACGGCTTCCTCATATTCCGAAAGCCGCGCGACGCGGCCTTCAATGCCGGCATTATTGTGGAAGCAATCAATCGCGCCGAAGCGATCCAGCGCTGCCTTCACATAAGCCGCGACATCGGCGGATTTCGTGACATCAGCGGCGCGAAACAGCGCCGATGCGCCAAGGGAGGCAGCCAGCGCCTCACCAGCGGCAGCGTCGCGGTCCACGATCACTACCTTGCCGCCACGCGCAACAAAACCGCGCGCCACCGCCGCGCCAATGCCATTGGCGCCGCCCGTCACTATGCCAACCTTGCCTGAAAAATCCATGATGCGTTCCTCCTCCCCGGGTGGTCACCGCCACCCGCTTCGCATCATGCTTGCGCCGCTTGCCGGGAAAGACAAGCGGCACAGAAATGTTACCCGGCGGCCTTGGCTTCGCGCCGGCGCGCCGTCAGCACAAATTCGGTATAGCCATTGGGCTGTTCGCGGCCCTTCAACACCAGATCGCAAGCGCCCTTGAAGGCCGGCCCATCAAAGCCCGGCGCCATGGGGCGATAGGCCGCATCCCCAGCATTTTGCCGATCCACCACGCCCGCCATGCGCCTCATGGTTTCCATCACCTGCGCTTCGCTCACCACGCCGTGGCGGAGCCAATTGGCGATGTGCTGGCTGCTGATGCGCAAAGTCGCGCGGTCTTCCATCAGCCCGACATCATTAATGTCCGGCACCTTGGAACAGCCAACGCCCTGATCCACCCAGCGCACCACATAGCCCAGAATGCCTTGCGCGTTATTGTCGAGCTCCGCCTGCACATCAGCCGGAGACCAATTGGTATCACGCGCCAGCGGCACGGTCAGAATATCATCCAACTTCGCACGCGGGCCGCCCTTGGTGATTTCATCCTGCCGATTGGCAACGCTGATCTGATGATAATGCAGCGCATGCAAGGTGGCGGCGGTGGGTGATGGCACCCAAGCCGTGGAAGCGCCGGCCTTGGGGTGGCCCACCTTTTGGTCGAGCATCGCCGCCATGGCATCCGGCATGGCCCACATGCCCTTGCCGATCTGCGCGCGCCCACGCAGTCCGCAAGCGAGGCCCGTGTCCACATTCCAATCCTCATAGGCCTTGATCCAGGCGGCGCCCTTCATGTCATTTTTGCGAATGACGGCGCCCGCTTCCATCGCTGTGTGGATTTCATCGCCGGTGCGATCAAGGAAGCCCGTATTGATGAAGACCACGCGATCCTTGGCCGCCGCGATGCAGGCTTTCAGGTTCACCGTGGTGCGACGTTCCTCATCCATGATGCCCATTTTGAGCGTGGCGCGCTTGAGGCCGAGTGCATCTTCCACGCGGGCAAAAAGCGTATCCGCCCAGGCCACTTCTTCCGGCCCATGCATCTTGGGCTTCACGATGTAAACGCTGCCGGCGCGCGAATTCAGCCGCTTGCCGCGAATATCATGAATGGCAATGGCTGACGTGCAGAAGGCATCCAGAATGGTTTCCGGTATTTCCGCGCCATCCAGCTTCACCGCATCAATCATCATGTGATGGCCAACATTGCGCACCAGCATCACGGACCGCCCATGCAGCGTCAGCTCCCCACCCGCCGGGCGTTGAAACACGCGGTCCGGGCTAAGGCGGCGGATCATGGTCTTGCCGCCCTTTTCAAAACTAGCTTCCAGATCGCCGCGCATCAGGCCAAGCCAGTTGCGATAGACAGCAACCTTGTCTTCCGCATCCACGGCAGCGACGGAATCCTCGCAATCCTGAATGGTGGTCAACGCGCTTTCCAAGGCAACATCGGCAATGCCCGCCGGATCGGTTTTGCCGATGGGGTGTGCAGGGTCCAGCCGCACTTCAAGATGCAGGCCGTTATTGACGAATAGCAGCGAAGTCACCGCATGCGCTTCGCCGAGGAAGCCCACGCATTGGCCAGGCCGCGCAAGGCCCGTCTTGCTGCCATCCTTCAACGTCACTTCCAAAGCGCCGCCTTCAATCCGATAGCCTGTGGCATCGGCATGCGACCCCTTGGCGAGCGGCACGGCGCTATCCAGCACGCCACGCGCATAGGCAATTACCTTCGCACCACGTTCCGGGTCATAGCCCTTGGTGGAAGCCGTACCGGGAATAGCATCAGTCCCATACAGCGCATCATACAGGCTGCCCCAACGCGCATTGGCGGCATTCAACGCATAACGCGCATTGGACACGGGCACGACAAGCTGCGGCCCAGCCATGGAGGCAATCTCCGCATCCACATCCGTGGTGCCGACCGTCACATTTGCGGGTTCCGGCAGCAGATAGCCGATTTCCTTCAGGAAGGCGGTATAGGCCGCCTGATCAATCGGCTTGGCGGGGTTGGCGCGGTGCCAGGCATCAATCTTTTCTTGCAGCGCATCGCGCTTGGCGAGCAGCGCGGCATTGGTCGGCGCCATCTCACGCAGCGTGCGTTCCATTGCTTCCCAGAAGCGGGCTGGCTCCACGCCCGTGCCGGGCAGGGCTTCGGTTTCAATGAAATTCTTCAGAATGGGGGCAACAAAAAGCCCCTTTGATGCAGACATTCGCGCGCTCCCGAACAAGGGGCGGGTCTTGGCCCGCCCGTAGAATCCGGAGGGTTCCATAAAAGGAAAGGGACGGCGGGGCAAACGGGCGGGGGGTTGCGGGAAGCCGCAGGCGGCGCGAGGCTAGACCGATAGAAACTGAGGAAACCGCATCATGGCCTATACCCCGCCCCGTCATACTTCCCAGCATTGGCATATCACCAAGCCCGCAGCCTCTGGCCACAAGGGCATGGTGGCGTCCCAGGCGCGCGGCGCCGCTGAGGCGGGCGTCGCCATTCTGGAAGCCGGCGGCACGGCGGCGGATGCGGCGGTGGCCACGGCTTTTGCGCTGGCGACGCTGGAGCCCTGGAATAGCGGCTTGGGCGGCATTGGCTTCGCGCAGGTGATGTCGCCGGGCGGCGCGGCTGAGACCTTTGATTTCGGCCCGGTATCCCCGCGCGGCTTGAAGCCTTCCGCCTACCCCATGACCGGGAAGATGAAGGCGGATTTGTTCACCTGGCCGGAAGTGCTGGAAGACCGCAATGTCCATGGCCCGCTTTCCTTCGCGATCCCGTCTGCCGTCGCCGGCTATATGGAATTGCATGCGCGCCATGGCCGGATGCCGATCAAGGATGTGCTGGCGCCGGCAGTGGCGCTTGCGAAGCGCGGCTTGGCGCAGGATTGGTTCACCACGCTGAAAGTTGCCAATTCAGCATCCGTGCTGAAGCTGTATCCGGAGAGTGCGCGCATTTACCTGCCGGGCGGGTTGCCGCCTGTGGCGCCGTATCAGGGCTCGCCGGGCTTCTTCCCGCAGGGGAATTTGGCGGCCACGCTGGAACGCCTGGCCCATGCGGGGCTGGCTGATTTCTACACGGGCGATATCGCTGCCGCCATCGCCGCTGATTGCAAGGAAATGGGTGCCTTCGTCAGCGCCGAGGATTTGGCGCAATGCAAGGCCCGCGTGCTGCCCGCGCTGGAAGCCGAATGGCGCGGCAAGCGGTTGATGCTGGCTAATGGCCTGACCGCAGCACCCACCTTGCTGCGCGTGCTGGAAGGGATGAAGGGCGCGGATTTCTCAGGCAAGGCGCCATCTTCTGGCTGGTATGCGCAATTGGCGCGCGTGCTGCGCGCGGCCTATGCGGAACGCTTGGCGGGGCTTGGCGATGCGGAACCCAAGGCCGCCGAATCCTGCACCACCCATCTGACGGTTGCGGATAAGAACGGCATGATGGTCGCCATGACCACCACGCTGTTGTCCAGCATGGGCAGCCGCGTAGTACTGCCGAAATCGGGCGTGCTCATGAACAACGGCGTCATGTGGTTCGACCCGCGCCCCGAAGCCGCCAATGCGCTGGCGCCGGGCAAGAGGCCGCTCACGAATATGTGCCCCGTTATTGCTGCCGAGGGTGACAAGCCCGTGATTGCCACAGGCGCTTCCGGCGGGCGGCGCATCATGGCATCTGTTTTCCAGATGCTGTCCTTTGTTTCCGATTTCGGCATGGAACCGGAACAGGCGGCGCATCATCCGCGATTGGATGTCTCAGCGCCCGAGGGTGTCACCGCCGATATCAGGCTTGGTGCGGAAACCCTGGCCGCGCTGGCCGCCGAGGATGACGTGACGGAAGTGGAACACGCCGTACTGCCGGTGAATTTCGCCTGCCCCAACCTGATCCGCATTGGCGCGGATGGGCTGCGCACCGGCATTACCGATGCGATGAGCCCCTGGAGTGCCGCCATCGCCGAAGCGTAAGCGGCGCGCCGGCTGATTTAAGCCGCTGGTTTTGACCGCACCGCACGCCAGACCGCTTCTGGCGTGATCGGCATATCAATATGCGCCACCCCCAGCGCATCACATACCGCTGAAATAATGGCGGGCGGCGCGCCGCAAGCGCCGCCCTCACCGGCGCCCTTCACGCCAAGATCATTGGATGGGCAAGGCACCACATTCAGATCGAGGTTGAAGGAAGGCGCATCACCCGCGCGCGGCATGCAGTAATCTTGGAAAGTTGCGGTCAGGAATTGGCCGCTTTCCGGATCATATTGCGCATGTTCCAGCATGGCCTGGCCAATGCCGGCCATGATGCCGCCGTGGCATTGGCCATGCACCAGCATGGGGTTGATCGGCACGCCGACATCATCCACTGCCGCGTAATTGGCGATGGTGACTTCGCCGGTTGTGGGATCAATCTCCACCTCCGCAACATGGCAGCCATTAGGGAAATTGCATTCCGTGTCGCGCGTGTAAGTCAGTTGTTCGTCAAGGCCGGGGGTTTCACCCGGCGGCAGGCGCGCGGGGTCATGCGCGGCGGCGATCACCGCGGGCCAGCTTGTGGCGATATCCGTCCCGGCCACACTGAAGCGGCCATTGAGGAATTCGATATCCCCCACACCCGCTTCCAGCAGATGCGCGGCGATGCGCTTGGCCTTTTCAACGATAAGCGTCGCTGCACGGCTGGTGGCGACACCGCCCATTTGTGAGGACCGAGAACCTCCCGTGCCGCCACCCTTCGCCACAACATCCGAATCCCCTTGGATCAGATCAATGGCATCGAAAGGCAGGCCAAGCTTTTCGGACAGGATTTGCGCAAAGGCTGTTTCATGCCCCTGGCCATGGCTGAAAGTACCAACCGTGAGCTTGGCACGACCTTCGGGCGTCAACGCCACACGCGCCCATTCAAAAGGCTGCCCGCCTGAAGCTTCAATGAAATAGCCAAGGCCAATGCCGCGCAGCTTCCCGTGCTTGGCGGCTTCCGCGCGTCTTGCCGCGAAGCCCTGCCAATCGGCCAAGTTCAGCGCCATATCCTGGGTTTCCGCGAAGTGGCCGGAATCGATCACATTGCCGGCGACATTGCGATAGGGGATCTGATCCGGGCGAATGTAATTCCGCCGGCGAATTTCTTCCCGCCCAATGCCGAAAGCCGCCGCGCCTTGGTCAAATAGCCGTTCCAGCACATAGGCGGTTTCAGGCCGGCCGGCGCCGCGATAGGCATCCGTCGGCACCGTATTGGTGAAGACGCAGCGCACCTGCACATTCAATGCCTGAAGGTCATAGACCGTGCCATTGATGCGCCCACCCGCCATGGTGGGCACGCGCGGGCCGAAATCCAGCAAATAGGCGCCCATCGCAGCAAGGGTGCGAATACGCACGCCAATCGCCTTGGCGTTTTCGTCAAACGCCATTTCGGCATGGGTCACATGGTCGCGCCCATGCGGGTCTGACAGGAAGGTCTCGGTCCTGCCCGCGCGCCATTTCACTGGCCGCCCGAGCTTGCGCGCCGCCCAAAGTACCATGGCACTTTCCGGAAATAACTTGCCGCGCAAACCAAAGCCGCCACCAACATCGGGCGAAATGACGCGGATTCTCTCAAGCGGCACCTTGAAGACCAGCTTCGCCAGATTGTCGCGCACCTTCACCGCGCCTTGGGATGGCGAAACCAGCGTCCAACGTTCCCCATCCCAATCGCCGAGCGCAACGCGCGGTTCCATCGGATTGCCGACCACACGATTCTGCACCAGATCAACCGAGACGATGCGCGCGGCCTTTCCAAAAGCTTCATCCGATTCCGCCGCGCGGCCGCTATCCCAATGCACGCAAAGATTGCTGCCCTGGTCTTCCCAGATCACCGGCACGTCAGCATCAAGCGCCTTGCCTGTTTCGGTGATGCTGGGCAGGGTTTCATAATCAATCTGGATCAGCTCGGCGGCATCCATTGCCTGATCGCGGGTTTCCGCAACCACCAGCGCCACCGGGTCGCCCACATAGCGTACGCGTTCGGTTTGCAGGATATGGCGTATGGGGGCGAAAAGCGGCTTGTCTTTGCCGGGGACCTCCACCTGCACGGGCAGCGCGCCAATGCCATCGGCGATCGCATCATGCCCGGTCAGCACCGCCACCACGCCAGGGGCGGCGCGCGCTTCGCTGATATCCATGGAGATGATGCGTGCATGGGCGTGCGGTGAGCGCAGCACCACCGCATGTGCCTGGCCGGGGCGGTTCATGTCATCCGTATAGGTGCCGCGCCCTGTCAGCAGCCGTACATCTTCCTTGCGCCTTACCGGCTGACCAATGCCAAACTTATCCATGACCTAATTCCCCGTTATTTCGTGCAAAGCTTGTTCAATGCTGGTGATGCGCGCCACTGGGCGCAGCCCATCTATCGCCGCCTGATGTATTGCGCTGGAAAACGCCGCGCAGCCATCTTCCAGCACTGTCACTTCAAATTCCCGCACATGCGCGCCACGCACGGTGGAAGCCACGCCGCCATTGGTGACAATACCCGCGACAAGCAGCGCGCGAATGCCCGCCTTGCGCAAGGCCCATTCCAGGCGCGAATTCCAAAACGCGTCATAGCCGATTTTCTCGACCATCAGATCGGAAGGCGCCAATTCATCCACCAATGCCTGGCCCCAGGATGCCGGCGCGAAATCGCCCTTGCGCAGGAAGGGGCGCATTTGTTTCAGGTGCTCCGCAATGAAGGGCTCGCCACCCTTGCCCGGCACCAAAGTGAAATGGGTGGAGGCGATCCAGCCGCCTTTTGCGCGCATCGCCTCACAAAGCGGCGCGAGGCGTGCGGGCAGCGCTGCGATGCTGGCGTCACCTTGCCCGCCGCGCGCATAAGCACCCTTGGGGTGGATGAAATCATTCTGCAAATCACAGAGCAGCAACGCGGTTTCAGTGATTGGAATGGCGCCTTCCATGGTCACGCCCTTTCGATAATCAGATTGCCAAAGCGGTCCACCCGCGCCACCAGGCCAGGATCCACCACCACAGTTGCATCAGGTTGTTCCAGAATGGCGGGGCCGGGGATTTCCGCGCCCACCGGCAATTCAAGCCGCGCATAGATGCGTGCTTCATGCCAGGCGCCATCAAACCAAACCTGCCGCACACCACGCGCTGCTGTTTCAAGGCTTGCATCCGCGCCGGGTGCGAGTGCGGCCAGATCAAAAGCCGGGCGCCGGCCAATCGCGGCACTGCGCAAGGACACAATCCTGACCGGCAATCCGGGCAACAAGCGGCTGAAGGCGCGCTGATAGGCGGCTTCAAAGGCTTTGCGCACAATATCGCGCGTCACGCCGGTGCTATTGCCTGCAATCGTCACGGGCAGCGGCACAGCCACGGTATGCGTCTGCCCCGCGTAATGCATATCCAACGTGAAGACGGTTTCAATCGCCTCCACCGGCAGGCCAGCGTCGCGCACCACCGCGACCGCAGCACTTGCCTCGCGCACCAGATGCGCATCAAGCGCGGCGGGATCCAGCGTATCCAAATCCAGGTTCAGTGTGCGCACCTGATCATGCCGAACATCGGCGATGATGCAGCCAAGCGCGGAGGTTACCCCCGGCAAGCGCGGCACCAGCGCGGCCTTCAGCCCAACCTCAGTGAGCAGCGCACCAACATGCAAGGCGCCACCACCACCGAAGGGAAGCGCGACAAAACGCGCGGGATCAAGCCCGCGTTCAATGGAAACAAGCCTTATGGCGCCTGCCATCTTCGCGTTCGCCACGCGCAAAATGGCCTCAGCCGCCGCCATGGCATCCAACCCCAAGGTCGCGCCGACATGCTGTTCGATTGCGGCCTTTGCCGCCGCCACATCAAGGCTTGCCAGCTCGCCGCCAATGGGCCGCGCGGCATTGATGCGCCCCAGCACGAGATTAGCATCTGTCAGCGTCGGGCGATCATTGCCCTGCCCATAACAAACCGGCCCTGGCCGGCTGCCCGCGCTTTCCGGCCCCACCTGCAGCAAGCCACCGCGATCCACCGCCGCGATGGAACCACCGCCCGCGCCGATGGTGGTGATCTCAATCATGGGCGAGCGGATGACCAGACCGAAATCAATCGTCGCCTGTGCGGCCAGGGCCATCTGTCCATCGGCAATCAAAGACACATCGAAGGAAGTGCCGCCCAGATCGCAGGTAATCACATGGCTGAAGCCGGCGGCCTTGGCGATGGCACCCGCCGCAATCACCCCCGCTGCCGGGCCAGATAGCGCCGTGCGCGCGGGAAAGCGCCGCGCCGTTGCGGTGGACATGATCCCGCCATTGGATTGCACAATATGAAAGCGTCCGCGGAACCCTTCCTGCGCAAGAGCGCCTTCCAGCTTGCCGAGATAGCCCGCGACAAGCGGCTGCAAATAGGCGTTGAGCGCCGTGGTAGAGGCACGCTCAAACTCGCGAATTTCTGGCAGAATTTCCGAGGAAACCGAAACATGCGGATTGGGCCAGATGCGCCGCACGGCTTCCGCCGCCGCCTGTTCATTGGCTGGATTGGCATAGGCATTGATGAAAATAATGGCGCAGGCTTCCGCACCTGCGGCCAGCAATTGCCGCGCGGCTGCTCCCACCGCGGCGATATCCACTGGCGTGTGGATGCTACCATCAGCCAGGCAGCGTTCCGGCACTTCCAGGCGCACATCACGGTCAGCTATTGGTTGGAATTCGCCCCACAGCCCCCAGGTATGGCGGCGGTCTCGGCGGCGCATTTCCAGCACATCGCGAAAGCCAGCCGTGGTGATAACGCCAAGCTTCGCACCATTTCGCTCAAGCAGCGCATTGGTGCCAACCGTGGTGCCATGCACCACCGCCGCCATGCCGGCAGCACCGCCAAGCGCACGTAGGCCGGCGAGAAAGCCTGAAGCCTCATCACCGCGTTGGCTTGGCACTTTCGCGGTCTGAAAAATGCCCGTTGCGGGATCGAACAGAAACAAATCGGTGAAGGTGCCACCGACATCAACGCCAACAATCGCGCCACTCATGATGCGCGCCTTCCATAATCACGCGCGGCGGCTTCGGCGCTGACATAGCCCATGCGGATATCACGCGCGATGGCGTGCAAGGGCCGCGCGGCGGGATCACCCCAGCCGCCACCGCCTGGGCTTTCCAGCCGCACACGTTCACCCTGGCCGATGGAAACGCCGACAATCTTGCTCGCCATCGGCGGGGTTTCACCCGCGCTGCCCCAGGTGAAGCGATTAAGCGCGCCGTCAGCACCGCCCGCCACACCAAAGGGCGCGAAGCGCCCGCGTTCACCCAGCAAGGCCACTTCCGTGCGCCCAGGCGCGAGCGCTTCAATCTCATACACCGCGCCAACGCCGCCGCGATGTTCGCCCGCGCCGCCACTATCCGGGCGCAAAGCCCATTGCGTGAACATGACCGGATAGGCGGCTTCCAGAATCTCAACCGGCGGAATTGTCGCAGTGGAAATCGGGTTATTCGCGTGATGCAGCCCATCGGAGGCAGGGTTGCCGCCAAGCCCGCCGCCAAAGAAGGAGAACATCACCCAGCGCGTGCCGTTATCGCGCTGACCGGAAAGCGCCAACGCATTGATGGTGCCGAAAGGTGCTGCCGTTGCGGTGGCAGGGCGCGCCTGGCCCAGCGCACCAAAAATCACGCCAATCAGGCGCAGGATGGTTTCGGTGTAACCCGCAACCGGGCGCGGTGCCTCCGCGCCCAATAGCGTCGTCGGCGGCGCAATCACTTCCACCGGGCGCAAAACGCCAGCATTGGCCGGCACATCAGGGAAAGCATGCTTGAGTGCGACATAACAGGCCGCCACCGTTGTCGCGATGGAGATATTGAGCGGGCCCGCACAGGGCGGCGAGGATCGCGACATATCCAAGGTCAGCCGATCACCTGCGATGGTCAGGTCAAGCGCTATCCGCAATGCCTCATCATTCACACCGTCATTGTCCAGGAAATCATCAAAGCTGTAGTGCCCATCGGGAAGGGCCGTGATTTCCGCGCGCATCAGCGCTTCCGCGCGATCTGCCAATTGCGCGAAGGCCGCAGCAATGTGCGCATCGCCATAATCATCCAGCAATTCAACAAGGCGCTTTTCGCCGAGGTCGAGCGCATTCAACTGCCCGTTCAGATCGCCCCAATTGGATTGCGGCACACGCGAATTGGCGGCCAGAATATCCAGAATATCCTGTTGCATCTGCCCGGCGTGGATCAGTTTTACTGGTGGGAAACGCACGCCTTCCTGATGGCTTTCTGTCGCGCGCGGATTGTAATTGCCGGGCACATTGCCGCCGATATCCAGCCAATGGCCAACACTCGCCACCCAACAGAACAGCTTGCCAGCGCGGAAAATCGGCCGCACCAGGCGGAAATCATTCAAATGCGTGCCGCCATCATAAGGATCATTGAACAGGAAGGTATCGCCCTCCCGCAACCCGCCTTCCGCCGCGACTTTGCGAATGACAGAACGCACAGCAAAGGACATGGCGCCGACGAAAATCGGCAAGCCCTTGGTGCCTTGCACCAAAGTATCACCACTGATCGCATCATAAACACCATGGCAGGCATCGCGCGCTTCGGCGATGATGGGGTTGAAGGCGCTGCGATAAAGCGTGGCATCCATCTCATCGGCAATTTGTTCAAGCCGGCCTTTCAGCACCGCCAAGGTCACGGCATCAAGGCGCGCAGATACGGGTTCGGTCATCTCATAATCCAAGATAGCTGCGGCGTAATTCCGGATCGGCCGCGATATCTTGCGCCGCACCGCTGAGCGTAATCACACCATTTTCCAGCACATGCGCCTGATCCGCAACTTCCAAGCTTTGCGCCACGTTTTGTTCTACCAGCATGATGGTGAGCCCATCCGCATGCAGACGCCGGATCAGCGTGAACATTTCCTCGACCAGTAAAGGCGAAAGGCCGAGCGATGGTTCATCCAGAATCAGCAGCCTCGGTTCCGCCATCAGCCCGCGCCCAATGGCGAGCATTTGCTGTTCCCCACCCGAAAGCGTACCGGCAGCTTGGCGGGTTCGCTCCGCCAGGCGCGGAAAAACGCCAAAGACGCGTTCCAGATTGCGCGCACGATTGGCACGCGCGCGGCGATAGGAACCAAGTTCCAGCACTTCACGCACATTCAGGTTCGGGAAAATCTTGCGCCCTTCCGGCACATGTATCAGGCCAAGCGAAACGATCTCAGGCGGTGAAAGTGCGCCGAGGCTCTGCCCCGCGAAGCGAATTTCTCCGCCACGTGGGCGCACTACGCCGCTGATGGTCATGTTGAGCGTCGTCTTGCCCGCACCATTGGCGCCGAGCACCGCCACCAGCGCGCCTTCCGCCACACTCAAATCAATGCCGCGCAGGATCAGGGTTTCGCCGTAGCCCGCTTCAAGCGCTTTGATTTCAAGCATGGCCGGCCAACCTTTGCGCGGCGCCCGGGCCCAGATAGGCCTCAATCACGGCGGGATTGCCCACTACCTCGGCCGCCTCGCCCGAGGCGATGATCCGCCCGCCCGCCAATACATGCACATATTCGCAAAGGCTCATCACCGCCTGCATCACATGTTCAATCATCAGAATGGTGACACCACTCGCGCGAATATCCTGCAATACCGGCAGAAAATCGCGAAGTTCGGATGGGTTCAACCCCGCCAATACTTCGTCCAATAAAAGAATACGCGGGCGTGTGGCCAAGGCGCGCGCCACTTCCAGGCGCTTCCGCCCAGCCACGGTCAGCGCGGCGGCGGGTTTGTCCAATTGCGGGCCAAGGCCAAGGCGCTGGCCCACTTCTTCTGCCAACTCCAACGCATCTCGGCGCTTGGGCAGGCGCAGAAAGGCACCGACAGCGATGTTTTCGCGCACGGAAAGCCCAGCGAAAGGCTGCACAATCTGGAAGGTGCGCGCCAGGCCAAGCTTCGCCAGATCATGCGGCTTGCGGCCAGTGATTTCCTCACCATCCAACAACACCAGGCCAGCGCTTGGCTGTTCAAAGCCCGCGATCATGGCGAAAAGCGTGGTCTTGCCGGCACCATTCGGGCCGATCAGCCCGGTAATGGAACCTTCCCGCACATCGAAAGTCGCTTCAGATACCGCCGTCAGCCCGCCGAAGCGCTTGGTCAGGTCGCGCACCGCGAGGAAGGCGGGATCCCTGCCCTGCCCTGTCATGGCGCCCCCTTGCCGCGCCAGCGCGCGGCCAGCAGCCCCGGGATGCGATGCAAAGGAAAGCGCACCACCAGAATCAGCAACACACCGAAAATGATCAGATCAACACCAGGGATTCTGCCGATCAGCATTTTGGTGCCCTCGCTCAAGCCCTGCAGGATCAGCGCGCCAATCAGCGGGCCGAATACCGTACCCGCACCGCCAATAATTGGCGCCAGTAGTGCTTCCACTGAAATCCAGGTGCCGAAGGCAATATTGCTGTCAATATAAAGGAAATACTGCGCATAAAGCGCGCCCGCAGCGCCAGTGAGCCCGGCGGACAGGCTGATGGCACGCAGCTTCACCGCCAGAATATCCACGCCAAGTGCAGCCGCCGCGGCTTCATTTTCGCGCACCGCCACCAACTGCGCGCCCAGCCGGCTTTTTTCCACGGCGAGCGTAATCAGCATGGCAAGCGCGAGCAGCACCGCACCCAGGATCAGAAAGCTCGACCGATCAGCGAATTGCAGATTGCCCGCACCGAGATTGAGGCTAATCAGCAAGCCCGCCGCACCACCCGTGATCTCTGTCGCATTGGCGAGAATCCTCAGTACCTCCGCAAAGGCAAGCGTGACCAGCGCGAAATAGGAACCGCGCAGCCCAGCGCGAAACACCATGGCACCAATCGCATAGCCAAGCAGCGCGGCAGCGGTGATGCCGAAGGCCACCGCCGGATAGGCATTCACGCCAAAGCGTTGTTGCAGAATGGCACTCACATAAGCGCCCATGCCGAAAAACGCGGCGTGCCCGAAGGAATATTGCCCGCCATATCCGCCGAGCAGATTCCATCCCTGCGCTGCAATCGCAAGGATCAGCGTAAACACCAGGAAGTTCAGCACAACATTGCTGGTGACAAACAAGGAAACCAGCACAGCGCAGATCAGAAAGCCCAGAATGGGCAGGGTTTCACGGGCGGTCATGCGCGCGCCCCGAAAAGCCCTGTCGGGCGCAGCAGCAACACCAGGATGAAAATCAGGAAAATCCCGATCTGCCCAAGGCTATCGCCGAAATAAAGGCCGCTCAGGCTTTCCACCACGCCAATGAATAGCCCACCCAGTAGCGCCCCCGTCACGCTGCCCATGCCGCCCAGCACCACAATGGTGAAGGCCACCAGCACAAAGGCATTGCCGACACGGGGAGAGACATAGAAGGACGGCAGCAAAAGGCAGGCCGCCACAGCAAGACACGCCGTGCCGATGCCGAAAGTCACGGCATAAACATGCGCAACATCAATGCCCACCAAAGCCGCGCCGGTGCGTTCCTTCGCCACCGCCCGAATGGCGCGGCCCGTATCGGTGCGTGTCATCAGCACAAACAAAAGCAAGGCCACCAGCAGCGTCACGCCAAAGCCGATCAGGCGCGGGAGTGACAGCAGCACATCGCCAAGCTCCAACATGGACATGGCATAGGGCACGCGGATGGTCATGGTATCGGAACGGAAAATCGCCAGCATGGCGTTTTCGATGATGATCGAAAGGCCAAGTGTCACCAGCAGCATATTGGAATCATCGCCACGGCTGGCGGGGCCAATCACCAGGCGCTGCACCAGATAGCCCAGCACGAAGAACAAGCCCGCAAGCAGGATCATCGCCGCATAAGGGTCAAGCCCAAAAGCGCCATGCGCGACAAAGGCCGCATACATGGCAAGCGTCAGCAGGGCGCCATGGGCAAAGTTGATGATGTGCAGCACGCCGTAAACCAGCGTAAGGCCCAAAGCCACCAGCCCATAGACCGCCCCCATCAGAAGGCCGTTCGCCACGGCCTCCAGCAGAATTTCGGGCGGGTAGCCCATTTCAGCCGGTGACGGGATAGATCGGCTGAGCGTCCGCAAAGGCGCGCGGGAAGATCACCTTGATATCGCCATTCTGCACCTGCGTATTCACCGGCATGCCGCCCTGGTTCTGGCCATTCACAAACTGCGTCGGGCCATAGGGCATGATGTGGCTATCAAAAGCCGGGCCCGTTGCCGCCAGCGCTTGGATCAGCGCCGCGCGATCCGCACGGCCCGCGCGTTCCAGCGCATCGGCGAATAGCATCACGGCGGAGTAATTCAGCGGCACATTATACAGCCAGAAGCGCCCCTGCGCTTCCACGCGCCGGCGCAGATCAGCGGTCTTTGGCTTGCGCGGATCGGCCCAATGGTTGCAATCCATCACCAAATTAGCCGCTTCCGGGAATTCCCGCACGAAGCGGAAATTGGAAGCCGCGCCATTCAGGATGCAGTAAATCCCCTTCGGGCGAATGCGCCGCTGCTGCAAGGTTTGCGACAGCAAAACGAATTCCGCGTAATAAGATGACGGGATGATCAAATCAGGATTGAGCGCCCGAATACGCAGCGCCACATTGGACATATCTCGCGATGGTGTGGGGTGAGAGATTGTCTCCAGCACCTGAAAGCCGCGCTTCGGCAATTCCGCATTCAGCAGCCGCGCCATGCCGGACCCGAATAGCCCATCCTCATGCACAATGACTGCTGTGCGGGAAGGCTTGCCGGCTGCATCATTGATCGCGACCAGATTATCCAAAGCCGTTGCCGTCACGGTGCCAAAGCCAGGCCCGAAGCGGAAAGTATTCGTCAAGCCGCGAGAGACGATCTGATCCGAAACACCAACATCAACGATATAGGGCAATTCATATCGCGAAGCGGCCTGGGAAGCGGCCAGGCAGATCGGGCTCGCGAAACCGCCCACAATGGCCAGCACGCCTTCGGCCTGCATTTTCTCAACTTCGGCGACGCCACCATCGGGGGTGGAACGCGCATCACCGAACACCATTTCAATCGGGGCGCCACCCAGCGCCTTGATGCCGCCGCCAGCATTGATATCGGCAATGGCAAGCTCTGCGCCCAGGCGGCCATATTCGCCGTCCTGCGCCAGCGCGCCGGTGACGGGCTGGATGATACCAAGCTTGATGGCGCGCGGCTGTGCCTGCGCAATCGCGGGTGCTGCGAGCAAGACGGGCGCTGCCAGCAGCGCCTGCCGCCGTGAAAGGGCGATCTGAGACATTGGAAACTCCCCTGTTATGACCGGAAGATGGTCATGCCCCAGGCTTTGCCAATGGGCCAGGGGGAATTTGCAATGTCAGCGCTTTCAGCGCCGCGCGGTGCTCGCACTCCGTGGCGGGGCGGCGGCAGCAGCGCCACAATCCGGCGCTTCCAGGGGTTGGATAATGTTCTGGTTGATGGAGAACTGAGCCAATTCTCCAGGACGCAACGCCTTCACCTGATTCAGGATCACCTCCGCATCGCGGCAGAAAAAAGACCCGCCGCGCACGGCATCCAAGGCATGATCCTGGGATATATTGGTGTAGTATTGATCAAACCGGGTCTGCCCTGCCCCGCCATGCGCGCGGCGGAAATAGCCTTGCAAAACATCATGCGCGGCTTTGAGTTCGCCCCGATTTGGTGTCCGGAAATCATTGCTGACCCGTGTTTCGACTTTGCACTGCAGCGCCATGACAGCCATGAAGCTGTTCAGCGCCCAGGTATCGGCGGCCTTTCTTTCCTCAGGCCGCAGGCAGGTGGCCGCAAAAGCAGGGCCGGCAACCAGAACCGGCAGCATCGCCGCCATCAGCAAGCGCTTCAAACCCATGGAAAACATCCTCTCACAAAAAAGGGGCAGCGAATCCGCCGCCGCACAAGACCCCGAGCCGTCTATAAGACCCTGCCAGCCCAATGGGAACTACAACCATGTTCACGCCGCGCGGGGTTTTAAGCGCGACAAGCCCTTCTGGAAGCGGGCATGATCCGCCAAGCGCCGATCCAGAAAATCCAGCGCGGATTCCAACCCATCCGCCCGCCCACTCAGCCAAAAGGCCAAGGTGGCGCTATAGATGGCGGCCAGAGTTGCGCGGCGTGTGTACCAGGAAAAATCAGCGGATTTATCGCCCGCCGCATACCAGATGGCGCTGACGCTGCGCGCCAGGCTGCGCGCGGCAATCGGCGCATTCCAGGGCATAGCCAGCAGGGAAAGGGCGGCGCGGAGCGCATCGCGGTGCGGTTCGGCCGCTTCCAGCCGGGCCTTGATCAGGAACCGCACGCGTTCATGGGTACGCATCCCGGCCAGGTTAGCGGCAAGCCCCGCAGCTTCCATGCGCCGGTCGGCCAAATCTATCCAAGCCTCAATGGCTGAAATGGCACCGCGCGGGAACATCCATTCGGCATCTTCGGGGGCCATGCCGGCATCGCGCAGCCCCTCAGCAATAGCGCGGCCCTGCCAGCCATAAAGCGGTACCAGCGGCAAAATGGCGTCCAGCGCAGCATCCCGCGCATCACGATCCGGTCCGGCTTCCATCATGGCTTTTGCCTTTCATTTTCAACGGGTTTCGGCGGGTTGAACTTGGCCAATTCCTCAACAAACCCAAGCCGAGACAAATCCGTCATGCGCATAGGGTACAGGATACCTTCAAGATGGTCATATTCGTGTTGCATGACCCGCGCGGCCATGCCGGCGGCTTCGCCTTCAATCACTGTGCCCGCGATATCCTGCCCGCGAAAGGTGACCCTTGCTGGCCGAAGCACAGCGCCACGCAGGCCAGGGATGGAAAGACAGCCTTCCCAGGCTTCCTCGACCCCTTCCCCCACCGGCTGGATTTCCGGGTTGAACAGGGCGGAATACCCACCCGCCGCCGTGCGCCAGATAAAAAGCCGAAGAGAAACATGCACTTGCGGGGCGGCCAGCCCAAGCCCGCCAATATCTTCCAGGGTTTCGACCATATCGGCGACCAGGCGGCGCATCTCGGGCACCGTCGGGTCCGCCACCGCCTCAGCCCGTTGCAACAGCACGGGATGGCCCAGCCGGGCGATTTTCAGAATGGCCATGACATTCCCGCGACAAGGTTGAGCTTTTTATATAATTAGCCTGAAAAAGCCTTGAAAGGGGCTTCCGGCGCGGCGAATCATCGTGCTAGAAGCTTTGTTTCTGGACGGGCACCGGGTAACCGGCTGCGCGTCTTTTGTTTTGAACCAGCGATCCATGAAGGGGGTTGTGCCGCGTGCAAGTCGTCGTTCGTGATAACAATGTTGATCAGGCGCTGAAGGCGCTCAAGAAGAAATTGCAGCGTGAAGGGGTCTTCCGTGAAATGAAGATCCGCCGCCATTACGAAAAGCCGTCTGAGCGCCGCGCCCGTGAAGCCGCGGAAGCAGTTCGTCGCGCCCGCAAGGTTGAGCGCAAGCGGATCGAACGCGAAGGCTTCTGATTACCCCTTTCCAGGGTTTTTGATTGCAATCCGCGGCACGGGGCAACCCGTGGGCCGCGGTTTTGCATTTTTGGCCTTATATGCGCGCGGCTAAACGGCGGGCCAGAATATAGCCAAGCACCCCACCCAAGGGTGCCGCCGGCAAAGCGAGCAGCCAACCGGCATGGGAACCGGCCACCACCAGGGCCAAGCCGGCATAAAGCAGTAAGCCGCCCACCAGGCTGCCCACCACACCGGCCGTCAGGCCAAGAACCAGGATGTCTTCTCGGGATACACTCATGCTACCGGGGATGGGGCCGGTCGCGCGGTTTGACAAGCCCTGAGGCGCGGAATATCACGCCGCCTCCTTCCGGGAATGTGGACGGGCCTTCGGGGTCCGCGCCCGCCCTGGCCAGCCGGCCTGGGACTACCGGGACAACAACGCCCTGATGGGCATAGCAAGAAAGGCCATCGCATTCGCGATGGAGTTTGCGCATGACGAAGCGCGCTGAAAGTAAGTACAAAATCAATCGCCGTCTTGGCGTGAACCTTTGGGGCCGCGCGAAATCGCCGGTCGCGAAGCGTGAATATGGCCCCGGTCAGCATGGCCAGCGCCGCAAGCAGAAGCCGACCGATTTCGGCGTGCAGCTGATGGCGAAGCAGAAGCTGAAGGGCTATTACGGCAATATCGGCGAAAAGCAGTTCCGTAAGTACTATGAAGAAGCCGTGCGCCGTAAGGGCGACACTTCCGAAAACCTGGTTGAATTGCTGGAACGCCGCCTCGATGCGGTGATCTACCGCATGAAGCTGGCCGTGACCCCCTTCGCCGCGCGCCAATTCGTCAATCACGGCCATGTGCTGATCAATGGCAAGCGCCTCAATATCCCGTCCTATTCCGTGAAGAATGGCGATGTGATCGAGGTGAAGGAAAAGTCGAAGCAACTGACCGCTGTGCTCGATTCAACGCAGAGCACGGAACGTGATGTGCCGGAATATCTGGAAATTGATCACCGCGCGATGAAGGGCAAGTTCCTGCGCGCGCCGAAGCTTTCCGATGTGCCCTATCCGGTGCAGATGGAACCCAATCTGGTGGTCGAATTCTACAGCCGCTGATCGGCTGAACTTCCCGCTGCGTGCAGAACCGCTGCCGTCAGGGCCTGCCTGCTGCGCCAAAGCGCGGCAGGCAGTCTCTGGACAGATGTTTTTTGCATACCTCTCTGGGCTGCGTGTTTCCTCTCGGCTTTGAAAGCCGTGTGGTACGGTCCCACCAGTTCAAATCCCGTTTCGAAGAGTAAGTCCCCTTCGCGTGAAGACGTTGGGATTGACCTTTGCCGTCCCAAAATGGTCCCGCGCACCGCTAGCCATGTAAGTGGTAGGCCGGTTGTAGGGCAAAGCCAGGATTTTCGTGGTGCAGAATAGCTTTGCTCAAGAAGCCGGTTGCCCAATACCGTAAAATTACCTAAATGTCACAAATCAGCCACTCAAACCCCAGCTCTCGCGACCCCGGGTTTAGAGGGCGGCAGTTTGGACATAGGGAGACAGGGGATGTTGGAGCAACCCAAAGCCAAGTCTGATGGCGTCGAAATGGGCCTATTACTGGGCGGCGTAGCCTTGGTGCTGGTGGCCTACTTCCTCCCAGCGGTGACCTTCTCCGGCCAGCGTGGGGCGGCGGTTCATGGGCTTTCCATCTTTAGCAAGCTGCCGCTGATGAGTATGCTTGCCTTTGCCGCCATGGCGGCGGCAGTGGCGACACGGGTCGTGCCCTCTCTCGAGAAATTCACCGAACAGGCAGCTGTCATCGCCATTCTGCTGGTTCTGGCGCCGGCTTTGCTCGGCTTTATGATGGCGCTCGACCCCTGGACGGGGCTGCGCCAGACCATGCTGAAAATGGCCAATGCCCGCACCGTGAAGGTGGATCCAAGCTTCGCCTATATCCCGCTTTTCGCTGGCGCCACCATGATGGGCTTTTCACTCCGGCGGCGCCTACGCCGTTCTTCCCTGGCCGCTTTCCCAGCCTGAGGCTTGAACCGGGCCGGGACGTCCGGAATTTCATGTCGTGAGGCCAATTGGGCACTCACGACATTATTGGTCAGGTGCAGTCAGTCTTGCTGAAAGGCTGCAATGTAATGATTGCTTGCCATGGCCGGAGCAGCAGAGAGGCTAAGGCTTCTGGACGAAGCCAGGCTTGCGCGTTACCACCCAGATCATGAGCCCCGCCGCCATCATCCTCGCCGCCGGTCTTGGGACGCGCATGCGTTCTACCCAAGCCAAGGTGCTGCACCCCTTGGCGGGGCGGCCCATGATCCAGCATTTGATCGGCGCTTGCGAACAGGTTTTCGGGCGTATCGTGGTTGTGGTCGGGCCGGATATGCCGGCGCTGGAAGACGCCGTTGCACCGCGAGAGGTCGTGGTGCAACGCGAAAGACTAGGCACCGGCCATGCGGCGCTGCAAGCGGCGCCTTTGCTTGGTGGGCATCAGGGCGATGTCGCGGTGCTTTATGGCGATAATCCACTGATCTCTGCGGCCACCTTGCAGGCACTAGTCGCGGCACGCCAAACCGCTGGGCTTGCGCTGCTCGCCATGCGGCCTGCTGATCCCGCACGCTATGGCCGCGTGGTGTTGGATGGGAAATCCGAAGTTGCGCGCATTGTCGAATGGGCGGATGCGACGGAAGAAGAACGCGCGATTGGGCTTTGCAATGCGGGCGTGATCTCAGCCCCGGCACAGGATTTGTTCCGCTGGCTCGGCGCCATTGGCAATAACAACGCCAAGGGCGAGTATTACCTGACGGATGTCATTCAGCAGGCACGGCTTGAAGGCAAGCGCGTGGTGGCGGTTGAAGCGCCGGAGGCTGAGCTCCGTGGCATCAATAGCCGCACCGAATTGGCGCAAGCGGAAGCCGAAGTGCAGCGCAGCCTGCGCGCTGGCGCCATGGCCGGTGGTGCCACCATGTTGGCGCCGGAGAGCGTTTATCTTTGCCACGACACCAGGCTTGGCGCCGATGTGGTGCTGGAACCCAATATCTTCTTCGGCCCCGGTGTAACGGTGGAAGATGGCGTGACCATTCGCGCCTTCAGCCATTTGGAAGGCTGCGTGGTGAAGCAAGGCGCCGTCATCGGCCCTTATGCGCGGCTGCGCCCCGGAACGGTTATCGAACCCCATGCCCATGTCGGCAATTTTGTGGAGCTGAAAGCAACGACGCTCGGCCCCGGCGCCAAGGCGAATCATTTGAGCTATCTGGGCGATGCGACGATTGGCGCGGGTGCCAATATCGGTGCCGGCACCATCACCTGCAATTATGATGGCGTAGCGAAGCATCGTACCGAGATTGGTGAGGGTGCTTTCATCGGCAGCGATACGGCGCTTGTAGCACCGGTGAAAATCGGCGCACGCGCGCTGGTGGCGGCGGGCAGCGTCATCACAGATGACGTGCCCGATGATGCGCTGGCGATTGCGCGCGGGCGCCAGGCGGTGAAGCCCGGGCGCGGCTTCAAAGGTAAGGGGAAGCGCTGATGTGCGGCATTGTTGGCGTTGTTGGCCAGGCACCGGCAGCGCCGCGCTTATTGGAAGCACTTCGGCGTCTGGAATATCGCGGTTATGACAGTGCCGGCATCGCTACCCTGATGGACGGCAAGATTGATCGCCGGCGCGCTGAGGGCAAGCTTGGTAATCTGGCCACCGCCTTGGAGGCTGCACCGCTGCCAGGCACTACCGGCATTGGCCATACGCGCTGGGCCACCCATGGCGCGCCCACAACGCGCAACGCGCATCCGCATGGCACGGCGCGCGTTGTTGTTGTGCATAACGGCATTATCGAAAATCACGCTGAATTGCGCGCCGAGTTGGAAGCGCGCGGCCATGCCTTTCAGACCGAAACCGATACCGAAACCTTTGCCCTGCTGGTGGATGACTTTCTGCAAGCGGGCGCAACACCCGAAGCCGCTGCTGCTGCCGCGCTGAAGCGCGTGCATGGTGCCTTTGCAATCGCGATGATTTTCGCGGGCCATCCTGATTTGCTGATCTGCGCGCGCCAAGGTGCACCGCTCGCCGTTGGCTTTGGTGAGGGGGAGATGTTTGTGGGGTCGGACGCGCTGGCGTTAGCCCCCCTCACGCGGCGCATTGCGTATTTGGAAGAAGGCGATTGGGCAGTGCTCAATCGCACCAGCGCGCGGTTTCACGATGCAACGGACGCTGAAGTGGCGCGTGAGATCAAGCTGACAACCGTATCGGGAGCCACGACCGGCAAGGGCAATTACCGCCATTATATGGAAAAGGAATTGCATGAACACCCGGTGGTGCTGGGCGATACGCTGACGCAATATCTGGACCCGGCGCAGCGGCGTGTTGTTTTACCGGCATTGCCCTTCGATCCTGTGACTGTGCCGCGCCTGACCATGACCGCTTGCGGCAGCGCCTTCCTGGCCGGCCTGGTTGGGCGTTATTGGATTGAAGAACTGGCGCGCCTGCCCGTTGATGCCGATGTCGCCAGCGAATTTCGCTATCGTGATCCGCCCTTGCCGGTGGGTGGCGGCGCCTTGCTGGTCAGCCAAAGTGGTGAGACCGCTGATACCATGGCCGCGCTACGCCTGTTGAAGGAACGCGGACAGCGCGTGCTTTCCATTGTGAATGTGCCGGAAAGCACCATGGCGCGGGAAAGCGATGCGGCGGTGCTGACCGTGGCCGGGCCTGAAATTGGTGTGGCTTCTACCAAGGCTTTCACCGCGCAGCTTGCCGTTCTCGCCTGCCTCGCCATTGGCCTTGGGCGGGCGCGCGGCACCTTGACCGCGCAGCAGGAAGCGGAACTCACCGCAGCACTTTTGGAAGTGCCATCCAATGCCGCCGCCGTACTTGAACGTGATGACGAAATTCGCGCCATGGCGGTGGAAGTTGCCAAGGCGCGGGATGTGCTTTTCCTTGGCCGTGGATCGCTTTTCCCAATCGCGCTGGAAGGTGCGCTGAAGCTCAAGGAAATTTCCTATATCCATGCGGAAGGCTATGCAGCGGGCGAAATGAAGCATGGCCCGATTGCGTTGATTGATCCTGCCGTGCCGGTGATCGCCCTTTGCCCCTCAGGCCCTCTATTCGAAAAAACCGCGTCCAATCTTCAGGAAGCCGCCGCACGCGGTGGGCGCGTCATGGCTTTCACAGATGATCTTGGCGCGGAAAAACTACGCGGCTTTGCTGAGCGTATTGTGGTTCTGCCGCGCGTACCGGCCTTTGCCGCGCCCATCCTGCACACCATCCCCGTGCAGTTTCTCGCCTATCATGTCGCGGTGCTGAAGGGCACGGATGTGGATCAGCCGCGCAACCTCGCGAAAAGCGTCACAGTGGAATAGCCCCCTCTAACGCATCAGCGCCGCCCGATAGGCCGTCGCATCCGTCACCAGTGCCTGGGCGAAATCCACATCTCGCTCCACCCCATCCAGCCCCGGGCAGCTCTCCCGCAAGGCCGCTGCCTCCAGTGCCGAGACCGGCGGGCGGAGCGCGCGCAGCCGCGCCAGAACTGCGCCCATGGGTTGCTGCCCAGCGCGCAGCGCCGCCAGGGCCTCAGACGCCGCCGTCACACCACCTGAGGTGCATAGACCCGGCAATAGCCCCGCCCCCTGCAAGGGCCAGCCAGATGGCATGACAATGCGCGACCAGCTTAACTGCAATTCGCCGCCATTGGGCAACGGTAGCAGGATCTGCACCAAGCCCTTGCCCTGCGTCCCGGTGCCAAGCACTGCCGCCCGCCCACGTTCCGCCAGCGCCGCCGCCAGAATCTCGGCAGCAGACGCGGTGCGCCCGTCCACCATCACCACAATCGGTCGGCCCTGCGCGAGGTCACTATCCGATGCGCCATAGCGCCGATTGGCCTCCGCATGGCGCCCGGCGGTACTCACAATCTCACCAGCGTTCAGAAAGATATCTGCCACCGCCACCGCCTGGGTCAGAATGCCGCCGCGATTGCCGCGCAAATCCAGCACCAAGCCAACTGGCGGCGCTGCACCTGCAAAGGCAGCCTCCACATGCCCTGCCACCTGGGCCGATGTCAGGGCAGTGAAGCCCGAGACACGTAGATGCAGCACATCTCCAAGCGTTTCAGCGGTTACCGTTTCCACGCGCTGCGCCATCCGACGCAAGGTAACACTGCGCCGGCGCCCGCCACGCTGCACCACCAAGGTCACCTCTGTTTCCGCCGAACCTTCCAGCAGCAGCACCGCACCGGGCAGGTCATTGGCGAAGATCATTTCATCATCC
>JBIJAH010000045.1:0-27119 GCA_044345845.1 Roseomonas sp.
ATACATCAACGGCTTCTATAACCCGCGCCGAAGGCATTCAGCTTTGGGAGGTAAAAGCCCCCTGGCCTTCGAACGCCAAGCAGCCTAAACGAGTAATCGGAGCGGCATAAATATGCGACAAGTCCAGTCGCAATCAGCCAGAAATCCACCGTACCTCAAACCATCAGTATGGTCCCATAGGCGCCAACGGCGGACACGGCCTTACTTCAGGCGCTTCCTCAGCATTGCGCCCAAGCTATCCACCACCACGACACAGGCCAAGATCGTGATAAGAATCGCAGCCACCTGATCGTAGGAGATAAGGCGCAGGGCAGCGATCAATTCAAAGCCAATGCCACCAGCGCCAACAATGCCAAGGACGGTTGAGGCACGGAAATGATATTCCCAGCGGTAAATCGTGATATCCGCCATTTGCGGCAAAACCTGCGGCAAAACAGCATGGGTGATCACCTGAATGCGGGTCGCCCCAGCAGCCCGCGCGGCTTCCAAGGGACGGGGGTCCACATGCTCAATCGCCTCGGCATAAAATTTTCCAACCATGCCGACAGAATGCAAGGCCAGCGCAAGCACGCCAGGCAAGGCACCAAAGCCAACGGCCGCGACAAAGATGATGCCTAGGATCAGTTCAGGCACGGAGCGCAAGAAGGAAAGCAGAAGCCGCGCGACATAGCCTAAGGCTGGAAAAGGCGTGGTATTCGGTGCTGCAAGCAAGGCTAGTGGCAAGGATAGGATCACGGCCAGGATTGTGCCCGCAATGGACATGGCGAGTGTATCCAATAAGGGGCGCAGCCAATGCTGCCAGCGCGAAAAATCAGGCGGGATCATTTCCGAGAATAGCTGCGCCAGTGCTGGGATACCTTCAGCAAAGCGTGCCGCATCGAAGAAGCCCGTGATGGTCAGGGCTGCAGCGCAAACCACCAACAGGCACGCCAGCAGCAATGCCTGGCGCATGCCTGCCTTTCGGTCAGCCGCGAGGATATGATCCTGTGTCGTGGTTGACATCAGCTCATGCGGCTCAGATCAAGGTTGAGGATGCGTGCCGTCTCGCGCAGCACGTCATAGGCGGCGTCGGTTGTCGGCGCAAAGCCTTCCACGCGGAAATTGCGCAGCAACTCGGGATTATTCAGGTTGAGAAAGGCATCGCGAATGGCTTGCTTTAGCGTAGGCGCCAGATCGCCCTGCATCACCATGGGATAATTCGGGATGGGGTCTGAAAAAGCAACATCCACCAAACGATCACGGCGGATGATGTTGCGCGCAAGTAGGGAATGGAAGATCGGCTCGGAAAGGGCGCCGGCCGGCGCGCGCCCCGCTTCGACAGTACGGGCAACAGCGTCATGCGTACCGACATGCACCACCCGGAAATCCTTCTCTCCAGCAAGCCCGGTGCGTCGCAGGATGGTCGCGCGCGGCACAAGGTGCGAGGATGTTGATGCCTGATCGCCAAAGGCAACCGGATGGCCACGCACATCTTCAAGCTTCTGGACGGGCCCGCCGGCTGTCGCGATGATGATGGAACGATAGGTGGGGGAGCCGCGTTCCACACCAACGGCGAAGGGTTCTATCCCCTCGGCCCGTGATTTGGCCAGCACATAGGAAAACGGACCGAAGTAAGCGATTTCAATACGGCCAAAGCGCATCGCCTCGATCATTGAAGAATAATCGGTGGTGACGAGAACCTGAACATCGCGGCCAAGACTCTGCGATAGATGTGCGCGCAAAGGTTGTGCGTTCTGGACGATGGTTGACGCATTCTCATCTGGCAGCAATGCCAGGCGCAAGCGGGCAGGATCGCGGGTTTGGGCCTGCGCCAGCGCAGGCAATAACAGCGGTGTTGCAAGGAATGCGCGGCGCTTCATGGGGTCATCTCCAGTTCGTATGCAGCAGAAGGGTTTTTTTGTGGGATGGGGGTGCCTTCATAAATACGGCGAATGGCGTCCTCACCAAGCCTTTCCGGCGGTCCATCAAAAACGACATGGCCGCCATTGATGCCGATGATGCGATCAGCGAATTGGCGGGCAAGTTCCACCTGGTGCAGAGAAATAATCGCGCTCAACCCATCCTGCCGACAAATCCCGTGCAACAACGCCAACACACGTTCCGCGGTGGCAGGATCAAGAGAGGCAACGGGTTCATCCGCGAGGATAAGATTAGGCGCTTGGGCTAGGGCGCGCGCAATGCCAACACGCTGCTGCTGCCCGCCGGAGAGTTGATCGGCCCGCCGCAGAGCATAGTCAAGCAAACCAACGCGATCCAAGGCTTCCAATGCCATACGCTTTTCATCTGCCGATAATGGAAACAGGCTACGCAAAGTCGAATGGTGACCAAGGCGCCCCATGAGAACATTCGCGAGTGCGGACAGGCGCCCGATCAGCTGATGTTGCTGAAAAATCATACCGGTTTTGCGTCGGTGTTCCCGCCATTGGCGCGCATTTCGCAGTACACCTAAATGCGCGGATACAATCTGCCCCTGGCTGAGTGGGACAATACCATTCAAACTGCGCAGCAGCGTAGATTTACCCGCGCCTGAAGGTCCAAGCAAAATCGTAAAAGCGCCCTCCGCGAATTCCAAACTGGTTGGCTGCAACGCAACAGTCCCATTCGGATAGGTCACGCCAGCATCAAAAAGACGTAAAATAGCCATTCCCGACTTTTGAGTTCTAGAGCGGGATGACGTTTGATTGAATCGAATTGGGATTCACGTGGGCGTGATTTTCTGATTCAAGCTGCTTGCTGGGTTTGGAGGCCAGCGGCGATGACCAGACCCTATTCGATGGATTTGCGGGAGCGCGCGATAGCGCGTGTTGTGGCTGGGGAGAGTGTTCGGACGGTTGCTGCGGCCTTGAGCATCAGCGCGGCGACGGTTGTACGCTGGTCGCAGCGCTACCGGGCGTCAGGCAGTCCGGCTCCTGGCAAGGTTGGTGGCCACAAGCCCCGGTTGCTGGCGGGTGAACTGCGTGACTGGCTGCTGGATCGAACCAAGACTGACTTCACCCTGCGGGGGCTGGTGGCCGAGTTGGCCGAGCGGGGCGTAAAGGTGGACTATGTTCAGGTCTGGCGTTTCGTTCACGCCGAAGGTCTGAGCTTCAAAAAAAAGCGTTCTTCCCGCCGAGCAACTGCGCCCGAAGATCGCCCGGCGTCGCGAGCAGTGGAAGAAGTTCCAGGGACGACCTGATCCTCGCCGCCTGGTTTTCGTCGACGAGACCTGGGCCAAGACCAACATGGCACCCTTGCGAGGCTGGGCTCCAGTCGGACAGCGGCTCCATGCCAAGGTGCCCTACGGCCACTGGAAAACGATGACCTTCATTGCAGCCCTCCGCTGCGACAGGGTCGATGCGCCCTTCGTGTTCGATCAGCCGATCAACGCCGCCAGCTTCACCGCATGGGTCGAAGAACATCTCTGTCCGACGCTCATGCCCGGAGACATCGTCGTCATGGACAATCTCTCCAGCCACAAGAAACCTGCCGTAGGGTGCAAAGTTCCAACCTTCTGGATCGCTTTTTTTGGCGCTATACTGCCTTCTCACCGATGCTGGAGTTACAGTTTGATGAAACCCGCCGTTCAACCGCGTATCCTTGTGACACAGCCGCTTCATGCAGCGGTTCTTGCGCACCTCAAGGAATTTGCTGATATCGAAATGAATGAGGGTCCAGAACCTTGGTCAGCACAGGTATTGCGTGACCGCGCTACTGGGGCGGATGGCTTGCTCGCCTTTATGACGGATCATGTGGATGATGATTTCCTGACGGCCTGTCCGCGGCTGCGCATGATTGGCTGTGCACTGAAAGGTGCCGATAATTTCGACCTTGCTGCCTGTCAGCGGCGCGGCGTTACTGTATCGGTCGTGCCAGACCTTCTCACCGTGCCAACGGCCGAGCTTGCGATTGGCCTGCTGATCGGCCTTGGGCGCCATCTGCGCGCGGGCGATGCGCTAGTGCGAAACGGCACGTTCGGCGGATGGCGCCCGATTCTTTACGGCGCGGGTTTGGAAGGTGCGACTATTGGGTTGCTTGGTTTTGGCCGAGTTGGGCGTGCGATCGCGGCGCGGCTTCAGGGTTTTGGCTGCCGCTTGATTGGTCATGATCAAGCTGCCCCAGCGCCTGATGGCGTTACGCCAATGCCGCTTGATGCGATACTTCCCTTGGCTGACGCGCTGGTGCTTGCGCTGCCGCTGACGCCAAGCACCAGACACATCCTGGATGCGACGCGTCTGGCTACGCTGCCACCTCATGCGCTGGTGGTGAATGTCGCGCGCGGTTCCTTGGTGGATGAAGCAGCGGTGGCCGAAGCCCTGAACGCAGGGCGGCTAGGGGGCTTTGCAGCTGATGTCTTCGCCATGGAAGATTGGGCCTTGCCGCACCGCCCACCCGCGATCCCGCCGGCGCTCTTGGCCCATCCGCGCACCCTATTCACGCCCCATCTGGGATCGGCCGTGGCGCAAGCGCGCGAAGCCATTGAGATGTCAGCGGCAGAGTCTCTCGCAGCCTTCTTTTCTGGACAATCGGTTCCGGGGCAGATCGCCCCTTAATCACCGCCCCCGCAGGGTCAGATACCGCTATTGGCGCGACGCTCGGGCTTGCACAGCTCAAATAGCCCGTTTTGCGTATAGACACTTGCCTTGATTGTCTATGCATCCTAGGAAAGGTGCGGAACAGAGCAAGAGGCACTTGCATGTCTTCGCGTCAGCTTCGCGTCGGGCTTTTCAGTTTTGGGGCCTGGCGGTTCGAGGTTTTTGATCAAGCGGCTGGCGGGTGGAAGATCATTCTCCATCCAGCGCCAGGAACTCACCTTTCCGCGCAAATCTTGATCACTGACCAAGCCAATGGGTTACCCCAATTGCTTGATCGGGCAAGGGCTTGGGTGCTGGCAGAAGACGAACCCACCGCGTTGAAGGCAAGCGGCTGATTTGCCTGCTGGCGTATTTTTTAAGCGCAGATTGCGCCGAGTGCAGGGTTATCCCTGGCGAACACCGCATCGGGTAGCACCGCTGCGCAAATCTGTAGTGAGGTCGCGTTGTTGCGCGGGGCAATCCTTCATTTCACTGGCGAGCGCTTCAGGATGCGCGCCGTGCTCCGTATTGCCAATCACGTCCTGCCTGAAGCGCCCTGTTGCACGGCGCGTCGGTCACAGCCATCCGCTGCAAGCTGAAGATGGCGCTGGATGGTTGGGGCGATTTCTATGGGGCTTGTCGGCACTACACTCACCAAGGCGATCCATCGAGTTATAGAGAGTTAGCTGTGTTCTTTTTCAGTGCTGTGGCGCTTTGGTGAAGAATACTCGAATGTCATGCGCCTCGGGATGATACTTCGCCTTCAGATATGCGCTGGCTCAGATGGATGCGCTGCGGCGTACCACCATTGAAGTGATCAAGGGCAGCGAGGGAAGATATCCTGAATTAAACTCTTCACATTAATGTCATCCGTTCGCAGCAATTTCCGCCTCTTGATCAATTCTTATTTTGAACGCGCGCCGCATTCCTTCACGCGGCAGGTTGGAGATCTTCTCATGAAACGTCGTCACCTTCTGATGTCTGGTTTAGCCGCCGGCATGGCATTCGGCCCTGCGGCCGCTCAGGCGGCACGCGCTGTCTGCTATAATTGCCCTCCGGAATGGGCAGATTGGGGCGGCATGCTGCGGCTTTTGCAGAGCCGGATCAGCCTGACGGTCCCGCCTGACAATAAAAACTCCGGCCAATCCCTGGCCGCTTTGATCGCTGAACGCGCGCGACCGGTGGCCGATGTTGTCTATCTTGGTGGCCAGGTTGGCCCGCAGGCGCGCGAAGCCGGGGTCCTGGCGCCATATAAGCCTGCCCGTTTTGACCGTATCCCAGCAGGGCTCAAGGATGAGGAAGGCTATTGGTTCACCATCCATTCCGGAACGCTTGGCATTTTTGTGAATACGCGGGCGCTGGGCAATCGCCCCATACCGCAAAGCTGGAATGATCTTCTCAACCCAACCTATCGTGGCATGGTCGGCTATCTTGATCCGACCTCTGCCGCTGTGGGTCAGGTTGGTGTTGTGGCCATCAATCTGGCGCTTGGTGGCAGCTATGAGAATTTTGATCCGGCCATGGCGTTCTTTAAGCGCCTGCAAGCCAATCAGCCGATCGTACCGAAGCAAACCGCCTATGCCCGTGTGCTTTCCGGCGAGATCCCGATCCTGCTCGACTACGATTTCAACGCCTATCGCGCGCAATATAGCGATAATGCCCCGACGCGGTTCGTCATCCCGGCGGAAGGCACGCAAACGCTTCCCTATGTCATGGGCCTTGTCGCCAATGGACCGAACCCAGATAACGGTCGGCGCATGTTAGATTTCCTTCTTTCGGATGATGGACAACGCCATTGGGCCGGCGCCTTTTTGCGCCCAGTTTTCCCCGAATTGATGCCGGAAGCTGCACAAGCACGCTTCCTGCCGGCGGCGGATTATGCGCGCGCGCAACCATTGGATGTGCGCAAGCTTGCCGGCGCCGTCCGTGCCCTTGCTGATCGTTATCAGCGCGAGATCGGGTGATGCATGACCGCCTGCGTGCGGGGCTACTTATCGCGCCCGCACTGGCGGTTTTCCTGGCCTTCTTTCTAATCCCACTTGGATATTTGGCGGTGGCAGGCGGTGCGGGTGGCTATAGCGCTATCCTCACCGAACCGCGCTTCCTGCGCAGCCTTATCTCTACGCTGTTGGTGGCTGCGGCGACGACGGTCATCACGCTTTTCATAGCGACCATCATGGGCCTGTTCCTGGCACGCGTGAGATTTCGTGGCAGGTCAACGCTGCTGGCGTTGCTGACCCTGCCTTTAGCTTTTCCCGGCGTCGTGGTGGGCTATCTTGTCATCATGCTTGCCGGTCGGCAGGGACTGGTCGCTGAGGTTTCCATGGCGCTCGGCGGCGATCGCATTGTTTTTGCCTATTCGCTGGCCGGTCTTTTGCTTGGCTATGTCTATTTCTCGATCCCGCGCACCTTGCTGACCCTGATGGCGGCGGCAGAGAAACTTGATCCGCGGCTTGAAGAAGCAGCGCGTTCCCTTGGCGCATCCCCTCTCGGCGTTTTGCGTGATATCTTGCTGCCGGGAATGGCACCCGCAATGGCGGCTGCTGGAGCAATCTGCTTTGCCACCGCGACCGGCGCTTTTGGAACCGCTTTTGCGCTTGCGTCACGCATAGATGTCCTGCCCATGGTCATCTATACGGAATTCACACTCCAGGCGAATCTGGCAGTCGCAGCGGCACTTTCCTTCTTATTGGGTATCGCAACCTGGGCTGTGCTGGCGCTTGCCCGTGGCGCAAGCGGCGGAGCTGCTGCATGAGGCGTGGTATCGGTTTCTGGACTGGCCTTTGCTTTACACTGCTCATTTCGGCCTTTCTCATTCTACCCATATTTGCCTCCGTCATCGCGGGCGTCACGGCCAATCAGTTTGTGGGAATATCAAGTGGTTTTACAACGCGCTGGATCCTAGATGTTTGGGCGAATTACGGCGGAACGGTTTTGCTCTCGCTTCAGATTGCTTTCGCTACTTTGATGATAACGCTGCTGCTTGGTATTCCTGCGGCCTATGTGCTCGCGCGCCATGCCGGTGTGACCGCGCGTCTTATTGAAGAAGCTTTGGTGATGCCGGTTGCGGTACCAGGTCTTGCGACGGCGCTCGGACTTATCTTGGCGTATGGCGCGGTTGGTGGGCTGCGGTCCTCATGGTATTTCATTCTTGTTGGCCATGTTGTTTTCTGCCTTCCTTTCATGATGCGTGCGGTTCTTGCGGTCTTGCTCGCCATTGATCTCCATCGGCTTGAGGAAGCGGCGCGGGCTTGCGGTGCAACATGGGCACAGCGCTTTTTTGGCGTGGTGCTGCCCAATATCCGTGGGGGGATTCTGGCAGGCAGTCTTATGGTCGTCACCTTATCGCTTGGCGAGTTCAATATGACACTCTTGCTCCACACGCCCTTCACGCGAACGCTGCCTGTTGGGTTGGCTGATGCCTATACTGCGCTGCGCACCGAAATGGCCTCTGCCTATACGCTGATCTTCTTCGCCTTGATTGTGCCCTTACTCAGCGCCATGCAATGGGTTGTTGGCCGGCTTGATCAGCAAGGGGGCAGACGATGAGTATTGCGATCAGCCTCCGCGCTTGTGGCAGGACTTGGGCCGGTGGTGCCCGCGGATTGCTTCCGATTGACATGGACATCACCGCTGGCGAGACACTTGTGCTGCTTGGACCTTCAGGCTGTGGCAAGACAACGTTATTGCGATTGATTGCGGGCCTTGAGATGCCGGATGCCGGTGGGCAGGTTCTGTTTGACGGCAAGGATGTAACCCGCCTGCCAATAGAACGGCGCAATGTTGGCATGGTGTTTCAATCCTATGCTCTTTTCCCCAACATGGATGTGACTGGCAATATAGGTTACGGGCTGCGTGTACGCGGCACCCCAAAGGATGAGGTTCAGAAGCGCGTCGCGGAAATGCTGGAGATGATGCAGCTCACTGAATTCAGAAATCGCTCGATTGATGCGCTTTCGGGCGGGCAGCGGCAGAGGGTGGCACTCGCCCGCGCGATAGCACCTCGGCCGCAAGTGCTCCTGTTGGATGAACCTCTGTCAGCGCTCGATGCACGTTTGCGGGATCAATTGCGTCAGGAAATTGATACGCTGCTGCGGGCGCTTGGCATCACGGCGATTTATGTGACCCATGACCAGTCTGAAGCCATGGCGCTTGGCGATCGGATTTGTGTGATGGAGGCGGGAAGGATTGCGCAGATTGGCTCAGGCCGTGATCTTTATCATCATCCAGCAAATACATTCGTGGCTGATTTCATTGGAGACGCCAATAGGTATGTAACCCAAACAGGAGAAGTGATCCTACGACCTGAGGAATTGAGCCTGCGGTCCAACCTGAATGGAGCATTCATCATCACGCGCGTGACTTTCTTGGGCCCCGTTCTGCGCGTCATGGTCCGCCACCGTGATGGGCAGGAACTGCGCGCGGATGTGCCCGATGACGTAACGCTTCAACCGGGAATGCGAGTTGAAGTAACAGTCGGAGGATCCGCGCTTATGAAAGCTGATCCGCCTGCTTTTGATTGAGGGTTTCCGCTTCTTTGGGGAGCGTGTCCTTCGTGAGTTAAATCGCTGCTTGGGTGACTTAGGTGTTCACGGTGGCGATTGTGGCGCGCGCAGCGCCAGCAGCGCCAGCGTGGCGGCAATAGCCAGCGCCGTGGTCATCAACAGTACGGTGGTGGGGCCTGCAAAATCCAAGCTCAGCCCCACAATCAGCGGGGCCGTTGCCGTGGAGATGTTGGATGGCAAGGCGATCAAACCCTGGCGACGACCATAGCCGTTGCGGCGGAATAGGGCGAGCGGCAATGCACCACGGCTGATCGAAAGCAGGCCCGAACCGCCGCCATGCAGCGCGGCGAAAAGCAGCGCTAGGGAAGGGCCGCCAAATAATAACGCCACTGCCGCGGCTGGATGGGCCATGGTAGCGATAGCTTGGGCGCAGCGCTTCGGAAACGGCTGAAGTGGTTTTGCTTCACCTGAGCATAGGGCGAAGATCGTGCCTCGGTGCCTGGTTTGCCCAGTGGTGGCCTAGGGTCATGTGCGTATGCTCGATCGCTTCGTGAAGCGGCACCGCAGCTATAATCATGTCAGGTGTAACAGAATGTCATCACTCAGCTGACGCATAACCTTCATCGCAATGAAACAGGGCAATTCTAAACGCGGCCCATCAGTTTGCTTTGAGGTTCGATAATGTCTGCTCGCAAGAACGTCCTTCTCATCGTGGTTGATCAATGGCGGGCTGACTTCGTACCCCATCTAGGCGCCAGCTTTCTGCGTACCCCGAATTTGGATCGCCTGTGCCGAGAAGGGGTGACTTTCCGGAACCACGTGACCAACACGGTGCCTTGCGGCCCAGCACGAGCGAGCCTGTTGACCGGGCTTTACCTGATGAACCATCGCGCGGTACAGAACACAGTGCCGCTAGATGCACGCCATACAAACCTTGCCAAGCAGCTGCGCCTGATCGGCTACGATCCCGCGCTGATTGGCTACACCACGACCACGCCCGATCCGCGCACCTCTGGCCCGCGGGACCCGCGCTTCACAACGCTCGGCGATTTGATGGATGGCTTTCGCAGCGTGGGTGCTTTTGAGCCAAGCATGGATGGCTATTTCGGCTGGCTCGCCCATAAAGGCTACCAATTGCCCCCGCGGCGCGAGGATATCTGGCTGCCGGAAGGTGAGGATTCCGTACCTGGCGTTACCGATAAGCCCTGCCGAATTCCTGCCGAACTTTCTGACAGCACCTATTTCACTGAACGTGCGCTCACCTATCTGAAGGGGCGCAACGGCAAGCCTTGGTTCCTTCATCTTGGCTATTACCGCCCACACCCCCCCTTCATCGCACCTGCGCCCTATCATGAGATGTACATGCCATCTGACATGCCTGCGCCGATACGTTCAGCAAATTGGCAGGATGAAGCGGCGCAGCATCCGCTGCTTCAGCACTATCTGCGTGACATCAAGCAGGGTTCCTTCTTCCACGGCGCCGGCGGCGCCGCGAGCACGCTTGATGAGGCCTCTATTCGCCAAATGCGCGCCACTTATGCCGGCCTGATTAGTGAAGTGGATGATTGCCTTGGCCGCGTCTTCGCCTGGCTCGAAGAAAATGGCGAATGGGACAATACCATGATCATCTTTACGTCTGATCATGGTGAGCAGCTGGGTGATCACTGGCTTCTTGGTAAGGTTGGCTATTTTGACGAAAGTTTCCGTATCCCGCTCGTGGTCAAGGATGCCGGACGCACAACGCGCGCCGGCGCAATTGAAGAAGCCTTCACGGAAAGCGTGGATGTAATGCCCACTATTCTGGAAGCGCTTGGTGGTACCGCGCCGCGCAGCGCCGATGGGCGTTCATTGCTACCATTGCTTGATCACACGGCGCCCCAGGATTGGCGTGATCAGTTATTCTATGAATATGATTTCAGGGATGTGCACTATTCGCAGCCGGAAACGGCGCTTGGGCTTCCCATGGATGAATGTGCTCTTTGCGTCATTCAAGATGCTGAATTCAAATATGTGCATTTCGCTGCACTGCCACCGCTGTTCTTCGACCTGAAGCAGGATCCGCATCAGTTCACGAATCTGGCGGAGGATCCCGCCCATGCGGCACGCGTGAAGGAATATGCGCAGAAAGCGCTGTCCAAGCGCATGCGCCACGCGGAGAAGACGCTGACGCATTATCGCGCCACGCCGCAAGGACTTGAAGAGCGCATCCTGCCGCACACCACCGCCCGCCCCGCTGAATAACCCCCCCTTCTCAGGAGATACCCATGCTGCGCCGTCATCTGCTTGCCGCGCCGGCCCTGGCCGTATTGCCGCGCTTTGCCATTGCACAATCGGATCAACGCCCCGCGATCACCATCGCGGTACAGAAGATCGTGAACAGCAACACGCTAGAAGTGCTGCGCGAACAGTCGAATGTGGGTGAGCGGGTCTTCTTTACCTCGCTTTGGGAGGGGCTGATCGGCCGCAATTGGCTCGGCAATCTTGAATCGCGCCCGGGCCTCGCGACCGAATGGCGTCGCATTGATGATAAGACTGTGGAACTGTCCCTGCGTCGGGGTGTGCGCTTCCACAATGGCGACGAAATGACGGCTGAGGATGTGGCCTTTTCCTTTGGTGCCGAACGCATGTTTGGCACGGGCACGCCAGGTTCCCCCGCGACCGGCACCTTGTTCACCCGCATCCCGGGCCAGGGCCCGCAGGGTAAGGAACTCCCGCCAGAAGTGGTTGCCGTCTCACGCCGCATCTGGCCGGCGCTTGAGAAGGTTGAAGTGCTTGACCGCTATACGGTGCGCTTCATCAATCAGACGCCTGATGTCACCTTGGAAGGCAGGCTTGCGCGCTATGGTAGCGACATCTGCTCTCGCCGTGGCTTCATGGAAGCGGGCAGCTGGCTTGATTGGGCACGCAAGCCAATCACGACTGGGCCTTATATGGTCGCAGAATTCCGTCCCGATGTTTCGCTTACGCTTGTGGCCCATGATCAATATTGGGGCGGGCGCCCCCCGCTGCGTCAGATCCGTTTTGTGGAAGTGCCGGAAGTGGCGTCCCGGTTGAATGGTCTGCTTTCCGGCGAATATCAATTCGCGTGTGATATGCCCCCCGATCAGATCAGCAGCATAGAGCGTAATCGTGCCTTTGAAGTTCAGGGGGGAACCATTCTCAATCATCGCCTCACGGTGTTTGACAAGAACCACCCGCAATTGCGTGATCCGCGCATTCGCCGCGCCATGACCCATGCCATTGATCGTCAGGCGATTGTGGATAGCCTTTGGGCAGGCCGCACAGTGGTGCCAAAGGGTCTGCAGTGGGAATATTATGGTAACATGTTCCATGCGGATTGGTCGGTACCCGCCTTTAACCTGAACGAGGCAAGGCGCCTACTGCGGGAGGCGAATTACCGCGGTGAACCCATCCCCTATCGCCTGCTGAACAACTACTACACAAACCAGAACGCGACCGCGCAGGTACTGGTTGAAATGTGGCGGCAGGCTGGCCTGAATGTGCAGATCGAAATGCGCGAGAATTGGGCGCAAATCTTCTCCCGCGAAACTCCGCGCGCAGTGCGCGATTGGTCCAATAGCGCGCCCTTCAATGATCCGGTTTCGTCTATCGTCAACCAGCATGGACCGAGCGGCCAGCAGCAGCAGGTTGGCGAATGGACCAATGAGGAATTCAATCAACTATCCGGTGAATTAGAGACCAGCACGGACCGCGCGCGTCGCCGCGCAGTATTCCGCCGCATGCTTGAAATTGCAGAGCGCGAAGACCCCGCCTTCATGGTTCTCCACCAGAATGCGACTTTTACTGCAAAGCGCCGCGATACCGTTTGGAAAGCGAGCCCTGCCTTCGCGATGGATTTCCGGCCAGGCAATTTCGGGAATTGATGTCATGATGCATCGTCGTCATTTACTGAAGGCCCCGGCAGCCCTTCTTGCTGCGCCGCTTTCTGCCCCTGCGCTGGCGCAAGCAGATACGCGTCCGACACTGACCATCGCCGTTCAGCGCCTTTCCAATTCCAATACGTTTGAACCACCGCGCGAACAATCGAATGTCGGCTTTCGGATTCATGGGCTTTATTCAGAACAATTGATTGGCACGGATTGGCTCAACAATGCCGCCTTGGTGCCCGGATTGGCCACATCCTGGAAGCGCGTTGATGCGCGCACGCTCGACCTTACCTTGCGGCAGAATGTCAAGTTCCACGATGGTAGCCTGCTGACCGCCGAGGATGTGGTCTTTTCTTTCAACGAACGTCTTTTCGGCACGCAAGGCGCGACTGGCGCCGGGCGGCAGCACGGTGCTGTCCGGGACCGCCACGAAGGAACCGCCCGCGGAAGTTGTTGCGGTTGGCCGGCGCACCTATCCAGGGCTTGAGCGGATCGAGATTCTGGACCAGCAGACCATTCGCTTTGTCAATCGGCTTCCAGATGTGACCTTGGAAGGACGTATCGCCCAGAGTGTTGGCGCAATCCTGTCACGCGCTGCCTTTGGGCGTTCCGAAAGCTGGCTATCTTGGGGGCGCACGCCAATTGGCACCGGTCCTTATCGTATCGCGGAATTTCGCCCAGATACGCTACTGGTGCTTGAAGCGCATGATGAATATTGGGGTGGCCGCCCGCCAGCACGGCGCCTGCGCTTCGTTGAAGTGCCGGAAGTTTCCGGGCGACTCAACGGGCTTTTCTCAGGTGAATATGATTTCGCCTGTGATGTGCCGCCCGATCAGATCACGGTGGTGGAACGCAATCCGCGTTTTGAGGTTTTGGGCAGCCCCATCAACAATATCCGTAAACTCGCCTTCGATAAGACGCATCCCGTGCTTGCGGATGCGCGTATCCGCCGTGCCATGACGCATGCCATAGACCGGCAAGTTCTAGTGGACGCGCTTTGGGCGGGTCGCACCAAAATCCCGCGCGGCATGCAAATGGAAAGCTATGGGGAGATGTATCTGGCGGATTGGGAGAACCCCCGCTTTGATCTTACCGAAGCGCGCCGATTGCTGCGTGAAGCCAATTATCGTGGCCAACCCATCCCCTATCGCTTGCTGAATAACTACTACACAAACCAAGTCGCCAATGCGCAGATCATGGTGGAGATGTGGCGCAGTGTTGGCATCAATGTTGCCATCGAAATGAAGGAAAACTTCGCTCAGGTCACGGAACGCACACCAGGCCGCGGCGTGCGCGATTGGTCCAATACCTCCGTCTTCGGCGATCCAGTGGCCGGGTTGCTGCGCGCCTATGGTCCGCGCACGGAAGCGGAGCGTACCGGTGAATGGGCGAGCGATGATTTCAATCAAGTCTCCACGGCCTTGGAAGCGGAGACAGATCTCGCGCGCCGGCGGGAGTTGTTCCGCCGCGTACTCACTATCGTTGAACGCGAAGACCCCGGATACATCACGCTTCACCACGCAGCGGCCTTTACCGCCAAGCGGCGCAATATCGAATGGCGCGCCTCCTCTGGCTGGGCGATGATGTTTGGCCCTGGCAATTTGCGTGTTGGCGCGTGATGCCGCTGGTCAGCCTTACCGGACTTTCAGTTGCTTTTGACGGAGCGCCTGCTCTACGTGGCATTGACCTTTCAATCGCCAAGGGTGAAGCGGTTGGGCTTGTCGGCGAAAGCGGCTGCGGCAAGTCCGTGACTTGGCTGGCCGCCCTTGGGCTATTGCCCAACAAAGCGCGTATCAGTGGCAGCGTCGTGCTGGATGGCCAGGAATTGATCGGTGCGCCGCCTGCCGTACTTGAAAAAGTGCGTGGCGGGCGTATCGCGATGATCTTCCAAGACCCGGCAAGTAGCCTCAATCCCGTGCACAGGATCGGGAAGCAGATCACGGAAGCACTCGCGTTACACAGGAAAATGGTGGGGCAAGCGGCGCGCAGCGAAGCCAAGCGGCTGCTTGATCTTGTTGGCATCCCAGATGCCACGCGGCGCTTGGATGCCTATCCGCATGAATTGTCGGGCGGCCAGAATCAGCGTGTCATGATTGCCATTGCACTAGCTGGGCAACCTGAATTGCTGGTGGCGGATGAACCGACCACGGCGCTTGATGTGACGATCCAGGCGCAAATTCTTGAGCTTTTGAAAGACCTGCGGCGCCATATGGGAATGACCCTGGTACTCATCAGTCATGATCTGGGCGTTGTTGCTGACTCCTGCGAACGCGTGGCCGTAATGTATGCGGGGCGCATTGTGGAAGAAGCACCGATCGGCCGGCTGTTCTCGGCTGCCGCCCATCCCTACACACAAGGCTTGCTAGGTGCTTTGCCGCCCATGGATGGCCCGCGGCGGCGGCTTGCCGCAATACCCGGTGGCGTTCCGGAACCCTGGGCCATGCCGCCCGGCTGCGCCTTCGCTCCGCGCTGTGCGCACCGGGTGGGGGCGTGTGATGCGGCCGTGCCAGGATTGCTACCCCTTGCCGCAAGTCACCGCGTTGCCTGCCTACAGGTGGCGCAAGTGGTTCTGCCGCGTGAAAGCGTGCCAGCATGAAGCCCGGGGGCGCTTTACTGGAAGCGGAAGGCTTGGTTCGCCGCTATGCGATGCGGCGTGGGTTTTTTGGTCATGCGGTCGAGGTTCGTGCCGTGGATGGCGTTTCGCTGAAATTGGAACGGGGACGCACCCTGGGCCTGGTCGGTGAATCGGGATGCGGTAAATCCACCACGGGTCGCTTGGTGCTTGGCATGGAGATGCCTGACGCGGGGCGTGTCAGCTTTGAAGGCGCCACCATGCCTCAACCGGGCAGCACAGCCTGGCGGAGGCTGCGCGCGCGCATGCAAATGGTGTTTCAGGACCCGCTGGGTGCCTTGGATCGTCGATTGCCTATTGCAACACAAATCGCAGAACCACTCGACATTCACGCTATCGGCGCTGCCTCTGAACGTGCCGCCCGCGTGGAAGCGCTACTGCGCGCTGTGGGCCTTAGGCTAGATCAAGGCGCGCGTTACCCGCATGAGCTTTCAGGCGGTCAACGACAACGCGCTGTACTTGCGCGCGCTCTGGCGACTGACCCCGCCGTGCTGGTGTGTGACGAGCCGATCAGCGCGCTTGATGTTTCCATCCAGGCGCAGGTGATGAATTTGCTGCTGGATCTGCAGGAGCAGTTCGGCACGTCCATGCTTTTTGTGAGCCACGATCTGCGCGCCGTTCGGCAGGTGAGCCACCGCGTTGCTGTCATGTATCTCGGCCGCATCGTGGAAGAAGGAGAGCCCGATGCGGTACTGCACGATCCGGCGCATCCATATACACGCGCCTTGGTATCCGCCATCCCACATCCGGGACGCGCGGGGCAGCGCATTGTGCTGCAGGGCGACCCACCCAACCCAGCAGACCGGCCATCCGGTTGCGCTTTTCATCCTCGTTGCCCTGTAGCGAATAGCCTTTGTGCGCGTGAAGCGCCGGTATTGAAGCCCCGTGCTGATGGGCGGCTTATCGCTTGCCATGTCGCGCATGGGGAAGTGGCCGCGGGACACGGCTTCACGGGGCAGGAGGCCGCCTGAATGCTTCGCTTCATTGCATCACGCTTGGCGCGCGCTGCGCTCACCATTGCCATGGTGGTGACCTTCGCTTTCATTGTGCTGCGCCTTTCCGGTGATCCTGCACAGATCATCATGGGCGCGGATGCGCCCCCTGAAGCGGTTGATGCTTTTCGTACCGCCTGGGGGTTGGATGAACCGATTTGGGTTCAGTATTTCTCCTATTTCTGGGCCATTTTGCAGGGCGATCTGGGCCGATCCATGCGCGATGGGCGTGATGCCATTGTGCTGGTGACTGAACGCATTCCAGCCACCCTTGCGCTGACCCTGCCGGCACTGGCCATCAAGATTTGCCTTGGCATTCCGGCGGGGATTTATGCCGCGCTGCACCGCAATTCACTTGCTGATCGCGTGGTCATGATCATCGCTGTGGCGGGCTTCACAGTGCCTTCCTTTGTGTTGGGCTTGCTGCTTGTCCTTGTGTTTGCCGTGCAACTTGGCTGGCTTCCATCAGGTGGGCAGGAAAGTTGGCGCCACGGGATTCTGCCGGTGATCACCCTTGGGCTTGGCGGTGCGGCCGTATTGGCGCGTTTCACGCGCAGCGCCATGCTGGAAGTTCTTGGGCAACCCTTTATCCGGACGGCGAGCGCCAAGGGGGTGCCCTGGCGCGCCGTTGTCACCGGCCATGCTTTGCCAAATGCCGCCATCCCGACTGTAACCATCATCGGCTTCATGGTTGGGACACTGATCGCCGGTGCAGTGGTGGTTGAAAGCGTCTTTTCCTGGCCAGGTGTCGGAAGGCTTCTGGTGGTCGCCGTCGCCAACCGTGATCTCGCCGTTGTGCAATGCATTCTTTTGTTGGTGGCTATCACCATGGTCTGCGCAAATCTGATCGTTGACTTGCTCTATGGCCTGCTAGACCCGCGGCTGCGCGCTGCGCCAGGAAAGGCTGCCTGATATGCCTGAAGCGCCCCTTGTCGTGGCTGCATCCACGGCGCCCCCCAAGCGCCAACGTGCAGCGCTAGCTGCCTTGGTCATTTTTGGCATGGCCTGGTTGATGCTGATGCTGGCGGTGGCAGTGCTTGCCGATGTAATTGCCCCTTACGCTTATACCGCACTTGATTTGCGCAACCGGCTTTCACCGCCCATTCTTTTTGGGGGGACATGGATTCACCCGCTTGGGACTGATGAACTGGGGCGGGATGTGCTATCCCGTCTGATCTACTCCATCCGTACGAGCCTGCTGATTGCCTTTGGTGCCACTATCATTGGTGCGGCGGTCGGGACCTCGCTGGGATTTCTCGCCGCGCATTTTCGTGGCTTGGTTGAACAAGCCGTTTTGGCGCTGGTGGATTTTTCTGCATCCTTGCCCTTCCTGATTCTAGCCCTCGCGGTACTGGCGTTCTTTGGCAATTCGCTGGTTCTGCTGGTTTGCCTTCTGGGTTTGCATGCCTGGGAACGCTATGCGCGGATTGCGCGTGGGCTTGCGTTGGCCGCTGGTGCGCAGGGCTATGCCGCTGCGGTGTGTGGGCTTGGTGCGTCACCCTGGCGGATCTACGGGCGTCATGTGCTTCCCAATATCGCTTCCACCTTGATTGTCTCTATGACGCTGGCCTTTCCTGAAGTGATCCTGCTCGAATCCGGCCTGTCCTTCCTTGGTCTTGGGGTTCAGCCGCCGGAAACTTCGCTTGGGTCCATGGTTGGCTATGGGCGTGAATATCTTACGCGGGCGCCTTGGATTCTGCTGGCACCCGCCAGTGTTATCATCCTGACAACGCTTTCGGTTTCGCTGATTGGTGATTGGTTGCGTGATGGGCTTGACCCGACGCTGCGGTGAAGGGACTCACCGCAGCCTTTAGTGCTTAGCGTTAGGACTAGCGCCGGCGCATCGCGCTGGGATAGAGCCGTCCATTTTGTGCTCGTATGCCTTCCAGAACGAAGTCTCCCGGCAGATCATGCAATTCCTCGGTGGGCGGCAGGTCTGCCGCAGCATCCAGCGCGCTGCGCAATGGCCGCCCTTCCATGCCTACCGTATCAATCCCAAGCAGGTGCAGAATGGTAGGCACAATATCGGTCAGGTCAGCGGGTTCCTGGATCACAGCACCCTGACGGAACGGGCCGCCCTGCATGACAAGAACGGTCGCAAGCTCCGCCCGATGTAGACCGCCATGCATGCCGCCGCCTTCCGGTACATCGGGCGCATCGAACGGGGCCATGCCTGGCAGGCCCCATTCATCCAAACCGTCTTCACCCGCGAATGTCGCGACCAGATCAGCGCTGCGCGGATGCGCCGAGCCTAGTAACGCAAGTGGCACCGCACGGCCGGGTGCGAGAATGGCAGGATCGCGCGCCAATAACGGGCCTGCCCAATTTTGTGTGGCGAGGAAATCCGCAACTTGCGATGCAATGGCAGGGTCCCTCAGCCACATCCCGGGCGCAGCTGCCGGCGCCACCACAATATCCACATCTGACGCCATACCGGTGCCAGCGCGGAAGCCAGCGCGCTGCAATTCGTTCCGTAGGCACTTCTTACCCCGCCCAGTCACATGGCCGTGGTCAGAGAGAACAATGATGGCAACTTCTTTCGCATCCGCTTGTGCATCGCGCCACGCCATAATGCGCCCGAGTACAGCATCCGCTGACTTTAGCGCGCGTTGCGTATGTTCCGCCCGTAAGCCGCCCCAATGGAAGGATGCATCGGGTTCTGAAAGCCAAAGCAGCGCCACATCCGGTTTCATTTGTGGCAGTACATGATCAATCAGCACGCGCCCGGCGAATTCGACCCGAGCGATATTCGGCACAGCGGCGGGTGGCGTAGCGCCAAGCGCTTCAACCACGCGCTCTGCTGTCTCGCCCTCTGTATCCTCGACATTCCAGCGAAAAGCGCCAAGCCGTTCAGCCGCCGGGTGAAGCAGCCGCGCCGCACCTGCTGTGCCAGCGCTGACCAGCGCAAAACTTTGCCCATGCGGTGCAAGGCGCTCCGCCAGGCTCGGGCGCTGCAAGGGCGATTCCGCACCAGCAGCGAGCGTGATGACATCCTCCACCAGCTTGGTTCGGATCAAACGATCGGGTGCGACTGATGCGTCGAATAGCGTATTGGCGACCAGGCCATGGCCCCCAGGGCGGCAGCCGGTGATGAGCGATGGCGTCGCAACCCGTGTTTCAGATGGGAATACGCTTCGCGCGCGCGAAAAGCGCGTGCCAGCCGAAGATAGCGAATGCAAATGCGGGGTCGCTACCGGGTCCACCATGTCAGGGCGAAGCCCGTCCAGGGCCACCATAATCACGCGTGTCATGTCATTCTCCAAAATGGTGGCGGCGAACGTGGCGCGAAGCCAAAGGGCTTAAAAGGCCCTTGGCGATAACAGGATGAATGCTGGATTGTGACGCGCCAAGGCATGTCACACTAGCACCTCAAGAACTGGCGCGCGGATAGGTCAGGTGGCGGATAGGGCCAAGATAAGGCACCTCCATGCCATTTGGTTCCAGCAAAACCGTCTCCACATGATCCGCATGCAGGTGATGGAGCAGGGCACCGCAGCGCCGTGCCCCAGGCAGGCCTTGCTGCTCATCCTCCTCCACCACAAAGGAAAGTGGCGGCGCCCAGACAAATGACACTGCATCACGCTTGAACTCATGATGCAGGTGCAAATGGCCAGAGGCGACCAGACGAAGCCCCGGATGCGCAAGTATGGGCATCAATGTATCGCGCGCGTGCGGGGGCACAGACCAGTAATCAAAAACCGGATCATCTGGATGCGTCACAAAGATGGGTTTGTGCAAGAACACCGCCAGTCGCCGCGCATCCGCGCTTTCAATGGCTTCAATGATGAAGCGCGCCTGGGCTTCTTCCTCCGGGTGTCCCGTGCCCATAACCTCGGAATTGAGGCCAATGATACGCCAGCCAGGCAGATCATGCAGGCCATGCCCGGCACCCAAATGCCGCTGAAACCGTGTCAGCCTTGTTGCGTCAAAGGGCTGATGGGGCATGGTGTGGGCGTGGCTGCCAGTATCATGATTGCCTGGCAGTGCCAGAATTGGGCCTGGGAAGCGGCCCAGTTCTTCGGCGGCAAAGGCCATATCCGCCTCATGATCCGCGCCATCAAGCGAAAGATCACCGCTGGCAACCGTAAGGTCGGGTGGGGAAGCCGTTGCCAGAGCGTGAATCAAGGCAAGATTGCCGCGGAATAATTCATTCCGCGGCGACAGATGCGCATCCGTAAGCTGTAGGATCGTATGCATGCTTCAACCCCGACGCGGCAGCAAGCGGCGAACTTCACTCGCCATATCGCCCAAGGCCACTTCGGGCGTCGCAGTCCCTTCGACAACGCGCGCCATGTTATTGACCATCACTTCAGTCACACGAACGCTATTGGTACCTGGGAAAGCATACCAGGGAACCATACGGCCCACCTGCATTGTGGCGGTTTTGAATAGGGGGTTCTCGCGATAGAATTCCGAAAGATAACGCGGATCATCAATGGCAAGCTGGTTTGTGGGGACATAGCCAGTGTTCTTGACCATCAACGTCGTTCCTTCCGCGCTTGTTGAAAAGCGCAGGAATTTCCAGGCAGCCTCGCGCTTTGCGGGATCGCGGGCGGTCAACATGCCGGCGGCACCACCTGTGGGCAGGCGGCCATTCACGGGATCAACAACGGGTAGCAGCGCGGTTTGCATCTCAAAATTCCGCCCGACGCTGGTCATCATATTCCGCAGGAAGGCGGTTGAACCAAAACGCATGCCAAGCTTGCCGGCCGCAAAGGCCTGCAGCGCCGTTGTGCCATTCAGCTGCGGCATCCCGCCTTCAGTCACCATGCGGCGGAGCAAGCGCAAGCTGGCGAGACCTTCGGGGCCCGCGAAGCCGACGTCGCGCTCATCCGGGGTAAGCATGCGCGCGCCATGGCTAAACAGCAGCGCGGAAAACATCCAGTCATCGCCGGGCCATTGGAACCACATACCTTCAGTGCCATCGCCAAGCGCCTTGATGCGCGCCGAAAGCGCAATCACCTCATCCCAGGTTTTTGGGAAAGCTTCTGGGGCAGGATTGGCGCCAACGCGGCGCAGGAGCTCGGTATTGTAATAGGAAATCGCGTTGGAGGCGGCATAGGCAAGCCCTGATTGCATGCCGCCAAAATGGCCAAGGGCAAGGATGCCAGGCGTATAGCCATGGGCGGCCGGATCACCCTCACGCGCAAGTAGGGGCGCGAGATCTTGAGCAATGCCTCGTTCGGCGAATACCCTCAAGCGATTGAAGCCCTGGTATGAAAGATCGGGCAATTGATTGGTGGCTGCTTGCCGCAGGATAAGCTGATTTCCTTCCTCATAATTCGGCGTCGTGATGAAGCGGACCGTAGTATTCGGTTCACGCTTGGCGAATTCCGCAGCAATCGCGTCGTAACTTTCCTTGAAGATCTGCGGCTGTGCATAATGCACCGTGATTTCCACATTCCCCTGGGCGCGCAACTGCGGCGTGGCGAGCAAGCCGGCCGTGACGCCCAAGGCCGTGCGACGGGTAAATGATTTCATGGATTACGTCCTTCTGGTTTGGGGGGTCAGGAAGCGCGTGGTAACAGGCGCGTGACTTCGCGCTGCATGTCTTGAACTACCTGTTCAGGCGTGGCACGTGCCTCAACAAGACGCTGCAGATTATCGGATATGGTTTGACTGATGCGCACACCATTCGTGCCTGGGAATGCATACCAGGCGACAGTGATGGGAAGCTGGCGCATGGCTGCCGAGAATAGTGGATTGGCCCGGTAGAATTCACCCAACCAGCGCGGGTCATCCACCGCCAGCTGGTTGCAGGGGACGTAGCCGGTGTTTTGAACCATCAGCGCGGTGCCTTCGGCGCTCGTGGAAAATCGAAGGAATTTCCACGCCGCTTCCTGCTTCGCCGGATCGCGCGTGAGCAGCATGCCCGCTGAACCACCCACCTGAAGCCGGCCACGCTCCGCGTCAATGACCGGCATGATCGCAGTGGCAAGGGGAAAGTTCTGCCCGACTGATTGCATGACATTGCGCAAAAAGGCGGTTGACCCGAAGCGGATACCGATACGCCCGGCGCCAAATGCCTGCTGTGCCGCGGGTGTGTTCAAATTTGGCATTCGCCCTTCGCGCAAAATACGCTGATAAAGCCGCATGGCAGCCAGACCTTGGGGCGTATCCATCAGAAAGCGGCGTTCATCGCCGCTCATATATTGGCCGGCATGACCGTACAGTAACGCTGACCACGCCCATTCGCCGAAATCATAATAAAGCGGATCAGGCGCATTCGGCAGCCGTGCGATACGAGCCGCGAGGTCAAGCACGCCATCCCAATTGGCTGGAAAGGTTCTGGCATCCACGCCGACATCGCGCAGAACATCGAGGTTCATATAGGTGATCATCGTCGAAACAGCATAGGCAAGGCCCGCTTGCATGCCGGCGGTTCTACCAAGACCAAGAATGGTCTCACTATATCCCTGACTGGTGGAATTACCCTCACGGAGCAGGAAGGGTGTTAGATCCTGACAGATACCGCGTTCCGCAAGGACGCGCAGCCTATTCAAACCCTGATAGGTTAAATCCGCCTGAGTGCCGGCTACGGCCTGACGCAAGATAAGCTGTGTTCCTTCATCGTAATTTGGAGTGGTCACCCAGTTGATGCGTATGCCGGGTTCATGGCGCGAAAAGGCCGCTGCAACGGCTTCCTTGGATTCACGAAAGACGTGCGGCTGAGAGTAATGAACGGTGATTTCTACGGTGGGTTGCGCGCGCAGTGCTGGTGCAGCAAGCGCCCCAAATGCGATCCCCACCAGGCCTCTTCTGCGAAAACTGAGTGACTTTGGCATCATGATGGCTTCATCCCTTCAGCCCGGTTGTGGCAATACCCTCAACGAAGCGGCGTTGTGCGAAAAGGAATGCCAGGACTAGCGGCAGCGTCATGATGACGGCAGCCGCCATCAATGCAGCAAAATCATCGCCCGCCTCATCAGAACGGAAATACAAGACGCCAAGCGCTGGGGTGGCACGAGCCTGCCCTTCAATCACAATCAGTGGCCAGAAAAGATCATTCCAATGCGCAACCACGGAGAAGATCGCAAATGCCGTGGCCGCAGGCCATGCGTTTGGCAGGATGACACGCCAGACAATTTCAAACTCGCCAATACCATCCAGGCGTGCGGCGTGCACCAATTCATCAGGCAGCGCCTTGAAAAATTGCCGGAACAGAAAAATAGCAAAGACTGAAATGGTGAAGGGTAGAATCAGCGCAGCATAGGTATTCAAGAGCCCCATTTTGCTGAAGGCCACATAAAGGGGAAGCGCTGGCACATGGGGCGGCACAAGAAGTCCCAGCATAACCAGCCCAAGGACCAGATCTCGCCCAGGGAAGTTCAGTTTCGCGAGCGCATAGGCGGCCGGAACGGCAAAAAGTAACTGGAAAAAAAGAATTCCAGCGCAGACAACAATGCCGTTCCAGAGATACCCGAATACCGGAATCTGTGAAAAAACCTGCCGGTAATTCTCAACACCGTAAAAGCGTTCTGGCCAAAGATTGAGACTGGCACGAAATAACTCATCCAGTGGCTTCACGCTGGCGGAGATCATCCAGATATAAGGCATGAGCAGCAAGAGCGCGAGGAAGCCTAGCACCAGCAGGCGCGGTGTATCCGCCCAAAGCGATCTCAAGTCGCGCTTAGCCATAATGCACCCGCTTATCCAGAGCTTTGGTTTGAAGCCAGACAAGGCCCAGAACCATCATCAGGAAAACCAAGGTGATCGCAGCCGAGTATCCAAGCCGCAAGAAGGTGAAGCCTTCCTTGTACATGGTATGTAGCAAGACTTCACTCGCCTTATTCGGCCCACCTTGGGTCAGCACAGCAACCGTATCAAAAACCCGAATACTGCGGATCATGGTAATGGTCAGCACGAAGAGTGTCGTTGGTCCAAGCATTGGCCAGGTGACGAGCCGAAACCGATCAAGCCAGGTTCTGGTCCCATCAACTTCTGCGGCATGATAGAGTTCCCGCGGAATAGCGCTAAGGCCCGCCAGGAAGAGCACCATGTTATAGCCAATATTCTCCCAAGTACCGATGGCTCCGAGACTGAGCAGTACCCAATCTGAAGATGAAAGCCAGAAGGGAGGGAAGGCGACACCAAGAAGGCGCAGAAAAGCATTTAAAGGCCCGATTGTTGGATGCAGCAGATATTGCCAAGCTGCTGCCATGGCGACAGTCAAGGAAACAACTGGCAAGAAGAAGACTGCACGAAACAGGGCGCGCCCGCGAATGCCCGCTTCAATCAAAAGCGCTGCACCAAGGCCGAGTAAAATGGAAAGCGGCGTGACGAACCCGACGTAAATGACGGTATTGCGAAGAGCGACTGCAAAACCACGATCTTCCAGCATTTCTGCAAAGTTCGCTGCACCAACCCAGCCCCATTCGAGTGCGCCCAATTCGTAATCTGTGAACGCCAAAAGGATCGTGGCCAAGCTGGGCAATAGGAGCATTAGGAAATAGGCGATACCGGCCGGTAGGCTCAGCAACAGGCCGACCAGGGCTTCGCCCCGCGCAAGACGGCGCGGTCTTGCCTCAAATGATGCAGGCGCAGCCGCAGACATTGCTTCAGGCAAGGGTCAATTCCTGGTTCTGAGTAGAATGTTTGCTTGGCGCCAGACGCTTGCCATTTTGATCAAACAACAGAGCGTGCTTAGCCTCAAACGCAAGATGGATCACCTCACCGTCATGCGGGCGCGGCATTTCTGGAGGAAGCCGTATAATAAAGGCTTCACTGCCGGCGCTATGGCGCGCATGAAGCAGCAGGCTTTCGCCGAGAAATTCGATACCTTCCGCCACACAAGCAATACCATTGGATTCGATCCGCAGATTCTCCGGACGAATGGCAATTGTAACGGGACCAGGCGTTGCATGAAGCCCACTGGAATTTCCCGCGATATGGACATGACCAGCGGCATCCGCTGCAGCCGAGATTAAATTGATCCGCGGGCTACCAATGAAAGTCGCCACGCGGATATCTTGCGGATCGTGATAAATCGCCTCAGGTGAGGAAACCTGTAGTATCTGACCAGCTTGCATAACGGCGACGCGGTCCGCCATGGTGAGTGCTTCAGACTGATCATGTGTCACGTAGAGTGTCGCAGCGCCGACGCGGCGATGAATCTCAACAATCTCACGGCGTGTTTGCACACGAAGCGCCGCATCCAGGTTGGAAAGCGGCTCGTCCATCAGAAAAGCGTCGGGATGGCGAACAATTGCCCGAGCTAGCGCTACGCGTTGCCGCTGCCCGCCAGAAAGCTGCCCCGGCTTTCGATCTAATAAGGCGTCCAGGCCGAGCGACTGGGCAGCCTGAAGGACATCGGTGGCGATCGCCGCCCGCTTCTGCGAAAGGCCTGGCATCATGTGTCCAATAAGGGGAAGGCGCTCCAGGGCAGAAAGGCGCCGCATGGCAAGAGGAACGGCGATATTCTCACTGACAGTCAGATGCGGATAAAGTGCGTAATTCTGAAATACCATCGCGACATTACGTTCGGCGGCGCGTAAGGCACTAACGTCTCGTGACCCGATGGAAAGTGAACCTGCATCGGCGGATTCAATGCCGGCGACGATGCGCATGAGGGTGGATTTGCCGCAGCCGGATGGCCCGACCAGGGCGACAAACTCACCCGCGGCCACGTCTAGCGATACGTTATCAAGCGCCTTTACCGACCCAAAGTGACGCGAAACAGATCTGATGGAGATACCCTGCACGCAAAGAGATCCTGATCCAGTGAGTGTATCTGCTTGCAGATGAACGGTGGCAATGACGTTTCTGATTTGTGATAGTTAAAAGAAAATCAAATTTGCTCGGGTGGACGCGGCTTGGAAGATATGTGCAGGTAAAATGGTTCAGCAGGACTTAGAAATTACCAAATGTGATATCCATCCGTGAAGCTCCTACTCAGCTGACGCCAAGGCGTCGCGCGGCTTCGCGCGTGGAGGATGTCAGTTCAGCCATGGCGGCGACCTCCCGCCGCGCGTTGGTGTGGAATCAGGGGCGTCAGTGAGTGGCGCGGCGGCGCGCTGCGTGGAATGCGGCGAGGGCGGCTTGCCAATCCGCTTCGTGATCAGCGCCGATGCGTTGGAGGGGTTCGAGCATTACTTTCCCCCGGCTGTAGTAATCGCCCTGCATGCGCGCCAACCAACCGGAAAGCCACTGCGCGGCAAGGGCATCGCTGGCGGTGGCTATCTCCGCCTCGCTTGGCTCAGTGCGACCGAGGGACACATGCCGCCCATCGGTGCCAAGTACCATCCATCGGGTTTCAGTTTCTGTGCGCATCGTCACTCTCCGTCTTGCGTGACGGACGCTTCGCGCTGTGTTTCGTGTGAGCCAAGGCAATAAAGCGCCAGGGATCGCGATGATCCCTGGCTGATGCGCTGATAATCCAAACTGTGGCTGAGCAGCTTCATTCAGCCACGCGGTAGACGGTGTAGGATGGACTTGTCGCATATTTATGCCGCTCCGATTACTCGTTTAGGCTGCCTGGCGTTCGAAGGCCAGGGGGCTTTTACCTCCCAAAGCTGAATGCCTTCGGCGCGGGTTATAGAAGCCGTTGATGTATT
>JBIJAH010000002.1:0-189665 GCA_044345845.1 Roseomonas sp.
AATCGGTCGTCTCGATCAGCTCCGAACGGATCGCCCGCCCACTATAGGCGGTATAGGTGGCATAGTAGACGCGGCGTCCCTCATCGTTGAACTCCAGGAAGCGCGCATCCTCGATACCGTTCGATTGCGATGGGTTCCTGCGCGACGCGCTCAACAAACCGGAATGGGCCGGCGCAAACGGGCCGAGTGCCGAAATTGCGCCCCAGCGCTTCCGCCGCCTTGGGGCTGACCGGCATGCCAGCGCGATCCGTCAGCGCGGCCAGGAAGGAAGCGGATGGACCCTTCAGGCGAATGCGTATGGTGCGCGGGTCCACCACTTCCACCGTTTCCATATCGGCGATTTCACTGCGGCGGAAACTTCCCTGCATGGTCAAATGCCGCATCAGCGAATACCTCACCGCCTCAGCATCCATCACTTCATTGTCGTGAAAGCGCGCACCCTCGCGCAATGAGATGATAAGCGTTCGTGGGTCTTCCCAGCGATGGCCAGTTGCCAATTGCGGCACGATTTCAAGCTTTTCATTGATGTCAAAAAGCTTGTCGCACAGCGCCATATAAACGATGCGTCCGACATAAGTGCGCGAAAGGGTCGGGTCCAGAATATCGGGGTCTTCCCGAAGCGCGATACGCAAATGCTGCGCGCTGACGGAGGCAGCCGTGACGGCCAATACCCCAAAAGCGGCGAGCGCCGCACGGATCATGGTTTTCATGCGTGATCTCACATCCCGGTGGGTGAAGGGGCATTGCCCCGGAAAAAAGATTGCAGCCGTGCCAGTCTTTCGCCACCGCCGAGTGCGGCAATGCGCTCAGCGGGCGGTGGCAGGCTCTCGGCAAAATGGCAGGCAACGGCGTGGCCCACACCTGCAAGGCGCGGCGTTTCCGCGGGGCAGCGCTCAGCCGCGAAGGCGCAGCGCGTATGGAAGCGACAGCCGGATGGTGGCGCAATCGGGCTTGGCACATCGCCTTCCAGCGGCGGCGTTTTTGTCTGCGCGCCCGGCATGGCAGCGACAAGGGCGCGCGTATAGGGGTGACGCGGCGCGCCCAACACATCCTCCGCCGGGCCTTCTTCCACGATGCGGCCCAGATACATCACCGCGACGCGGTCCGCGACGTGGCGCACCACGCCAAGATCATGGCTGACCAGCACAAAGGTCAGGCGCAAATCGCGGATCAGATCGCGCAGCAGATTGATGACCTGCGCCTGCACGGAAACATCCAAGGCACTCACGGGTTCGTCGCCAATGATCAGGCGCGGATTGCTGGCGAGTGCGCGGGCAATGGCGATGCGCTGGCGCTGCCCGCCCGAGAATTCGTGCGGCCAGCGCCCAGCGCTTTCAGGCCGCAAGCCGACACGGCGCAGCAATTCGGCAACGCGGCTGGCTTCCTCGGTACGCGGCACCAGCCGATGCAGGCGGAGCGGTTCAGCGATGGCCTGAGCGACGGTCATGCGCGGATCAAGGCTGCCGAAAGGGTCCTGGAAAATGATCTGCATATCGCGCCGACGTGTGCGCAACGCGGATGGCGAAAGGCTGGCAAGATCCTCACCGGCAAACCGCACCGAACCGCTATCCGGTTCAATCAGGCGCAGCATCACGCGCCCAAGCGTGGATTTGCCGCAGCCGCTTTCGCCGACAATGGCCAGCACCTCGCCTTCCGCGACCGAAAGCGAAACGCCATCCACCGCATGCACCGCGCCAGCGCGCCGGCCCAAAGCATCCCGCACCGGGAAATGTTTCACAACATCGCGCAGTTCCAACAACGCGGTCATGCCGCCACCCCCAGCATGCCATCCAGCGGCGCGCGCAGGCAGGCGCTGAAATGCCCAGGCGCAACCGCAGCCAATGGCGGCGCACCTTCAGCGCAGCGCGCTATGGCAAAGGGGCAGCGCGGCGCGAAGCGGCAGCCAGGCGGCGGCGCGCGCAAATCCGGCACCGTGCCTTCAATGCTCGCAAGCCTTTCGCCGCGCACGCCTGCTGCCGGTGCGGCGCCCAGTAACCCAACGGTATAGGGATGTTCCGGTCGCGCAAAAAGATCAGCGGCGCGCGCCTGTTCCGCCACACGCCCGGCATACATCACCACCACATCATCGGCGTGATCCGCAACCACACCCAGATCATGCGTGATCAGGATAACTGCCGTGCCGGTCTCCCGCTTCAGATCATCCAGTAGCGCCAGGATTTGCGCCTGTACGGTCACATCCAAAGCCGTGGTCGGTTCATCGGCAATCAGCAGCTTGGGCCGGCAGGCAAGCGCGATTGCGATCATCACGCGCTGACGCATGCCGCCCGAAAGCTGATGCGGGTATTGCCGAGCGCGCCGCGCCGCATCGGGGATGCGCACCTTCTCCAGCATCGCAACCGCTGCCTTGAAGGCCGCGTCCCGGTCCAGCCGCTGATGCAGGCGCAAAGCCTCGGCCACCTGTTCCCCAGCCGTGAAGGCCGGGTTCAGGCTGGTCATGGGTTCCTGGAAGATCATCGCCATCTCAGCGCCGCGCAAGGCCCGCCGTTCTTCCGCGGACATACCCAGCAAGTCCCGCCCCATGAGACGCGCGCTGCCCGATACCGCCGCATTCTCCGGCAACAGCCCCATGATGGCCAGCGATGCCACAGATTTCCCACAGCCACTTTCACCCACAATCGCGAGCGTCTTGCCGGCGTCGGCGCGGAAGGAAATGCTATCCAGAATGCCGAGCATCCGCCCATCCTGGCGAAAGCCAAGACTAAGCCCGGACACGTCCAGAACCGGCGTGCTCACAGGGAAATCCCGATGGCGGAAATGGGCGGCTTCATCACCCTGTTAGAAACCCCCAAAGCGCCGCTTTCGCAAGCCCTGGATTGCTGAAGGCGGCCCAGCGGCGCCGCGCCATGCCCAAAAGCAAAGCGCCCCTGCCGCGAACCGCAGCAGAGGCGCCCTGTTTCAGAAACGCTAAGCCGCTTACAGGCGCACGCGCAGCAGATTGCCGATTTCGCCCACAATGCCGCGCCGGAAGGCCAGCACGCAGGCGATGAAGATCACGCCCTGGATAACCGTGACCCAGGCGCCCATCTCAGCCAGGTAGTTCTGCATGGCGACAATCACGGCAGCACCGATCATGGGGCCGAACACCGTGCCAAGCCCGCCCACCAGCGTCATCAGCAGCACCTCACCGGACATAGACCAATGCACATCGGTCAGTGTCGCAATGCCGAACACCAGAGACTTGGTCCCGCCCGCAACACCGGCAATGGTCGCGGAAAGGATGAAGGCCACCAGCTTATAGTCATCCGTCCGATAACCAAGCGATGTGGTGCGCGGTTCATTCTCACGAATGGCTTTCAGTACCTGGCCGAAGGGCGAATGCACAATGCGGTGGATCAGCAGAAAGCAGAGCACAAACACCGCCGCGACAAACCAATACATGGTCATGTCGGGGGCCAGAGAGATGAAGCCGAACAGATGGCCGCGAGGCACTGCCTGGATGCCATCTTCACCGCCGGTGAAGGGCGCTTGCAGGCAGAAAAAGTAGATCATCTGCGCCAAGGCCAGTGTGATCATGGCGAAATAGATGCCCTGGCGGCGAATGGCGACCCAACCGAAAATCGCCCCCTGTACGCCCGCCAAAAGCGCGCCGATCAGGATCGAGACTTCCGGCGTTAGCCCCCAAACCTTGGCGCTATGTGCGGCGATATACCCGCCCATGCCAAAATAGGCGGCATGACCGAAGGATGTAAGCCCGACATAGCCAATCAACAGATTGAAGGCGCAGGCGAACATCGCGAAGCAGAGAAGCTTCATCAGGAAGACGGGATACAGGAAGAAGGGCGCCACCACCAAGGCCGCGAACATGACCAGGAGGGCGATGAACTGCGCCTTGGTGAAGCCAAAGATTGATTCCTGCGGGCCCGCAGGGGCGGCGCTGCTTGTCATGGAATGACCGGCCATGGATCACGCCCTCCCGAAAAGGCCGGCAGGACGCGCCAGCAAGACCATAACCATGATGATGAAGATCACAGTGGCCGAGGCTTCCGGATAGAAAACCTTGGTCAGACCTTCAATGATTCCAAGCCCAAAGCCCGTCAGCACGGACCCAAGGATGGAACCCATGCCGCCAATCACGACCACCGCAAACACTACGATGATAAGGTTCGTGCCCATTTGCGGATTGACCGAATAGATGGGCGCTGCCAGGACGCCGGCCAGCGCGGCCAAAGCAACGCCCGCACCGTAAGTCAGCGTGATCATGCGCGGCACATTCACACCAAAGGCCTGCACCAGCGGCGCGTTTTCGGTCGCAGCGCGCAGATAGGCGCCAAGCCGGGTCTTTTCGATCACAAGCCAGGTGGTGATGCAGGCAAAAAGCGCGAACACAACAACCCAGCCGCGATAGACCGGCATGAACATGAAGCCGAGATCCCAAGCGCCCGACAGTTCCGGCGGAATGCGATAAGGCATGCCGGAGGAGCCATATTGATTTCGGAATATCCCTTCAATGATCAGCGATAACCCGAAGGTCAGCAGCATGCCGTACAAATGATCCATCTTGTAAAGCTGACAGATCATAGTTCGTTCTAATATCACCCCTGTCAGCCCGACCAGCAGCGGCGAGAGGATCAGCGCCCACCAATAGCCGATGCCAAGGTAATGCAGCAGCATCCAGGCCACGAAGGCGCCCATCATGAACTGCGCGCCATGGGTGAAGTTGATGATGTTGAGCAGCCCGAAGATCACTGCGAGGCCGAGTGACAGCATCGCGTAGAAGGCGCCATTGATAAGTCCGAGCAGAAGCTGTCCAAAGAGCAGCGGCGTCGGTATGCCGAATATCTCATCCATGCGGAGATTTTCCCTCAGGGCACCGCCGCGCCATGGCGAAAGCCATGGGCGTGGCGCGAAGTGGATAACATCAGTTTCACGTCAGGCTCGGATCATGGGGCAATTGCCCTCATTCATCGGGCGGAAAGCTTCCTCAGCCGGGGTGGTTTGCAGAAGCTTATAGTAATCGAAAGCCCCGCGGCTTTCGGAAGGCGCCTTCACCTCAAACAGGTAGGAAGGGCAAAGCTTGCGGCCATCAGCGCGGATCGTGCCGGGGCCAAACGCATCATCATCGCAAGGAATGGCCTTCATGCGCGCCACCACTTCCGCCCCCGAAGCCTTTGAAGCAGCCACACCCATATCGGCAATCGCCTTCAGGTAATGCAGCGCGCCGGAGTAATTGGCGATGGAAGCCATATTGGGCCGCACTTCACGCAACCGCGGACGCAGCCTTTCGGAAATGGCGCGGGTGCGGTCATTCAAATCCCAATAGAAGCTTTCCGTCAGGATCAGCCCTTGCGCGGTTTGCAGGCCAAGCGCATGCACATCCGGCAGGAACATCAGCAGCGCCGCAAGCTTCACGCCACGGCGCGTGATGCCAAATTCCGCAGCCTGCTTCACGGTATTGATCGTATCGGCGCCAGCATTGGCCATGCCGATGACCTTGGCGCGTGAAGCCTGCGCCTGAACCAGGAAGGATGAGAAATCGGTCGTTGCCGGGAAGGGATAACGCACCTGCCCCATCACGCGCCCGCCGGCATTACGCACGAAATTCGCGGTATCACGTTCCAGCGCATGGCCAAAGGCGTAGTCAGCGGTGATGAAGAACCAGCTATCGCCACCTGCGCGCACCATCGCACCGCCGGTGGATTTTGCCAGCATGTAGGTGTCATACATCCAATGCACGGTATTGGGCGTGCAGGCCGGCCCGGTCAGATCAGAGGTAGCAGAACCAGTATTCACGCAAACCTTGTTCTTTTCCCGCGCGATATTGGCAACAGCGAGACCGACCGAAGATGTCGGCACATCAATGATCATATCCACGCCCTGGTCATACCATTGGCGCGCGATATTCACGCCAACGTCAGGACGATTTTGATGGTCCGCATTGATGACTTCGACATTGAAGCCGCGATTGCCGAATTCCTGCACCGCTTGGCGGGTACATTCCAGCCCATAGGGGCCGCTGATATCGCGGTATGGGCCCGACATGTCATTGAGCACGCCAATACGAATAGTATTTGCCGCCTGTGCGCGGGCAGAGCGCCATGGCAAGCCACCAAGGGCAGCGCCGCCAACCGCGGCGCCCCCAAGAACACTACGCCTTTTTGTTGTCATGGCGCTTCCCCTCCTGCTTGATTAAGTCACGAACGAACCAAAGCGCAGCCGCCTTCACCGATCGGGCGGAAGGCTTCTTCGGCCGGAGTGGTTTGCAGCAACTTGTAGTAATCCCAAGGCTTTGTGCTTTCCGCCGGTGTCTTCACCTCAAACAGGTATGAGGGGATAAGGCGCCGGCCATCCGGGCGGATGGTGGCCTTGCCGAACAGGTCATCATCAGAAGGCTGAGCCTTCATGCGGTTCACCAGGTCAAGGCCGGAAGCCTTGGCCGCCGGCAGGCCCATGGCAGCCACGGTCTTCAGGAAGTGCAGCGCACCCGAATAACAGCCGGCATGGATCATGTTCGGGTAATTATTCGACACGCGGCGGAGCATACGCTCAGTCCAGGCACGCGTTTTGTCGTTCATGTCCCAATAGAAGCTTTCGGTGCAGACCAGCCCCTGCGCCGTTTGCAGGCCCATGCCATGCACGTCATTCACAAACAGCAGCAGCGACGCGAGCTTAATGCCGCGCCGCGTCAGCCCGAATTCCGCCGCCTGCTTCACGCAATTCTGCGTATCGGCGCCGGCATTGGCGAAGCCAATTACCTTCGCGCGCGAAGCTTGCGCCTGCAGCAGGAAGGACGAGAAATCCGTGGTGCCCGGAAAAGGCGTGCGCACCTGGCCGAGAATACGCCCGCCTGAATTGCGCACGAAATTTGCCGTATCGCGTTCCAGCGCATGGCCAAACGCGTAATCAGCCGTGATGAAGAACCAGGTATCGCCACCCGCGCGCACTGTGGCACCACCGGTGGAACGCGCCAGCATATAGGTGTCATAGGCCCAGTGAATGGTATTCGGGCTGCATTGCGCGCCGGTCATGTCAGCCGTTGCCGAACCGACATTGATATAGGCCTTGTTCTTTTCCCGCGCCACGCCTGACACCGCGAGGCCCACGGAGGAAGTTGGTACATCCAGGATCAGATCAATGCCCTGATCATACCATTGCCGCGCCAGGTTCACGCCAACATCCGGGCGGTTCTGGTGATCGGCTTCAATCACCTCAACGCGGAAACCGTGGCTCGCGCCAAACTCAGCAGCAGCTTCACGCGCGGCAGCAACCGAGGTCGGGCCGGTATTGTCGCGATAGGTGCCTGACATATCCGTCATGACACCAATGCGCACCGTATTCGCCGCCTGCGCGCGGGCGAGAGAGAGCGGAAGGGCTCCCGTAGCAGCCGCTCCGGCGATAACATTCCGACGTGATACCTGCATTTTCTTCTCCCTCAAACTTGGTTGTTAATCGAAAGGACCGAGATCAGCTCCGGACCAGCGGACAATTGCCTTCGGCGACTGGGCGGAAGGCTTCTTCAGCCGGCGTGGTTTGCAGTAGCTTGTAGTAATCCCAAGGCCCACTGCTTTCGGATGGCGCCTTCACCTCAAACAGATAGGCCGGATGAAGCTTCCGCCCATCCGCGCGAATGGTGCCCTTGCCGAAGCAATCATCATCCGTCGGCATCGCCTTCATGCGCGCAACCGCCGCCGCGCCATCGGCCTTCGCTGCAGCCGGCCCCATATCGGCAACGGCCTTCAGGTAATGCAGCGCGCCGGCATAGCAGCCCGCATGCGTCATGGAAGGCATATTGGGCGACATGGCAGAGCGCACCTTATTGGTGAAACGCCGCGTCGCGTCGTTCAAATCCCAATAGAAGGTTTCCGTCAGCACCAGCCCCTGCGCAGTCGCCAAGCCAAGCGCATGCACGTCATTGATGAACATGAGCAAGGAAGCGAGCTTGATCCCACGGCGCGTGATGCCGAATTCAGCGGCTTGCTTCACGCAATTGGTTGTATCCGCCCCAGCATTGGCAAAGCCAATCACCTTTGCGCGCGAAGCCTGCGCCTGCACCAGGAAGGATGAGAAATCCGTCGTGCCCGGGAAGGGCGTACGCACCTGGCCCAGCACGCGCCCGCCAGCATTGCGCACGAAATTCCCCGTATCACGTTCCAGCGCATGGCCGAAGGCGTAATCCGCCGTGATGAAGAACCAGCTATCGCCACCCGCGCGCACCATCGCACCACCGGTGGATTTTGCGCACATCCAGGTGTCATAGGTCCAATGCACGGTATTCGCATTGCAGCGCGCCCCGGTCAGGTCGCTTGACGCGGCGCTGCTGTTCAGATGGACCTTATTCTTTTCGCGACAGATATCGGAAACAGCCAAGGCCACGGAAGATGTGGTCACATCCAGCAGCACATCCACGCCATCACGATCAATCCATTGCCGCGCGATATTCACACCGACATCGGGGCGGTTCTGATGGTCCGCCGCCAGCACTTCAATGTTGATGCCGCGTCCCGCAAATTCCTGCACTGCCGCACGTACACAAGCAACCGCACTCATGCCCGCAATGTCACGATACATGCCGGACATGTCGTTCAGTACGCCGATCTTGATGGTGGGGCCGCCTTGCGCCTTGGCGCTACGATAGGGCAGCGCGCCAAAGGCAGCAGCACCGGCTGAACCGGCCAAAATATCCCGACGTGCAAGGCTCATGTGTTTGTTTCCCCTTGTTGCTTTACCGCGCCCGTAAGCAGCGCTTCACGGCTTAAACCCCAAGATACTGATGCAACCGATCAAGTGATGCATTCAGGTCCTCATTCGCGACCATATCCACCACGCGGCCATGTTCCATCACGTAGTGCCGATCAGCCACCGTCTGCGCGAAGCGGAAATTCTGTTCCACCAGCAGCACGGTAAAGCCGCGCTTCTTCAATTCGCGGATGGTGCGCCCGATCTGCTGCACAATTACCGGCGCTAGACCTTCTGAGGGCTCATCCAGCAGCAGCAACCGCGCGCCGGTGCGCAGAATCCGCGCAATCGCCAGCATTTGCTGTTCACCACCGGAAAGCTTGGTGCCTTGGCTCCGCGCCCTTTCCTTCAAATTCGGAAACAGCGTGTAGATTTCATCCAAGGGCATCCCACCCGGGCGCACCGTGGGCGGCAGCATCAGGTTTTCCGTGACATCGAGCGAGGCGAAAATCCCGCGCTCCTCTGGGCAATAGGCAATGCCAGCACGCGCGATCACATCTGGGCGCGCATTCACGAATTCCTTGCCGTCATACTTCACGGAACCGGTACGGCGCGGCACCAGGCCCATGATGGACCGCAAGGTAGAGGTCTTGCCCGCACCGTTACGCCCCAGCAAAGTCACCACTTCACCTTCGCGGATATCAATATCCACGCCGTGAAGAACATGGCTTTCGCCATACCAAGCCTCAAGCCCGCGTATTTCCATCAAAGCGCCGGTGCTGGCCTTGGCGCCGGTCGGCGCTGTCATCACATCAGCCATGGGCGGCCTCCGTCGGGGCTTCCGAACCAAGATAGGCAGCAACCACATCGGGGTTGCGCGACACGGCGGCGTAATCGCCTTCCGCCAACACACTGCCGCGCGCGAGCACGGTGATGGTATCGCAAAGCCCTTGCACGACGCGAAGGTTATGTTCCACCAGCAGCACGGTGCGGCCCACGGATACGCGCTTCACCAGCGCCACCACGCGTTCCACGTCATCATGCGCCATGCCGGCGGTTGGTTCGTCCAGCAGCATCATCACAGGATCAAGCGCAAGCGTGGTTGCGATTTCAAGCGCCCGCTTGCGGCCATAGGGCAATTCACCCGCCGTCAGATGCATCCATTCGGTCAGGCCCACATCGGCCAGCAATTCCTCGGCCCGCGCATCAAATTTGCGCAGTACCGAATCGGAACGCCAGAAATCGAAGGAACCGCCACGGGCGCGCTGCAAGGCCACGCGCACATTTTCAAGCACGGTCAGATGCGGAAACACAGCGGAGATCTGAAAGCTCCGCACCAGGCCAAGGCGGGCCACCTCGGCCGCCTTCATTCCCGTGATGTCACGACCATCATAGCGAATGGCGCCACGGGTCGGCGGCAGGAATTTCGTCAGCATGTTGAAGCAAGTGGTCTTGCCGGCGCCGTTCGGGCCAATCAAGCCATGGATGGTACCCCGGCGAACGCTCAGGTTCACGTCGCTTACCGCGACGAAGCCCCGGAATTCCTTGGTAAGCCCTTCCGTTTCAAGGATGGTGTCAGACACCCGAACCACGCCTCCCCTTTTTGCAGCGGCTACTGCCGCTATATCTGTTACCTTCTTACCTATGCGAGGCTCGGGCTTCCTGCAAGCCACCCTCTTCGAATCCCGGCGAAAATTAGTCGTGGGGCACGGCTGAACAAAAAAAGGGCAGAGGTTACCCCCTGCCCTTTTGCGACCCAACCGGCAGCCGGTTCAGGCTTCCGACAATTCCTCAGGCTTCACTTGGCGTTCCGCCACCTTGGCGAGTTCCAGAATGAAATCCACGACCTTTTCCTCAAAAATCGGGGCACGGAGGTTTTCCATCGCCTCTGGATTTTTGCGGAAGAAGTCAATGACCTGCTGTTCCTGGCCGCGGTAGCGCATGGCTTCCTGACGCAGCGCGCCACTCAGTTCTTCCGGGGTCACTTGGATGTTGTTGCTACGCCCAATTTCGGACAGCAGCAGGCCAAGCCGAATACGGCGCTGGGCGATGCCGCGATATTCTTCGCGCAGCGTCGTTTCATCCTTGCCCGCATCATCCGAATCGAGGCGCCCGGCCTTCAAATCCGCTTCAACGCGCTGCCAGATCTGGCTGAATTCGCCATCCACCATGCCTTCTGGCACAGGGAAGCTTGCCTGATCCGCGAGCTTGTCCAGAAGCGCGCGCTTGAGCCGCATGCGCGACATGCCATCATATTCGCGCTGCAAGCCTTCCTTCACCTGGGCTTGCAAGCCGGCAAGATCGGTCTGCCCGACAGTCTTCGCCAATTCATCATCAATGGCACGCGGCACGCGCTGTTGCAGCTTTTTCGCCGTAATGGAGAAGACCGCGCGCTTGCCCGCCAATTCGGCGGAGCCGTAATCCAGTGGGAAGACCACCTGGATATCGCGGCTGTCGCCCACGGACATCCCTTCCATCTGTTCGGTGAAGCCCGGAATGAAGCCAGGTCCACCCACTTCAATCGGCATGTCGTTCGCAGACCCACCGGCGAAGGGCGCCAGCGCGGGTTCTTCGGTGCCTGCAATCAACCGTGCCGGGCCGATGCGCAGCGTGAATTCCACCGCCGCCCCTACCGGCATGCCATGCAGGTAAATGAAGGGCCGGCAGGCGCCGATTTCCGCCTGATTGGGGAAGGTGAAGCCAAGCGTGCTGCGCCCGGCCAACACATCAAAACCCTCGCGCTGCATATCCAGGAAATCAACGCTGTCCTGGCCGAGGCTGTAGAAATTGAAGCCAAGCTTGCCCTGAGTGCCTTCCGGCAGGCTGCCGCCAGCCAGTTTGGTGCTGACCATCAGGCTCTGCGTGGCACCCGGCGCTGCGGCAATGCCCTTGGCGCCTTCCAGAAATACCTGGACCCAGCCGGCTTCGCTGGCAGTGCCGCTCACGCGCAGATCGAAATAGGGCAAAGCCTCATCAGTGCCGATGGCAGCAATTTCGGACATCAAGCCGCCCGAAAGCCCAATTTCCCAACCGCGCGGCGCCTGACCTGGAATGCCGGGCACGGCACCAAGGGCCGGGCCATTGGTCAGCAAATCCGGCACGACGGAGCCAGCGAAATCGCACACCATCACGTCGCCTTTGGCGGCGGGGCGGGCTTCGCTCACATCCGTCAATTCGCCATTGCGGGTTGCCAGCGTTTCCAGGATTTTACTCACTTCCTCATCGGAAGGTTCGGCGCGCAGGCGTTCCAGTTCAATGCCGCCAAAATCTGGCATCGGCACATCCGGCAGCACTTCCAATTCCATACGGAATTCAAGATCACCACCATCGGGGAAGTTGGTGACTTCAATCTTGGGCTGAAGCGCGGGCTTAAGGCCACGATCGCTCACCACCTTGCGGGACGCATCGCCCACGGATTCTTCCAGCACTTCCCCCATCACGGCGGTGCCATAGCGTTGGCGCACAATGGAAAGCGGCACCTTGCCAGGGCGGAAGCCCGGCAGCGAAACCGTTTTGGCGATTTCGGAAAGGCGCTTTTCGCGGCTTGAGGCGATATCGCCCGCCGGAAGCGTCACTGAATAGGCGCGCTTCAAACCTTCATGTGCGAGCTCATTAACCTGCATCGGAGGATCGTCCATCCCAAGCTAGAGAAACAAAAGGCCGCGGCGGCGCCAGTGGTACGGGCGAAGGGACTCGAACCCCCAAGGCTTGCGCCACCGGAACCTAAATCCGGCGTGTCTACCAATTCCACCACGCCCGCGCCGCGATCGGAGGCAGGGCTTTAGCCCATGCCTTGGCGCTTTCCAAGTGAGGTTATTTCAAAATGACTTCAGGACACCAAGGCCTGGGCGCAGGCATCCAGAATGGCGGCTTCATCCAGCCCATATTCCCGGTAAAGGTCAGGGATATCGCCGGCCTGACCGAAGCGGTCCACACCAAGCGGCACCACCTTCTGCCCGCGCACGGAACCAAGCCAGGCATGGGCCGCCGGGTGGCCATCCAGCAGCGTCACCAGGGCAGCGCTGGGGGCAAGCGGTGAAAGCAAGGTCTCAATCCAGCTTGGTGCCCCAAAGCCGGCCCGGGCCTTGCGCCGTGCTGCAAGCCAATCCGTATGCAGCTTGTCCGGGCTGGTGATGGCGAGCAGCCCGGCTTCGGGGATGTCTTCCCGGATGGTGTTGAAAGCAGCCTGGGCCTCTGGCGCCAAGGCGCCCTGATAGGCCAGGGCGAAACTCGCCCCCGGCGCCGGCGGCACCACCCAATGGGCACCGGCAATCACCGCCGCCGGGTCCAGGTTGCGCTCAGGCTGTTCCAGCCCGCGCGTGGAAAGCCGGAGCCACACCGCCGAGCCATCGGGCTGCTGCATATGGTGGAAGGCATGGCGCAACAGGATTGCCAATTCATCTGCATGGGCGGGTTCATAGGCAACCAGCCTATCCTGCGCCATGCCGATCAAGGGCGTATTCACACTTTGGTGCTGGCCGCCTTCTGGTGCCAAGGTCAGTCCAGAAGGCGTTGAAACCAAAAGAAACCGTGCGTCTTGGTAACAGGCATAAATCAGCGCATCCAGGCCGCGATTGACGAAGGGATCATAAACGGTGCCCACCGGCAAAAGCCGCGCACCGTAAAGCCGATCTGCCAAGCCAAGCCCGGCCAGCAGCAGGAACAGATTCTGTTCCGCAATGCCCAATTCAACATGCTGGCCTTCCGGAGACATGCCCCAGCGCTGGGCAGAAGCAAGCTTGGCATCGCGGAACACGTCATTTTTCTTGTGCCGGTCAAAAATGCCGCGCCGATTCACCCAAGGCCCGAGATTGGTGGAAACCGTCACATCCGGGCTGGTGGTAACAATCCGCTTGGCGAGTTCGGCATTCTCCCCCTGCCCGCGCCCGATCTCGGCCAGGATTTCGCCGAAGGCCGCCTGGGTGGAATGCTTGCGCCCCGCCGGCATGCGCGGCGTGGCAAAGCGGTCCGGCACATGGATCACGGGCGATTGCAGGGCGCGGCCCTGCGGCGAAAGCGGCTTCGCGAAATCAATGCCGGCGAGGAAGTCGCGCAATTCCTCTTCGGGCACATCAAGCCCTTCGAATTCATCCCATTCATGGCCGGGGCGGATGCGCATGGCGGCGCGGAAGCCTTCCATCTGCTCCTTCGTCATCAGCCCGGCGTGGTTATCCTTATGCCCGGCAAAAGGCAGGCCCATGCCCTTGATGGTATAGGCAATGAAGCAAGTGGGCTGATCGCCCGCCGCATCCTGGGCGCGGAAGGCCTCGGTCAGGGTTTCAATATCGTGCCCGCCCAGATTGGTCATGAGCGCGGAAAGCTCATCATCCGAGAGCGGGTCAATAATGGCGCGGATGCCGGCAACGCGGCCAAGCTCGGCGAGGATGGCGGAGCGCCAGGCGGCACCGCCCTGGAAGGTCAGCGCGGCGTAGAGGCTGTTCGGGCAATCATCAATCCAGCGGCGCAGTTGATCGCCATCGGGCCGCGCAAAGGCCGCTTCCAGCCTACGGCCATATTTGAGTGTCACGACATTCCAGCCCATGTCGCGGAACAGGCCCTCGATCCGGCCAAAAAGCCTGTCCGGCACAACGGAATCGAGCGATTGGCGGTTGTAATCCACCACCCACCAGACATTGCGGATATCGTGCTTCCAGCCTTCCAAAAGGGCTTCGTAGATATTGCCTTCGTCCAATTCCGCATCACCCACCACGGCGACATGCCGGCCTGGCGGAATACCCTCAGGCGCCATGCGGTGCAGATGCACATAATCCTGCACAAGCGACCCGAAGGAGGCGAGCGCGACACCAAGCCCAACCGAACCGGTGGAAAAATCCACCTCAGACCCGTCCTTCACGCGGGATGGATAGGGCTGGATGCCGCCGAATTGACGCAGCGTTTCCAGCTTTTCCCGTTGCTGCCGCCCAAGTAGGTAATTGATCGCGTGAAACACCGGCCCCGCATGCGGCTTCACCGCCACACGATCGGCTGGTTTCAGAATATCGAAGTAAAGCGCTGTCAGGATGGAAATGCAGGAAGCGCAAGACGCCTGATGCCCGCCCACCTTCAGCCCATCCCGATTGGGGCGGATGTGGTTGGCGTTGTGGATCATCCAGGAGGAAAGCCAGAGCAGCTTACTCTCCAGCGCATGGAGCATTTCCGTCCGCCGGGCGCTACCCGGCAAATGGCGGGCCTTGCCCTTGCCTTGCACTGTCATGATCCGATCCCCCAACAAGTTGGGCTGAATATGGCGGTTTGGTTCTGCCGGCGAAAGAGGGGATTTTAGGCCCGGATCAGCCGCTTCAGCCCGCCCGAGGCCGCGCGCTGCCCATCCCCCACATAGGCTTCGTGGTTGTTTTCGATGGAGGCCGGATCATAAAGGTAATTCACCATCAGGCCGCAGGATTGGCGAAGACCATTCTCCGAGACATCAGCCCGCCAATTCAGCCTTTCGACGCGCGCGCCATTGGAAAGGTGGAAATGCGCCACGGGATCAAGCGCGCGCCCTGCCCTGCCAGCCGGTGCTTCCTTCAGCAGGTAACGCGCGCCAAGCCGGATCAGGATGGGCGCCATGGCGCGGGCGAGCGCTTCCTGCTTGAGGCAGGCGCGGTCCGCGAGCAGCTTTGCGAAATCCAGCGTCGTGCCATCGCCCAAGGCTGTGGTGAGGCTGGCTGCTTCTTCACTGTTCAGCAACGCATCACCATCGCGCGCGCTTTTCTCGACCCAGGTGCGAAAGCCCGGCATGGGGGAAAGCGTGCAAAAGGTCTTGAGCTTCGGGAATTCCGCCGCCAGCAATTCCACCACGCGCTTGATCAGGAAATTGCCGAAGGAAATGCCATCAAGCCCGCGCTGGCAGTTATTGATGGAATAGAAGACGGCAGTATCCGCCTGCCCGGCATCCTGCAACGGCGCCTTTTCATCCAGCAGCTTTTGCACACTGGCCGCCATGCCGCGTTCCAGCGCGACTTCCACGAAAATCAGTGGTTCATCAGGCATGCGCGGATGGAAGAAGGCGTAGCAGCGCCGGTCTGAATCAAGCCGATTGCGCAAATCCCGCCAGGTACGAATGCGGTGCACCGCTTCATATTGCACCAGCTTTTCCAACAACGCGGCGGGCGATTTCCAATCAATCGCGCGCAATTCCAGAAAGCCGACATCAAACCAGGATGCGAGCAGCCCTTTTAGGTCTGTCTCCAACGCCTGCAAGGGCGCCTCGTGATCCTTGAGGCGCAGCAATTCCGCGCGCATTTCGACAAGGAACTTCACCCCATCCGGAATGGCAGCGAAGGCCGTCAGTAGCTTGAGGCGCGGCGGTTCCAAGGCACGGCGCAGCCCCGCAAGCGCAATGGCGCGCACCGCCGCATCCGGCGCGGCGCTCAGTTTTTCAATGGCGCGCGTCACCGCGGCGGCGTCGGAATCAAAACCGGCCAAGGCGCGGAGGAAACCAAGCTTGCCGGCCTCATCCAAGCCGCGATAGCGCTGGGCCAGGGCAGCAGCGCGGTTGCGGGCGGAAACCTCGCCACCGCGCGCTTGCAGGCATTCGCGGAATTCCTCGGCAAAATCTTCGGAAGCTGCGGGGCTGCGCTGGACCACGCTGGCGAGGTCGCGCCAAAGAGACGCCACACGCTGCATGGCGCGATTCATGATGCCGGCTTCAATGGCGAGATCGGACATGGTCAGCACCGCCCCTGTTTTGAAAAGCCTATCGAAACATCAGTTAAAAAACAAAGGAAATCGGATACGCTGACGCGGGCGTGATCAGTTTCAATCGCGCAGCGCGTGCAGCGCTGCCGCCATCAGTGGCGGCAGGTCCTCGGCGATCAAACCTGCTGGGCCAGCATGCGCCGCCGCACCATGTAGCCATACAGCCGCTGCTGCGGCTTCGAAGGGGGGCATGCCTTGCGTCAGCAGGGCAGCGATGGCACCGGCCAAGACATCACCTGTGCCTGCCGTGGCGAGTGAGGGCGGCGCATTGTCATTGATGATCACGCGGCCATCCGGGGCAGCGATGATGCTATCCGGGCCTTTCAACACGACAACCGCGCCAAGCCGTGCCGCGGCAGCGCGCGTGGCGCTGAGCCTATCCGCGCCCGGTGCGCCGAAAAGCCGGGTAAATTCGCCGGCATGGGGCGTGATCACCGCCGCACCGCACAACAAATCGGGCGCTTGAGCGGCAGCCGTCAGCGCCCCCGCATCGGCAACCAGCATTCTGCCCGAAGCAATCACGCTGCGAATGGCGGCGCGGGTCGCCTCATTCGGCAAAAGCCCAGGACCGGCAAGCCAAACCTGGCGCCTTGTATCCGCCAGCAGCGCCTCCAGCGTTGCATCGCTCACCAATTGGCCGGGCGCATCGGCGCGCAGCATCGCGGCCAGTTCCAGGTTCTCCGCATGCAGCGTCACCAAGCCCGCGCCAAGCCGCCGCGCCGCTGATGCCGCGAGGCGCGCCGCGCCAGGCATGGCCGCCCCCGCCAGAATGGTCAGATGCCCGCGCGTATATTTATGCGCGCTGACCTCCAAACCCGGCAGGGGCCAGAGCGATGGATGATTGCGCCAGCAACGCGGCGCGATGCCTGCCAGCACCGCCTCAGGCAGGCCGATATCGGCAAGCAAGGTGTCGCCACACAGCGCCCTGCCCGGCAGCAGCACATGCCCGGGCTTGAGGCGAAAGAAGCTGATCGTCAGCGCCGCTTGCGGGGCGTAACCCAGCACCTGCCCGGTTGCGCCATCCAAGCCCGATGGCACATCCACCGCGACCAAGGGGGCTTGGACCGCGCGCAGCAGCTGGGTCACCTCCTGCGCCAAGGGGCGCGTCAGGCCAGCGCCGAACAGCGCATCCACCACCAACCCGGCGCGGGCAGCCTCGGCGGCACCGAAAGCCACCATCGGGCCATGCCAGCGCGCTGCCGCCGCAGCCGCTGCTGTGCCTGGGCTTGGGGTTTCCAGGGCTGCGGCCGCAACGGGCCAGCCCGCCTGTTCCAGATAGCGGGCAGCGACATAGCCATCTCCGCCATTATTGCCCGGACCCGCCAAAACTAGGGTACGGCAGGGGCGGAACTGGGCGCGGATGGCCCGCGCCACCGCCCTGCCCGCTGCTTCCATCAGGGTTGCGGTCGGCATGCCTGCCGCTAGCGCAGCCGCATCGGCGCGTGCCATCTCGGCGGGTGTCAGAAGCTCGGTCGGGTAAGGGCGAGGCATGAAAGGCTTATAGCCAATTGGAACATTACCCGCATGGGCTGGATCAAGCAGTCCGCCAAGCTGCTATAGGATTTCAAACGGCATTGGAGTCGCACATGGCCTTCGTGATCGCCATCGCCCAGCGCAAGGGCGGCGCCGGGAAATCCACCGTGGCGGCCAATCTGGCCGCCACGCTCGCGGAATCTGGCCATCGTGTTGGGCTTTTGGACATAGACCCGCAGCGCAGCCTGGCGCGTTGGGACCAGCAGCGCGGGGTCAGCAAGAAGGCCCATACCCTGCATTTCGAAGCTCCGACCGGCTGGCGCCTGCCCGCCACTTTGGAAAGACTGCGCCGCGAACAGGATTTCGTACTGCTCGATACCGCGCCCCATGATGACACGGATGCGAAGCTTGCCATTCGCGGCGCCGATCTGGTGCTGGTGCCCTTGCAACCCTCGGCGGCTGATCTTTGGTCCATGGATGCGACGCTTGATCTGGCCAAGCATGAAAGGCGGCCCTTCCGGCTGCTGCTGAACCGCGCGCCCGCTTCGGGTAAGCTGCGGGATGATATTGAAGGCCAAATCCGCGACCGCAACCTGCCGATATTGGATGCGGTGCTCGGCAATCGCACCGCTTATGCCCAGGCCTTCATGGCGGGGCTTGGCGTGGTGGAAGCCGCCCCGCGCGGCGCGGCGGCGGCAGAAGTCCGCGCATTGGCGCGTGTATTGGAAGCGATCCGAAAGAAGGGCATTTGATTATGGGTGATATCTTGCTGGCACTGCATCTATTGGGTGCGGTGCTTTGGGTGGGCGGCATGGCCTTCGCGCTTTTTGTGCTGCGCCCCGCCGCGCATGAGGTGCTGCAAGCGCCGGACCGCCTGGCACTCGCGCAAGCCGCCTTTAGGCGTTTCTTTCTGATTGTGTGGCACGCTATGCCCATCGTGCTGGTGACGGGCTGGGCCTTGTTCTTCCTGTGGCATGGCGGCTTTGCCGGCGCGCGGTGGAGCCTGCATCTGATGCACCTGCTGGGGCTGATTATGGGGTTGGTGTTTTTTGCGATATTCTTTGGCCCTTGGCGCGGTATGCGTCGGGCCATGGCGGCGGGCGACAAGCCAGGCGCGGCACGCGCCCTGGAAAACATACGGAAGCTGGTGCTGATGAATTTGATCTTGGGTTTGATTGTGGTGGCATTCTCCGGCGTTGGGCGCATTGCGGGATGAGCATTGCGTTGAAGGACGGCATCCAGATTGTAGAGGATGCCGCGCCCGAATTCGAAGCTGTCGCCGCCATTCAGCGCGGCCTGCACAACTTCAACCAGGAAACCGGCGGGCCTTACGACCGGGAGCCGGTGACGCTTCTGGTGCAGGATGCGGATGGCAAGACGCTTGGCGGGTTGTTGGGCCTCACCTTCTGGGGCTGGCTATTCATTGATTGGCTCTATCTGGAACGCGGCATGCGCCGGCGCGGCATTGGTGAAGAATTGCTGCGCCGGGCGGAAGCGATTGGCCGCGAACGCGGCTGCACCAATGCTTATACGGATACGTTCAGCTTCCAGGCTCCGGGCTTTTGGAAGCGCAATGGCTATGTGGAATTCGGCAAGCTGGAAGGCATGCCGGCGGGCCATGCGCGGGTTTGGTTGCGCAAGGCCCTTTAGCCGGTCTTGGTACCACAGCGCCCGATAACCTGATCCGGCAAAGGGATCAGGTTACCGGATTTAGAAGGCTCAGCCCTTCAGCGTCGCCAAAGCTTCATTCAAGGTCTTGCTGGGGCGCATCGCCGCCGAGGTTTTCGCATCATCGGGCCGGTAATAGCCGAACAATTCCTGCGGCTTGCCCTGGGCTTCGATCAATTCGCCATAAATCTTCTTCTCATTGGCAGAGAGCAGATCCGCAAGCGGCTTGAAGCGTGCTGCAAGGCCCGAGCTATTGTCGCGCGCGGCCAAAGCCTGCGCCCAGTAAAGGGCGAGGTAGAAATGCGTGCCGCGATTATCAATCTCACCCACTTTGCGCGCGGGGGAACGATTATATTCCAGGATCCTGCCATTGGCTTCATCGAGCGTTTCAGCAAGCACCTTCACGTCTTCGCTATTCGTGGTCTGCGCCAGATGCTCAAGCGAAGCGCCAAGGGCCAGAAACTCGCCAAGCGAATCCCAGCGCAGATAACCTTCGCCCTGGAATTGCTCGACATGCTTCGGCGCTGAGCCGCCAGCGCCGGTTTCAAACAAACCACCGCCATTCAGCAACGGCACAATGGAAAGCATCTTGGCCGAGGTGCCGAGTTCCATGATGGGGAACAAATCGGTCAGATAATCGCGCAGCACATTGCCCGTGACCGAAATGGTATCGAGCCCCTTGCGGATACGATCCAATGAGAATTGCATCGCTTCAACCGATCCCAGGATGTGGATCTCAAGCCCTGAGGTGTCGTGGTCCTTCAGGTATTTCTGAACTTTAATGATAAGCTGCGCATCATGCGCGCGATTGGCATCCAGCCAGAAGACCGCCGGCGTATTGGTGAGCCGCGCGCGGCGCACCGCAAGCTTCACCCAATCCTGAATCGGCGCATCCTTCACCTGGCACATACGGAAGATATCGCCGGTCTCAACCGGGCGGGAAAGCAGCACCGTGCCGTCCTCCGCCACCACGCGCACTTCGCCATCGGCGGCGAGTTCGAAGGTCTTGTCGTGGGAGCCATATTCTTCCGCCTGCTGCGCCATCAGCCCGACATTGGGGACAGTGCCCATGGTTTTCGGGTCAAAGGCGCCATTGGCCTTGCAGTCTTCAATCACGGTCTGGAACAGCCGCGCATAGCAACGGTCCGGAATCACTGCGTTGGTGTCATGCAACTTGCCATCCGGGCCCCACATCTTGCCTGATTCACGAATCATCGCCGGCATGGAGGCGTCAATGATCGTATCGCTGGAGACATGCAGATTGGTGATGCCGCGGTCGGAATTCACCATGGCAAGCGGCGGGCGTGCCTTATAGGTGGCGTCAATATCAGCCAGGACCGCGGCCTTTTCGGCCTCCGGCAGGGTTTCGATCTTGGCCAGCATATCGCCAACGCCGTTATTCGGATTGACGCCAAGCCGCGTGAGCGTCGCGCCATGCTTCTGAAAGACATCGGCAAAAAACACCGAAACCGCATGGCCGAACAGGATGGGGTCAGAGATCTTCATCATGGTGGCCTTGAGGTGCACGGAAAACAGCACCCCTTCGCGCTTCGCGGCATCAATCTGTTCCGCGAGGAAAGCGCGTAAGGCCTTGCGGCTCATCACGGAGGCATCAATGATTTCGCCCGCGATCAAAGGTGTCTTGGCCTTGAGTACCGTGACGCTGCCATCCTTCGCCACCAATTCAATGCGCGCGTTGGTCGGCGCCGCAATGGTGGTGGCGACTTCTGAGCCATAGAAATCCCCGCCCGGCATATAGGCGACATGGGATTTGGAATCCTTCGACCAGGCGCCCATTTTATGCGGGTTATTACGCGCATATTGCTTAACGGCCCCCGCCGCGCGGCGGTCTGAATTGCCTTCGCGCAGCACGGGATTGACGGCACTGCCGAGTACCTTGCCGTAACGGGCGCGGATTTCGCGCTCGGCATCATTGCTGGGGTTGTCCGGGTAATCCGGCACCTTGTAGCCCTTGCCCTGCAATTCCTTGATCGCAGCCTTAAGCTGCGGAACAGAGGCCGAGATATTCGGCAGCTTGATGATATTGGCTTCAGGCTTAAGGGCGAGCTTGCCGAGTTCCGCGAGTTCATCATTCACCCGCTGCTCAGGTGTGAGGTTTTCCGGGAAATTCGCCAGGATGCGCCCTGTCAGCGAAATATCCTTGAGGCTCATTTTCACGCCCGCGACACCCACGAAGGATTCCACGATCGGCAGCAGGGAGTAGGTCGCCAAGGCCGGCGCTTCATCCACCTTGGTCCAGACGATTTCGAGTTCTGACATGCTGTTACCTTCCATAGCCTGGGCCGTTGGGGCCACCTTGAATGTTTTGAGCATTACGCCGGTGTTGTCGCACCAGGGGGGGCGAAGGGCAAGTGGGCCCAGCCCGTGGTTGCGAGCCCGGCCCTTTCTAAGAATTTTTTAATTCTTGCGCGTGATCAAGGGCTTATGTCCTAGAGATCAGCGGTCCCCATAGCCCTTGGGATGCGCTTCCCGCCAGGCCCAAGTGGTGCGGACAATCTGATCAATATCGCCAAAACGCGGTGCCCAGCCGGTTTCCTGGCGCAGCCTCTCACTCGCCGCCACCAGCACGGCAGGATCACCGGCGCGACGGGGGCCGATGCTATGCGGCACGGCGTGGCCACTCACGCGTTCAATGGCGCCAAGCACCTGCTTCACCGAATGGCCTTCGCCATTGCCGATATTGTATCGGCAGGAGCCATGCGATTCGAGCCTTGCCAGCACGCGCAAATGCGCATCCGCCAGATCGGTCACGTGCACGTAATCGCGAATGCAGGTGCCATCCGGCGTTGGGTAATCATCACCAAAGATGGTCAGCGCCGGGCGCCGGCCAAGCGCCGCATCAATCGCGAGCGGCACTAGGTGGGTTTCTGGGTTGTGATCTTCCCCCGCGCGCCCCGCAGGGTCCGATCCGGCTGCGTTGAAGTAGCGCAGCGCGGCGTAGCGCAGGCCATGGATGCGTTCCGCCCAGGCAAGCGCGGTTTCCACCATCAACTTGCTCTCGCCATAGGGATTGCCGGGGGCGACCGGGCAATCCTCATCAATCGGCACGCGTTCCGGCTTGCCGAATAAGGCAGCGGTGGAAGACAGCACAAAGCGCAAGCAACCGGCTTCGACCGACGCTTCAATCAACCGCACGCTATTGCCGAGGTTTTCCGCCAGGTAATGCATGGGCGATTTCATGCTTTCGCCTACCAGGGAAAGTGCCGCGAAATGCAGCACCGCATCAAAGCGCCAATTGGCGAAAACCCGCGCGAGTTCCGCGCGATCCGCCAATGATGCCTGTACCAAAGTCGCAGCAGTGGGCACGGCAGCGCGGTGGCCTTGGCTCAGGTCATCAAGCACCACAACTTCATCGCCGCGATCAAGCAGGGCCAGCACCGCATGGCTGCCGACGAACCCCGCACCGCCTGTCACCAGATAACGCGCCATATCCAAACCCTGCCTTACAGCATCAAGGCCGGGGCGATGCCTCTGCCAGCCTTTCACTACGCGGTGCATCCAGCGCGCGGAGATAGGCGGCATCAAGGCCGTAAACATCCCGGCGCATGACCACGGTTCCGGCTTCAACTATCACCGTGTCATAATGAAGGCGCAGGGGGATGGCGCGCGCCAAGGCAACACTCTGCGTGGTGCGGCTTTCCAGCACGCGATCAAACCGCTCCCGGTCCCAAGCCGGCATGCCGCTGAAAGCTTCGCTCAGTAAATCCATCGGCCTTTCGAGCCGGATGCAGCCGGATGAAAAAGCGCGGTCTGGGCGGCGGAACAAATGCCGATCTGGCGTGTCATGCATGAAGATGTCATCACGGTTCGGCATGACAAATTTGATGCGGCCAAGTGCATTCACCTCACCAGGGTCCTGGCGGATGATGAAGGGGAAGCGGTCCTTGGAATAGGCGCTGAAATCCAGCGTGGTCGCGTCAATCTCCGTCAGTTCACCATCAATGCGCTGATAAAGCCGGTAGCCCATGGCCTGCATCCGACCAGGGTCTTGGCGGAAGCGCGGCAGCAAATCCTCCCGCGCATTGCGATCCGGCACGCCCCAGGGCGGGTTGAATTGCACCGCGACCAGGCGGACATCCAGCATTGGTGTCTGCCGATCTACCCGCCCCACCACCACCGCCATATCCTGCACCACGCGCCCGGCATCCGTCAGCTTCAGGCGGAAATGGGGGATATTCACCTCAATCCGCCGATCAGCCGGGGCAGCTAAACCGCGCCGCATATCAAGGGCTGTGCGAAGCTGCCCGATTTTGGCTTCAACGGGCGTATTCAACGCGGCCCAGGTCAGGCGACCGATGCGGCCATCGGCTTCCAGCCCTTCGTCGGCCTGGAAACGCCTGACGGCGGCTTGTAAGCGCGCATCATAAAACGGGCTTTCCGCTGCCGCGCCGCGCAACACTTCCGGATCAACCACTGCAAGCCGTGCGCGAAGCTGCGCAACCCGCGCCGCATCCTGGGCGTCAGGTTCCAAGGTGCTGACAAGGTTGCCTTCAATCAGCGGCCAGCCACCGCGCGCCGCAATAGCCCTGAAGCGCGCGAGTTCTGCCTTGATCAGCGCCGCTTCGGGATGCAGGGCTGCGGCCTGATCCAGCACGCTGGCAGGATCGGCGCTGGCGAAAAGCCTTTCGCGCCACGCAGGGAAATTCGCCCGTGGCGTATCGCGCCTGATATCCACACGCCCGGGCAGGGTGGCCACGCGCCCAAGCACCAAATCGCGCAACGCTGCTTCTGCGCGAGCCATGGCTACTGCCTGGCTGGCGAGCATACTGCCTTCCGACAGATCATAGTGGCGCGGGTCAAGCCCATCTTCGTCAAGCACTTGCAGCCGCAACAAAAGGCGTTCTAGCGCCGCAGGCGAAGCGGCTGCACGCCTTGGGCGCGCAAGCATGCCAAGGCCAGCGATGCCCATTCCCAATACGGCCCTACGGCCCGCGAATCGCCCAATTTCAACCATGTGGATTCGTTAGCGCCTTGCGCGTTTTGAAGGCAACTTCACCAAATGGCATCAGGGATCAAGCCGCACATTTTTCTGTGACCCCGCAAGTTCCTGCACCGTAATGGGTTTGTAAGGGGCGCGGGGGAGGAGATGGCCCACATCCCGCACGGCAACATTGCGTGTTTCAGCAATAATGGCTGCCACAGTCGGGCCGCATAGCCGCCCCTGGCACGGCCCCATGCCGCAGCGCAGATAAGCCTTGGCCTGATTGGGACCAGTGGCGCCAATCGCCGCCGCCCAGCGCAAGGAACCAACCGTTACTTCCTCACACCGGCAGATGATGGTGGCTTCATCAGGCGGCGCCAGCATTTCCTGCGACGGCACATAAAGCGCATCCAAAAATGGCCTGAGCGCGCGCGCCTTCAGCAAGGCTTGGGCAAAAGGCTCGGCGCGCATGTTACGGTCGCCGGCAGAGATGCGCTTCAGCCGCGCCGCCGCATCCAGCGCGGCCAATTGCCCGCTGGCGACCGCCGCCTCCCAGCCGCCAATCCCGCCGCCATCCCCAGCAACCGCAATGCGCCCGTGGGTTGAAGCACCAAAGATATCAAGCTTCGGTCGCCAGCACAGTTGCTTTGCGTCCCATAAATGCTCAAGCCCGATCGCCATTGAGATATGCGTTGAAGGAATCACGCCTTCATGCAGCAGCAGCGTGTCACAAGGTTCTGAGCCGCCTTGGAAGCGAAGCGACTGCACACGTGCAGTTCCTTCTGCGCGTAATTGCCGAGCGCCTTGAATGATTCGCAGCCCCGCGCGCCGCGCGCCCAGCACCAGGGAAATGCCCTTGGTTAACTGGCCAAATCCGGCGAAGAAGCCGCCAGTTTCGAATAAGGTGCGTATGATGGGCCGCGTGCGGGTTTCAACTAGCACCGGTTTCACGCCCGCGCGGATCAATTGATTGGCCAGCAGCCAGACCAAAGGCCCCTGCCCCACCAGCACCACGCGGCCCGATGGTACAATACCCCCCGTTTTCAGGGCGATTTGTGCGGCACCCGCACTCATCACGCCAGGCAGTGTCCAGCCGGGGATAGGAACCGGCCTTTCCTGCGCACCGGTCGCCAGCAGAATACGTTCCGCAGCCATTTCAAATGACTCTCCCTGACGAGAGAGCGAAAGCACACCCGTATCAGGGTCCAGCATCCAAAGCGCGGTGCCGGGGCAGTAAACCAGTTCAGCCGCGCGAAACCTGTTGATGAGTTCAAGCCCAGGCGCCAGATCACGCATGAGTGCCGGGTCGGCGGCAGCCAATTCCGCGGCGCGAAATACCTGGCCGCCAGGCGCAGCATTCTCGTCAATCACCACAACGGAAAGCCCAAGGCTGCGCGCTTCAAGGGCTGCCGCCATACCCGCCGGGCCTGCGCCCACAATGGCAAGGTCAAACTTGCGCATGGCTTCGGGTACGGTGACGGGCACAAGGCTCATCTTTGCGGCTCTCGCGCGCCGTGCTGCCGGGCAATGCGCATACCCGCTTCCACAGTCACCATGCAGGCTTGGCGATTTGGCACGCCATCAATTTCGGCTAGGCAATCAAAGCAGACGCCCATCATGCACCAGGGCAGGCGGGGACTATTGGAAACGGGGGTTTCCCGTATGGCGGGCAGCCCTGCCAGAAGCACAGCAGCGGCGGCGCTGCTCCCATTCGGCACCATCAAGCTGCGGCCTTCAACATAGACCTGAACGGTTTCAGGGCGATGATCCGGGCGGGTGCGAAACATCAGAAGCGCCTGCCGGAAAAGGGCGCCAGGAAAGGGTCAAGCGCGCCGCGCGCAATCATCGGCGCCAATAGCTTGCCATGGGCCGCAGCCAGCGTAACGCCTGAATGGCAATTGGCCGTGAAGGCGCCGGGCAGGGTTTCAGATTGTTCATAAATCGGCAGGCCATCGGGTGACATGACACGCAATGCCGACCAGGCGCGCACCACATTCAGCTTGCCAATCCAGGGAAAGCAAAGCGCGGCGCGATGCGCGATTTCGGCCATTACTGGCCCGGTTTGCCGCGTGTCAAAACCCACTTCTTCAATGCTATCGCCCAGCATCACGCTGCCTTCGCCGGTCTGGCGAATGGTGGTGGTGGGCATGGGCAGCACAGCGCGGGCACGTTCGGTCACCAATACCTGGCCACGCTGAGGGCGCACCGGCGCATAAAGCCCGAAATGATGCGCCAGCCCGGCATTGCCGAGCCCCGCCGCCAGCACAATACGTTCTGCCCGAATGTTACCGGCTGTGGTATCAAGCAGGAAATTGAAGGGCGCGGTGGCGATGCCGGTAAGTTTGATATTCGGCAGATAAACGCCGCCTAACGCCGTAAAGCTTTGGTGCAGGGACCGCAGCAGCGCCAGCGGGCTGACATGGCCATCATAGGGTGTGAAGGATGCCCCCACCACGGCGGGGCCAAGGCCTGGCAGCATTTCCCGCGCTTCTTCTGCGTCCAGCATACGGTATTCAAAACCGTAATTGCCCGCTTCGCGCTTCATCTGTTCCATACGCTGGGCGCGTTCATTCATTTCCTGGCTGGAAAGGCAAAGATGAATGCCGCCCGGCTGCGCCAGGGCCAGGGATTGGCCGGTTTGGTTTGTCAGTTCACGGTCAAGCTCAGCCCAGCTTTCCGCTGACTGGCGCGTCCAACGCTGATAAGAAGGCGCGCCCAGCCCTTTTGATTGCACCCAGACCAGGCCGAAATTCCCGCGGCTGGCGCGATAGGCGACATCCCCTTCATCCAGCAGCGCGACCGAAAGCCCTTCGCGCCTGAGGCCCCAGGCAATGGCGGATCCAACCAATCCGCCACCAACCACCATTGCGTCGAAGCGTCGTTCAGTCATGCTGGCATCATGCCTAACGCTTTCCGGTTAAGGAAAGGTGCGGGATTAGCGCCCGCCCCCCACTTGCATGCACGAAGCTGTAACATAGGAAGCAGCGTCTGAGGCAAGGAAAAGAATGCATTCCGCCACTTCCTCTGGCTTGCCGGGCCGGCCCATGGGCACCAGCGGCCCAAGCCGCGCCAACCGATCCGGCGCCCCGCCACGGGCATGGATTTCGGTTTCAATCAGGCCGGGATTGACAGCATTCACCCGGATGCCTTCCTGCGCCACTTCGCGCGCCAGGCCGATGGTGAGCGTATCCACCGCTGCCTTGCTCGCCGCGTAATGCACATATTCGCCGGCACTGCCGAGTTCAGACGCGCGGGAGGAAACATTCACAATCGCACCCCCCTTGCCGCCCTGCTTGGTGGACATGCGCTTCACTGCTTCCCGGCAGAACATGGCAAGGCCGGTGACATTGGCGCCCATGGTATTGGCCCAGCCGGCATGGGTGATCGTCTCCAGCCGCCCGCGGGGCCCTGTGCCGCCGGCGTTATTCACCAGTACATCAATGCGCCCGAAATGCTTCGTGACAGCTTCAAAAGCGCCAACCGCATGCGCCTCATCCTCGACCGAGCCTTGCAACAAAAGCACCTTCGCACCTGCCGCTTCGCAATCGCGCTGCACGGCTTCGGCACTGGCGCTGTCCCGTTGATAGGTCAGGCATAGGTCATAGCCGCGCGCGGCGGCCATACGCGCGGTCGCCGCACCAATGCCGCGCCCGGCGCCGGTGATCATCATGACTTTGCGTGACATGGGCTATCCTCCGTTTGTTTTCGCGCCATTTATGCCATGGGATGGCGGGCTTGCCGATACCCGCGCGCTGGGTGAGCATGGCCCAAACGCCCCCGGAGGAGAACCATGTCCGAAATCCAGATCACCGATGATGCCGGGCTGCGCTTCATTCGGCTCAATCGGCCTGAGAAGAAAAACGCCCTGACGCGCGCGATGTATGGTGCCATGGCAGTGGCTTTGCGTGAGGCCGCGACCGAACCTGCCATCCGCGCCGTGATGATCACGGGCGGCGATGCCTGTTTTACGTCCGGCAATGATGTCGCGGATTTCCGGGCGCGCGGGGAACAGCAGGCGGAGGTCCCCTCCCCCGCTCGGGAAATGCTGGCGGCGCTGGCCGAATGCCCGAAGCCCGTGGTGGCGGCGGTGGCAGGTTATGCGATTGGCATTGGCACGACGCTGCTGCTGCATTGTGATCTGGTCTATGCCGGCGATAACGCCATCTTCCGCATGCCCTTTGTGGATCTGGGATTGTGCCCGGAAGGTGGGTCATCGCTCCTGGTGGCAATGCGCGGCGGGCAATTGCTGGCCAATGAATTGCTGATGCTGGGGGATGCATTTACGCCGGAGGTGGCGCTCCGCGCCGGGATCATTAATGCCGTTATGCCCACAGCGGAATTGTTGGCCCACGCCGAAGCAAAGGCACGCGCCCTGGCTGCCAAGCCGCCCGCCGCCATGGCGCAAACCAAGGCGCTGCTACGCCGCGCCGATGCGGCGCGAATTGCCGAACATATGCAGGTGGAGTTCGCGGCCTTCGGCGCGCTGCTGCGCGGGCCGGAAGCGGCGGAAGCGGTCGCGGCGTTTCAGGAAAAGCGCAAGCCAGATTTTTCACGCTTCTTCGCGGGCGGAAAGGGCTGAAGCGATGCTGCACCAATGGCCGGCCCAGGCGCGGGTTTATCATGATGTTTCAGTAGCGGAAGTACTTCCGGACGAGATCGGCGCCACCGCGCGGGTTGCCTTGGTAACCACGCGTTCGCTCGCAAAAAGCCGTATCGCGGCGGCGGTAAGGGAAGCTTTGGGCGCGCGAATGGTTGCTGAAACCGTCGCCATGCGCGCCCATAGCCCGGTTGAAGATGTGCTGGCTTTGGCCGTGTTGCTGCGTGAAAGCCGCGCCGAATTGGTGGTGGCGCTTGGTGGCGGTTCGGTGATTGATGGCGCAAAGGTCGCCTGCCTTGCGGTTTGGCGGGGCATTACGGATCGCGCAGCACTGATTGAAGCAGCGGTGTCGCGCGGTGCCTCACCGGGTGCCTGGGATGGCGCCGCACCTTCGCCGCGTTTGGTTGCGGTGCCGACCACGCTTTCAGCCGCCGAATTCGCGCCCCATGCCGGCTATACGGATTTGGCGGAGGGGCGGAAATATCGCGCGCTTGATCCCTGGATGGTGCCGCGCGCCGTTTTGCTTGACCCAGCCGCGACATTGGAAACGCCGGCGGAGCTTTTTCTCTCATCTGGCATTCGCGCCTTGGATCATGCCGCGAGCCGCTGGTGCGCCCTGGAACCCGCGCCCTTTTCTGATGCGGTATCGCGCCAGGCCATTCTGATGCTGGCTGATGGCTTGCCGCGCGTGGCGCAGGCGGCTGGGGATTTGCGGGCGCGCGCGCTGTGCCAGCAAGCAGCATGGCTTTCAGTGATGGGTGGCTGGGCAGGTGTCGCGGTCGGTGCCAGCCATGGGCTTGGCTATATTCTTGGTGCAGCGCGCGGTGTGCCGCATGGCATCACTTCCTGCCTGATGCTGCACGCGGTGATGCGCTGGAATGCGCCGGTGAATGCGGCGCGGCAGGCGGATATCGCGGCGATTTTCGGCGGTACAGAAGCGGGGCCAGCGATTGAGGATTTTGTTGCGGGGCTCGGCCTGCCGACGCGTTTGCATCAGCAAGGGATCACGGAAGCGGAAATCGCGGGCCTTGCCGCGCGCTGGACAGGCGATGCACCGATAGCGACCAATCCGCGCCCGGTGCGCGGCGCGGCGGATTTGGAGGAGATTTTGCGGCTCGCAATCTAAAGATTGCGCCGTTCCGCCCGCAGCGTGGGTAGGCCAATGCCGGTGGCATCAAAGCCACCATCCACGGCAATCACCTGCCCGGTCAGGTAGCTCGCGCGGTCGCTGCATAGGAAGAACACAGCCTCCGCCAATTCGGTTTCCAGCCCGTAGCGATTAAGCGGCAAATGATCATGATAATCCGCACGGATTTCCGGCGTATGCACGGCCTTCGCCATGACGGTATCCACCGGGCCGGGCGCCACGGCATTCACGCGTATGCCAAGGCTCGCGAATTCCACCGCCTGCTGCTTGGTCAGATGCGCAAGCCCGGCCTTGCTGGTGCCATAGGCAACCCGCAAGGTTGAAGCGCGGAGGCCGGAGATGGAGGTGATATTCACCATCGCCCCGCCGCCAGCCTCCGCCATGATCGGTGCCGCTGCCTGCGCCGCGAGGAAGGGGCCGGTCAGGTTCACCGCCAGCACGCGCGCCCAATCTTCCGGTGTGGTTTCCAGGATTGGTTTGAAAATGGCGATGCCGGCATTATTCACCAGCGCATCCACCCGCCCGAAATGCGCGGCGGCCTGGCGTACGGCAGCAGTGATGGCGGGAGGGTCTGAGACATCGCATATTATGTCAAGTGTTTTTGAGGGTTCCGCCAGCGCCGCCATGGTTTCACGCAATTGCGCCGCATTGATATCGAGCAGCGCGACATTCCAACCCTCGGCCAGAAAGCGGCGGGCGACAGCAAGGCCGATGCCGCGCGCGGCGCCGGTAACCAGGGCGGTTTTCATGCGGGTATTCCTTTCATCAACGCGGCATTGTGCCAGCACGCCCGGCGGTTGAACCGCCATCAATCACCAATTCACTGCCCGTCATATGCCGCGATGCGTCGGAAGCAAGGAACACCACGCCCGCCGCGATATCAGCCGCCGTGCCGGCTTCACCCAGGGGCACGATATTCGCTGCCAATTGGCGCGGATCAATCGGCGCATTGCGACCATCCTGACTGCCTTGCGGCATCTTCTGCCAGATATCGGTCTCGATCACGCCGGGATGGACGGAATTGCAGCGAATACCGTCCCGCGCGCCGGCGCATTCCAGTGCAACGGATTTTGCAAAAAGCCGCACCGCGCCCTTGCTCGCGGAATAGCCGGCAAGCCCGGCGGAACCGCGAATGCCAGCGATGGACGACATCATGATGATGGAACCACCACCCGCGCGACGCATGGCCGGAATGGCGTGTTTCACGGACAAAAACACGCCATCAATATTCACGGCATTCTGCCGCCGCCATTCGGAAAGCGTCATATCCAGCAAGGGTTTCATGATGGCGATGCCGGCATTGGAAACCAGTACATCAAGGCGCCCACACTCCGCTTCAATGGCGGCGATCACCTCCGCCCAGCGCGCTTCATCCGTCACGTCCTGGTGCAAATACAGCGCATGATGCCCAGCATCTCGGAGCTTCGCCGCCAGCGCCTCGCCACGCGCATCATCCAGATCGGTCAGCACCACGCGCGCACCTTCGGCGGCGAGTGCCTCAGCACAGGCAGCGCCAATGCCCGCCGCAGCGCCAGTGATCAGCGCGACCTTGCCTTGAACCTGTCCCATCGTCTTCTCCCTTTATGCTTATGCAAACCGTTCCGCCGCGAAGGGCGCAAAATCAAAATTTGGCTTTTCGCCGGCCACCAAGGCGCCCATCAGCGCCCCAGTCGGCGCTGAGCCCGTCAGCCCCAAATGCCCATGGCCAAAGGCGCAATAAAGGCCCTGCCATGCGCTGACCGGCCCCATCACCGGCACGCTATCGGGCAGGCAAGGCCGATGCCCCATCCAGATTTTGCCGCCTTCCGTGCGCGCCTTCGGAAACACTTTTTTCAGATCATCCAACAACAGCATTGCGCGCGACTCCGTGGGCGGCGCATCAAGCCCCGCGATTTCCACCGAACCCGCCACGCGCAAGCCGTCTTCCATCGGGCTGATAAAGACCTTGCGATCAGCGGGTGAGAGCACGCGCCCCACCCTCACCCCAGCATCCGGCAGCATCACGTGATAGCCGCGCTGGGTTTCCAGAGGCACTTTCAGCCCCAAGGGCGCCAGCAAACGCGCAGACCACGCACCGGCGGCCAGCACAATCTGATCCGCCGCGATATCCTCACCCGTGCAGCGCACACCAACAACGCGCTTGCCCTCGGTCAGAATAGCTTGCACTTCGGCCACGCGAATCTCACCCCCCATGCGGCGCACGCCATTGGCCACCACGGCGGCCAAGCGCGCGGGATTCACGCAGGAACCGTGATCGGGCAGCAGAAGGCCAATCTGGTAATCCTCGGACACTTCCGGTTCCAATTCCCGCAAGGTTGGCCCGACCAGCTTTTGCACCTTCAGCCCATGCTTCTGGCGCAGCGTCAGGGAGGCATTGTCCTTCGCGAGCTGTTCCTCATTCCGGTAGAGATACATCTGGCCTTCTTCGCGGATCAGGTCACTCGCCCCTTCCGCGGCCAGGATTTCGCGATGCCGATCCGGCGCGGAAAACAGTAGGGCCGAAAGCGCGACGGCAGCGCCTTCAACCTTGTCCCGCCGGGCAGAAGCCACAAAGCGCAGCAGCCAGGGCATGGCGCGCAGCCAATAGCGCGCTGGGATATGCAGCGCGCCGGCCGGGTCCATCAACATTTTCGGCACCTGCGCCAGCACGCCCGGCATGGCGAGCGGTGCCACCGACCCATGGCTGATGGCGCCCGCATTGCCAGTATAGGCCGCGCCTTCCTTCCCGGCTTCCAGCACCAGCGGCTTCAGCCCGCGCCGTGCCAAATGCCAGGCGATGCAAAGGCCAACAATGCCCCCGCCAATAATGACCGGGGCGGGTTTGGGTGATTGCGTTTCCATGGCGCCATCCTGACGCAACAAACGGCCCCGGGGAAGCGCCCGGTTGACGCCTCGGGGCCATCGCCTCACTTTGGGCCATCCGGAGGATGCCAGCATGAAAATCACCCCCAATAATGCCGGGCTGGGTGCGCGGGTTGAAGGGATAGACCTGCGTGAGACCGCCTCGCCTGAGGATTTCCGCACGCTTTTGCGCGCACTTGGCGAATATGGCGTGCTTTGCTTCCCGAAGCAGGATCTGGATGCGCCGCATGTGGCCGCCTTCGGCAAGCGCTTTGGTGATTTGGAAGTGAATGTCGCCAATCTATTCCATGCGCCAGGCCATCCGGAAGTGATGATCCTGTCCAATATGAAGGATGAAGCGGGCAAGCCCTTGGGGCTGAATGATGCCGGCCAGGGCTGGCATACGGATATGTCCTATTCCAAGGAAATCGCGCTGGCCAATATGCTGCACGCCAAGCGCGTGCCGCGGCGCGATGGCAAGGTTCTGGGTTCGACGCAATTCCGCAATATGCATGCCGCCTATGCCGATTTGCCAGCTGAGGTGAAGGCGCGCATCGAAGGCCGTGTCGCCATTCATGATTTCAGCAAGTTCTGGGATATGATGCGCCAGCGCCCGGGCAGCATTCGCGGCCCCCTCACGCCCGAACAGCGCTCGAAAAAGCCGCCGGTTGAGCAACCCATTGTGCGTATTCATCCCATCACTGGGCGGCCCGTTCTCTACTGCAATTGCGGCTATGCCATGTATATTGAAGGCATGAAGCGAACAGAATCCGATGCGCTGTTGGATTATTTGTTCCGCCATCAGGCGCAGGAAAAATACCTCTATACGCATGAATGGTCGGAAGGCGATGTGCTGATCTGGGACAATATCGGCACCATGCATAATGCGGTGGCGGACTACGTGCCGGGTGAGGATCGCTACATCCTGCGTGTGCAAGTTATGGCAACACTCGATTACGCGGCGCTGGCGGCATGAAGCTGGTTACATTTCCGGGCGCGCATGGCCCAATGCTTGGTGGCATGGTGGGAGAAAGTGTGGTCACACTTCGCCCTGCCCTGTCCGCAGCCATGCGCGCGGCGGGTGAGGCTGATCGCAGCGCAGAGATCATACCCGCCGATATGGTGGCGCTGCTTGGCGATGAAGCGGCCATGACCGCGGCGGGCCGCGCGCTTGCCTTTGCCGCGCGCACCGAGAACGCTGCTCTGCGCCAACCGCTTGCGGGGGCAAAGATCCTGGCACCGCTCAAGCCCGGCAAGATCCTGGGCGTAGGGCGGAATTACGGTGATCACGCCAAGGAAGTGGGCGGCCCAAAGCTTGAAATGCCGCGCATTTTCATGAAGCCCGCAAGCTCCGTCGTGGGTCCCGGGGCGGTGGTGAAAATTCCGCGCGATGTGAAAAAGCCCGATTGGGAAGTGGAGCTTGGCGTGGTGATCGGCAAGACAGCGCGGGATGTGCCGGAAGGCATCGCGCTGGATTACGTCGCGGGCTATACCGTGCTGAATGATGTCAGCGCGCGGGAATTTCAGTTTGACGTACCACTCGCCATGACATCCTTCGCCAAGGGCATGGATGGCTTTTGCCCCATGGGCCCATGGATCGTGACGCCGGAAGAAGTGGGCGAGCCCTGGATGCTGGACGTAAAATGCTGGCTGAATGGCGAAGAAGTGCAGCGTGGCAATACGCGCGATCTGATCTTTTCCGTCTCCGCGCTGATTGCGTTTCTGTCGCGCTACATGACGCTTGAACCTGGCGATGTGATCGCGACCGGCACGCCGGCCGGGGTTGGGCATTTCCGCGATCCGCCGCGCTATTTGAAGCCGGGTGACAAGCTTCGGCTGGAAGTGGAACGCGTTGGCGTGCTGGAACATTCGATTGGTTGAAATAACGGGGAGGCAAGAATGAAGAAGCGTTTGCTGCTGGCAGCCATGGCTGCCTTAATGGCTCTGCCTGCATGGGCGCAACCCAAGGCGCCGGGCACGGATTACCCGAATAGGCCGGTGCGCGTGATTGTGGCCTTCGCCGCCGGCGGCAATGCCGATATCAATGCGCGGCTGATTTCAACAGCGTTGTCGCAGCAATTAGGCCAGCAATTTGTCGTGGAAAATCGGCCTTCGGGCGGTGGCACTGTGGCTTTTGAAACCATCGCGCAAACACCGCCGGATGGTCATACGCTGTTGGTTGGGGCGCTTGGGTCGCATACGCTGAATGTTGGGCTTTACGGCGATAGGCTGCGTATCCATCCGCTGACAGGTGTGGATCACATCACCATTTCCAGCCATTCGCCGATTGTTGTGGCGACCCATCCTTCCATGAATGTTCGCACATTGGCTGAGTTTCGCGCCGCCGTCGCGGCTGGTGGCGGCAATGTGCTTTACGGGTCTTCCGGCAATGGTTCGACCGGGCATATCTCCTCGGCCTTGCTGCTGCATTTGCTCGGCGTGCCCGCGACCCATGTGCCGTATCGTGGATCAGCCGCGGCCTTTCAGGATTTAATGGCTGGGCGCATCAGTTTTCAGTCGGATACAATCTCCTTCCTTGCTGAGCATATCAAGAATGGCACGGTGAACGGCATTGTGATTGGCACGCCTGAACGCTCACCCATGGCGCCGGATGTGCCAACTTCCGCCGAAGCCGGCCTGCCTGCCTTCCAAGCCACCACCTGGACACCATGGTCCGCGACACTCGGCACGCCACTGCCAATTCGGCAATTTCTTTATGAGCAAATCGCCATTGCGCTGCGCAAGCCAGAAGTACGGGACAGGCTGATCCAGCTTGGCAACACCATCCCGGACGGTATGACCCCGGAGGCGACGCGCGCTTTCATCGCGAGCGAAATTGACAAATGGGTCCCGATTGTGCGGGCCACAGGCGCGCGCGTGGATTGATGGGAACAGCAAGATTAAAATCGCAAGACGCACAATGAGTGGCTCAGCCAGCGCTGCCGGCCATATCCGCCCTCAATAAGCAACAAAGGAAGTCTTATGGCCAACCCATCGCTTCGGAAGGCGCTTGCCGAAAAGCGCTTTATCCTTGCCCCCGGTGTCTTCGACATGATCTCGGCCAAGATCGCCGATGGCATGGGGTTTGACTGCATTTATGGCACGGGCTTTGGCGCTGTTGCCTCAGCGCTTGGTGTCGCAGATGCGGGCATTGCCACCTATGCGGATATGGTCGCGCGCATGGGCACCATGGCGCGCGGGTGCCGCACACCTTTGGTTGCAGATGCCGATACTGGCTATGGCGGCCTTTTGAATGTGCGCCACACCACGCTTGGCTATGAAGCCGCCGGCATGACAGGCATTCAGCTTGAAGATCAGGAAATGCCTAAGAAATGCGGCCATACGCCGGGCCGGCGCGTTATCCCGGCCGAGGAGATGGTGCTGAAAATCAAGGTCGCCGCCGAAGCGCGGCGCGATCCGAATTTCCTGATCGTGGCGCGCACGGATTCCCGCACCACGCTTGGCCTGGAAGAAGCCATTCGTCGCGGGCGCATGTATGGCGATGCGGGCGCTGACATCGTCTTCATCGAAAGCCCAGAAAGCGAAGATGAAATGCGCGCCATAGGAAAGGCAATTCCCAAACCCTTGCTTGCGAATATGGTGGAAGGCGGGCGCACACCCATTCTGCCCGCCGCGCGCTTGCAGGAAATTGGCTATGCCATGGCGATCTATCCCGCGATTGGTTTCCTTGCCGCCGCCGCCGCCTTGGAACGCGCCTATGCGCATTTGAAGACAACCGGCGATAGCCTGGCGCTTGGCGAATCTTATGGCTTCAATAAAATGACCGAGCTCATGGGCTTCCCGGATGTTTGGGATTTTGAAAAGAAATGGGCCGTTCCAGAAAAGGACAATGTAGCATGAGCGCGCTTCCCGAAGTGAAGGCTTTGGTCTTCGATGTTTTCGGCACGGTGGTGGATTGGCGTAATGGCATTGCGCGCGATGCACGCACATTCCTGGCCCGCCATGGGCGCGGCGATATTGATCCGCATCGCTTCGCCGATGCCTGGCGCAAGCGCTACCAACCCGCCATGGAAGAAGTGCGCGGCGGGCGGCGCCCCTTCACCCGGCTTGATGTGCTGCATCGGGAGAACCTTGATGGCGTCTTGAAGGATTTCGGTGTCAGCACTTCTGGCGTCAGCGCGGAGGAGCTTGATTGGTTGAACCGCGCCTGGCATCGGCTGGACCCCTGGCCCGATACCATCCCAGGGCTTATCCGCCTGAAGGCCAAGCACTTCATCGCGCCCTTATCCAACGGCAATATCCTCCTGCTCGCGAATATGGCGAAGCGCGCGGGCATGCCTTGGGACGCGATCCTGGGCGCTGAAGCCGCGCAAGCCTATAAGCCGCAGCCGGGAGCCTATTTGCGTACCTGCGAGATTCTTGGCCTGAAGCCTGCGCAAGTTGCACTTGTGGCGGCGCATAATGGGGATTTGGCCGCTGCGCGCAAATGTGGCCTCGCCACCGCTTTCGTGCTCCGCCCCAATGAACATGGGGCGGATCAAGCGACGGATACGAAGGCCGAACAGGATTGGGGCGCGATCGCGACCAGCTTTGAGGATCTGGCCGACAAGCTCGGCTGCTGAAGGCGCAAACCGCGCCGGGGTTTACTCGGCGCGGATATTCCCCTCACGGATCACGGGCGTCCACTTTGCGTGATCGCGCGCAATCAGTGCCGCGAATTCGGCTGGGCTGGAGGCAATTACATCCGCGGCTTGCACGCGCTGCACGGTTTCCTTCACCTCGGCTGAGGTGATGATGGCGCGAAAGACACGATTAGCCGCCGCCACCACATCATCCGGCATGCCGGCGGGGCCAACAATGCCGTGCCAGGTCATTGCCTCAAACCCCGGAAAGCTTGCCGCGACAGAAGGCACGCCCGGCAGCGCCGCAACTGGGGCTGGCGTACCAATCGCCAAGGCGCGCACGCGGCCTTCACGAATGAACGGAAGCGCGGTTGAAACGGAAGGGAAGGAGAATTCCGTTTCACCCTGGATAAGGCTTCGCATCACATCAGCGCCGCTCCGGTAATGCACGGCAGTCAGCTTCACGCCGGCACGGCGGCCAAGCAGTTCCGCTGCCAAATGGCTGACATGGCCAACACCTGGGGAGGCATATTGAATACCATCCGCGCGCGCACGCGCACGCGCCAACAGGTCTTCCGGCGTTTGCACCGGCAGATTGGCCGGAACAACAACGGCAATCGGTAGATTCACCAAATGCGAGATCGGCGTGAAGGCGCGCATCGGGTCGTAATTCAGCGCGGGCTGCAATTCCTTGCCGATGCAATTGGCGCCAAGATCCGCCATCATCAGCGTATAGCCATCCGGTCGGCTCTGCGCCACAAGGGCGCCCGCAATGGCGCCACCAGCGCCAGAACGATTTTCAACCACCAAGGCCTGACCATTGGCCTCCGCTGCAAAGCCATTGGCGACAAGACGGGAAAGCGTATCAACCGCACCCCCGGCGCCGAACGGCACGATCAGCCGCACCTGGCGATCCGGCCAGGCAGATTGCGCGGAAACCGCTGATGGCAGCAGCGAAGCAAGGCCCAAACCGGCAAAGCCGCGGCGTGAGATGGAAATAGTCATGGCAAAAAACCTCCCGTTTGAGCTTATTTTGGCACGGATTGGGCTTCCTGCAAGCGCCGCGGCGCGGTTAAGATTTCGCTTGAAATTTCAAGAAAGGCCCGCCGCATGACCTGGTCCATTGTCGCGCATGATCCCACTACGGGCGCCTTCGCGGTTGCCGTCACCACCTGCAACCTGGCGGTTGGCGCCACCTGCCCTTTCATGAAATCGGGCGTCGGTGCCGTCAGTACGCAATCTATGAGCAACCGCTATTTGGGCCCCGCCGTGCTGCACGGGCTGGAACGCGGCCTGACGCCCGCCAAGGCCATTGAGGCAGCGCTGGTGGGCGATGAAGGCAAGGGCTTGCGGCAAATTCACGCGGTGGACCGCCATGGCCGCAACGCCGCCTGGACCGGCGATAATTGCGTTGAATGGTGCGGGCATATCGGTGGAGATGGCTTCAGCGTGGCGGGCAATATGCTCTCGGGCGGCGCCGTTGTGCAGGCAAGCTTTGATAGCTTCCGCGCCAATGCGGGCCTTGCGCTGCCGGAACGCCTGATCACGGCGCTTGATGCCGGAGAAGCCATGGGCGGCGACAAGCGCGGGCGGCAATCGGCTGCGTTGGTGCTGACCACGACCGAGGATTTCCCCGATATCAATTTGCGCGTTGATGATCACGCTGCGCCGCTCGCGGAATTGCGCCGGCTGCTTGGCCTGTGGCGTATTCAGGCGGAACCCGGGCTTGCTTCCCGCCCGAGCAAGGCCAATCCTTCGGGCGAGACAGATCTTGATGTGATTGAAGCCGCCTGGATCGCGCGCGGCTTGGATTTGCGCCTGAGGCGCCCGTGAAAGGAAAGCTTTGACCATGAAGACTTATCGCATTGCCGCTATGGGTGGTGATGGCATCGGGCCGGATGTCATCAAGGCGGGCTGCCATATTTTGCAGGCTCTGGCTGACAAGAATGGCGGTTTCGCGCTGAGCTTTCAGGATTTCGATTGGGGCAGCGATTACTATCGCCGCACCGGGCGCATGATGCCGGAAGATGGCTTGAAGCAATTGGAGAGTTTTGATGCGATTTTCTTCGGCGCGGTCGGTGCGCCGGATATTCCTGATCATGTGACGCTGTGGGAACTCAGGCTCGCGATCTGTCAGGGCTTTGACCAATACGCTAATGTCCGCCCAACGCGGCTTTTGCCCGGCATCACGGGGCCATTGCGCCCTGATCTGGGGGAACAGATTGATTGGGTGATTGTGCGCGAAAATAGTGAGGGCGAATATGCCGGCGTTGGCGGTCGCGCGCATCGCGGCTTGCCGATTGAAGTTGCCATGGATGTTTCAGTCTTCACCCGCGAAGGGGTAGCGCGCATCTGCAGCCACGCCTGCGAAGTTGCCATGGCTCGCCCGCGTAAGCATTTGACGGTGGTAACGAAATCCAACGCACAGCGCCACGGCATGGTGATGTGGGATGAGGTTTGCGCCGAAGTCACCGCGCAATACCCGGCCCTCACGGTAGAGAAAATGCTGGTGGATGCGATGACTGCGCGCATGGTGATGAAGCCCGGCAGCGTTGACACCGTGGTCGCCACCAATCTGCATGCCGATATCTTGTCCGATCTGGCCTCGGCCTTGGCCGGTTCGCTGGGCATTGGCGCCACAGGCAATATTGATCCTTCGCGCAAGCGCCCTTCCATGTTTGAACCGATCCATGGCTCGGCTTTCGATATCACGGGCAAAGGCATTGCCAATCCGCTTGGCGCTTTCTGGACTGCATCCATGATGCTGGAATATTTGGGCGAGGCGCCAGCGGCGGCGCAGTTGATGCGCGCGGTGGAACTGGTGACAAGCCGCGGCGATGTGCTGACACCTGACCTCGGCGGCAAGGCCACCACGGATCAGGTGACGGAAGCGATCATCAACGCCATTCGCGGCGTCAATGTTTAGATATTTCGTCACAAAGGGACACGTCAATGGAATTCGTTGATCTCAGCCGCGAAATCTTTCACCGCACCCAGACGCATCCAAGCCACCCGCCTGTGGTTATGACGGTTTGGGGTGATCATTCTGAAAAGAAGGTGGCGGGCAATACAACTTTCACCAGCAAGGCGCTTTATTTTTCCATGTCGGATCATGCCGGCACGCATGTGGATGCGCCGGTGCATTTCGACCCGCGCCCTGATGCGCTTTCGGTCGAACAAATGCCGCTTGAGAAATTCTATACCAGCGCCATTTGCCTTGATCTTTCCCATGTGCCGCTGAAGCACGCGATCACAGTGAAAGAAATGGAGGCAGCACTCGCCAAATCAGGCCAGGAAATCCGCAAGGGCGATACGGTGCTGATTTGGATGGCGACGAATGAAAGGCTGCTCGGCAAGCCTGGCTATGTGCATGATTTCCCGGGCCTCGCGCTGGAATCAGTCCATTGGCTTGCGGATCGCGGCATTGGCATGTTCGGCGTGGAAGCCATCAGCCCCGCGCCGGAAGGTGAGTTGAATTTTCAGGCCCATATGGCCTGCGCGGAACGCGGCATTACGCATATGGAATGCCTCGCCAATCTGGATAAGCTGATTGGCCGCGGGCGCTTCACCTTTATCGGCTTTCCGCTGAAAATCAGGGGCGGCACGGCAAGCCCCATTCGGGCCGTTGCCATGTTCCCCTGATATATTCTGGGATCAGCGCCCGCGAAAACGCGGCGGGCGCTTCTCCCGAAAGGCGGCCTTGCCTTCGGCAAAATCCTCTGAAGCGCGAATGGCGCCCATGCGCTGGCCATGGATCGCCATTTGCTCCGATGGTCCGCGCGGCAGGATTTCCTCGGTCACCATGCGCTTCAATTCCGCGACAACCATGGGCGCCATGCCGGTTAGTTCCAGCGCCCAGGTCTTGGCAGTATCAAGCGCCTTGCCATCTTCCACCACCTCATTCACCAAACCAATCGAAGCGGCGCGATCCGCATCAACGGTGCGGCAGAGTAGCATGATTTCCATGGCAATCTTATGCGGAATGCGGCTGACCAGGCCGGCGATCATGCCGCCTGTCAGGCCAAGCTTCGCCTCCGGATAATAGAATTTTGCGCTTTTGCCGCAGACCAGCAAATCAGCCATCATCGCCAGCACAATGCCGCCGCCCACACACCAACCTTCAACCGCGCAAATCACGGGCTTGAGCGGCCGATAGCCGACACTGGGAATGGTGCGCCAAAGCTCCGGCGGGTCAGACACATCCGCGCCGAAGGTGAAGGCACGCGTGCCGGCGGCAGTGATGATAGCGCAGCGCAAATCATCGCGGGCTTCAAATTCGCGCATGGCGGCCTGAACGGCCTCACCCATCGGCCTGCTAATGGCATTGCCCTTGGCGGGATTGTTCAGCGTGACAATGCGGATCGGGCCTTCATCGGTGACGGTAACATGTTCCATATCAGTTCACTTTCGCTCCTGTTCTTTCAATAAAGCCACCAAGAATGGCACCACACCTGCGAATGCGCCGGCTGAAGGCCTCGCCTGTTTTAAAGGCTGGAAGCCGCACGCCAACCGCCACATTGTTCAATCCACCGCTTCAGCGCGGAAGCCATTGCCCCAGCGCTTGATCCGCCCGCGGGATGGTGAAGGGAAATGCCCGAAGCAGAGAATGGTGGATGTATCGCAGGCACATTCCATCACCCGCCGCCTTGTGGCTGCCGCCTGCACGGGATCACTATCCGCGCGCATGGAAATCTCCGGATAGCGCGCTTGCAGCGGCGAATGGATCAAATCCCCCGTGGCCAGCGCGTCAGCGCCCTTTTTGCCAAGCCGCACCGCAACGTGATCCGGCGTATGGCCAGGCGTTGATTCAAGTTTCACAAGGTCATTCATCTGATAGTCATTCGCCACGAAATCCACGCGCCCCGCTTCCACCACGGGCAGCACGCTATCGGCGAAAACCGGCGATGGCGCCTTCGCATGTTCCCTTTCCCAATGGGCATATTCTTCCTTTGTGAAAAGATAGCGTGCCTTCGGGAAGCTCGGCACCCAGCGGCCATTTTCTAGCCGCGTATTCCAGCCGACATGATCCACGTGCAAATGCGTACACATGACGAAATCAATATCACCAACGCCAAGCCCTAGCGCGGCCAGGTTGCGCATATAGGCTTCGCTCTTCATCTGGTGCCAAAAGGAATGCGACGGGCGGTTCTTGTCATTGCCGACACAGGTATCAATCAGGATATTGTGATGCGGCGTGCGCACCACCCAGGATTGGATGCAAAGCATCAACTTGCCTGTCTCAGGGTCCAGCGCCTTGGGTTGCAGCCATTCGCGGTTTTCGGCCAACAATTCCGGCGTCAGATTCGGGAAGAAGGTCAGCGGATCGAAGATAGGTCTTTCTTCCTCCACAACCCGTTGAATCGTGAGCTCGCCAAGCTGAAAACCTTTATCCATGGACTTTCCCCTTTACGCATTTCGGTTAGCATAGCGCGGCTGGCGGGCGTTGACAGTCCCACTGTGGGGTGACCGCTCGCCCGCGCAAACAGGCCCTGGAGGAAGATCATGCCAAGCAAATCAAACGGTGCCATCATTGTGGGCGCGGGTTTTGCCGGGCTTTACCTACTGCACCGCCTGCGCGGGCTCGGCATCCCGGCTATTTGCCTTGAAGCGGCGGATGATGTGGGCGGCACCTGGTATTGGAACCGCTACCCAGGTGCCCGATGCGATGTGGAGAGCATGCAATATTCCTTCTCCTTCTCTGAGGAGTTGCAGCAGGAATGGCACTGGTCTGAACGCTTTGCCGCGCAGCCGGAAATCCTGGCCTATGCGCGCCATGTCGCGGAACGCTTCGATCTGCGCCGCGACATTCGCTTCGAAACCCGCGTGACCGATGCCGCCTGGGATGATGCCGCAGGGGTCTGGAACATTGCGACCAATCGCGGCGAAAGCCTCTCAGCGCGGTATTTCTTCATGGCAACAGGCTGCCTTTCGGCGGCCCGGCTGCCCGATATTCCGGGCATTGCCGATTTCAAAGGGCAGCAATTCCATACTGGCTATTGGCCGCATCACAAGGTTGATTTCACCGGCCGCAGGGTGGCGGTGATTGGCACCGGGTCTTCCGCCATTCAATCCATCCCCGTGATTGCTGAACAGGCCGCGCAGCTCACGGTTTTCCAGCGCACACCAAATTTCAGCATTCCATCACGCAACCGCCCGATGGATGATGATTACGAACAAGGCTGGAAGCGCGATTACGCCAATCTGCGCCACCAAGCGCGCATGATGCGCACCGGCATTCTGTATAGCCTGAGTGATACGCCTGCCATGTCCGTCAGTGCTGAAGAACGCCGGGCAGAATACGAAAAACGCTGGGCCGTGGGCGGCACTGCCTTCATGGGGTCCTTCCGCGATTTGCTGCTTGACCAGGCCGCCAATGACACGGCAGCCGATTTTGTGCGCAGCAAAATTTGTGAAACCGTGAAAGACCCTGCCACAGCGGGAAAACTCTGCCCGCGCAATCATCCAATCGGCACCAAGCGCATTTGCGTGGATACGCAGTATTACGAGACCTATAATCGCCCCAATGTTACACTGATTGACCTCCATGAAGCGCCAATCGCGCGCATCACCACAAGCGGCATTGAAGCCGGCGGCGCCCTACATGAGTTCGATGATATTGTTTTCGCGACGGGCTTTGATGCCATGACGGGCGCGCTGCTTGGCGTTGATATCAAGGGCCGCGCGGGCGAAAGCCTCAACGCCAAATGGGAAGCCGGGCCGCGCACCCTGGTTGGCATCATGACGGCAGGTTTCCCGAACATGTTCATGATCACGGGGCCCGGTAGCCCCTCAGTCCTCAGCAATATGATCGTATCCATCGAACAACATGCGGATTGGATCATGGATTGCCTCGCGCAGATGCAGGCCAAAGGCCAGGTCACCATCGAAGCCGATCGCGGGGCCGAGGATTCCTGGGTGGAAGAAGTGAACACGGTCGCGCATCGCACGCTCTATCCGCGCGCGGCATCCTGGTACATGGGTGCCAATGTGCCGGGCAAGCCAAGGCTATTCATGCCCTATGTGGGCGGTGTTGGAAATTATCGCGTGCTCTGCAATGAAATCGCCACAGAAGGTTATCGTGGCTTTCATTTTAATGGCAGAGAACGCTCAGCAGCAGTAGCGGAATAGCGGAGAAGGCAGATGACACTCGATGCAGGCGCACAGCATGTCCTCAACCTAATCAAGGAAGCCAAGCGCCCGGCTTTCAATACCCTCTTGCCAACGGAAGCGCGCGAGGTTTCCGCCGCTTCCCGCCGCGTGATGCAGCCAGACCCGCCAGAGGTCGCGCTGGTAGAAGATTTGAAATGCCCTGGGCCTGACGGCAAGATACGCTTGCGGCGCTACCGCGGCATCGGCACCGACCCTGATGCTGCGCTGCCCTGCCTTGTCTACATGCATGGTGGCGGCTGGGTGATTGGTGATTTGGACAGCCACGACCAGGTCTGCCGGCGCCTTGCCAATCTCTCCGCTGCCTCGGTTATTGCTATTGATTACCGACTTGCACCAGAGCATCGCTACCCGGCAGCGGTGGAGGATTCGGCAGCGGCGTATCGCTATATTTGCCGCCAGGCGAAGCGTCTTGGCATAGACCGCACGCGTATTGCGGTGGGTGGCGATAGCGCGGGCGGCAATCTTGCCGCGGTGTTGGCGTTGATGGCGCTGCATGGCGAACTCCCGATGCCGGGCTTCCAGATTTTATTCTATCCGGTTACGGATATGGCAGGCAATCCTTCATCCTATGATCGCTTTACCGAAGGCCTGGTACTGACGCGCGATGTCATGAAGTGGTTCATCGCGCATTATCTCGGCCCCCAGGAAAAGGGCATTGATTGGCGCGCTTCACCCCTGCGCGCGCCTTCCCTTGCGGGCTTGCCGCCGGCTTTTCTAATGACAGCGGGCATTGATCCCCTGGTGGATGAGGGCATTGCCTATGCCAAGCGCCTGGACGAGGAAGGGGTGAATGTCACGCATCTGCATGTCGCGGATCAGATTCACGCCTGCCTGACCATGGGGCGCTTCATTCCGAAATCCGATCTGGTGCTGCAACATGCCGCCGCCAGCCTGCGCGCGCATTGGGGAAACTAGTTTGATCGTATTTTCCGAGTCGCCAAGTGTTTCCACTTGGCTTGAAAATACTCAAGCGTTACTAATTTGATCGTATTTTCCGAGTCGCCAAGTGTCTCCACTTGGCTTGAAAATACTCAAGCCCCTACCGCTTCACGCCCAGCTTCATTTCGCGATACCAGATGTAAAGCCCGGCCCCCACCAGCACCAGGATGCCCAGAAAATCCCAGGCATCCGGCATTTCAAACCAGATCAGCGCGCCAAGCGCCGTGGTCCAGATGATCGCTGAATATTCAAAGGGTGCGAGCAAGGAAGCCTCTCCCTTACGATAGGCATCCGTCATCATGATTTGCGCGATAGCGGATACCAACCCAATGCCAGCCAGCAGCGCCCATTGCGTTGGGCTCGGCCAGACCCAAACGGGGATCATCGCAATCCCGGCCAGCACAGAAGAGAAAAACGCAAACCAAAACACAATGGCTACGCCGCTTTCACCAGCCTCGCCCATCTTGCGAATGGTGATCATGGCCAAGGCCCAAGCCAGCGCACCCAACAGGCAAAGCCCCAGCGCCAGCCATTGCGTATCCGTGGTGCCCTGTTCAGGCCGCACCATCAGCAGCACGCCGCAAAACCCGACCAACACCGCAAGCCAACGCCGCCAGCCAACCGTCTCACCCAGGATGGGGATTGCAAGCAGCGTTAGAAATAGCGGCATGGTGAAGCCAAGGGCTGTCACTGTCACCAGCGGCAGATGGACATAGCCATAAAACGACCCAACCATACCCATCATGCCGAAAATCATGCGCAGCACATGGCTGCCCGGGCTACGCATGCGAAGTGCCGCAAGCCCCCCAGCACTAATCACTACGGGTAAAAGCGGAATCAGCGCGAAGAAATTGCGGAAGAAAATCACCTCCGCCACAGGAATGCCGGTGCCGATGGTCTTGGCGAAAGCCGCTGAGATGGAAAAGCTTGCTGCCGCCAGAATCACCAGAATAACGCCACGGCGGCGCGCATGCCGGGTCCGGGCGGGGTCTGGGGGCAGGGAATCGTTCTGTTTCATGCGACTGGCATCGCAAGCCTAACCCCAAACCATCCCGGGCGGCAGAGGTTTTGTTCCAGCCCTTTCTGGCCTAGCCTGTGTGCCCAGGTAACGCCCAGGAAGCACATGACTGAATTGCTTTATCGCGAAGACGCCTATGCTGCGGAAATCAGCGCCAAGGTGCTTGCGGCTTCAGCCGAAGCGATTGTGACGGATCGCACGAATTTTTACGCCCAGGCCGGCGGTCAGCCCGGCGATACCGGCGTGCTGCGTTGGCAGGGTGGCGAGGCGCGTATCGCCAATACCACCAAAGGGCCGGAGGATTCCGTGCTGCATGTGCCGGAAGCCGGCGCTGCCTTGCCTGAAGTGGGAACCACAGTCACGCTCGCGCTTGATTGGCCGCGGCGCCTCCGCCTGATGCGCATGCACACCACGCTGCATTTGCTGTGCAGCCTGATCCCGGGTGCGGGCGTCACGGGCGGGCAGATCGGGCTTGAGAAATCGCGCCTTGATTTCGATCTGCCGGAACCACCCACAAAGGAAAGCCTGACCGAAGGGCTGAATGCGCTGATCGCCGCCAATCATCCCATCACGCAGGAATGGATCACGGAAGCCGAGCTTGATGCCAATCCCGGCCTGGTGCGCACGCTTTCCGTGCAACCGCCGCGCGGTGCTGAGCGCATCCGCTTGGTTCGCATTGGCAGCGCTGAAAGCCCCATTGATCTGCAACCTTGCGGCGGTACGCATGTGCGCCATACGGGTAAGATCGGGCGCGTTGAGGTAACAAAAATCGAGAACAAGGGCAGGCAGAATCGCCGTGTCTCCCTAACACTGCTGGAGGATTGATCCATGCATGATCTGGTTTCAACCGAATGGCTGGCCGAGGCGCTTGGTGCGCCCGACATTATGGTGTTTGACGCCACCAAATACCTGCCCAATGAACCCTTTGATGGCCTGACCAAATATCGCGAAGCGCATATTGCGGGCGCGCGCTTCTTTGATATTGATGTGGTGGCCGACCCTGACACCACCCTGCCGCATATGGCCCCAACCGCCGGCCGCTTCGCGCGGTTGATGGGAGAGTTGGGCATCAGCAACACAACGCGCGTGATCTTTTATGATCAGAAAGGGCTGCAATCCTCGGCGCGCGGCTGGTGGCTGATGAAGCTTTTTGGGCATGATAATGCGGCGGTACTGGATGGTGGTTTACCGAAATGGTTGGCAGAAGGCCGCGCGACGGAAAGCGGCGACGCAAAGTCTGCCGCCCCCACCAGCTACACGCCGGATTTCCGCGCCGATCTGGTGAAAGGCATTGGCGATATGAAGCGCATCATCGCGCATGGCAGCGCGCTGATTCTGGATGCGCGCGGCAAAGGCCGCTTTGATGGCTTAGCGCCGGAACCGCGCCCCGGCCTGCCTTCTGGCCATATGCCAGGTGCCCAAAGCGTGCCCTTCAATGAATTGCTCAATGCCGATTTCACCATGAAGGATGCGGCCACGCTGCGCGCGCGTTTCGCGGCGGCAGGCGCGGATGGCATTAAACCCATCGTCACCAGTTGCGGCACGGGTGTTACCGCCTGCATCCTCGCACTCTGCCTAAAGCAGGCCGGGCTTGGTGATGCCGCGATTTACGATGGTTCCTGGACCGAATGGGCCGGCAGGCCCGAAACCCAAAAAGAAAAGAGTAACTGACATGGCCGACAACAACGCCAAACACGGGCACAGCTTTGCCACCCGCATGTCTCATGCCGGGCGCGCGGGAACGCGTGCGCATGGCTTCGTCAATCCGCCCGTGCATCGCGGCTCCACCGTGCTGCACCCGAATTCCGAATCGCGCCGCACCTTCCAGAAGGACAAATGGAACCGCGTCATGACCTACGGCACCGCCGGCGGTCCTACGCAATATGCTTTGGAAGATGTGGTTGCGGAAATTGAAGGCGGCACGCGCTGCGTGTTGGTCGGCACAGGCCTTGCGGCAGTGACCGTGCCGCTGATGGCTTACCTCAAGACCGGCGATCATTGCCTGATGCCCGATTCCGCCTATGGCCCCGCGCGCAATGTCTGCAATGGCCTGCTGAAGGATTGGGGTGTTGAGACTACCTATTACGACCCGCTGATTGATGAGGCCGGCATCCGTGCCCTGATCCGCCCCAATACCAAGGTGGTCTATACCGAAAGCCCCGGTAGCCACACATTCGAAGTGCAGGATGTGCCGGCCATTGCGCGTGCGGCGCATGCGGCGGGCTGCGTGGTGATGATGGACAATACCTGGGGCATTCACCACTTCATGCCCTTCCAGCATGGCGTGGATGTTTCGATCCAGGCGCTGACAAAATATGTCGGCGGGCATTCGGATGTGCTGCTGGGCTCCATCACCGTGAATAGCGAAAAGGATTATGAGATTGTGCGCGGTGCGGCCTCCCAAATGGGGCATTTCGCCGCACCCGATGATTGCTGGCTGGCGCTGCGTGGGGCGCGCACCATGCCCATTCGCTTGCAGCAGCAGGAAAAAAGCGGGCTTGAAGTGGCGCGCTGGTTTGAAAACCGGCCGGAAGTGCTGAGTGTGCTGCACCCTGCCCTGCCATCGCACCCACAACACGCGTTGTGGAAGCGTGATTTTACCGGCGCGTGCAGCCTGTTCGGCGTGGTGTTCAAGCCGCATTATACGGAAGCTGATATCTTCAATTTTATTGATAACCTCAAGCTTTTCGGCATTGGCGCTTCCTGGGGCGGGTTTGAAAGCCTCGCACTTCCCACGACTGGCTTCATCACCCGCACTGCAACCAGCCCGGATTTGGGCGGCTTCACTGTGCGTATTCATATCGGGCTTGAAGATGTTGGCGATTTGATCGCTGATCTTACTCAGGGCTTGGCGGCGCTACCGAAATAGCGCTGCAAATCACGGGCCGTCCTGCCAAGCGGGCGGCCCAATCACTTCTACAAAAGCGCCAATATCACCGCGTGACCCGACGCGCTGCATCCCAATCAGACTCGCGGGACTGATTCAGCCCGCCACCAACCGCATAAGCCAGCCCCGTCACCAAGGCCGGCAAACCGGACATATCCACAGCATTTCCGGGTCCGGCGCAGGTATTTTCCAAATGGCAAGGCCCGGTGCCGGTTCTCATGCTGGCGGATTTTTCATCCATATCGACGCAGCCGCCAAGCAGAACGGTCGCTACCAAACCGAAGCTTACGTTCAGGCACACGCGCATGGGGGCAACTTGGAAGGCTCTCACCTATGCTGAATAGCCGTTTTGCCCGCCGGTTCGCAAGAGTAAGCCTTTTTGAGCCGGAGCATTTACAGGAATTGCGACCACGGCCAAACCCTTTACTGCTGGCTGCGGCCTGACTCTACCCCGCGCTGGTAAGCGCGCCGCTCATTCTCACGCGATTGCCCCACCGCCAAGCCGCCAGCAGCGCCGACGCCAGCACCAATCAGCGCCCCCCAACCGGCATTGCCGGAAAAGGAGCCGATCGCAGCCCCCCCAAGCGCACCAGCCCCAGCACCAATCGCCGTGCTGCGCTGCTTATCGCTCATATCCGCGCAGCCTGTAAGCGCAATCAAGGCCAATGATGCAAGGCCCATTTTCCAATATTTGGTCATTGAAGTCTCCTCATCGGTTACGAATGGCCGGCGTACACATACTCTGCGTAATGACTGGCACGACAGGTGGCGGTGTTACTGGCCGATCAGTGCTGACCAGAATGATTGCGGGCGCCGGCTGCCCAGCGCCACCAAACGCCGCAAGCCCAGGCGGGCAATAAGCCATGGCGTTAAGCGGAAGCCCACCGATAACGCCCTGCGCCATGCCTGCATCCACCATGGCGCCAAGGCAAAAATCACCGGCATGGAATAACTGAGCAGCCGGCCTTCCCATGGCTGTTTCGGAAAGGCTTGCGTCATCCGCGCGCCACGCAGCCCAAGCTTGGAAATCGCGCGGCAATTCAGCCACGCGCAAAGGCTCCCGCGCCATGGCGGGCTGGCAGATTGTCAACACCAGCGATAGCACAGTCAAAACACCGCGCAGCACTTGGTATTTCGCTTCCCAGCAAGCCCTGGCGCGCATGGCCCTCTCCTATCGGCGCGCTGGGCGACCGGCGCAGGGATATTGCACAGCGGCAAAGCGCAGAAGCCCATCGGCGGCGCGTGTGCCAGCAAGCTGTGGATTGGCTGCCGCCCAGGCAACAAAACTTGCTGCTACCTGATCAAGGCTCGGTGATGGCTCCGGCAGGCAGTAATTCGGCTTTGTGCCATGGCGCCTATGGATGGCATCGCTTGTTTGCCCGGTACCAACCAGCAAGCCATGGCAGAAATGCACCGCCGCCGCATAGGCAGCTTCCTGAGACGAGGCACCACACAGCCGCGCCAAGGCTCCTGTTGTGCCAGCGGTAAAAGTCTCGCTCGTGATCGGCACACTCTGCGCCGAAACCAACGGCGAGACACTCAAGGAGAAGGTGAAAGCCGCCAAGGGCAAGGCAAGCCTGAATACGCGAAACGCCATTATACCCTCCCGATACGACATAGAGCACTTAGAGTAAGCATTACGGAACTATTCTGGCAATTCAATTATCCGGCATTGCCTGCGACAGTCTCAGCGCATTTGGCACAAAACCCTTCAATCTCCACCGTGGCGCGTGCAGCGGAAAACCCAGCGCGCGCCGCAGCGGCCATAATCGCCTCGGCCACCGCCTGGTCGGAAATCTCCCGCGTCGCACCACAACCACGACAGATCAGGAATTGATGCGGATGGTCATGCACATGTTCGTGATGCGCACCATGCCCTTCCAGGGCCTCAGTACAGCCCATAAAGGCGTTCAGCCTTTCAAGCCGATGGATCAAGCCCTGTTCCAGCAGGAAATCAAGCGCGCGATACACCGTGGGCGGCGCGGCCTTGGCACGGCTTGCCTTCAATTGATCAAGCAAAGCATAGGCGCCGATCGGTGCTTCCGCTTCCAACACCAGGCGCAGCACATCGCGGCGCAGCGGGGTAAGTTGTACGCCGCGCTTCTGGCAAAGCGCCTCCGCCCTTTCGAGCGCCGTCAAATGATGAGCCGATCCATGCATGCCGCTTCCTAACAGGAATCGTGCATGTTATAAAGTAACAATGTCAGCCATCACCATTTCCGCCACTGCGCGCGATTCCCTTCTTGCCGCCATCAAGCCTGATGCTGCGGGGCTGATCCCCGCTATCGCCCAGCAGCATGATACGGGCGAAGTGCTGATGATGGCCTGGATGAATAAGGAAAGCCTGACTGAGACACTCGCCACCGGCCGGGTCTGCTATTATTCGCGTTCCCGCAAGGCGCTGTGGCGCAAGGGGGAAACATCCGGGCAGGTGCAGATGCTGGTGGACCTCCGGCTTGATTGTGATGGCGATACCATCCTGCTGCTGGTGGATCAGCAGGGGGTTGCCTGCCATACTGGGCGGCGCAATTGTTTCTATCGCGCCCCGCGCGGCGATGCGCTTGCCAATATCGCTGAGCCGCTGCTGGACCCGGAAGCGCTTTACCGCAAATGAAGCTCATTCCTGTCACGGTGCTGACCGGCTTTCTGGGCGCGGGCAAGACCACGCTGTTGAACCGGCTACTGAAGCATCCCGAGATGGCCGGCAGCGCTGTTCTTATCAATGAATTCGGCGAGATTGGCCTTGATCATCTGCTGGTCGAAAAGCTTGATGAAGATGCCGTGCTGCTCAATGCCGGATGCCTGTGCTGCACCATTCGCGGCGATTTGCAGCGCGCGCTGCGTGACTTGGCGCTGAAGGCTGAATCCGGGCATGAAATTCACCGTGTGCTCATTGAAACCACGGGCCTGGCTGATCCCGCGCCCATTCTGCAAACGCTCATGAGCGACCCGGTGGCGCTGCGTTCCTTCCGCTTGGATGGCGTGGTGACGGTGGTGGATGCGGTGCTCGGAGGCGCCTCGCTGGATGCCCAGATTGAAGCGGTAAAGCAAGCCGCCGTGGCCGACCGCCTGATCCTGAGCAAGACGGATATTGCGACTACGGATCAAATCAACGCACTTGAAGCGCGCCTGCATGCGCTTAATCCCGGCGCGCCAATCCAGCGCGTTGTGGCGGGCGATGTCGCGCCGGATTTTCTGTTTGGCGCAGGTGGCTTCGATCCTGCCGCCAAGATTGCCGATGTCGCAGCCTGGTTGGCGGCAGAAGCCGCGCATCACCACCATCATCATGGCCATCACCATGATCCCAACCGCCATGATGCGCGCATCCAAGCCTTTGGCCTGACCTTCGCCGAACCCCTCCCCTGGGAAGGCTTGGCGAGTTGGCTTGAAATGCTCGCCATCACGCGCGGCACCAGTATCTTGCGCTTTAAGGCAATCCTGAACCTGCGAGGGGAGGATCACCCGGTTGTGCTGCATGGCGTGCAGCATGTGTTTCACCCGCCGGAACGCCTGGCCGCCTGGCCGGCAGGGCATGATCGGCAATCCCGCCTTGTCTTCATCTTGCGCGATCTGGACCGGGCGGTGGTGGAAGAAGGCTTGGCCGCCTTCCTGCAAGCGGCACGCGATAAGGTAGCACTTTCAGCGGGCACAGAATGATTCCGCCGCGCGGCAATCTCCGCTAATAACGCGCCATGCCCCCTGCCCCTTTGACCTTCGAAACCCTTTCTGGCGCTGCGCTTACTGCGCGGTTGGATGCGCTGGCCGTTCTGCGCATTCGTGTCTTTCGCGAATGGCCCTATCTTTACGATGGCGATGCGGCGCATGAAGCGCGCTACCTTGCGGCCTATGCGCAAAGCCCGGGCGCCTTGGTGGTGTCGGCCAGTGCGCCGGAGGGAGTGGCCGTTGGCATGGCCACCTGCCAGCCTGGGCAGGAAGCGAGCGAAAAGCTCCGCGCATCCTGGGCCAGTGCTGGGCTAGATGCGGCGAGCCTCTGCTATTTCGGGGAGAGCGTTTTATTGCCGGAATATCGCGGCCAAGGTGCGGGCGTGCGCTTCTTTCAGGAACGCGAAGCCCATGCGCGCCGGCTCGGGCTTTCCATCGCTGCCTTCTGTGCCGTTGTGCGCAATGAAAACGACCCGCGCCGGCCACGCGATTACACGCCGCTGGATGGGTTTTGGCGCAATCGCGGCTATGAAGCGCGGCCGGATATCTCAACCGTGATGTCCTGGCGCGAAGTGGACGATACGCGCGAAACACCGCATGTGCTTTCCTTCTGGATCAAGCAGCTTTCATGACGGAAGCAGCCCCCATCCGCCTTGGCCTGCTGCAATATCCGGTGGGGCGCCCGGCCTCCATCGCGGCATTCGCGGCGGCGCTTGATCGCTGGCTGGAAGAAGGCCGCGCGAGCGCGGATTTGCTGGTGCTGCCGGAATATGCGGCGGTGGAACTCGGCGCTGGTTTGAACGGTGGGGAGGCGACTGAAGCCGCTGAGCTTGCCGCCATGATCAGCGCCGCACCGGATATCCTGACCGCGATGCGCGATGCCGCGCGACGCCACTGCATCTGGCTCCAGCCCGGCACCTTGCCCATGTGGGCCGCCGATGGCCGCGTGGTCAATCGCGCACCCTTGATCACGCCGGAAGGGCTCATCGCCTTTCAGGATAAGCGCGCCATGACGCGTTTTGAGACTGAGCGCTGGGGTATCAGCCAAGGCGCCGACCCCAATGTGTTTGATACGCCCTGGGGCAGGATCGGCATTTCCATCTGCTATGATATCGAATTCCCGAAACACGCGCGGGTGCAGGTGATGGCCGGCGCCTGGCTGATCCTTTCGCCGAGCTGCACGGATACGCTCGCTGGTTTCAACCGCGTGCATTTCTCCGCCCGCGCGCGCGCTTTGGAAAACCAATGCTACGTCGCGATCACGCCAACGGTTGGTGAAGCGCCCTGGTCAGCGGCGCTTGATGTCAATCATGGCCGCGCCGGCGTTTTTGGGCCGATGGATCGCGGCTTTCCCGCTGATGGTATCCTCGCCGAAGGGCAGATGGATGCGCCGGGCTGGGTGTTTTGCACGCTCGATCCCAGTCTGATCGAAGCGGTGCGGCGCGATGGCGCCGTGCTTAATCACCGCGATTGGCCAAGGGCGCCCTTCGGCTCACCCAAGCCCGCAAATTTTGCATGACGCTGATCTATATCATTGCCGGAGAGGCTTCAGGCGATGTGCTCGGTGCGCGCCTGATCGCCGCTTTGCGCAAGGCGCGGCCTGAGTTGAGCTTCGCCGGCATTGGCGGCGAACGCATGGCCGAACAGGGCATGCCAAGCCTTTTCCCCTATCGCGAATTGGCGCTGATGGGCTTGCTGGAAGTGCTGCCCCGCATCCGGCAATTGAAGCGCCGCCTGGCAGAGACCGAAGCCGATATCCTCACGCGCCAACCCGCCCTGCTGGTAACGATTGACAGCCCCGGTTTTACGCTGCGGATTGCGGAGGCCGTGAAGCCGCGCGGCATCCCGGTCATGCATTACGTCGCACCTCAGGTCTGGGCCTGGCGGCCGGGGCGCGTCAAAAAACTGCGGCACAAGATTGATCATTTGCTGTGCCTGCTACCATTCGAGCCAGCGTTTTTCGAAGCGGCAGGCATACCCGTGACTTTCGTGGGCCATCCCGTGCTGGAAAGCGGAGTGGATAAGGGCAATGCTGCGCGTTTCCGCGCCCGCCATGGGCTGGCGGCACCCGATCGCCCGCTGATCATCATGCCGGGCAGCCGGCGCATTGAAGCAACGCGCTTGCTGCCGATTTTTGGCGCCACCTTGAAGGCCATGTTGCCACAAAACCCAACGCTACGCCCAGTGGTCGCTGTCTCACCCATTGTTGCGCCACTGGTACGCGAGGCGGCGGCGCAATGGCCCGCCGCGCCCATTTTGGTTGAAGACTTGGCCGATAAGCATGATGCCTTTGCGGCAGCGGCAGAAAACGGCGGAGGGCTGATCAAATCCGGCACCTCATCACTTGAAATGGCAGTGGCTGGCGTGCCGCATATCGTTGCCTACCGCGTCAATCCCATCACAGCGGCCATTGCGCGGCGGCTGGTCAAGGTGCCGCATGCCTCGCTGGTTAATCTGTTGTGCGCGCGGGAAGTGGTGCCGGAACGCATTCAAGAAACCTGCACGCCAGAAGGGCTAACCGCCGCGCTGCTGCCGCTATTGCGCGACTATGCGGCAGTGGCAGCGCAGCGCCAGGGTTTTGCGGAAACCCTGGCCAAACTACGCGCCCCGGAAGGATCTCCATCCGAGGCTGCGGCGACGGCGGTACTCGCTGCGCTGCCATAATCAGCCTCAGGGCTGCATATGCGCCCCACCGCATTGCACCCAATTCTGCCCCGTAATGAAGGAAGCCCCATCGGACAGCAGGAAGCAGATCAAGGGCGCCACTTCCGATGGCAGAGCCACGCGATTAAGCGGAATGCGCGCCAGCGTGCGTTCGCGGAAACGTTCCGAACGGATCACCTCGGTCATCGGCGTTTCCACCGTGCCGAAGCCAACGCTATTCACCCGAATGCCATACCGCGCCCATTCGCTCGCCGCGGTCATGGTCACGCCGAAAAGCCCGGCCTTGGCAGCAGAATAATTCACCTGACCAATGCTGCCGCGCTTGCCCGCGGTAGAGGAGATATTCACAATCGCCCCCGGCCTTTCTTCCCCAGCACGCGCACGTTCGATCATATGCTTGCCCACCGCCTGCTGCATCAAATGGCAGGCTGTCAGATTCACATTGATCACTTCCTGCCATTGGCGGAGCGTCATTTTCTCAATCATCGCGGGGCGCGTGATGCCGGCGCAATTCACAAGCCCATGCACGGCGCCAAACCGCGCCACGGCATCAGCCACGCATTGCGGGCCAAATTCTTCCTCACTCACATCGCCTTCAATGGCCATGGTGTGATCACCGGCCAGGTCTTCCGCCACCTGCATCAGGGTTTCGCGGTTGCGTTCCACCATCACCAGATTGCCGCCAAGCCCCAGCACCAATTCGGATATGGCGCGGCCAATACCCTGCCCCGCGCCAGTCACGATGATGGTCTTGCCCGTCAGCGCCATCGGATTCATCATTGTCGTTTTCCTCCTAATTCTGTCTGCAAAAACTGTTTTTCAATTCAACCGCAGCCCGCGAATCAACTGCGGGCTTGGCTTGGCGTCACCGCGTTCGACACGCTTGACGATATCAGTCAGCGCCGCATTGGCCGGCGCATCAATGCCAATCGTCGCGCCCTTATCCACGACAAAGCCGTTCAGATATTCAATCTCCGTCCGCCGGCCCTTCACCATATCCTGGCCCATGGAAGGCCGATGCGCGCCGCCGCCGCCCTTGGATGTTTCGGCCAAGCGGTGCTCATCATAACTCTGGCGCGCTGCGGCATCGCCCTCGCCAGCGCGGGCGATGATTTCGGGATCCAGGTGGAAAACCTCTTCCAGATCATAGCCCAGCGCCTGGCCGATGCGGATCGCCTCAGACCCCAAACGCGCCGCAAAACCACGAATGGCATCATCGGCCACCATGTCGCGCGTGGTCAGGCCGGTGCAGGCGGAAAGCCCATTGCCCATGACATTCGCCACAAGTTTGGACCAGCGTTCGCCCCAAAGATTGCTGGTGGTCAAAGCGCTATCCGTCAGCCCAACCAGCTTGGTGATGTGTTCCGCGCGCGGTGAAATCCGCCCATGCGGTTCGCCCACACGGAACACCGTATGCGATGCCCCGCTTTTGCCCGCCGCGCGGCGCACATGGCCAGGTTCAGCCAATTCCACCGTGATTAGGCTCGCAATCGCGCCCAGCACGCGGCCCCAGCCGACAATGCCCGCGATCACTTCCTCATTGATGCAATTCTGCAAGGAAACCACATAGCCGCCGGGCGAGAGATACTGCGCGATCATCGTCGTCGCCCAGGCTGTGTCATATGATTTCATGCACATGAAGGCGATATCAATCGGCTTTTCTTTCGCCAGCGCCTGCACTTCCGTCAAATGCAGCGCGCGCGGCTTCACCGTGAATTCCGGCACATCGCGCAAATGGGTGATGCGCAGCCCCGTTTTGCGCATGGCTTCAACATGCTCAGGCCAGGGGTCAATGAAGGTCACATCCTCCCCCGCCTGGACCATATGCGCGCCGGCATAACCGCCAACCGCACCCGCACCGAATATCACTAATCTTGGCTTCATCGCGTTTCCCCACTTCAAGCAGGCGCGATGCTCCGCCCGGAATCGCGTGTCGGCAAGAGGGGGGTCAGCCGTTGGCCTTGATCGCTTCCTCGATGGCCAAGGCCCATTTCAACGCGCGCCGCCCGGCAGCGCCATCCACCACCACCGGGCCCCGCCCCTGACACGCAGCGACAAAAGCCCCCTGCTCAGCTTCCAGGCTGTCATGATCCGTCCAGGTGTCGCGATCCACGCCATGGCCAGGCATGTTTTCCAGCGCCTCCGCCCCACCGCGCCGCAGCACGGCAAGCGACCGCGTCAGGAAATCCACCGCCATTTCGCCCTCGGTCCCCAAAACGCGGAGCCGCCTTTCCATGGCGAGCGAAACCCGCGATGCGGTGATGGAAGCCGCTCGCCCACCCGGGAATCGCAGCCGCGCCACGGCGAAATCCGGATGGTCGGACGCTATCGCCGCGCCCACCGCCTCCACCGCTTCCGGCTCACCGCCCGCCAATTCCATCACCAGGTCCAGATCATGGATCATCAGGTCCAGCACCACAGAAACGTCCAGGCTGCGCGGGCGGAAGGGCGCGGCGCGCACGGCTTCAAAGGATAGTGCCCGGCCACCGGAAGGGGTTGCCATCACGGTCCGGAAGGCCGCCGAAAACCGTTCAATATGGCCCACTTGCAGCACCCGCCCCTGGCGCGCGGCCAGCGCAATCAGCCGATCCGCCTGATCCAAGCTCGCTGCGATGGGCTTTTCGATGAAGACATGCCGCCCCGCCGCCAGCGCCTGTTCGGCCAGCGCATAATGAAAGCGCGTGGGCGCGGCGACGATCACCGCCTCCGCCGCTGAAATCACGGCGTCCGGCGAAAGCGCCGGGGCGCCCACCTCCCCGGCGATCTGGCCTGCCCTTTCGAACGAGGCATCATGCAGGCCAATTAGGTGGATGGCAGGGTTGGCGGCGGCCTTGAGCGCATGGAATCGGCCAAAATGGCCAACCCCCAAAATGCCAAGGCGAAGCGGGGTGGGGTTCACATTCATGCGCCAAAGCTACACCTAACCGGGGCGGGCTTGCATCCCCTGAGGTGCGTCGCCATTGTCCGCCCGCTCAACCAGGGGATCCCACCCGCTCATGCTTCATTTCGCGCGCTGGAAACAGGCTGTCATTCTTGGCGTTTGTCTGCTCGGGGTCCTGCTTTGCCTGCCAAATCTCATGCCGCGTTCGGCTTTTCCATCCTGGATGGAACCCCGCCAGATCAGCCTTGGGCTGGATTTGCGCGGCGGGTCCTATCTGCTGCTGGAAGTGGATTTGAACACCGTTGTGCGGGAAAGGCTCGAATCCGTAGTGGATGGCGTGCGTGGCAAGCTCCGCACCGCGAATATCCGTTATGTGAACCTGGCCGCCGATGGGCCGAACCGCCGCATGGGCTTTCGCGTGCTGGACCCGGCGCAGGCCAGCGCCGCGGCGGCCGCTTTGCGAGAATTGGCCGAACCCGTGACACTCCCCACCGGCCAGAATGTCCCGGATATTGAGGTCACCACCGCCCCCGATGGCACGGTCACGGCCATGCTCAGTGAAGCAGGGCTCCGCGCCAAGGCCAGCGCGGCGGTTGAACAATCCATCGAAATCATTCGCCGCCGCGTGGATGAAACCGGTGTCGCGGAAGCGCTGATCGCGCGCCAAGGCCAAGCACGTATTCTGGTGACCCTGCCCGGCGTGGAAGACCCCAATCGCATCAAGGATTTGCTGGGCCGCACCGCGCGCATGACCTTCCATCTGGTGGATGAAAGCGCCAATCTGGCCGGCAGCCCGCCCCCTGGCGTGATGTTCCTGCCGAGCGAGCGCCCCGGCGAACGTGTGGCGGTGCGCCGCAGTGTCGCGGTGGATGGCAAGAACCTGACCAATGCCCGCGCGGGTCAGGATTCGCGCACCGGCGAATGGGTGGTCAATTTCACCTTTGACGGCACCGGCACCAGGCGCTTTGCCGATATCACCCGCGCCAATGTCGGGCGGCCCTTCGCCATTGTGCTGGATGACAAGGTGATCAGCGCCCCCGTAATCCGGGAGCCCATTACCGGCGGCCAGGGACAGATCAGCGGGTCCTTTAGCGTGCGCACGGCGAATGACCTTGCCGTGCTGCTGCGCGCCGGCGCGCTGCCCGCGCCGCTGACCATTGTGGAAGAACGCACCGTCGGGCCGGAATTGGGTGCGGATGCCATTCGGGCTGGCATGATCTCACTCGCGGTCGGGACGCTGTTTGTGTTCATCTACATGGGCTTCGCCTATGGGGTCTTGGGCTGGTTCGCCAATATCGCTCTTGCATTCAATATCGTGCTGCTACTGGCGGGGCTTTCCGTGCTGGAAGCAACGCTGACGCTGCCAGGCATTGCAGGGATTCTGCTGACGCTCGGCACGGCATTGGATGCGAATATCCTGATCAATGAACGTATCCGGGAAGAAGTGAAGAACGGCCGAACGCCGATCAATGCGCTGGAAGCAGGTTATACCAAGGCATCCGGCACCATTCTCGATTCTAACCTGACCAACCTTATTGCCATGGCCTGCTTGTATGGCTTTGGCTCTGGCCCGGTGAAGGGTTTTGCCGTCACGGTCGCCATCGGCACCATTGTGCAGATGTGGACGGCCACCGTGCTGACGCGGCTTTTTGCTTCCTGGTGGTATCGCCGGACACGGCCCAAGGAATTGCCGGTCTTCCAGCGCCCGGGGCTTTCCCTGCTGGAACGGCTGCGCCGCCCGCTATTTCGTATTTTCCCGGATGGTACACGCATTCCCTTCATGCGCGGTGCCAAGATGGGGCTTGTCATCTCGGCGGTGCTTTCAACATTGTCGGTGGCCATTGCCTTCCACCCAGGGCTTGAGAAAGGGATTGATTTTAAGGGCGGGGTAGAGATGGAAATCCGCACACCCGGCCCTGGTGACATTGGCGTGCTCCGCGGCGCTGTGGGCGGGCTTGGCCTTGGCGATGCGACGCTTTTGCAATTTGGCGATCCCGCCACTTTTGCGCTGCGCCTGCCCGCGCAAGGTGATGAAGGTGGCGTGCAAAGGGCTGTTACGGCGGTGCGTGAGGCTTTCGAAAAAGCCGCCCCCGGTACGCGCATCCTGCGCGTGGAAGCCGTTGGTAATCGCATTTCGGATGAGCTATTCATCGGCGGGATGATGGCGCTTGGCCTGAGTTTCCTTGCCATGCTGATCTATATCTGGATCAGGTTTGAATGGCAGTTCGGCATCGCCGCCATCACCACGCTGATATTGGATGCAACAAAAACCATCGGCTTCATGGTGTTGTTCGGTATTGAGTTCAACCTGACAACCGTCGCCGCGATCCTTACCATCATTGGCTTTTCGGCGAATGACAAGGTGGTGGTATTTGACCGCATGCGTGAGAATTTGCGCAAATTCAAAGCCATGCCGCTAGAGCAATTGGTTGATCTTTCCATCAATGAGACGATGAACCGTTCACTCGGCACTTCCATGACCTTGCTGCTTTCAGCACTTCCTTTGGCGCTGTTCGGCGGTGATACGCTTTCAGGCTTTGCCTGGGTGATGGTGGTCGGCATTGTGATTTCTGCGGGCTCTTCGGTGTTCATCGCCGCCCCCATCGTGCTGTTCACCGGGCGCAATCGGCTCCGCATGCCAGATGCGGTGCCTCCCGGCAGGGCAGAGGCTGCTGCCCCCAGATAAAGGCCAATTCCCAGGCGCCGGAATGCTGTTACAATCTCCTCAACTTGAGCTTTTCAAGCCAAGAGATTGGGGCGCGTAATGAGGCGCAAAGGCAAATCGCTTCAGGGCAAGGTGGCAAACCACCCGGTGCCGCGCGCGTCAAAAGATGCGCAGGAGGATCCAGCGCAGGAATTACGCGCTGCCCTTTCTGAGCGGATACTCTTGCTGCGCTACCAGCCCATCATCCGCCTTCGCGATGGCCATGTCGCCGCCCTTGAAGGCCTGCTCCGCTGGCCGCGCGATGATAGTCTCCTATCCGCTTCAGCCTTTGTGCCGCTCGCCGAAAAGCTTGGGCTTGCCTTGGACCTGACGCGGGCCATGCTGGAACGCCTGGCGCATGATTGGCATCGCACCGCCTCGCCGCGGGGCGGGCTTGCGGTGAATATGCCACTCAGTGTGCTGGTCCAGCCCGAAATTCCTTCCATCCTTGCACGCATGATCCGCCGACGCGGCGCAAGGCGGGGGCCGCTTTTGCTTGAGTTAACCGAAACGGAGGCCATCCGGGACAGGCCCCGGCTCAGGCGGGCCTTACTGCATTTCAAGCGCCTCGGGGTACCGGTATTGCTGGATGATATTGTGCTTGGCGATCGCCGCTGGCGGCTTTCCGGCCTACCCTTTGCCGGCCTGAAGCTTGACCGCAGCCTGATCGAGGCATTGCCGCACCAGATGCGGGCACGCCATTTTCTACGCGCCGTCTTGGCCGATTCCCGTGCCAAGGGGCGTTACGTTATCGCAGAGGGCGTTTCCAATGCCATGCTCCGCCGTATCACGCGCGCCTTGGGCGTTGCTTTCGCCCAAGGTTATTTGCTCGGTCTGCCGGAACCACCGCGCGCCAAGCGCGGCGGCCAGACGCGCCTCAGCCCTGCCAGGCGCGGCGGTAGAGCGCCATAATCGCCTCAGCATCCGGCACCGCCGGGTTATTGGCCGGGCTGCCGGAAGCCAAAGCCTGCGCCGCCATGGTGGGCAGCAGCCCATCCCATTTCGCCGCATCAATGCCATAGGCCGCAGGCGTCGGCACCGCCAATTCGCGGTTGAGCGCCGAAAGCTCCTCAAGCAGCTTGGCGCCCGCGCTTTGGTCGCCCTCATCCCGCCCCGCCACGCCAATGGCGCGCGCCGCTTCGGCATAGCGGGGAAGCGCGGCATTGAGCGAATAGGCCGTGACCGCCGGCAGCAGCATGGCGTTGGAAAGCCCATGCGGCACATGGAAATGCGCCCCGATTGGGCGCGACATGCCATGCACCAGCGCGACCGAGCTATTGCTGAAGGCAAGCCCCGCGAGCGTCGCGCCCTTCATCATGGCCTCCCGCGCTGCGGCGTTTTTCGGGTCCTGATAGACGGTGCGCAGATTGGGCCCGATCAGGCGCATGGCACGCAAAGCATATTCATCCGATTCCGGATTGGCGCGGCGGGACACCAGGGCTTCCAGCGCATGGGTCAGGCTATCAATGCCCGTATCGGCGGTGGTGCGCGGCGGCACGCTGAAGGTCAATTCGTAATCCACAATCGCGGCCAAGGGCAGCGCACCGAGCCCCGCAATCAGCATCTTCTCATCGGTTTCGGTATCGGTGATGACCGTGAAGCGCGTGGCCTCACTGCCCGTGCCGGCCGTGGTCGGGATGCAGATCACCGGCAGCGCGGCCTTATTCGCCTGGGCCGGCACCTTGAAGTCGCGCATCTTGGCACCCGATGGGGCCGCGGCCAGGATGGTCATGGCCTTGGCGGTATCCATGGGGCTGCCGCCACCAAAACCAATCAGGCAATCATAATCGCTGTCCTGCATGGCGGCGACACCGGTTGCGATCACCGTATCGGTCGGGTCCGGCACGGTATCGCTGAAGACGCCGTAGCTGATGCCTGCCGCCTTCAAGGGTGCGAGCAGTTTTTCGACCGTGCCGGAAGACACCATCCAAGGATCGGTCACGACCAGCGGGCGCGACAGGCCCAATTGCGCCAGCACCGCCGCTGCCTGACCGATAGACCCCCCGCCCATCACAAGCAGGCGGGGTGAGACGAAGGAGGTGATCACTTCACGCCCCCTTCGCGGATCATGTTGATGATGCCGGAGAAATCCTTATCACCGCCACCACGTTCCAGATATTGCCGGAACAGGGCCAAGGCATGCGCCCCGATGGGGGAAGCCGTGCCAGTTTGCTCCACCGCTTCCTGCGCCAGGCCCAAATCCTTCGCCATCAGCGCTGCCGCGAAACCCGGCTTGTAATCCATATTGGCCGGGCTGGCCGGCACCGGCCCCGGCACCGGGCAATAGCTGGAAAGCGCCCAGGAATTGCTGGTGGAGGTGGAGCAGACATCAAACAGCGCCTGATGAGAAAGCCCTAATTTTTCTGCAAGAACAAAGGCTTCCGAGGTGACAATCATGGTCGCGGCCAGCATCATGTTGTTACACAGCTTCACGCCCTGCCCCGCGCCAGCGACACCGCAGTGAATGACATTACGCCCCATCTGCTTCAGGACCGGCTCCGCCCGCGCAAAATGCTCTGGCGTGCCGCCCACCATGAATGTGAGTGTCCCGGCTTCCGCCCCCATCGTCCCGCCGGAGACTGGCGCATCCACAAAGGCGCGGCCGGATTTCGCGGCGACATCGCGCGCAGTGGCGACATCAATGGTGGAGCAATCAATTAGCAGCGCATCCGGCGCAGTTGCTGCCGCCATGGCGCCCGCACCAAGCCAGGCATCGCGCACATGCTGGCCCGCCGGCAGCATGGTGATGACATATTCCGCCCCGCGTGCCGCTTCCGCCGCATTGTCCGCCGCCTTGGCGCCATTGGGGGTGACCGAGGCAATGGCCGCAGGCACCAGATCAAAAACCGTGACCTCATGCCCGGCCTTCAGCAGGTTGCGCACCATATGCGCGCCCATATTGCCAAGACCAACAAAGCCGATGCGTGCCATGGCTTGCTTCCTTTCCTGCAAATTCAACGGGTTTGGGGTTTGAGTGAAAGCCGCTTGGCGCTTTCACCGGAACGGCGGGCGGCAAGCCGCGCCAGGATATCTTGGGGCCAGGGCGCCACGCGGCGCTTGGTCAGGTCAATGCTGAGGTAAAGCACCTCATTTTCTGCGACCTGCCAGCCTTCCTTGGCATGGAACATCAAGTGGCGGCAGAGCAGGCGCTTATCGTCAAAATCCAAAACAACGCTCTCACAGGCAAGCGGCGCGCCTTCGCGCACTTCGCGGATATAGGCCTGCCAGGATTCAGCCGCGAAAGTGCCCATGCCGCGCGCGCGATAATCTGGCCCGAAGCCAAGGTCGAGCCACTGCACATCACAAGCCATGTCAAAGACAACAAGGTAATAGGCCAGATTCATATGGCCGTAGTGATCCACCCATGCGGGCTTCACCTCGGTCAGGATCGGGCGTTCGGTCATGCGCGGTGAAGATGGGGGCGGTTGCCCGCCCCCGTCCCAATCAATGGATGTCTTCGGATTTCGCCAAGGCTTCGCGAAGCTTCGCGATATTGAAGCCAGGGGCGCGGGCCATATCCAGGATCACCGCTTCCTTGCGCGCACCAAGATCAATGGCGGCGGGGATTTTCGTCACCACATCATGCGGGATGACTACCGCGCCGTGATGGTCCGCATGGATCACATCATCATGTGACACCTGCATACCATGGATGGTGACTTCACACTTCAGCGCCACGATATGCACATAGGAATGGGAGGGGTTCACCACGCCGGCAATGCCCTGAAAGCCCGGCGCGAACATCTCAAGGTCGCGCACCGAACCATTGGTCACCACGCCAAGCGCGCCCAGGCCCTTATGCACGGCGCTATTCACTTCGCCCCAAAAGGCGCCAACGCCGGGGGTGTCGTCCAAATCCTGCAAGCATACAATGGTCGGCAGGGAGGCATCGGCGACATACTCATACCAGCCGATGCGCATGGCCTTATCGGCTTCCTTGCTGCGGCCCGAGGGGAAGGCCGCGCGCTGCGTGCCGGTGCGCGCCAGGCCGCAAATGGGCGGCAGTTTGCGGTCCACGGCGACCATGGGACGCACGGTGAAGCCGTAATTGCGCCGATGGGGTGCGACCACTTCCAGCGCATTGCAGATGGTGGGCGTATCCCAGGCGCGCAGCGCTTCCAGATCGGCGGCGGTAAAGGGGTATTTGCTCATGATTGGGTTTCCTCCAGGGGCGCAGCATCGGGCGGACGGGGCTTCTGGTCAAACCCCCCTGATACTGGCGCAACCCCGTTAGTGCATGTCCGTCGCTCATTCGCACAGCGGACATGCACTAGGCTTTTTTGGGTCGCATTTTCCGAGCCGCCAAGTGAGTCCACTTGGCTTGAAAATGCTCAATCCGCCTGCACATTCCCCTGCCGCACCACGTCAAACCAACGCTTGCGCTCGCTTGCGACCAGGGCAGCGTAATCGGCGGGTGGGCCGCCGCGTGGGGTGGTGCCTCGGGCAGCCAATTGCTGGCGGACCGCCGGGTCATTCAGCGCGGCCTGTGCCACTTCCGCCATACGCGCCACAACCGCGTCCGATGCCGATTTATGCGCGTGCAGACCGAACCAGGCCTCAGCCTCAAAACCCACCAGGTTGAACTCAGCGCCCAATTCCGAGACCGCCGGCACATTGGGCAGATCGGGCAGGCGTTCGCGGGACGTCACGGCCAGCGCCACCACATTGCCGTTCTGGATTTGCGGCAGGGCGGTTGGCAGATTGTCTATCAGGCTATCTACCTCGCCCCCAATCACCGCCGTCATGGCCGGGCCGGCGCCGCGATAGGGCACATGCTGCACGCGCACCCCGGCAAGCTGATTGATCAATTCCCCGGTCAAATGGGTGGAGGTACCATTGCCGGCGGAAGCGAAATTGCGCTCCCCGGGCTTCGCCTTGGCGTCGCGCAAAAAGGCGCGCAGATCGCCGCCCGGCACGCGGCGCGGATTGGCGACCCAGACATTGGGCACGGTCACCACCAAAGTCACGGCGCGGAAATCCGTCTCAGGATCATAGGCAAGGCTGCGGAACAGCGCCGGGCCAATGGCGTGGGACGCGATTTGGCTCAGGAACAGCGCGTGATCATCCGCTTCGCGCGCAAAGCGCCCGGCGGCGAGCGTGCTGCCGGCGCCGGGCTGGTTTTCGACCACAACATTGCGCCCGAACCGTTCGCGCATGGCAGCGGCCACCAGCCGCGCCACCACATCCGTGGTGCCCCCTGGCGGGAAGGGGCAGACCAGGCGCAAATCCTTATTCGGCCAGGCGGATTGGGCGTGGAGTGCTGGGGCGGCGAGCAGCCCGGCGGCGGCGGTGATGGTCGTGCGGCGTGTGACGCGGTTCATATGGTGTAGCCTTCTTCACGGTTTCCCCGACGCTTTGCCTGAATTGCTGCCCCTGGCAAGATGCGCCGGATGGAGCACCCCGCATGACCCAAAAACCCGAAACCCTGCCGACCCATGATGTCGCCGGCCGCTTCGCCGCGCCGATTGACCAAGGCGCGCATGAACCCGCGCATTGGGAGAAGGAGGCTGACGCGATCCGCCTGCTGCTGGCTGACAAGAAGCGCCAGATTTTCACCACCGATGAAAGCCGGCGCGTGCAGGAAGCCCTCGACGCCGAGACCTATTGGAAGTTGCCTTATTATGAGCGCTGGATTCACGGCTTTTCCAGCCTGCTTAAGGAAAAGGGTGTGTTGCAGGAAGCGGATTTGCTCACCGAGGAAGCGCGGCTGCGTGCCGCCGGTGAAGACAAGGTGGAAGACGCGCCCGGCGGGCATCACCACCACCATCATGATCACGACCACGACCATGATCATGATCATGATCATGATGACCACCCCTATCAGGAAGATGATGATGCGGGGGTTGCCGTGCTATCCCCTCTGCAATTGCGCGGGCGGGCGGTGCGGAACCTGCTGATCGCGCGCGGCATTCTGACCGCGGCTGAAATCCGCGCCCAGATCGAAGCCATGGATAGCCGGGGTGAGCATCTCGGCGCGCGGGTGGTAGTGCGCGCCTGGACCGATCCAGGCTTTGCCGCGCGGCTTGCCGCGGACGCCGGCGCGGCGGTGGAAGAATTGGGCCTGTCACGTGGGGAGACTGTGCTGACGGCGCTGTTCAATACGCAAGATGTGCATAACCTTGTCGTCTGCACGCTGTGTTCTTGTTATCCGCGCAGCGTCTTGGGCCGCCCGCCCGCCTGGTATAAAAGCCGCGCCTATCGCGCACGCGCGGTGCGCGACCCACGCGGCGTGCTGGCCGAATTTGGCACGCAATTGCCGGAAGGCACCAGCATTCGCGTGCATGATAGCAATGCGGAGCTGCGCTATCTGGTCGTGCCGTGCCGGCCTGCGGGCACTGAGGGTTGGGATGCCGCGAAGTTGGAGCAGCTTGTCACGCGCGATGCGATGATTGGGGTGACGGAAGCGGCGCAGCCCTGATTATACGCCGAGCCTTTCAACATAACGCGCCCGCCAATCGGCGCCGCTGATCCAGCGCTTGAGTGAAGCCGCATCGGCGGCTTCACCGCGCAGCGCCGCCATCGCGCGCCACATCAGCGCCAGATTGCAGGAAATCACCGGCGCACCATCCACTTCCGCCTGCGCCAGAATGGCGCCGAGGGAGGGCATGCCAGTGCCCAGCAGAATAATCGCCTCCGCCCCGGCGCCCCGCATGGCGGCAAGCGCCGCGCTGGCATCACCCTCGGCCAGGGCATAGATCGGGTGAAAGGCGGCACCCGGTGTGGCGATGGAGATAACGCGCGCCACCTCAAACCCCCTCGCCGCCCAATAAGCCGCCGAGGCTTCGGTTAGATCAGGCGGATAGGGTGAAACCAGCCCGATGCGTTTCGCCCCAAGCGCCGCGAGGGCCTCACACACCGCGCGGCCAGCGGTGATGAAGGGCACGCGGGCCGAAAGGCGCGCCACGGCGGCGTCCTCGGCCTCGGGCCCCACCAGATAGGAAGACCCGGTGCAGGCAAAGGCGATGGCACCCAGCGGCGCATTGGCGAATTGCGCGCAGGTGCCATCCAGCCCCGCAACATAGTCGCGCAGCCGATCATTCAGGCTGGGCCGCGTGCTCACCAGACGCGCGGTCAGCATGGCGGTTGCTGGCGGCAGCAGCAGCGAGAATTCCGGCTCCACCGTGGTATTGGCCTGAGGGGTCAGCACCCCAAGCAGGCCGTGTTTGGCATAGGCGAGAGACATCCGATCCTCCGCTAACATGAAGACATGGTGGAGGGTTTTGGTCTATGACTGCAGCCTCGAAAGTTCTAGGATGAATTTCCAGGTTATCCACAGTTCCTAGGTTTCCTGGAAGGCGTCTGCAGAGCCAAATTCTTCAAAAATCGCGCAAAGTGCACTATAAGATTGAAATGATTATGTCGTCAGAGCGATTCGGACCAAACCACTTTTCCGCAATCACTACGGCACTTAAGTCACCCAGAGCTTTCAGAAAACAGAAACGGGAGGCCATGTCAGTAGAGCGCAAGCAGGGTAGGAGAGCCATATGAGCCCCGCAAACTGGTTCAATTCATTCTGCGATAATCTCAAAATCACAAATGAAATAGGAATTAGCCTTCGCTACAAGGCTATCACACGCCGTCTAAATAAAGATTATTGGCAGACAGAATCTGAAACCGCGCACAGCCTTTACGTTGGATCGTACGGAAGGAACACTGCGACCGGAGGTTTCAGTGATCTCGACATGATCATGCAACTTCCATATTCAGTGTATTTACAGCACAATAGTTACAATTCCAACGGGCAATCGGCCCTCTTGCAAGCGGTAAAAAAATCGATAGAGAAGAAGTATTCTAAGACAAGTATACGAGCAGACGGTCAGGTTATTCTGGTTCCTTTTGATGATGGCATTACATTTGAGGTTGTTCCAGGATTTCTAAACACAGATAATAGCTTCACATACCCAAACGCCAACGCTGGAGGCAGCTGGAAAACCACCAACCCACGCCCCGAGATTGAGGCCATACGAGCCCGAAACAAGAATTGTAACAACAATCTAGTCCAGCTTGCGCGAATGATGCGAGCATGGAAGAGTCACTGGGACGTTACGATAGGTGGCTTACTTCTCGACACTTTTGTCTACCAGTTTATCGAACATTATGTTTATCGAGAATATTCCTACTCCTTCTACGATTTGATGTGTCGCGATTTTTTCTTTTGGATGGCAAACCAAAATGAAAATCAGGAATTTTGGCGTGCTCCGGGAAGTAGACAGCATGTATACGGGAAGGGATTATTTCAATACAAAGCAAAGCGATGCTATAACTTATCAGTAATAGCCATTGATCATGCGAGTGCTTCCCCGAAACGTGAATGGTCCGCCAAGCAGAAATGGAGGGAAATCTTCGGTGCAACGTTCCCAACCTGATAGCTTTCCAGACGCTCTGGCTATACTCGAGGGACAGATTCGAGAAATCTATGGACGCGTCGTTTATTCACATAAAACGCATGAAAAATGTGCGGACCTTTTATTAAGGCGGCTCACTCACCTCAGGCTAACGCAGATCATCCTCTCTGCTCTTACTACTGCTGGATTTTTGGGAGCGTTTTTTGCTAAAGAAAGTAAGATCGCCTCTTTTTTTGGTATGGTGATCTCTGCCATACTTCTCTGTATCAATTCATACACAAAGGATTACGATCTAGGCCAATTGGCACAGCGTCATAGGGACGCCGCAAATAGTCTTTGGTATCTGAGAGAAAGTTTTCAATCGCTCTTGGTGGATATCGCGACCAGGGAAACTGATGTGATTGAGTTACAGTCTCGAAGAGATCGACTCATCGACGACTTACGCGATGCCTACAAAAATGCGCCGAGCACGAATAGTTTAGCTTACAAGAAGGCGCAAGAAGCCCTAAAAATTAAAGAGGATTTGACCTTCAATGATGCTGAAATAGACGCGTTCCTCCCGAAAGAGCTCCGAAGAACTCAGCGTGTTTGATGTGAGATATCTTTTGGTCTTCAGCAAAACACGAGCTTCCAATGGTCGCTAATGCGCTCTAAACTTAGAAGGAACATAGTGAAGCATTTTTTTCGAAAGATTACCTCATGAACACCACCAAGCGCCGCGCCATGCTGGCCGCCATCCTGGCCACCCCTGCGCTGGCGGCCGGCGCGCAAACCGCGCGGCCCGTGCGCTTTATTGTCCCCTTCCCGCCCGGCGGCACGGCGGATTTGCTCGCCCGGCTGGTGGCACGAGAGCTGGAAAACCGCCTCGGCGCGCCGGTGGTCGTGGAAAACCGCGCTGGCGCGGGCGGCGTTGTTGGCAGTGATTCGGTTGCCAAAAGCGCCCCCGATGGCACAACCATTCTGCTTTCCAACATCGCTTCCCAAGGCATTGCACCGGCCATCCTGCCTTCCATGCCCTATGATGTGCTGCGCGATTTCACCCATATCGGGTTGCTCGCCGCGGTGCCGAGTGCGATTGCGGTTTCCGCCACCGGCCCCTGGCAGAGCCTGCCCGCGCTGATCGCCGCCGCGCGCGACAAACCCGGCAGCATCCGCTTCGGGTCCAATGGCAATGGCACGTCGTCTCACGCCAAGCTTGAAATCCTGAAGCGGCTGGCGGGGGTGGATATCACCCATGTGCCCTATCGCGGCGCAGCACCTGCGGCGACTGACGTGATTGCGGGCAATATTGATGGGCTGATCGCCGCCATCCCCGATGTTGGGCGCAATGAACGCCTGCGGCTTCTCGCCATGACCACGCCCGAACGCCTGCCGCGCTGGCCCGATGTGCCATCGGTCGCGGAGCTTGGGTTTGGGCAGCTTGTCGCGGCGAATTGGTTCGGCATCAGCGGCCCGGCCGACATTCCGGCCCCGGTCGCGGATCGGCTGAATGCGGCGCTGGTGGAAAGCCTGGCGACGCCTGCCCTCAGTGAACGCCTGGTGGAATTGGGCGCTGCCCCCAATCGGCTGGACCGCCCTGGCTTCACCGCTTTGGTCGCCGCCGATATGGCGCGCTGGGCGCAGATTGTGCGCGAAGCGGTGATCAAAGCGGATTAATCTGCTTGGCACGGTGATTGCCTAGCTCCGGGGCATAAGCGGCACCCTCGCGGGAATTCGGGTAATTTTGCCCGATTTTTAGGCGGTGAGTGCCGGTTTGATAGCAAGGAGCTTTCGCATGAACCGTCGTCGTCTTCTTGGCCTGACCGGAGGCGCCATTGCCGGCGCGCTGGCAAGCCCGGGCATTCTCTCCGCGCAAAGCGGCGCTTGGCCTACCCGCGGGTCCATCCGCCTGGTCGCGCAATTCCCGCCGGGTGGCCTGGTGGATACCGTGAGCCGCCTAATGGCCCCTGCCCTGTCACAGGCGCTTGGCCAAACCGTGGTGGTGGAAAACCGCGCTGGTGCAGGTGGCGTGATCGGCACGGATTTCGTCGCGAAGCAGCCGGCGGATGGCTATACGCTGCTGGTTTCCCACGCTTCGGTGCATGTCTTCTCGGCGGCCACCATGCCGACGCTGCCCTTCAACCCGATTACGGATTTCACCCATATTGGGCTTTTGGTGGAAGCGCCGAATGTGCTGCTGGTGAAGTCTGAATCACGCTTCAAGACGCTGGCGGATTATCTGGGCGCGGCGAAGACGCAGCCGGTCCGCTTTGGGTCTTCGGGCATTGGTTCGGCGCCGCATTTGCTGGGCGCGATGCTGTCCGGCGAAGCCAAGGTGACCAATCTGGATCACGTGCCCTATCGCGGCAGCGCGCCCGCCATGCAGGATCTGATGGCCAATCAGATTGAAAGCCTGATTGATCCCATCACCACCAATGTGCAGTTGATGAAGGATGGCGTGCTGCGTGCGCTCGCGGTTTCATCGCCGCAGCGCCTGCCCGCCTTCCCGAATGTGCCGACCTTCGCTGAGCTTGGCTTCCCGAAGCTAACTTCCGCGCAATGGCTTGGGCTTTCCGCACCGAAGGGCTTGCCTCAGCCAATCACGGAACGGCTTGCCGGCTTGGTCAACCCCATCCTGGCGCGGCCGGAATTGATGGCGCGGTTTGAGGATTTGCAGACTCTGCCGCGCCGGCCTTCGCCTCTGAATGGCGATTTCGTGAAGATCATGCGTGAGCAGATCACGGAATGGACCGCGGTTGCCAAGCAATTCGATATCGTTGTGACTTGATCTGAACAGCCCCGCCCGCGCAACATCGCGGGCGGGATGCCCCTTCACTTCATTCCCGCCTGCGCCTTGCACCAGCGCGCGACTTCTTCATGTGTCGCGAACCACACATCGCCAAAACTTTTCATGTGCTGCACCAACCGATCAAGCAGCGCGATGCGGCTGCGATGCCCGATCACATGCGGGTGCATGGTCAGCAGGAACAAGCCACCTTCGCGATAGGCACCTTCGAATTCGGCGGTGAAAACCTCCTCCACGCTTGAAGGCGGCGTATAGGGGCGGAGTGCCGAAAAGCGCAGCATGTTGAAATAAACCGCATCATCGCGGATCCATTCCGGCGGTAATTCCACAATGCCGGTGGGCTTGCCCTGATCCAGCAATTCATAGGCATCATCATCGGCCATCAGCGATGAATCATACAGCAAACCCAATTCGCGGATGATGGAAAGCGTATCCACTGAAAAATCCCAAGACGCTGTGCGGATACCAACGGGCCGGCGGCCTGTCAGTTTTTCCAGCGTATCAGCGGCGCGGAAGGTCAGGTCTCGTTCCACGCCTGGCGGCAATTGCGTATTGGCTTCATGAATCCAGGAATGGATGCCGATCTCATGGCCTTCAGCCGCGACACCGCGTACCTCATCCGGGTGCAAAAGTGCTGAGACGGCGGGGTAGAAGAAGCTTGCCTTGATGTCGTGGCGCGCGAGCAAGGCGCGGATGCGCGGCACGCCCTGGCGGGAGCCATATTGCCCCTGGCTGATGCGCATCGGGCTTTCATCGGCATCGCGCAGCGGAATGGTTTCGTGATCCGCATCGAAGGAAAGCGTAACGCAGCAGCGCGCCCCATTTGGCCAGGAAGCGGGCGCCAAGGAACGCCCGGCGCGGGCGCGGCCCACAATCTCCCGCCATTGCGCTTCGGGCCATTCCCAAGGTTTGGCGGCTTTGTCGTTCATGGGGGTTCTCCTACCAGCGATCCGGCGTCATGCTGCACCCTTAGCCAGGATACCGGAACCCCCATGAACGATACCGATCCCGCTCTGATGTCCGCCGAAACCCTGCTTGGGCTTTACGCGCGCCGGCGCCTTTCGCCGGTGGAGGCACTAAAGGCGGTGATGGAACGCGTGGCGCGCTATAACCCATGGGTCAACGCCTTCGCCGCGATGAACCCGCGCGCCTTGCAGGCAGCGGGCGAGGCAGAGGCGCGCTGGCAAGCGGGCAGGCCAATGGGCATGCTTGATGGTGTACCCGCCACGGTAAAGGATTTGCTGAACCTGACAGGCTTCCCCACAAGGCGCGGCAGCCGCAGCACGGATACGACGCCAGCGACTGAGGACGCGCCCGCCGTGGTCGGGCTGAAGCAATCCGGCGCAGTTATCATCGGCAAGACCACCACCACGGAATTCGGCTGGAAATCGCCCGGCGATTGCCCGCTGCATGGCATCACGCGCAATCCCTGGAACCCGCAGCGCACGCCGGGCGGGTCATCCTCAGGCGCGGGGGCAGCAGGGGCGGCGTGTTTCGGGCCGCTCCATATCGGGACCGATGCCGGCGGTTCCATTCGTATCCCGGCAGCGTTTTGCGGGCTGGTTGGCATGAAGCCTTCCTTCGGGCGCATTCCGCAATGGCCGCTGGGCGCCTTTGGTCATGTCGCGGTGGCGGGGCCCATGACCCGCACGGTGCGCGATGCCGCGCTGATGTTTGGCGCCATGGCGCGGCATGATCTGCGCGATCCTTATGCGCTGCCGGATGACCCGCGCGATTGGCTGGCTGGCATTGAGGATGGCGTCGCGGGGCTGCGTGTCGCTGTGGTGCGGCGCATGGGCTTCGCGCCGCCTTTGGATGCGGAGGGCGAGGAAGTGCTGGCCGCCGCCGCGCGGCTGTTGGAAGACCAGGGCGCGATTGTTGAGGAAGCCGATCCTGACCTGCCGGATACTCGAGCGATTTTTGGCCGCGTCTGGGGTGTGGCGCTTGCGCGCATCATCGCCTCCACACCGGAAGACAAGCGCGAATTGCTTGATGCCGGCATTGCCGAGGTTGCCGCGCGTGAGGGCGAAATGCTCGCCGTGGATTATTTGGCCGCTGAGGCGATGCGCCTGGAAGCCGCCCATGCCATGGCGCGGTTTCATCAGCGCTATGATTTGGTGCTGACCGCCTGCACGCCAACCGCCGCCTTTGTCGCAGATCAGCCGACTATCCGCCCGGCAGAGGCGCTGTGGCGGGATTGGGCGCCCTGGACCTTCGCCTTCAACCTGACGCGGCAACCTGCCATCAGCGTGCCCGTGGCACTCGACGCGGAGGGCATGCCGCGCGCCGTGCAAATTGTGGCGCCGCTTTACCGGGATGATCTGGCGCTGCGCGGGGCGCGGGCCTTGGAACGGGCGGCCAGCCTGCCCCTGGCGAAACCCGCCGAAAGCGCTACTTGAGGCGCTGGAAGATATTGAGGATGAACTGATGCGTTTGGTCACTTTCTCGGATGCTGCCGGCGTCCGCATTGGCGCGCTGGATGAAGCGGGCGCGTTGCGCGACATTACCGTCGCGGCACCCTCCCTGCCGCGCGATATGCTTGGCCTGATTGCGGCGGGGCCGGCAGCACTGGCCACCGCGCGGGATGCGCTTGGCAAGGCGCCGGTGGTGATGGGGGCGAAAATCCTCGCCCCCATCCCGCGCCCACCGAAGAATGTTTTCTGCGTCGGCAAGAATTACCATGAACACGCAAAGGAATTTGCGGGATCGGGCTTTGATGGCGGTGCCAAGGATGTTGTGCCGCCCTACCCCGTTGTTTTTTCCAAGCCGCATACCGCCATCATCGCGACAGGCGAACCCATCCTGAGCCATTTGGACCCAACGGGCGGCCTTGATTACGAAGGCGAATTGGCGATTGTGATCGGCACGGGCGGGCGTGGCATTTCCAAGGCTGCCGCATTGTCGCATGTGTTTGGCTATACCATCATCAATGACGTGACCGCGCGGCATTTGCAGAAGCGCCATAGCCAATGGGTTTTGGGCAAGGGGCTGGACAGCTTCTGCCCCATGGGCCCCGCCATCCTGACCGCGGATGAAGCGCCTGATCCCTCAAAACTTCGCCTGATCACGCATGTGAATGGCGAAAAGCGCCAGGATGCGCTGGTGGCGGATTTGATCTTTGATGTGCCGACTCTCATCGAAGCGATCAGCGCCGCCATCACGCTTGAACCGGGCGATGTGATTGCTACTGGCACGCCGGTTGGCGTTGGCATTGGCTTCACCCCGCCGAAATTCCTGCAAAAAGGCGATGTGGTACGTATCGAGATCAGCGGGATTGGCGTTTTGGAAAATCCCGTAGCTTAAACAAGAAAAACAGGGAGAAGTAAAAATGCAAAGACGCAGTCTTTTAACCGGCGCCGCAGCCCTGCCCTTCGCCATGCCGGCCTTGGCGCAGGACAATTTCCCATCCCGTGCCGTTTCCATGGTGGTCGCCTTCCCGCCTGGTGGGCAGGCCGATGTGGTGGGCCGCCCCGCCGCCGCGACGCTGGAGAGGATTTGGCGCGTGCCAGTGCCGATCACCAATCGCGGTGGAGCGGCGGGCGAAATCGGCAATGGTTTTGTCGCCCGCAGCGCACCCGATGGCTATACGCTGCTCATGGGGCTTTCTTCCATGACCTTCCTGCCGGAAGCAGCGCGCATCAATGGCCGCACGCCGGCCTATACGCCTGATATGCTGACGCCGATTGCGTTGTTCTCCGCTGATCCCACCGTGCTTGTGGTGCCGGCATCAAGCCCCATTCGCACGATTGAGGAATTCATCGCCGAAGCAAAAGCCAAGCCCGGCCAGATCGCCTATTCTTCAGCGGGCAATTACTCCGCTTTGCATGTGCCGATGGCGATGCTGTCCCAGGCGGCCGGTTTGCAAATGCTGCATGTGCCCTTCCAGGGCGGTGGGCCGGCGCTGACCGCGATTTTGAGCGGGCAGGTGCAAGCGCTTTCGTCTGGCCCCGGCCCGGTCGCGCAGCATGTGCGCGATGGGCGGCTGCGCGCACTCGCCACTTGGGGCCGCCAGCGCCTCAAGGGTTTTGAGGATGTGCCGACGCTGATTGAGAAAGGTTTTGCGGATGTGGAATTCTACATCTGGGTTGGGCTTTTCGCGCCCGCCGGCACGCCGCCCGCCATCATTGACCGCATCCGCGACGCATCGCGCGCCGTAGCGCAGGACGCGGATTTCATCCGCATCATGGCGGCATCAGGCAATACGCTCGATTTCCGCGAGGGCGATGCCTTCCGGCGTTTTTATGATGAGGATGCGGGCAGGTTGCTGCGCGTGATCCGCGCGCTGGGCAAGATTGAATAGCTCTCTTGCCCAGGCGCGCGCTCTGACGCAGGCTTGGGCCTTATTCCAATGATGTTGAGGATAGTATGTGCACCGAAGCCCAAATCACCGCCTGGCTTGCCACGCAACAGGAAGCCATGATCGCTGAGCTCAAGGAAATGGTGAATACCGATGGTGGTTCCTATGACAAGGCGGGCGTGGATCGCACTGGCGCCCAGGTAAAGCGCTTCCTGGAGGGTCAGGGCATCGCGGTGGAAGTCGTGCCGCGCGAAAAGCATGGCGATTGCCTGCGCGGCGTTGTGCCCGGCGCGCATGAAATTGCTTCCGGCAACCAGCAGAAGAATATCGTGCTGATGGGGCATCGGGACACTGTGTTCCCAAAGGGCGAACCGGAACGCCGGCCTTTCACCATCCAAGGAAATATCGCCTATGGGCCCGGTGTGGCCGATATGAAGGCCGGCATTGTGATGAATATGTTCGTCCTCGCCGCCTTCCAAAAATTCGGTGGCGCGCCCGGGCCCTTGGTTGGGCTTTTCACCGGCGACGAGGAAATCGGCAGCCCCGAAGGCCGCCCGGTGATTGAAAATGAGGCGCGCAGCGCGCGCGTGGTCTTCAATAGCGAACCGGGCCGGCCTTCCGGCAATGTGGTGACAGGGCGCAAGGGTGGCGTATTTTCTGTGGTGGATATTGAAGGCAAGGCAGCGCATTCCGGCGGTAACTTCGAAGCCGGCATCAGCGCGATTGGTGAGGCCGCCCATAAGATCGTCGCCATTCACGCGCTGACCGACCTGAAGCGCGGCATTACGCTGAATGTCGGGCTGGTCAGCGGTGGGCAGAGCGTGAATACCGTCGCCCCCGCCTGCCAATTCCAGATTGATCTGCGTTACGTGGAATTGGCGGATCGGGATGAGGTTGTGGGCAAGCTGCACGACATTATCGCGAAATCCTACGTGCCCGGCACCAAGGCGAAGCTGGTCATCAAGGGCGAATTCCTGCCGCTGAATGCAACACCGGCCAGCGAGCGTGTTTTCGCACTTTATCAAAACGCCGCAGTAGATAGCGGCTTGAAGGTGGGTGGCGAGTTTTCCGGCGGCTGCGCCGATAGCGGTTTCACGGCGGCAATTGGCGCGCCCACGATTTGCGCGGTCGGCCCCGTGGGCGGCAAGGCGCATAGCCCGGAAGAATATCTTGAAATTGACAGTATGATCCCGCGCTCCCAGGCCATGGCGCGCGCCATCATGCGGCTTGAAAAGGCGGGGCTGTAACAGCCCCTCCCCTCACCCCACGCGCCAGGGGCGCACCTGCCAAAGCTGCTTCAGCCGATCATCCACGGACTGCGCGAAGGCGCGGTATTCAGCACCGACAAGGGTATTGAGCGGCATGAAATTGCGTGCCGCTTCGCGCTTGAAATTCTCATCGGCCAGCGCAGTGCGGAAGGCCGCTTCAAGACGCGCCACAATGGCGGGTGGCATATTGGGCGGGCCGACAATGCCGCGGCTGGCGCCATGCACCAGGTCAAAGCCCAATTCGCGGAAGGTCGGCACATCGGCCGCTTCCGGCTGACGCGCTGCGGCAGCCTGCGCCAGCATGCGCACCTTGCCCTCACGCGCCAATTGCAGCGCGTCATTCACATTGATCGCCGCGACATCCATATTGCCGCCGAGCAATTGCGGAATAAGCGGTGCGGCGCCGGCAAAGGGCACCTGGATCATCGGCTTCAGCCCTGCCAGGGCTTCAAAATGCAGCACGAAAAGATGGTCATCACTGCCAATGCCCGTGGTGGCATAGGTGATCTGTTCTGGCCGAGCCTTCGCCGCCGCCACCAAATCCTGCAAGGACTTCAGCGGGCTATCGGCGCGCACATAAAAGCAATTGGCGTCTTCGACGATATTGCAGATGAAGGTGAAATCCATGGCGCGGTAACGCACCTGGCGTTCAAGCGGAATGGCGTTATGCGCCGGGATGGTGGTGGCCCCGATGGTATAGCCATCAGGCGCAGCGTTGAAGGTCGCTTCCAACCCAATCTGCCCGGCAGCCCCAGTGCGGTTGATCGTCACCGGGCGAAGGCCCGGAATCTGCGCCGCCACCAACGGCATGACCAAGCGTGTCATGATATCCACGCCGCCACCGGCGGGGAAAGGCACGATCACTTCCATGGGCTTGTCACCCGGCCAAGCGGTTTGCGCCTGCGCAATGGCAGGGGCGGCAAGCAAGCTTGCGGATGCCAAAAGGCTACGGCGATTGATCATGTGAAGCTCCTCCGTCTCATTTCTTGGCCGATTTGCGGCTTGCTAGACTTGCGCTTCAGGCGCTGCGTTGCAAGCCTAATCGGCCCATGCCAAGCAAGGCGACCCAGGGGGAGGGATAGATGGACGCAGCAACACGGGCGGAATTCCAGGTGGAAGGCCATTGGGCCATGGCGCGGCGGCATCGCATTCGCTGGATTCAATGCGACATCTACGCCCATATCAACCACGCCGCTTACCTCACGATGTTTGAGGATATGCGCATTGATTGGTGGCTTGCTTCGGGTGGGCGCTTCGGGGCGGATGCCGAAGGGCCGGTGGTTGCGTCCATCGAAGCCAAATACCTCCGCCCCGGCCATTTCAATGAGGATGTGCTGCTGACCGTACGCGCGGTGAGCTTCCGGCGGAGTTCCTTCATCCATGAATACGGGTTGTGGCGCGATGGGTTGTTGTGTTCTGGGCGCGCCGTTTGCGTGATTGTGAACAACGCGACCGGTGCCAAGGCACCGATTTCAGATGCGCTGCGCCAATTGATGCTGACCCGTGATGAGGCAATTGCCGAGGGTTGAAAACAGGAAGGACACGCCATGACCCATCAATTCTGCGACGTGCGCGACGAAGGGCGGCTTCGCATTGTCACGCTCAATCGGCCAGAGGTGATGAATGCGCTGCATACTGACGCCAATGAAGAACTTGAAGCAGTCTGGGATGATTTCGCGGCCAATCCTGATCTTTGGGTCGGCATCATCACCGGTGCTGGGGATCGCGCCTTTTCCGCTGGCAATGATTTGAAGGTGCAGGCTGAAGGCAAGCGCCGCCCCCTGCCCCGCACCGGGTTCGCTGGCCTCACCAGCCGCTTTGATCTGGAAAAGCCTGTGATTGCCGCGGTGAATGGCATTGCCATGGGCGGCGGTTTTGAAATCGCCCTCGCCTGCGATCTGATCATCGCTGCCGAGAACGCGCTTTTCGCCTTGCCTGAGCCACGTGTTGGGCTTGTCGCGGGTGCTGGCGGGCTGCATCGCCTGCCGCGCATGATCGGCCAGAAGCAGGCGCTTGGCATGATCCTGACCGGGCGGCGCGTGCCCGCCGCCGAAGGGCTGCAACTCGGTTTCGTGAATGAGGTTGTACCGCAAGGTGAGGCCCTGGAAGCGGCAAAACGCTGGGCGGCGCTGATACAGGAATGCTCACCGCTGGCGGTGCGGGCTTCCAAGCAGGCAGTCTATGCGGGGCTGGATGAGGAAAGCCTCGCCACCGCGATTGGCACCATGTATCGGGCGCAGGCGCGCAATCGCGACAGCCAGGATTACATCGAAGGCCCGAAAGCCTTCGCGGAAAAGCGCAAGCCACATTGGCGGAATATGTAGGGCAAGCGCTATCTGTAGCGTGCCGCCGTAATGAACTGGCTGAAGGCCTCGCACCAGATAAGAACGCTGGTATAGGCTTCAATATCAACATCCTGGGGCACGCCCAGGATGAAGCCGTTGAAGCTTTTCACTTCCCCCACCTGCACGGATTTTGGCTTGATGGCGGCAAAAGCAGCCTTATTGGCCACAAGCTCCGGCGTCAGATAAAGGCGATAATCCGGCCCCGGCGCCAGGCGCCCGCGATGCACAATCTGCCGTGGCGCAAGGTAGATATCCCCCTCGCCCCAATGGAGCGCATCTCTGCCAGGGTGGTTACGATCAAACCTGGCTTGATACCGCGCCCTTGCCTGCGCCGCGTCCAATTCTCCCGATTTCGGGGCGGGTGGCGCGGTCAGGATGGGCAACGCATAAATGCCGCCTGCAAAGCCAAGCCCCAAGGCAGCAAGATGGGATGCCCCAAGCAGCGCTGCCCGGCGCGCCCGCATCATAAGCCCCGTTCCGCCTTGGTTGCGGCCAGATCATCCTCGATAAAGCCTTGGATGATTTCTTCCATCGGCTCCTGCTCCTTGAAGCCAAAGCGGCGCGCCCGAGTGGCAGCGAAAGCGCCGGGCCAGCCATTGACGATGTCAAACACTTCCTTGTCGAAGACAAAACCAACCTTCTCCCGCGCTGCCTTGCCCGCCACCTGTTCCAGCGCACCCAGGATTTTCGCCACCGTCAGGCTGCGCCCCGGCGGGTTGATGCCCCTGTCCAATCCAAGCGGCGCGGTATCCATCGCGGCTGCGTGCAAAAACCATTCAATCGTGGCGCGGGGCGAGCAAATCCACACCGCGAAATCATCCGGCACCGGGCAATTCGTCTCAAGCCCCAGCAAGGGTTCACGCACAATGGCGGAAACAAAGGAAGACGCGGCCTTATTGGGTCGGCCCGGGCGCACCATCACGGTTGGCAGGCGAAGGTTCACCGCATCCAGGAAGCCGCGACGAGACGCGTCATGCAGCAGCAATTCGCCAATGGCCTTTTGCGCGCCATAGGAATTGGTCGGGATTTGCCGGCCATCATCCGGCACCACCGCATCCTGACCGCCGCCAAAGGACGCAACCGAAGATGTGAAAATCACGCGCGGCCTGGTGCCGAGCGCACGGCAGGCGGCCAGCACGGCCAGCGTCCCATGCAGATTGACCTTCATCCCCAAATCGAAATCGGCTTCCGCCGCCGCGCTCACTACCGCAGCCAGATGGAATACCACCTCGGTCCCCGCAGGGATGGCGGCGGCCACGGCGGCGTGGTCCGCCACATCGCCGCCAAGGCAGGTTACCGGGAAGGGTGCGGGAAGCGTGGCAGGTGCCGTAAGGTCGAATAGCGTGAGGCCCGTGATGGCCCGCCCGCCGAGTGCGCCATCCTTGGCGAGCCGCGTCGCCAATTTACGCCCCAAAAAGCCAGCCCCGCCCAGAATGGTGATCCGCATCGCTTTGCCCTCCCGTTACAGTGCAAGGTTTGGCGCGCGGCGCGGAAGGGCGCAATATGCGGGCATGATCGAAAAGCGCCCTTTCCGTTATTTCCTGAACCGCAATCATGGCGTGCCGGGCATCGCGGTACTCCCAGAATCTGGCTATGCCCGCGCCAAGGCCGAAATCATGACTTGGCCAGGCTATGCGCCGACCCCGCTGGTGGCGCTGGATGCCATCGCCAAATCCGCCGGCGTCGCGCGGCTGTATTACAAGGATGAGGCTGGGCGCTTTGGCCTGGCTTCCTTCAAGGCGCTGGGTGGCGCCTATGCCGTGATGCGTGTGCTGCAGGCGGAACTCGCCAAGCGGGAAGTCGCGCGGGAGGCAACCAGCGCTGATCTGATCGAAGGCCGCTACAAGGATGCAACCGCGAAGATCACGGTCTGTTGCGCGACGGATGGCAATCATGGGCGGTCTGTTGCCTGGGGGGCGCAGCGCTTTGGCGCAGCTTGCGTGATTTTCGTGCATGAAACCGTCAGCCAAGGCCGGCGCGATGCCATCGCCAAATATGGCGCGGAAATTCGCGTGGTGCCCGGCAATTATGATGACGCCGTGCGTGAAGCGCAGAAGCAGGCTGAGGCGAATTCTTGGTTCGTCGTCTCCGACACCTCATACCCCGGCTACACAGAAGTGCCGCGCGATGTGATGCAGGGCTATCGGCTGATGGCGGATGAGGCTGCGGATCAGATCGGCGAAGCGCCGACGCATGTCTTTATCCAAGGCGGTGTTGGCGGTGTCGCGGCTGCGGTTTCTGTGCAAATGCGCGCGCGGTTTGGCGCGGGCGTGAAGCTGATTGTCGCCGAACCCGACAAGGCGGATTGCCTGCTGGCGAGTGCGGAGGCCGGCGAGCCCGTCACGGTGCCGGGTGATCTCGACACGCTGATGGCCGGGCTTGCCTGTGGCGAGCCTTCCTTGCTTGCCTGGCAGGAATTGGAACGCGGCGCCTTCGCCTTCATGTCCGTGTCAGATGAAAGCGCCGTGGAGTGCATGAAGCTGCTGGCACACCAGACGCCGCCGATTGTCGCGGGCGAAAGCGCGGTGGCCGGCTTGGCGGGGCTGCTGCTCGCGATGCAGGAACCCTATGCGCGGGCGGCGCTTGGCCTTGGGGCCGATAGCCGCGTGCTGCTGTTCGGCACGGAAGGTGCCACCGACCCAGAAGTCTATGACAGGCTGGTGAAGGGCTGACCCGAAGCGTCAACCCGCGAGCAGCGCATCCAGCTTGCCGGCGCGGTCCAAAGCCACAAGATCATCCGAACCGCCGATGGATTTTCCGTTGATGAAAATCTGCGGCACGGTGGTGCGCCCGCCGGAATTCTCAATGGCGCGGCGGCGGGCATCAGACCCATGCGGCGAGTCAAATTCCTGAAAAGTGACGCCCTTCTTTTCCAGCAGCGCCTTGGCGCGGGAGCAATAGGGGCAGAAATCAGTGGTGTAGATTTCGATCTTGGTCATGCGCTGTAGATTGGCGCTAAGTGCGGCCCGGTCAAGCGCTACGAAGACGCGGATCAGGCACCCGCGCGGCGGCCAGCACCTCCACCCGCGCAGCACCAGCGGCCAGCAAGGCCCGCGCGCAGGCTTCCGCCGTGGCGCCAGAAGTCATCACATCATCCACCAGCAAAACGCGCTTGCCGGCCACGCGCGCGGGGCGGGCCACGCTGAAAGCATCCGCCACCAGCGCCGCGCGCTCGGTCGCGCCCTTATCGCCCAACGGCACCGTGGCACGGTTCCGGCGCAGCAAATCCGGCACCACACGCCGGCCCGAAAGCCGGCCCAGCCGTTGCGCCAGCAGCGCTGCCTGATCATAGCGCCGCGCAATAAGGCGCCGCCAATGCGCCGGCACCGGCGCCAGGATATCCGCCCCCGCCAACATCTCAGCCCCCGCGCGGGCCATAAGGCGCGCGAGCGGCACCGCCATCTCCGTGCGGTCAGCATGCTTGAAGGGCAGGATCAGGCGCTTGGCACCCTCATCATAGCGCAACGCCGCGCGCGCCACCGCGAAGCCTGGCGCGCGGGTCAGGCATGGAGTGCATAACAGCGCGCCATCCATGCTGCGCTCGGCTTCTCCTTCATGCGCGAAGGGCACGCCGCAGCGCGCACAAAACGGGGCGGAGATCAGGTTCAAGCCACTGAAACAGGTGGCGCAAAAACTGCCCTGCCGTTCCACCTGCGCATCACAAGTCAGGCAATGCGGGGGAAGCAAAACATCCAGCAATTGCTCCGGCACCCTACCAAGCGCACCGCTAAGGCGGCTCAGCAAGGCGCCGGAGGCGCGCATTCAGTGCCAATGGCCGAAGGGGGCATCGCCATCCTTCGCCACCTCATGCACCAAATCAATCTCCCAGGAGAGGTATTCGCGCATCGCTGCCTCCACCCCGTCATTCCGGTCATAGGGACGCAGATAGAAATCCGCGCAATCCGCATCAATTGGATTGCGCCGATCCGCTTCCAGCGGCAGCCCCGCCGCGCGCCACGCCTTGGTACCGCCTTCCAGAATGAACACGGGCAAGCCGGTGAGTGCCGCGGCTTCCGGTGCCGCCAGACGCGCCAACGCCGCGTCCGGCGCGGCAATCGCAATCAGCCGCGCGCCTACCAATGCACCGCGCTGCCGATCCAAGCGGGTGCGAATGGCCCAATGCGCGCCCGGAATATGCCCATCGCGGAAATCAATGGAGCGCGCGAGGTCAATCACCTGCACGCCGCCCTTCACACTTTCCGCGGCGAGTTCTTCCGGCGTTAGGCTCGGCAGTTTCACCGCCGCCGCTTCCGGGCTTTCCGGCTGCCAGGGGCCGGTGGCGAGCGCACCATCCAGCCCATCGGTCAGCACCATCACGTCCCAACCGCCCAATTGCCTGAGCCAACCCGCAGTCATGCGCGCGCGGGTGCCCGTATCATCCACAAGCACAATGCGCGCATGGCGCACGGCCACCCATTGATCAGTCGCCTGCACCAATTGCCCGCCGGGCGCGGAACGGCTGCCCGGCATATGCCCCGCCGCATATTCTGCAGGGTCACGCACATCCAGGACATAGGTACTGCGCGCTGCATCCGCCTGCCAACGCGCCAAATCAGCGCGCGTGCCGAAGGTAACGCCATGGCGCTTGGCAAAAGCATCGGCGCGGTCAAAGGCTTCCGCCGCGCCTTTCGGTGTGCCTTTTGGGAAGCTTGCGGTCTTGCCACGGTCACAGGTGAAGCCGGCCAATTCCCAGCCCATGGTGCCATTGCGCAAGGCAACCACCTTATTGGGTATCCCGGCACTGCGGAGCGATTCAGCGCCCATGATGGACCGCGTGCGCCCCGCGCAATTCACCACCACCGTTGTCGCGGGTCGGTTCACGAATTCGCCAATGCGATAGACCAATTCGCCGCCCGGCACATCCACCGCGCCCGGGATGGACATGCGGTTGAATTCTTCCATCGGGCGGCTATCCAGGATCACCATATCGGTGCCGGCATCCATCATCGCCTTCAGTTCCTCGGGATCAACCGAGGGGGTTTCATAATGATGTTCCACCCATTCACCGAAAGCCTTGGACGGCACATTCACGCCGGAAAACGCGACATACCCCGCCGCAACCCAAGCCGGCGTGCCGCCCTGCAACACAGACACATCCGTGCAGCCAATGCTTTCCAGGTAAGCCGCAAGGCGCTCCGCCAACCCTTCCCCGCCATCCACGCAAACCACGCGCGCGGCAAGGCGCGGCAGGATGGCGCGGGCGCGGAGTTCCATGCGCGAAGGGCCACAGGGATTGGCCCAGAAAAGATGCGCACGGCCGAATTCACCATCTTCCCGCGCATCCAGAATGGCCAATTCCTGCCCATCGCGGATCCAGCCCTTCAGGCTGGCCGCGTCAATCATGCGCGCCATGGCGGGATCAGCCCTTGGGGGCCGCGGTGGGCGCCAAGAAATTCATGTTATAGGGCTTCACTTCGCCGGTTTCGGCATCGAAAGCCTTGCGGTCATCCAGCTTTTCCAAAGCCAGGCCATACATGTGCAAATGCCGCGTCGGCACGCTGCCCGTTGTGTGGATGGAATGGATATCTTCCGGCATCAGCGCAATGCCGCGGCCCGGTTCGACCATGATTTCTTCGCGCAGGCGCAATTCGCAGCGCGCGGGGTCTGACCCATCATCCAGGCGGTCATAAACCTTGTTCAACTCCTGCCCATCCACGGCCACAACACAGGCCCAGGTGGTGTGGTCATGCGGCTTGGTTTCATTGCCGGGATTGAGCGCATTCAGATACAGCGCGAAAAGATTGTTCTCATCTTCCTGCAGCATGTAGCGCCGGCTGCCCTTTTCGCCATTTGGCGGCGGCGGGAATTCGGCGGAAGGAAAAAGATGTTCCTGCGCGGCAAGCCCCATCAATTCCGTCTTGATCGCGGCCAGCGAGGGCCGCGTGACACCCTGCGCGCGTTCAATGGCGCGAATGCGGTCAATGGTGGAAGCAATGGCCGCGGCGCGGGCGGCCTTCACATCGGAAGCGTTCATGGTTTTCCTCCTTGGACAATATGCGCTGAAGCCTAACCCGTCTTGCGCGCTTGGGAAACAGGGTGCATCCCACGGCCCCATGACCGACCAGATGCGCGTCTTTGACCGAGCCCTTGTCGCACGCCGCCGTGCGCGGGCCGCCGCGCGCGTGGATCAGGTCGCGCCCATTCTGGATGATGCGGCGGATAGGTTGCTCGATCGGCTGGATGACACGACGCGCCGCTTCACCCGCGCGCTCGATCTGGGCGGGCGCGGCTTTGTGGCACCCAAACTGGCAGCACGGGGCATTCCTTTCATCGTCTCGGCTGATCTCGCACCCGCCATGGCAGCGCGGGGCGGCGGGCTGCCCGTTGCAGCCGATGAGGAATTCCTGCCCTTCGCAGAGGGCGCCTTCGACCTGATTGTTGCCTCCCTCTCGCTCCATTGGGCGAATGACCTGCCGGGAGCGCTGATCCAAATCCGCCGCACCCTCGCCCCTGATGGGCTGTTTCTGGCAAGCCTGCCCGGCCTGCCGAGCTTTGGCGCGCTGCGCTCAGCACTTGCCGAGGCTGAGGCAGCGCTGCGCGGCGGGATATCACCCCGCATTTCCCCCTTCCCGGAATTACGCGATGGCGCGGCACTTTTGCAGCGCGCGGGCTTTGCGCTCCCGGTTGCGGATGCCGAGGATATGGCGCTTCGCTACAAATCCGCCTTTGGCATTTTCGCTGATCTCCGCGCGGCTGGTGAGGCGAATGCCGTGCTGGCGCGGGATGGGCGCATTCCGCCGCGCGCGCTATTTCCCATGGCAGCGGCGCGGCTTGGCGGCGCTGAGGTTGACTTGCCGCTCAGGCTTTTGGTGCTGACCGGCTGGGCACCCTCCCCCATCCAGCAAAAGCCGGCGCGGCCTGGCAGTGCTACGGCGCGGCTCGCGGATGCCTTAGGCGCTCAGGAAATCAGCACGGGCGAGAAAGCCGGCAAACCACAGTGAAGCCTTGCATCCTGCCGCCCCACAGCGCATTTTGCGCTTGCAACATTCACGAGCCTTGAGACCCCATGGAGCAGCAAGGCGGCGAATCTCGCCGTATCACCATCCACAAGCCTGAGGATTTCGCGGGCATGCGCCGGGCGGGCAAGCTTGCGGCTGAAACCTTGGACATGATCACAGCCCATGTGCGGCCAGGGATTTCAACCGGAGACCTTGATCAGATTTGCCATGATTTCATGGTGGCACGCGGCGCCATTCCGGCCACATTAGGCTATCGGGGCTACACGAAATCTTCCTGCACTTCGGTCAATCACGTGGTCTGCCATGGCATTCCCGGGGACCGCGTGCTGACCGATGGCGACATCATCAACATTGACGTCACAGCCATCCTGGATGGCTGGCATGGCGATACCAGCCGCATGTATGCAGCCGGCGAGGCATCCACCAAGGCCAGGCTGCTGATGGATGTGACTTATGATGGCATGATGAAGGGCATTGCCGCGATTCGCCCCGGGGCGACTCTGGGCGACATCGGGCATGCCATTCAGGTGCATGTGGAAAAGCACCGCTTCAGCGTGGTGCGGGATTTCTGTGGCCATGGCATTGGCCGGCACTTCCATGAACCGCCCAATGTGCTTCATTTCGGCCGCCCCGGCGAAGGGCCTAAGCTGAAGCCCGGTATGTTCTTCACCGTGGAACCTATGGTCAATGCGGGAAGGCCCGAGGTGAAAATCCTGGATGATGGCTGGACCGCCGTGACGCGCGACCGGTCCCTATCCGCCCAATTCGAACATATGGTGGCGGTGACGGATAACGGGGTGGAGATTTTCACCCTTTCCCCGGCGGGCATGCACAAGCCGCCCTATAGCGTATGAGCCTGGCGCCGCTGCTGGCCGCGCCCTGGCTGGTGCAGGTACATGTGGCTGCGGCGCTGGCGGCTATTGTGCTTGGCCTGGTGCAATTCATTGGCCATAAGGGCACTGCTGCCCATCGGCTGCTTGGCTGGTGCTGGGTCGTGCTCTTGGCGGTTGTGGCGCTTTCTTCCTTCAGCATCACTGGGGTTGCCGGACCAGGGCGCTTCAGTTGGATTCATGGAATTTCGGCGATCACTATCTGCCTTTTGGCGGCCGCAGTGGTATCGGCGCGGCGCGGGCAGATAAGGAAGCATCGTAGTTCCATGATTGGGCTTTATCTGGGCGCCCTGCTGGTCACCGGAGCCTTCACCCTGCTGCCCGGCCGGATCATGGGGCGCGTTGTTTTTGGCTGGTAAATTTCTACCATAGGTTTTATTGATCCATCTGATTTCGCGCGCCTTTCAATGCGCCAACAGGTTGGAACATGGCTATCCGCAAGACCAAGGGCCTCGCTGAGGCCAGCGCCCTGCCGGGGCTGGAGCTTGTCACCGATATGGCCGAGGTACCCCCCGGCCATTTGGGGCATCGCGCACGAATGCGCGAAAAGCTGCTGCGCGCCGGGCCGGATGCGCTGCTGGATCATGAATTGCTGGAAATGGTGCTGTTTCTGGCCTTACCCCGGCGCGACACCAAGCCAATCGCCCGCGCGCTTCTGGGCCGCTTCGGGTCTTATGCCGGGGCCATCAGCGCGCCGCATCAGGAATTGGGGCAGATTGAAGGGCTGGGGGAAGCCGGCATTGCCGCTCTGCGGTGCATTCAGGCCGCCGCGCTGCGCCTGGCGCGGGAGGAAGTGCGCGACAGCCCCGTTTTGAACAATTGGGAAAAGCTGATTGCCTATTTGAACGCGGCGCTGGCGAGGGAGCGGGTGGAACAATTCCGCATCCTGTTCCTGGATGCCAAGAACCGGCTGATCGCGGATGAGGCGCAGGGCAAGGGCACGGTCAATCACACGCCCGTCTATCCGCGCGAAGTGGTGCGCCGCGCCTTGGAATTGCAGGCAACAGCGCTGATCCTGGTGCATAACCACCCGTCGGGCGACCCATCTCCTTCCCGTGCCGATGTGGAGATGACGCGGGAGGTCGGCCAGGCCGCAACCATGCTTGGCATTGTGCTGCATGATCATCTGATCATCGGCAATGGACGGCATTATTCCTTCCGGCGCGAGGGACATCTTTAGCCGCATCATTGACCGCGGCAGGCTGCGCGCGGCAGAGTCTGGTTATGAAGCAAACTATCTTGTTGGCGGTCCTGTTGGGGCTCGGCTCGGGCGCAGTGGCCTTGGCGCAAAAGCCGCCGCCGGCGGCGCCGGCCCAAAGCCCGCGCGCGGGGCTGCCCACCGAAAAGCCTCAGCCACTGCCGCGACAAGGCGCAGCCACCCCGCCCGGCCCCAGCGCGCAAGCGGAACTGCCGCGCGACAAGCCGCCGCCGCTGGCACCAGGTGAACGCGCAGCACGCCGCGCGGTTTCCTCTGGTACGGGCTTTGTGGTTGCGGCGCGGCGGATCATGACCAATCACCACGTGATTGATGGCTGTGTCGAAGTGGCCGCGCGCCTGCCGGATGGCCGGGAATTACCAGCCCGAGTTTTGGCCAGTGATGCAACGCGTGACTTGGCCTTGCTCAGCACCGAAGCCGAAGCGGGCCCCATTCTGCCCTTCCGTGGCGCTGCCAATATCCGCCGGGGTGAAGGCGTTGTGACCTATGGTTTCCCGCTGGCAGGGTTGCTTTCTTCTGGCCCCACACTGACCACCGGAGAGGTCTCGGCCCTCGCCGGGCTTGCCGATAATCCGCGCCATATTCAGATCAGCGCGCCAGTGCAGCCGGGCAATTCCGGCGGGCCGCTTTTGGATATGCGCGGTCAGGTGATTGGCGTTGTGGTTTCAAAACTCAATGCCGGCCAGGTGGCGCGGCAGACCGGCGATATTCCGCAAAATGTGAATTTTGCTGTGAAGCATACGGAAGCGCTGGATTTTTTGCGTGAACAGAATGTCACCGTGACACCTGGGGCTGCCGATCAGGCGGCGCGCGCCGCCGATGCGGTGGGGGAAGTTGCGCATCCTTCAACGCTGTTTCTGCGCTGCCTGAAGTAACCCGGCAGGGCTAAACGGGCGCCCAAGCCGGCGCGTGGCTGCCAAGCGGCATGGCCGGCAAATCCCAACGCGTTGGTGTCGCTCGCAGGCGCGCGGCATGGCGTGTGGCGCGCATCCGGCCAAAGCCGCTGTCACTTTCTTCCAAGGCCGCTTCAATTTCAGTAGGCGTGAGGCCCGGCGCCGATAATCCCGCATCCAAGCGGCCCAAGCGCTTGATCCATTCCCCCGTGCCAGCAAGCGAGACACGCACCAGCCAGGACCCGCCTTCCTCCGCCCGGCGCAGCAGCGCGGCCATGGCGCCGAAGGCGAGTAAATAGCCCGAAGCATGATCCAAAGCCTGGCAGGGCAAGGGGCGCGGCTTCTCCTCCCGCGCGGCAAGTGCCTCGGCGTCATTCATGCCATTGGCATTCTGCACGAGTGAATCAAAACCGCGCCGCCCGGCCCAGGGGCCGAGATGGCCATAGGCCGAAAGCGAGACACAGATGATGCCGGGATTGAGCGCGGCGAGTGCCCTTGGCGCGAAGCCATGCCCGGCAATGGCACCTGGGCGATAGCCTTGCAGAAAGATATCGGTGCTGGCGGCCAAATCGCGCAGGCGTGCCCGATCATTCGCGGCGCGCAAATCAAGTGACGCGGTTCTTTTGCCGCGCCCCGTATCCATCACCAATTCATCAAAGCTTGGCAAATGCGCAGCGCTGATATGCAAAACATCAGCGCCATGTGCGGCAAGTGTACGGCTAGCGACAGGGCCGGCAATGACGCGTGTGAGGTCAAGCACGCGCATTCCCGCAAGCGGGCGCGCAGCCGCGGGCGGCAAGGGCATGCGCGGCGCATCGCCGATTTTCTCGATCAGCAATGCCGGCAGGCTGGCGGCGGCTTGGCCTTGGGGCGAGGCTTTCCATTCGCCAAGGCCGCGCGTCATCGTCACCACAAGCCCGGCTTCCGCTGCCGCTGCTTCGAAATCCGCCGCGCGCCAGGTGCTGAGTGCCTTGGCGACCGCAGCGCGATCATGCGCGACATTGCCGAGCAGGCGCAGCACGCCATCACGATGATGCGGGAAATTCGTGTGCAGCCGCACCCAGCGCCCATCGCCACACAGATATAACCCCGCAATCGCATCCCAGCGCGCCCCGGCAGGCCGGCCCGCGATGCTGAGCCAATGTTCTGAGCGAAACTCAATCGCCGCGTCGCGCATTGCAACGGCAACGCGCTGCGCGCCACCACCGCGCCGCTGATGGATCAGCGCCGCCGCGAGCCCCGTCGCCGCGATGCTGCTTTGTGCTGCGGCATCCGCGCGAAAGCTGGAAGGCTGGATGGGTTCCTGCCCCGTCAAGCTGATATGCGCCAGCGCAGCGGGATCAAGCGCAGCCTGACGCCAAAGGGCAGCGAGGATGTCGGAAGGGCTTGGGTTCATGACGCCAGCTTTCACCGGCAGCGCCACTTGGTCCAGAGGCCAACTTGCCCGCTCACTGGCCAAAGCCCTACCCTTCGCCTGCTTGAAAAGGGTTTTCGCATGTTACCTTTGGCCGGTATCCGGGTTGTCGAAATCGCGCAGAATCTGGCGGGGCCTTTTGCGGGCCAGATCCTCGCCATGCTTGGGGCCGAGGTGATCAAGCTGGAACGCCCCGAAGGCGGCGATGATGCGCGCGGCTGGGGGCCGCCAATGCATGAAGGCACGGCCACCACCTTCATCGCTGTCAATCGCGGCAAAAGATCGCTCAGCCTTGATCTACGCAATGAAGCCGATCGCGCGCTGCTTATGGAATTGGTGGGTGATGCGGATGTCGTTGTGCAAAACATGCGCCCCGGCGCCTTGGAAGATTTGGGGCTGGGCGGTGCGGCGCTGACAGAACGCTTTCCGCGACTGATTTATGCGTCACTCGGCGCTTTTGGCGCGGTGGGGCCGAAGGCGCTGCATCCGGGATATGAGCCAATCCTGCAAGGCTATTCCGGCCTCATGATGATGAATGGCGCGGAAGGCGGGCCGCCCACGCGAAGCGGTGTGCAGATACTGGACCTTGGCACGGGCATGTGGGCGGTGATTGGCATTCTGGCCGCGATTGAGCGTCGCCATACCACGGGCAAGGGCGGGGTGGTTGATACATCGCTGCTGGAAACGGCACTTGGCTGGATGGGGCCGCATTTCGCGGGCTTCACGGTCTCTGGCCGCCCGCCGCCGCGCAATCTTTCGGGCAATCCGAATACGGTGGTGTTTCAATCCTTCGAGACCGCAACCGCGTCGGTGATGGTGGCCGCCGCCAATGATCGGCTGTTTCGCAAATTATGCGACGCTATGGGGCTTGCTGGGCTTGGCAGCGATGAACGCTTTGCCAGCAATCGGCTGCGCGTTGCCAATAAACCCGCGCTGATGGCCGTGATGGAACCGGCCTTTCGTACGCGCCCGGCCGAGACATGGCTGCCGCTTCTGGAAGCCGCCGGCATACCCTGCGGGCCGATCAATACCATGCGCGAAATCGCAGAGGATGCGCAGGTGGAAGCACTCGGCATTGTCGCCCCTGTGCCGGGGCTGCCGGTGCGCGCCATTGGCCTGCCGATCAGTTTTGACGGCGAGCGGCCACAACCGACGCGCGGCGTGCCGGCTGCGGGGGAAGATAGTGATGATATCCGCGCGGGTTTGCGGTGGGCGCCTAGGTAAGCCCGCTACTCCCAAAGCTTCTCAATTTCCGCCGCGCGTTGTTCAATAGCTGCGCGGCGGCGAAGCTTCATGGTGGGCGTCAGCAAGCCATTTTCGATTGTGAACGGTGCCGTCACCGCGTGGCGGCGCATGCGTTCAATCACGGCAAGCCGCGCATTCACCCGTGCCACTGCAGCCGCGACGCCACCTTCCTGACCCTCAGCCGGGACAATCAGCGCGACCAGGCCGGGCTTGCCTTCCCCCGCCACCAGCGCCTGCTGGATTTCGGGTTCGGCCATCAATAGGCTTTCGATCTTGGCCGGGCTGATCATGTCACCCCCCAGCAGCTTGATGAAATCGCGCTTGCGGTCGGTGATGTATAAGAACCCATCGCGTATTTCGCCGATATCGCCGGTATAGAGCCAGGGGCGCGGGTCTTCGCCTTCGGGCTTCAAGGTGGATGCAGTCGCTTCCGCATTGCCCCAATAGCCGGTCATGACCAGCGCGCCCTTGATCAGGATTTCACCATCGGGGGCGATACGGCATTCAACGCCTTCCAGCGGCATGCCGACACTGTCATGCCGATTGGCCCAGGGCAGGTTCACGCTCACCACCGGCCCGGCTTCGGTCTGCCCATAGCCTTGCAGCACAGGTAGCCCAAGCGCGATGAAAAACGCTGCCAGGTCAGGATCAAGCCGCGCGCCGCCCGAGACCAAAGCGCGTAGCGCGCCACCGAATCGCGCACGGACTTTCTCGCGCACCAGCTTTTCCAGCAACGCATCCTCGATGCCGCCAATCACACCCAAGGAGGCACCGGCCATGCGCTGCTGCCCGCGCAGCAAGGCGCGATCAAATAACCAGCGCTTGATGGGCTTTTCCTTCTCCAGCGCCGCCAGCAGGCGGGACCGCAGCACTTCAAACAGGCGCGGCACCGCGGTCATGATGGCGGGGCGGTTTTCCGCCATTTCCTGCACCAGCCGATCCGCACCGCGCGAATAAACCACCTCCATGCCGTAAGATGGCAGCAGGAAACCGCCCACCGTGTGTTCATAGCTATGCGATAGCGGCAGGAAGGACAGGTATGGCTTGCCATCCAATTCCAGTTTTTCGGCCAGCGGCAACACGCCCTGCCTATTCGCCAAAAGTGCCCGATGCGGCAGCATCACCCCCTTGGGCGCACCACCGGTGCCGGAAGTATAAATCAGGCAGGCCAGAGCCTCTGATGCAATGTGATGGGTCTCGGCTTCCAGCGCCAAGGGATCGGCAGGGGCGGCCAACGCATCACCCCAGAAATGGCGCGCAAGCCCCGGCGCTTCGGGCGGGGTTTCGCAGCAGAGCAGGCCATCCAGCCCATGGGCCAGGGCAGCGCCTTCCAGCACGTGGGCCGCGAGTGCTGCGGTTGAGACAATGGCAAAACGCGCCCCCGAATCGCGCAGGATATGGGCGTGGTCGCTCGGCAAATTGGTGACATAGGTCGGCACGGTAATGGCGCCGATGGCCATGATGGCGGTATCGGCGATGGGGAATTCAGGCCGGTTTTCGGAAACCAGCAGCACGCGGTCCCCCGGCGCAATGCCCTGGGCGCGCAGAAACGCCGCCAGCGCCGCGACCTGGCCCGCGAATTCCGCCCAATTCAGGCTCTGCCACGCCTTGTCGCGCCAGAAGCGAAATAGTGGCTTGGTCGGCCATTCCCGCGCCCGCGCCAGCATCATGGCCGGCAGATTGGGCCATCCTTGATCCGTATAGGGCATTCGCCTCACCTTCTCCCGCTTTGGCGCTTGGCCGCGCGCCGCTTCGGTCTATATGAGAGGGGTGACCAGAAACACCATCCCCACCCCGCTCCGCGCCCCGCTTGATGGCGGTGCCGCCGCTGCCAACCTCCCCGTTTGGGACCTTTCGGACCTGTACAAGGCGCCGGATGACCCGGCCTTGGCCCGCGACCTTGAACGCGCCGAGGCGAATGCCCGCGCCTTCTCGGCCAAGCTGGCCGGCAAGCTGGCTACCATTTCAGGCAATGACCTGGCGGCGGCAATTGCCGAATATGAGGCGATTGAGGAAATCCTGGGCCGCGTCATGTCCTATGCCCAACTGGTGTTCAGCGGCGATGCGGAAGACCCGGCGAATGGGCGTTTCTATCAAACCATGCAGGAACGCGCGACCACGATCAGCAGCCATCTGATCTTCTTCACGCTGGAATTGAACCGGCTGGAAGATGCGGTGCTGGATGGCAAATGCGCTGCCTCCCCTGCCCTGGCCCATTTCCGGCCTTGGCTGCGCGATCTTCGCGTATTTCGTCCGCATCAGCTTTCCGATGAGGCGGAAAAGCTGCTGCATGAAAAGGAAGTGACGGGCCGATCCGCCTGGAACCGGCTGTTTGATGAAACCATCGCGACCATGAAGGTTTCCGTGCCGCTGCCAAGTGGCGCGGAAAGCCTGACCGTGTCTGACGCGCTGAACAGGCTTTCCGATGGGGATCGCGCGGTGCGTGAGGCAGCCGCCAAGGGTGTATCCGCGGCCTTCGCTGAAAAGGGCCGGTTGTTCACGCTGATCACGAATACCTTGGCGAAAGACAAGGAGATTATTGACAAGTGGCGGCGCTACCCGCGCCCCGCTTCCGCGCGCAACCGCGCTAATATGGTGGAAGATGAGGTGGTGGAGGCTTTGGTTTCCGCTGTGCGCGCCAGCTTCCCGCGCCTGTCGCATCGCTATTACACAATGAAGGCGACTTGGCTTGGGCTGGAAAAGCTGCAACATTGGGATCGCAATGCGCCGCTGCCCGATCAGGATGACAGCCTGATCCCCTGGCCCAAGGCGGTTTCGCAAGTGCTGGATTCCTATGGCGCCTTCAGCCCGCGTTTGGCTGAGATTGGTCGGCAATTCTTCGACAAGCCGTGGATTGATGCGGCTCTCCGCCCCGGCAAGTCATCAGGCGCGTTTGCGCACCCCACCGTGCCTTCGGCGCATCCCTATTTGCTGGTGAATTATCACGGCAAGGCGCGGGATGTGATGACGCTGGCGCATGAATTAGGCCATGGCGTGCATCAGGTGCTGGCTGGTGAGCAGGGCTATCTGATGTCCTCAACCCCGCTGACTTTGGCTGAAACAGCCTCCGTTTTTGGTGAGATGATGACCTTCCGCGCGGTGCTGGACGCAGAAGCTGATCCGCGTCGCCGTCGTGGGCTGCTCGCCGCCAAGGTCGAGGATATGTTGAACACGGTGGTGCGCCAGATCGCCTTCTACCGTTTTGAAACCCTGCTGCATGATGAACGCGCCAAGGGTGAGCTTTCGTCAGAGCGCATCGGTGAGCTTTGGATGCAGGTACAAGTCGAAAGCCTGGGTCCGGCTTTTGATTTCTCGCCTGATTACAACGTCTATTGGTCCTATATCCCGCATTTCATCCATACGCCCTTTTATGTCTATGCCTATGCCTTTGGCGATTGCCTGGTGAATGCGCTTTACGGCGTTTATCGCGATGGCGGCGTTCCGAATTTTGAGGCAAAGTATATCGACATGCTGCGTGCTGGCGGCACGCTACGGCACAAGGAATTGCTGGCGCCCTTTGGCTTGAATGCCGCTGACCCGGCCTTCTGGACGCGCGGGCTTGATGTTATTGCCGGCTTCATTGATGAGATCGAGCGCGCGGATGGCTGATGATCGCGAAGCGCATTCGATTTTTGGCGAAGTGCGCCGCATGGTGCGCACTTCCGGCGCCGTCACGGGCATGGCGGCCCGCGTTGCCGGGCATAAGCTGTTCGGCCTGAAATCAGACGAAAAACATGCCGAGGATTTGAAGGCGGTGCTGGGTTCCCTCAAAGGGCCCATGATGAAGATCGCGCAATTCCTCTCCACCGTACCGGATGCGCTGCCGCCTGAAATCGCCAAGGAATTGGCGACCCTTCAAGCCAATGCGCCGCCCATGGGCTGGCCCTTTGTGCGCCGGCGCATGATGAGCGAATTGGGCCCGGCCTGGGAAAGCAAATTCAAATCTTTCGAGCGTGAGGCTGCGGCTGCGGCGTCCCTCGGCCAGGTGCATCGCGCCGTGCTGCCCGATGGCCAGCGCGTGGCCTGCAAGCTGCAATACCCGGATATGGCGAGCGTGGTTGAGGCTGATCTTAGGCAACTTAAAATCGCCATGAGCCTATATCGCCGCATGGATAGCGCGCTGGAGAATGAAGAAGCCTATCTTGAGCTTTCGGACCGCCTTCGCGAAGAACTGGATTATCTGCGCGAAGCATCGCAGCAGAGGCTTTATGGCATCATGCTGCGCGATGTGCCGGGGGTGCGCGTGCCCGTGCCGGTGGAAGCCTTTTGCACCAAGCGCTTGCTGACGATGTCCTGGCTGGATGGCCGCGCCATTCAAGCCCGCATTGACGAAGACCCGCCCGAGGAAGAACGCGCTGCCTATGCCCGCGCCTTGTTCCGCGCCTGGTATGTGCCCTTCTATCGCTATGGTGTGATCCATGGCGACCCGCATCTGGGGAATTACCAGGTGCGGTCTGACCTGCCGGACAATGGTGGCTTTGGCATCAACCTGCTCGATTTCGGCGTGGTGCGGATTTTCGACCCGCGCTTCGTGGGCGGCGTGATCATGCTGTATGAAGCCGTGCGGGATGAGGATTTCGACAAGGCGGCAGAAGCCTATCGGATCTGGGGCTTCAAGGATTTGAAGCGCGAGACGATGGAAGTGCTGAACCTTTGGGCGCGCTTCCTTTATGAACCGCTTTTGGATGACCGGGTGCGGCCCATTCAGGAAAGCGATGACCCGCAATATGGGCGGCGCATTGCGGAAGAAGTGCATGCGGGCCTGAAGCGAACGGGGGGCGTGCGCATCCCGCGCGAATTCCCGCTGATGGACCGCGCGGCGATTGGGCTTGGTGCAGTGTTCCTGCGGCTCAATGCCAAGCTGAATTGGCATCAGCTGTTCCAGGAATTGATCGCCGATTTCGATGTGGCGAAAATTGCCGAAAGGCAGCAGGCGGCCATCGCGGAGGCCGGGGTGCCTCCGTCCGCGACGCCGGGCTGACGGGCGGTCCTTTCGCCCTGTCAGGCCTTGTAATTTCTCGTCCCGCACCCTTCTGGAAGAGCCTGTCTGGGTGGACACCCGGGCGCGGCACCTGTAGTGCGGCGCACAATCTAGTCCTTTGGGGGTATCCCTTATGAAAGTGGCCGTTCTGAAAGAACGCCGGGCCGGCGAGACGCGGGTTGCCGCGACGCCGGAGACCGTGAAGAAGCTGATTGGCATGGGCTGCACCCTGGCTGTTGAAGCCGGTGCGGGCTTGGCCTCTGGCTTTACCGATGCTGCCTTCGCGGAAGCAGGCGCCAGCCTGGCTGCCGATGCCGCCGGGGCGCTGGCGGGCGCCAATATCGTGCTGAAGGTGCGGGCACCTCTCGCCGCCGGCGAAGGCGCGCTGGATGAATTGGCGCTGATCCCGCGCGGGGCGCTGCTGATCGCAACCCTTGCCGCCGATGCCGATGCCGCCGGGCGTTATGCCGCTGGCGGGATTGACGCTTGCTCCATGGAATTGCTGCCGCGCATCACCCGCGCGCAATCCATGGATGTGCTGTCTTCCCAGGCGAATTTGGCGGGCTATCGCGCCGTGGTTGAAGCATCCACCGCCTATGACAAGGGCTTCCCCATGATGATGACCGCCGCCGGCACCGTGCCCGCGGCCAATGCCTTCATCATGGGTGCCGGCGTTGCCGGCTTGCAGGCGATTGCGACCGCGCGCCGCCTTGGGGGCCGGGTTTCGGCCACTGATGTGCGCCCTGCCGCCAAGGAAGAAATCAAATCCCTCGGCGCCAGCTTCGTGGGTTACGAGGATGAGGAAAGCAAGGCCGCGCAAACCGCAGGCGGCTATGCGAAGCAGCTTTCAGCCGCCTTCTACGCCAAGCAGGCGGAAGTGGTCGCCGCCCACATCGCCAAGCAGGATGTCGTGGTCTGCACCGCTTTGGTGCAGGGCCGCCGCGCGCCCATTCTGGTAACGGCCGAGATGGTCGCTGCCATGAAGCCCGGTTCCGTGATTGTGGATATCGCGTCTGACGCGGGCGGCAATTGCGCGATGACCAAGCCTGGTGAGCTTTTCATCACGGAAAATGGCGTGAAGATCCTGGGCTATACCAATTGGCCCGGGCGTATTCCGGCGGCGGCTTCCGCGCTTTATGCGCGTAATCTGCTGACCTTCCTGACCACCTTCTGGGATAAGGACGCCAAGGCGCCCAAACTTCCGGAAGATGATGACATTGTGAAGGGTGTTGCGCTCACGCGCGGCGGGGCCGTGGTGCACCCGCAAATGAAGCCGGCACAGGCAGGATAAGGAGAATTCGGATGAACGCGACCGAACTCGCCAATCAGGCGGCCAGCACCGCGCAGCGCGCGCTGGAATTGGCTGAACAGGCCCGCCGGGCGGCGGAAGCCGTGGCCCCCGTGGCCGCGGCGGCTGAGCCGTTTTTGTATTTGCTGACGATCTTCTTGCTCGCCTGCTTTGTCGGCTATCATGTGGTGTGGAACGTGACGCCCGCGCTGCATTCGCCGCTGATGGGCGTGACCAATGCCATTTCATCGGTGATTGTGGTGGGCGCCATCCTCGCCGCCGGCACTGCGGAAGGCACAGCGGCAAAGATTTTCGGCTTCATCGGCGTAACCCTGGCTGCCGTGAATATTTTTGGCGGCTTTATGGTAACGCGCCGAATGTTGGCCATGTTCAAGAAGAAGGGGAGCTGACGCCATGGCGACCACTCTTCTGACACTGGCTTATCTTGTTGCATCAGTGCTGTTTATTCTGGCGCTGCGTGGGTTGAGCCATCCCGAAACCAGCCGCCAGGGCAATATGCTTGGCATGATCGGCATGGCGGTGGCGATTGCCGCCACCTTGCTGAAGCCAGGCATGAGCATTGGCGGCATTGGGCTGGTGATTGCGGGCTTGGCCATTGGCGGCGCCATCGGCACCATTGTTGCCCAACGCATTCAAATGACGTCGCTACCGCAGCTTGTCGCGGCATTCCATTCGCTGGTGGGCTTGGCCGCCGTATTCGTGGCGGCAGCGGCGTTTTACGCGCCGGAGAGCTTCGGCATTGGTGTGCGCGGCAATATCAAAGGCGCGTCTTTGGTTGAAATGTCGCTGGGTCTTGCGATTGGTGCCATCACCTTTTCGGGTTCTGTGATTGCCTTTGCGAAGCTGGATGGCCGCATGTCTGGCGCGCCCATCATGTTCAAGGGTCAGCACATGCTGAACCTGGCGCTTGGCATTTTGCTGGCGCTGCTGGTGGTGCTGTTCGTGATCACGGGCAGTGATGTGCTGTTCTGGATGATTGCCATCCTGTCCTTGGTGCTGGGCTTCCTGCTGATCATCCCGATTGGCGGCGCTGATATGCCTGTGGTTGTGTCCATGCTGAACAGCTATTCCGGCTGGGCGGCGGCGGGCATTGGCTTTACCATCGGCAATCTGCTGCTGATTGTGACCGGCGCGCTGGTGGGCGCTTCTGGTGCCATCCTGTCCTACATCATGTGTAAGGGCATGAACCGCAGCATCATAAATGTGCTTTTGGGTGGCTTCGGGTCCGAAGGTGGCACCGTGGCCGCTGGTGGCGCCGCGGCGGATCGCCCGCCCGTGAAGGCCGGCAGCCCGGAAGATGCGGCTTATATGATGAAGAATGCGCAGAAGATCATCGTGGTGCCTGGCTATGGCATGGCTGTGGCGCAGGCGCAGCAGGTGCTGCGTGAAATGGCTGATCTGCTCAAGAAGGAAGGCGTTGATATCAAATACGCCATCCATCCTGTGGCAGGCCGCATGCCCGGCCACATGAACGTGCTGCTGGCCGAAGCCAATGTGCCTTATGACGAGGTTCTTGAACTTGAGGAGATCAATCCCGAATTCGCCGATGCCGATGTGGCCTTTGTGATCGGGGCGAATGACGTGACCAACCCGGCGGCCAAGACCGACAAATCATCGGCGATTTACGGCATGCCCATTCTCGATGTGGAACGCGCGAAGACCGTGTTCTTCATCAAGCGCGGCATGGCGAGCGGCTATGCCGGCGTGGATAATGAGCTATTCTTCCGCCCGAATACGATGATGCTGTTCGGCGATGCGAAGAAGGTCACGCAGGAAATTGTGCAGGCCTTGCAGCGCTGATTGGCGCTTAGTTCAGTAAAGCCCGGCTGGTGAAAATCAGCCGGGTTTTTTATTCGTCAAGCCAGGGCGCTTTCACATCATCTCGCGGCGGGCGGCCACGCTTCATGCGGCCACGCGACAATTCCGTGACCACGCCATGCAGCGTGCGGAGTTCCTGTTCCGTCACTTCGCCGCGCTGAAACCAATGGCGCAGGTTCCGCACCATGCCGGGTCGCTTTTCCTGATTGTCGAGGAAGCCGGACGCATCCAATTCCGCAATCAGCCGACCCAAAAATATGTCCAATTCGCCCTTGGTCGCGACATGGGTTTCATTGGTCATGAGGTAGCGCGGCGGCGTTGCCTCAGCCGCCATCCACCATTCATAGGCCAGGATCATCACCGCCTGGGCGAGGTTGAGCGAATTATGCTCAGGGTTCAGCGGATAGCGCACCAGTGTATCGGCGCGCGCCAGATCCTCGGCTTCCAGCCCGGCGCGTTCGGGTCCGAAAAGCACGCCCACACGCTGGCCTTTCGCGTTGATGGCGCGCAAATCCTCAGCCGCTGCCCGCGCATTGCGTACCGGAATAACCACGTGCCGTGGTCGCGGGCAGGTGGCCAATACGCGGTGGCAATCCGCGAGTGCGGCATCGAGCGTATCAAACACCTGCGCGGCATGGATGATGGGATCAGCCCCGGAAGCCGCTGGCAGCGCATCCGGCTGCGGCCAGCCATCGCGCGGGGCCACGATACGCAAATGAAACAGGCCGCCATTGGCCATGGCGCGGGCGGTGCTGCCGATATTGCGCGCCATTTGCGGGCGCACCAGCACAATGATCGGGCTTTCACCCGGTGGCGGCGTAATTGGCGCCCCCCCTTCCCCGCGCCCGCCCGTCATCGCGCCAGAAAAGCCCTTAATTGGGTGATCTCCGCTTCCTGGGCGGCGATGATGCTTTCCGCCAGGCGCTTCATGTCAGGGTCTTTGCCGTGGCGGAGCACGACGCGCGCCATGTCTATCGCGCCCTGGTGATGCGGGATCATGCCGGCGGCAAAATCCCGATCCGCATCGCCGGTGAAGCGGATACTCATGTCACGATGCATACGGTCATTGGCAGCGCGGAACTCCCGCGTCGAAGCGGGTTCACCGGCGGGGGCGCGCGTGCCGTGGCCCTGGTGGCCCTGCTGGGCCAAGGCAGGCAGGGTAAGGGTGGCGAGCGTCAGGCAAAGGGCGATGCGCTTCATGATTGGGCTCCCGGTTTTTGGTTCAACCGGTGAAGGTTGCGGCTTGCCATAAGGGGAAGGTCAAGCGCGTTTCCAGGAGGTGCCGCCGGCGCCATCTTCCAGAATGATACCCTTGGCGTTCAATTCATCGCGAATACGATCCGCTTCCGCCCAGTTCTTCGCCTTGCGGGCGGCAAGACGAGCGGCGATGGCGGCTTCGATGGCGGCGGCATCATCGCCATCACCTTGCAGCCACAGCGCAGGATCAGTTTGCATCAGGCCAAGCACGGCAGCCGCTTCCCGGAAGGCCGCGACCACCGCACCGATATCCGGCGCATCCCGCAGGCCCATGCGTTCCAGCACGACATTGGGCGAACCACCCACCGTCAGCGCATTGGCAAGGGTGCGAAGGTCACGCAGCCGCGCCAGTGCCAGCGGCGTATTCAAATCATCATGCAGCGGTTCCAAGGCCCAATCGGCCATGCGCGCGGCTTCATCATCCGCATCGGTGGCATCCGCCCGCGCCAGCATGGCGTAGTGATCATCCAGCTCCGCCTTGGCTTCGTCCAAGCCAGTCTCGGTGAAATCCAGCGATTGGCGGTAATGGGTGCGCAGCAATAGCAGGCGGAAAGCCTCACCAGCCCAAGCGCCCTTCTTCAGAATATCCCGCACGGTGAGGAAATTGCCGAGCGATTTCGACATCTTCTCCCCATCCACCAGTAGCATGCCGTTATGCATCCAATAGCGGGCAAAGGCAGCACCAGGGAAAGCGCAGACTGATTGCGCAACTTCATTTTCATGATGCGGGAAAATCAGATCATGCCCGCCACCATGGATATCGAAGCTTTCGCCAAGATGCTTCCAGGACATGGCCGAGCATTCAATATGCCAGCCAGGCCGGCCTCGGCCCCAAGGGCTGTCCCAGCCAGGTGTCTCGGCATCGCTCGGCTTCCACAGCACGAAATCGCCGGCATCGCGCTTATAGGGCGCCACATCCACCCGCGCGCCGGCCAGCAATTCATCCGGTGAACGCCCGGAAAGCTTGCCGTAATTGGCAAAGGACGGGACCGAGAACAGCACATGCCCATCCGCCGCATAGGCATGGCCATTGGCGATCAGGCGTTCAATCAGCGCGATCATTTCCGCGATATGGCCGGTGGCGCGCGGTTCCACATCGGGCGGCAGCGCGCCAAGGGCGGCCATATCCGCGTGGAAATCGGCAGTCGTGCGCGCAGTGATGGCGGCAATGGGCTCACCACTTTCGCGCGCGCGCGCATTGATCTTGTCATCCACATCCGTGATGTTGCGCGCATAGGTCACGCGCGGATAAAGCCGGCGCAACAGCCGCGCCAGCACATCAAACACCACCACCGGGCGCGCATTGCCAAGATGCGCCAGATCATAAACCGTGGGCCCGCAGACATAGAGCTTAACATGCTGGGGATCGAGCGGTTCAAAGCGCCGTTTGGTACGCGCTGCGCTGTCATGCAGGAAAAGCTCGGCCATGTTTCAGCCTCCTGCCGCGATTTTGAGGCGCAGCGCCGCACGATCCCGCCCAATGAGCGGCAGCATGGTGCCGATATCAGGCCCGTGTTCTTCACCCGTAAGCGCCAAACGCATGGGCAGGAATAGCGCCTTGCCCTTGCGGCCAGTGCTGACCTTAATCGCGCTGGTCCAGGCACTCCAGGTGGTGGTGTCCCAAGGTTCAGCGGGCATGACATCCAGGGCAGCGCGGAGGAAATCCTCCTCCCCTTCCAGCACGGGCGGCACAATGGTGCCGCGCACCACATCGAACCAGGGCTTGGCTTCGCGCAGCAAATCCAGATTGCCCCGCACCGCAAGCCAGAAAGCCTCATCAGCGCCTTCTGGTAGCCTGTCCTTCACCGCGTCAAAGGCAACGCCGTGCAGCAACTTGCGATTAAGCGCCAGCATATGCCGCGGGTCGAAGCGCGCTGTCGCATGAGAAACCTTCGCCAAATCATAGGAAGGCGCCAAATCAGCCGGCATCCCTGAAACTGGATCATTCGATGTACCGAGCGCCGCCAAATACCCAACCAGCGCCGCTGGTTCGATCCCATCCTTGCGCAAATGCCTAAGCGAAATGGACCCCAAACGCTTGGACAGCGCGCCGCCTTCCGCATCCGTCAGCAGCGGCAAATGCCCGAAGGCCAGCGCGCCCTGCTTGCCGCCAAGGGCTTCAAAAATATCAATCTGAATGCCGGTATTGGTGACGTGATCCTCTCCACGGACAATATGCGTGATGCCCATTTCAAGATCATCCACGACAGACGTGAAGGTATAAAGCGGCGAACCATCCGCGCGGATCAGCACCGGGTCTGAAATCGCCGAAAGCTTCACGCTGCGATCACCCAAGACCTGATCGCGCCATGAAACGGAGCGCATGGAAAGCTTGAAGCGCCAATAAGGCTGCTTGCCATTCGCTAGGGCGCGTTCCAATTGCTCGGCGGTCATTTTCAGCGCTTCGCGGTCATAAAGCGGCGGCTTGCCTTCGCGCCGGCGACGTTCGCGCTTGTAGGCGAGTTCTTCCTCAGTTTCGAAGCAAGGATAAAGCCGCCCGGCGGCCTTCAGCTTTTCCGCAGCCTCCGCATAGCGATCAAGCCGGGTTGATTGCGCCACCAGCCCATCCCAAGGCAGGCCAAGCCAGGTCAGGTCTTCCTCAATCGCTTCGGCATATTCAGCGCGGGATCGTTCTGTATCCGTATCATCCAGGCGCAGCAGGAATTCCCCGCCATGGCGACGCGCCAGCAGCCAATTGGCCAGCGCCACACGCGCATTACCAACATGCAAAAGCCCAGTGGGCGAAGGGGCAAAACGGAGTTTCATGCCGCGTCCTCAGACTCTTCATCGCGGCGCGGGTCGAGCATGCGCCAATTGCGTTCTTCGCTGTCTTTCACCGGGGTTTCAGCAAAACCCTTCAATTCACTGCCACTCACCCAGGCCGCTTCGGCAGCGCCAACCACTTCCGCATCTTCACCAAAAGCGAACCAGGCATCCAGTACGGCCTTGGCATCAAGCCCAGGCGCGCGGCAGCGTTCCACAGAATCCCGCACATAGCGGCGCGCAAAGGCATTGGCGTGTTCAATGGAAAGAAAGCCGCGGATTTCTTCCACCGGGTCGCTGCCATTGCCGCCCGACAGATCCATGATGCGGACAATCAGATCGCCGCCACCAAAAAGCTGAGGATCGAGACCAGCGCTCATGAAATCAACGCCGTGAAGCCATTGGTGATGGGGTAGCGCCGATCCCGCCCAAAGGCGCGCGGCGTGATCTTCACGCCGGGTGGTGCTTGCCGGCGCTTATACTCCGCGCGGTCCAACAAGCGCCAAACCCGCAACACCAGCGCACGGTCAAAGCCATCCGCCACCAGCGCATCCACGGATTTCTCGCCTTCCACCAGCCCTTCCAGAATGGCGTCCAGTACATCATAAGGCGGCAGGCTGTCCTGATCCTTCTGATCAGGTTTCAATTCAGCACTGGGTGGTTTGGTGATGACGCGTTCCGGCATCACCATCCCCTTCGGGCCAAGACCAATCGCCGACTGGTTTTCGTTGCGCCACCAAGACAAGGCAAAAACCGTCGTCTTGTACACATCCTTCAAGACGGAATAACCACCGCACATATCGCCGTAGATCGTGGCATAGCCGGTGCTCATTTCACTCTTATTGCCGGTAGTCAGCAGCATGTCGCCGAACTTGTTCGAGAGCGCCATCAGCGTGACGCCTCGAATCCGCGATTGCAGGTTTTCTTCCGTGATGTCGGGCGGGCGATTGCCAAAGGCTGGCGCCAACATCCCCGCGAAAGCCTCCATCGCCGGGCCAATGCCGATATTCTCATAGCGAATGCCAAGAAGCTGAGCGCATTCGGCAGCATCTTCCAGGCTTTCAATGCTGGTATAGGGCGATGGCATCATCACAGCGCGCACGCGATCCGGGCCCAGGGCATCCACGGCCACCGCCGCCGATATCGCGGAATCAATGCCGCCAGATAGCCCCAGCACCACGCCCGGGAAGCGGTTCTTGTTCACGTAATCGCGCAGGCCCAGCACCATAGCGCCGTATATCTGTTCCAGCCTTGGCAAGGCAGGCGCGATCTCACCAGCCATGCAAACCAGCTTGCCAGCCTCACGCCGCCATTCGGTGATGCGCAGCCCTTCGCTGAACATCGGCATCACATGGGCCAGCGAACGATCCGCATTCATCACAAAGGACGCGCCTTCAAACACCAGCTCATCCTGCCCGCCCACCTGGTTCACAAAGACAAAGCCAAGCCCGGTTTCAACGCAGCGGGATACCGCCAGATCAAGCCGCGCCTGATGCTTTGCTGCCTCAAACGGGGAGCCATTGATGGCGATCAGGATTTCCGCGCCGGTTTCACTGAGCGTTTCGGAAACGGCGGGGAACCACCAATCCTCGCAAATCATCAGGCCCAGGCGAAAGCCGCGGAAGGGAATGGGGCCAGGTGCGGGACCGGCATCGAACACGCGCTTATCGTCAAACACACCGTAATTCGGCAATTCATGCTTGGCACGCCGCGCGGCGATTTGCCCGGCTTCCAACAGGAATAGCGCGTTGAAAACCTTCTCACCTTCGCGCCAGGGGCCGCCCACCACCAAGCCAGGCCCACCATCGGCAGTCTCGGCGGCGAGCGCCGCGATCTCGGCTTCGCAGGCGGCGATGAAGGCGGGCTTGCGCACCAAATCCTCCGGCGGATAGCCGGCGATGGAAAATTCCGGTGTCACCACAAGATCGGCGCCAAGCTTCGCTGCCTCTGCGCGGGCGTTGCGGATCAGCGCTGCATTGGCGGTCAGCGCACCCTCATGGGGATTGAGTTGCGCCAGGGCAATTTTCAGGGTCTCGGCCATGGCGCCTTCTAGAGGGTTTCTGGCTTGGGTGAAATCACCCAAAGTGAGGCCTTTCAGCCCTGCCCGCCATTGCGCCGGCGCCCTTCTCCGCGTTTCAACAGGAATTCGCGGCCAAGCTTCACGCGCGGCACGCCGTCATAGGCAACGATATCCGCTGTAGCGTAGGTTTCGGACCAGGTATTGGGGATGAAGCTGCCGGTGCCCACCACGTCAATCGGCGCCTTGGCTTCCGCCATAACCCGGCATTTGGTGACCCCGAAGCCCGAGGAAGCGACAATCCTCACCTTGGGGAAGCCGGCCTCATCCAAGGCTTCGCGCATCCGCCAGACGGCAGCGGCGGAAACCCCGGTGCCGGTCAGGTGGCGCAATTCGGTCTCGCTGCGGTAGCGGCGGGTCGCCTGCGGGGCGTGGCGTTCCAGAACAGCGTAGCTTTCCGCGGGGTCGAGCCCTTCCAGAAAGCGCCCGCCATGGGTGTCGAGCCGCATGGCAAGCCGGCCGGAAGCGGCCAATTCGGGGAAGCGGCGCGCCACCGCCAGGCCATCGGATATTTCCCGGCCGAAGTAATCCACCAGCACCGTCAGGTTTTCATCCGGGAAGGTTTCGTGGAACATCTCGGCGGCGCGCACCGTGCTGCCGGCATAGCCGATCAACGCATGGGGCATGGTGCCATAGCCCTTGGGGGCGCCGAACCAATGCGCCGTTGCGTCATTGGCATTGCCGATGAAGCCCTTGGCGCCTTCCGCCTGCGCGGCGCGGCTGCCGACGGAAGCGGCATAGGCCATCATGTCCTGCATTTCCGCCCCGGCGCAGTGGCGCGCTTCCATGGCCAGAAACGCGGTTTGCGGCAATTCAACACACATTTGATAGGCGTTATGCGCCGCAACACAGGCCGCGCCGAGTTTTTGCAGCAGCATGGTTTCCAAATCCACCAGCTGCGCAAAGGACCCGCTGACATAAAGCAAGGGATCGCCGGCGCCGACCCATTGGCCTTCTTCATGCATCACTTCAATCTGGAAGGCAGTGCCGCGCCGCGCGGCCACCGTGCGTAGCCAATCCAGCATCAGCCTGGGGGCGGAAATCACCGGGCGACGCAAAAAGACCGCATAGGTGACTTTGGTATCGCCAAAGCGCTGCACCACGGCCTTGGTGCGGTTGAAATAGCTATCGGCGCGGGCGGAAATCACCGCATCCGTCACATCGGATGCCGCCGGAAGGGTTGCTCCCTCCCGGCTGCTGGGCGCGTTCACTGCGCTGCCTGGGCCGGTGCGGTCAGGCCGGCCACGCGCCGCGCCTTCAATTCCTCGGCGATCAGGAAGGCGAGTTCCAGCGATTGCTCGGCATTGAGCCTGGGGTCGCATGTGGTCGCGTAATTGGCCGAAAGATCGGTCTCCGAAAGCTTATGGGCGCCGCCCAGGCATTCGGTGACGTCACTGCCGGTCATTTCCACATGCACACCGCCGGCGAAGCTGCCTTCTGCCTCATGCACATCGAAAAAGCCGCGCACTTCGGAAATAATGGCATCGAAGGGCCGGGTCTTATAGCCTGCGACGGTGGTGGTATTGCCATGCATCGGATCGCAAATCCAAACCACATTGCGCCCGGCGCGCGTCACGGCACGGACCAGCGGAGCGAGCTTCGCTTCCACCTTATCGGCCCCCATGCGGGATATCAGCGTGAGCCGCCCCTTTTCATTGGCTGGGTTCAGGATTTCCGTGAGCCGCACCAATTCATCGGCGTCCATACTGGGGCCCACCTTCATGCCGATGGGGTTCTTCACGCCGCGCAGGAATTCCACATGGGCACCTTCCGGCTGGCGCGTGCGATCACCAATCCACAGGAAATGCGCCGAACAGGCATACCAATCGCCGGAGGTGGAATCGACCCGCGTCATGGATTGTTCGTAAGGCAGCAACAGGCTTTCATGGCTGGTGTAGAACTCCGTCTCCCGCACTTGCGGCAGGTCTGACATGCCGCAGGCCTGCATGAAGGCAAGCGTCTGATCAATACGCGTCGCGAGGTCCGCATAGCGATCCGCCAGCGGGCTTCTTTCAACAAAGCCCAAATTCCAGCGATGGACCTGATGCAGATCCGCATAGCCCCCGGTGGAGAAGGCGCGCAGCAGATTAAGCGTACCCGCCGATTGCATATAGGCGAATTCCATCCGCGACGGATCGGGGATGCGCGATGCCGGATCGAAATCCGGCCCATTGATGATGTCGCCGCGATAGGAAGGCAGCGTCACGCCATCACGCGTTTCATTATCGGAAGATCGCGGCTTGGCGAATTGCCCGGCCATGCGGCCAAGCTTCACCACTGGCAAAGCGCCACCAAAGGTCAGCACAACCGCCATTTGCAGCAGCACGCGAAAAGTATCGCGGATGATATTCGCCGTGAAATCGCCAAAGCTTTCGGCGCAATCGCCCCCTTGCAGGACGAAGGCCTGGCCATCGCCAGCACGCGCCAAGGAGGCCTTAAGGCGCCGGGCCTCACCTGCAAAAACCAGCGGGGGAAATCGCGCGATCTTGGCTTCCATTGCGGCCAAAGCCGCCTGGTCGGGATATTCCGGCACTTGCCTGATCGGCATGTTCCGCCATGATTCCGGGCTCCAGCCCCGCGCAGTCATTTCCGCCTATCTCCTTGTTTCAAGACGGGGCACAATAAACACGAGCCCGCGCTGAGGGGAAGAGCAGGCGGGCAGCGCGGCAGGATGGCAAGGAAATCAGCAGGCATGGACAGGCAGCAAGATATCGCGATCCGGATGCAAAAGGCGGTTCAGGCCGGGGCGATCCCTGGCCTGGTAGTGGCTTTGGGTGACCGACATGGCAGTAGTTGGGATGCCGGCTTCGGCAGCCGGGCGCTCGGCAGCGCGGAACTCATGCAGCCCGATGCGGTGTTCTGGATAGCCTCCATGACCAAGGCCATTACCGGCGCGGCGGCCATGATGCTGGTGGAAGCGGGCAAGCTTTCCCTTGATGCGCCGGCAAGCGCGCTGGTGCCGGGTATTGGTGCGCTTGGCGTGCTGGAAGGCTTTGATGAGGCCGGCCAGCCCAAGCTGCGCCCAGCCAAGCGCCCTATCACCTTGCGCCATTTGCTGACCCATACCTCGGGCTATGCCTATGACATGTGGAGCGCGGATATAGCCCGCTTCCGCAAGGCTACTGGCACGCCTGCGGTTGGCACCTGCCGCAATGCAGCACTTGCCCTGCCCTTGCTATTCGATCCTGGCGAGGATTGGAGTTATGGGATCGGCATAGATTGGGCCGGCAAAATGATTGAGGCCGCAACAGGCGAGACGCTGGGCGCGCATCTGACGCGGGTGATTTTTGAGCCACTCGGCATGGTTGATACTTCCTTCAAGCTGCGCCCGGATCAAAGGGCGCGCTTGGCGGCGATGCATGGGCGCAGCGCGGATGGCGCGCTTGCCGTCATTCCCTTCGAAGTGCCGCAGGAGCCAGAGTTTGAGACGGGCGGTGGCGGGCTTTACGGCACCGCGCGGGATTATCTCGCTTTCGCGCATATGATCCTGAATGGCGGGCGGCACGGGAAAATCAGGCTTTTGAAGCCTGAAACCGTGGCCGAGATGGCGCGCGACCAGATCGCGCCGCTTTCGGTACGCCCGATGATTTCCGCCGTGCCGACAGCAACCCGCGATGCGGATTTCTTCCCCGGCACGGCGAATGGCTGGGGGCTGACGTTTCTGGTGAACCGGCGCCCATCACCGCAGGGACGGTCCGCCGGCGGGCTAGCTTGGGCCGGGCTTGGCAATACCTTCTATTGGATAGACCATGGACGCGGCACGGCAGGGATTTTCCTGAGCCAAATCCTGCCGTTTTTCGACCCGGAGGCGATCAGCCTGTTTCGGGATTTTGAGAGCATGGTGAATGGTGCTTGAAGTGCTTTGCTAAAACACCACCACCGATCGGATAGATTTGCCTTCATGCATCAGATCGAAGGCATCGTTGATTTTCTCAAGCGGCATGGTGTGGGTGATCAGATCATCAATATTGATCTTCCCTTCCATATACCAATCAACAATTTTCGGCACATCCGTCCGCCCGCGCGCGCCACCAAAGGCGGAGCCCTTCCAGACGCGGCCCGTGACCAATTGGAAGGGCCGCGTGGCGATTTCAGCGCCTGAGGGTGCGACGCCGATGATGATGCTCTCCCCCCAGCCGCGATGGCAGCATTCCAGCGCCTGGCGCATCACCGCGACATTGCCGGTGCAATCAAAGGAGAAATCGGCACCTCCGCCTGTGAGGTCCGTGATGGCCTGCACCACCTTATCGGTGCCGATCTCATTCGGGTTGATGAAATGCGTCATGCCGAATTTGCGCGCCATGGCCCGCTTGGCGGGGTTGATGTCAACGCCGATGATCTTGTCGGCACCCACCATGCGCGCGCCTTGGATGACATTCAGCCCAATACCGCCCAGGCCAAAGACAACCACATTGGCGCCGGGCCAGACCTTGGCCGTATAGATCACCGCGCCAATGCCGGTGGTGACTCCGCAGCCAATGTAGCAAATCTTGTCGAAGGGCGCGTCTTCACGCACTTTCGCGACAGCGATTTCCGGCAGCACGGTGAAATTCGAAAAAGTGCTGCAACCCATATAGTGAAACACAGGCTTGCCAGGCGCCGTGGTTTCGCAACGAAAGCGACTGGTGCCATCGGGCATGACACCCTTGCCCTGGGTCGCGCGGATGGAGGTGCAAAGATTGCTCCGCTGGCTAAGACACGTTTTGCAGGCGCGGCATTCGGGCGTGTAGAGCGGAATCACGTGATCGCCGGGTTTCACGCTGGTCACACCCGCGCCGATTTCGCGGACAATGCCAGCGCCCTCATGGCCCAGGATGGCGGGGAAAAGCCCCTCAGAATCCAGCCCATCCAGCGTATAGGAATCCGTATGGCAGACGCCGGTTGCCATGATTTCGACCAGGACTTCGCCGGCTTTGGGGCCATCCAAATCCACAGTTTCAATGGTGAGTGGCTGTTTCGCTTGCCAAGCCACGGCGGCGCGCGTTTTCATCGGGCGGTATCCCTCAATGCTTTCGGGGAGCATTCTGCACCGCTTGGCGATACGGTGGAAGCCTTAGGCAGGAACCGCCTGCGGTGCCGTGCGCGCACCCGTATCACGCGGCAAAGCCATGGCAGCGGCCAGCATGACAAGCCCAAGAACAGCCAGCGTCAGAAACAGCGCCGGCGCTCCGCCCACGGCATCGCCATAAGCCCAGGCAACAAGGTTCACCCCCAGCGGCGCCGCGACAAAACCCATCGCGAATTTCAGCCCAAAGGCAAGCCCGCGCCGCTTGCCCGATGAATACCGCGCCAGCAGCAGGTTTTCGACTGGTGCCGAGAAATCGAACATGAAGCCGATGAACACAGCAATCAGCAGCACCCAAACGCCGCCAAACCAGGCCGCCAGCAGCATGAGCGGCAGTTTCACCAGGAAGGTCGCGACATAGAGCGTCTTCATCGGCATCTGATCCGCGAGCCGCCCGCCAATCAATTGCCCCACACTACCCATCAACATGGTCGCGCCCACAATCAGGCCAAGTTGCGCCGCCCGCGCAGAATCAAGCAGCAGCATGTCGCTCAGCCATTTCGGCAGCGCGGTGGCATAGGCGGTATAGGCAATGGAGCCAAGCATGAAGGTGATGGCGAGCACAATCAGCACGCCCCAGGGAATGTGCGCGGCCTCTGCCGCCGCAGACTGCGCTGCTTCCTGGCCCGGCTGGTGATTGCTGGCAGCAACACGACCCGTAAGCAGGCAGAATAGCAGCGCCAAGCCTGCGATGATAGTGACAATGCCGGGCAGGATCATCGCCATGCGCCAACCGGCAACCTCCGCTAGGCCACCGGCAATCACGGCGGCGCAGGCAACGCCGATGCTGCCCGCAATGCCCAGAATACCCATCAGTCGCCCGCGCGCATCGGGCGGCGCGGTCATGGAAACCCAGGCGAGTGCGACCGGATGATAAATCGCGCCAAAGCCACCCAGCACCGCGAGTGCGAGCCCCATCTCAGAACTATCGGCCACAAAGCCGGCGATGATGGAAGCAAGACCAATACCCAGGAAAAACACCGTCATCATGCGCGCATGACCAAAGCGATCCGCAAGCCAACCGGCCAGCGGCGCCCCAACGCCGATCATGGCGGCACCCAGCGTCCAAAGCGCGATGATTTCCGCATAGGGCCTTTGCCAGACGCCCTCCAGAATAACGGCCAGCGTCAGGAAAAGCCCCGTCAGCACATGATGCAGGAAATGCCCCAGTGAGGCGAAGCCGATGATCAGGCGCTGCGCCGGCTGCATCACGCGCCCACCACGCGTGTGCGGGTGCGGAGTGTCACGAATTCCTCTGCCGCCGTTGGATGAATGCCGATGGTGCGATCAAAATCCTGCTTGGTCGCGCCCATAACAACGGCAATACCGATGCCCTGCATCATCTCCCCGGCGTCCTCGCCGATCATATGCGCGCCCAAGATTTTTTGCGTGCGCTGGCAGACCACCAGCTTCATCAGCGTCTTGCGGCCTTCGCGCTTGCTGATGGTGTGGCGCATGGGGGTGAAGCGCGTAACGTAGATATCGGCGGGGCCGCGTTGCGCGGCTTCTTCTTCCGTGATGCCCACCGTTCCGATGGGCGGGTTCATGAAAACGGCCGTTGGTACGTTTTCATAGCTCACGCGGCGCGGGTTATTGCCGAACAGCGTATCGGCCAGCGCGTGACCAATGGCGGTTGCCATGGGGGTCAAATTCACTCGGTCCAGCACATCGCCGATGGCGAAGATGTGCGGCTGGCTGGTGGCATGGTTATCATCCACGGCGATCACGCCATTGGCCGCCAGCGCTACGCCGGCCTTGTCCAACCCAAGCCCAGTCGTGGCAGGCTTGCGCCCGGTGCAGAAAAACACCGCGTCGAAAACTTGCGTCGTTCCATCGGAAAGATGCAGCACGCGTTCCGCGCCGCGCGCTTCAATGCGCGTTGGGCTGACGCCGGCATGGCAGGCAATGCCTTGTGCAATCAGGGCTTCCGCGGCGGCGCTGCGAATATCCTCATCAAAGCCTCGCAGCGGCAGGGGTGCCCGATGCACCAGCGCAACCTCTGCCCCAAGCCCCTTCAGGATGCAGGCGAATTCCACCGCGATATAGCCAGCGCCCAACACCGCGACGCGTTTGGGCAAGGCTTTCAGCGTGAAAAGATCATCGGAAATCAGCCCAAGCTCCGCGCCCGGAATATCAAGCCGGGTGGCGACACCGCCCACCGCGATGATGATCCGTTCCGCCGTCATGCGCTTGCCGCCGACATCAAGCGTATGCGCATCCAGAAAGGTGGCGCGCGCATCGAAGGAAGTCACACCTGCATTGCCCAGCAAGCGGCCGTAAATCCCCGAAAGCCGCGCCACTTCGGCATCCCGTGCGGCCGCCAGCTTCGCCCAATCATGCCCGTGATTTTCAAACGACCACCCAAAAGCCGCCGCATCTTCCGCCCAGGCGTCATATTCAGCCGCATTCACCATGATCTTCTTCGGCACGCAGCCAACATTCACACAAGTGCCGCCCCAGAAGCGTTCTTCCGCAACGCCAACCCGCGCCCCATGACCGGCGGCAATACGTGCGGAACGCACCCCACCAGAACCGCCACCAATCACGAAAAGATCAAAATCATAAGCCATGGAAACCTCAATAAGCCGATCAGGCTGGGCGTTTCGGGACAACAACGCGCACGGTGAAAATCTGCACCGGCTCATCATCTTGGTTGAAGGTTGTGTTACGCATCAGCGCGCTGCCGCGATCCGGGCGGGATCGTGATGGCGCCACTTCCAGCACTTCGATTTCCACGCGCAGCGTATCGCCGGGATAGACCGGCTTGGTCCATTGCAATTCCCCGCCGCCACCAACAATGCCGCCGGAAATGCCGCCAATGGCCTGCACCACCATGCGCATGGTCATGCCGGCAGTGTGCCAACCACTCGCGGCCAGCCGCCCAAAAAGCGGATGCGCGGCACCCGCTTCCTCATTCATATGGAAGGGCTGCGGATCATAAAGCGCGGCGAAGCGTTTTACTTCCTCGGCATCAACCATCACCGAGCCAGCGGTAAAGCGCCGGCCCGGGAATAGGTCTTCAAGGAAAATCGCCTCACTCACGTGCCGATACCACCAAGGGCGAGGTATTTCACTTCCAGATATTCCTCGATCCCCATATGGCTGCCTTCACGCCCGAGGCCCGATTGCTTGAAGCCACCAAAGGGCACTTCAGCCGTTGAGATGATGCCTTCATTGATGCCGATGATGCCGTATTCCAAAGCTTCCGCCACACGGAAGATGCGCCCGACATCGCGCGCGTAGAAGTAAGAAGCCAAGCCAAATTCCGTATCATTGGCCATCTGGATCGCCTCTTCTTCGGTCTTGAAGCGGAACAAAGGCGCCACCGGGCCGAAGGTCTCTTCCCCGAAAATCTTGGCGCCGCGCGGCACATTGGCAAGTATCGTGGGTTCAAAGAAATTGCCGCCCCGCGCATGGCGCTTGCCACCGGTGATCACACTGGCACCTTGCGCCAGCGCATCGGCGATATGTTCTTCAACTTTCGCCACCGCATCGGCATTGATCAGCGGGCCTTGCGTGACACCGGGTTCCATCCCGGGGCCAACCTTCAGCCCTTCCACCGCTGTCTTCAGCTTGGCGGCGAAGGCTTCATAAACGCCATCCTGCACCAGAATGCGATTGGCGCAGACACAAGTCTGCCCCGCATTGCGGTATTTGGACGCCATCGCCCCCGCAACGGCCGCATCCAAATCCGCATCATCAAATACGATGAAGGGCGCATTGCCCCCCAATTCCATCGAGGTTTTCTTGATGGTTGCCGCGCATTGCGCGAGCAGCACTCGGCCAACTTCAGTCGAGCCCGTGAAGGAAAGCTTGCGGATGATCGGGTTGCTCGTGAGCTCCTTGCCTGTCTCACCAGAAGGCCCGGTGATCACATTGCAAACACCTGAAGGCATGCCCGCGCGTTCCGCCAATACCGCCAAAGCCAAGGCAGAAAAGGGCGTTTGCGATGCCGGGCGGATAACGCCGGTACAACCTGCGGCCCAGCCCGGACCGGCTTTGCGCGTGATCATGGCAGAAGGAAAATTCCACGGCGTGATGGCGGCGAAAACGCCAATCGGTTCCTTGGTCACCAGAATGCGGCGGCCCTTGGCGTTTTGGGGAATCGTCTCACCCTGCACACGGCGGCCTTCATCGGCGAACCATTCAATAAAGGAAGCGGCATAAACCACTTCACCCTTGGCTTCGGCCAGCGGCTTGCCCTGTTCCGCGGTCATGATCGCGGCCAGATCATCGGAATTTTCATGCATCAGCGCGGCGATCTTGTGCAGGATCACAGCGCGATCCTTGGCCAGCATCGCGCGCCAGGCGGGCCAAGCGGCATTGGCGGCTTCAATGGCGCGGCGCGTCTCAGCCTGGCCCATGGCGGGCACTTCGCCAATTACCTCGCCGGTGGCGGGGTTGCGCACGGCAATCATCTTGCCGCTATCCGCCTGCACCCAGGCGCCGGCGATGTAATTCGCCTGACGGAAGAGGGCGGGGTCCTTCAAGGGCAGCTTGGTTGTGGCGTCGAGCATGGGGGTCCTCCTGGGCTTTCTGCGGGGAAGATAGGCCGAAACAGCGCCTTTTCCCAAGCCTTGTAACGCCGGGCTTGCCTTCGCGCCCCGGCGGGCCATGATCGCCCCAACAAGCCACAGGAACGCCCGAATGGATGCCACCCATAACCCCAGCCTGAAAAGCTGGGTCGCTTCCGCCAATCAGCCGGGGCAGGATTTCCCGATCCAGAGCCTGCCCTTCGGCATCTTCAGTCGCTCCGGGGAAGCGCCGCGCGGCGGGGTTGCGATTGGCGAGATGATTTTGGATTTGCGCGCCGCGATCAGCGCTGGCTTGCTTTCGGGCACGGCCGCGGAAGCCGCCGCAGGGCCAAGCCTGAATGCACTGATGGCTTTGGGGCGGGGCGCATCGGCCGGTTTGCGTGCGCAAATTTCGGCGCTGCTGGCGGCGGGTTCACCGGCTGACTCCTTGGCCGCGCGCATCCTGGTGCCGAAGGCCGAAGCACAAATGCACATGCCCGCCACGGTCGCGAATTTCTCCGATTTTATGGCGAGTTATGACCACTGCGCCCGGCTTGGCGTGCGGCGCGATCCGAAAAACCCTCTGCCCCAGGCCTTTCGGCATTTGCCGGTTGCCTATCATTCTCGTGCCAGTTCGGTGCGCGTGAGTGGCGAGGATGTGATCCGCCCGCATGGCCAATGGGCGCGGAGCGATGGCGAAGTGCGCTTCGGCCCATCACAGGCGATGGATTACGAATTGGAATTGGCGATCTGGATCGCGGGGGAGAATAAGCTCGGCACGCCAGTTACCATGGCGGAAGCACCGCAGCGCATCTTCGGCTTTGGACTTTTGAATGATTGGTCAGCGCGCGATATCCAGCGCTGGGAAATGCCGCCGCTTGGGCCGTTTTTGGCGAAGAGTGTCTCGACCTCGGTCTCGCCCTGGGTGATCACGGCGGAAGCGCTGGAACCTTTCGCACAAGCGGCACCAGCGATTACGCCACCGCCCCTGCCCTATCTGGATAGCGCCTGGAACCGCGCCGCCGGCGCGCTTGGCATTCGCATGCAAGCTTTGCTGGTAACCACCAAGATGCGCGCGGAAGGTGCGGCACCCGCCTTGCTGACCGATACTGAGTTTGCCCGCATGTATTGGACGGCGGCGCAAATGGTGGCGCATCACGGCACCAATGGCTGCAATCTGCTGCCGGGCGATTTGCTTGGTAGCGGCACAGTTTCCGGGCCGGAAGCCACCGCCGCCGCGTGCCTCGCTGAACTTGGCCTTACCGGCCCCATCACCCTGCCCAATGGCGAAACCCGCCGTTGGCTTGAGGATGGTGATGAGGTGATTTTCCGCGCCCGCGCCGAAGCGCCCGGCGCCGTTTCCATTGGCTTTGGCGAATGCCGCGGCGCCATCGCGCCCGCCATCGCCTGGCCCGCTTGAATTCACACGAAGGAGAAAACCCATGCCCCGTCGTATTGTTGACATATCCGTTGCACTCCGTGCAGGCATCATCAGTGACCCGCCGCATGCGCTGCCGAAGATTGAATATCTGGACCATCACATGACCGCGCCTGGGATGGCGAAGGATTTCGGCATCAGCGTGGATCAATTGCCAGAAGGCGAATATGCGGCGGTGGAACGCGTGCAAATCAGCACCCATAACGGTACGCATATTGACGCGCCCTATCATTATTTCAGCCGCATGAATGAAAGGCTGGTCCCGGGTGGGGAGCCTTCCTGGAGGATTGATGAAGTACCGCTTGATTGGTGCATCCAGCCTGGCGTGAAGCTGGATTTCCGGCATTTTGAGCATGGCTATGTCGCCACCGTTGCTGACGTGCAGGCGGAATTGAAGCGCATCGGCCATACGCTGAAACCGCTTGAGATTGTTGTGGTGAATACTGCCGCCGGCGCGCGTTATGGGGAAAATGATTACATCCATTCCGGCTGCGGCATGGGCAAGGAAGCAACCCTTTGGCTGCTGGAACAGGGCGTGCGCGTGACCGGCACGGATGGCTGGTCCTGGGATGCACCGTTTTCATTGACCAAGAAAAAGGTCGCGGCCACCGGCGATGTTTCACTGATCTGGGAAGGTCATCGCGCAGGGCGAGAGATTGGCTATTGCCACATCGAAAAACTCTCCAACCTGGATAAGCTGCCGCCCAGCGGCTTCACCATTTCCTGCCTACCGGTGAAAGTTTATCGTGGCTCCGCCGGCTGGACACGCGCTGTGGCGATTTTTGACGAATAAGGGGGAAGCCATGGCACGCCGCTTCATTGATATTTCGGTCGCACTCAAGGGCGGGATCGCATCCGATCCGCCGCATATGCTTCCCGAGATTGAATATCACGACCACCACATGACCGCGCCGCGCTTGGCGCAGGAATTCGGCATCAGCGTGGATCAATTGCCCGAAGGCCAATTCGCCGCGCGGGAAGTGGTGCGCATCACGACGCATAGCGGCACGCATCTTGATTCGCCCTATCACTTCTTCAGCCGCATGAATGAAAGAACCGTACCAGGCGGGGAGCCTTCCTGGCGCATTGACGAAGTTCCTTTGGAATGGTGCTTTCAGCCTGGAGTGAAGCTAGATTTCCGGCATTTCCCGAATGGCTATGTCGCAACGCCGGAAGATGGGCAGGCGGAGCTGAAGCGCATCGGCCATACGCTGAAGCCTTTGGAAATTGTGGTAGTGAATACCCGCGCCGCCAGCCGTTATGGGCAGGATGATTTCATCCATAGTGGTTGCGGTGTCGGCAAGGCTGCGACGCTATGGATGCTTGAACAGGGCGTGCGCGTGACGGGGATTGATGGCTGGTCCTGGGATGCGCCGTTTTCGCTGACGAAGAAAAAGGTGCAGGAAACCGGTGATGCTTCGCTTATTTGGGAAGGTCATCGTGCGGGGCGAGAGATTGGCTATTGCCACATGGAAAAACTCACGAATCTGGAAAGCCTGCCGCCGGACGGCTTCATGATTTCCTGCTTCCCCGTGAAGGTGCATCACGGTTCCGCCGGCTGGACACGCGCCGTTGCGATTATTGAGGAGTGATGCCGATCCTGCCTTGGATGGCTTAGTGGAGCCGCGCACCCGCTTCCGGCGCCAGCCAGGCAAGCTTACCCGCCGCAAACACCGCAACCGGTGCGCGGCGGTCTGCGTCCACCACCACAACATCACCGCGTAGCCCGGCTTCAAGCTGGCCACGATCATCAAGGCCACAAGCTTGAGCTGGATTTTTTGAAACCAACGCCCAGGCGCGCGGCAAATCCAGAACGCCACGATCAGCCATGATAAAGGCGGCTTCCATCATGGCTGGCCAGAAATAGTCTGATGCCAAAACATTCACGAGACCACGTTCTGCAAGCGGCGCTGCCGAGGCCCAGCCCAAATGGCTGCCGCCCCGCACCACATTGGGCGCCCCCATCACCACAGCCTCGCCAACGGCGCGGGCATTCGCAGCAATTTCTTCCGTGATCGGAAACTCACAAATGCGCGCGCCATGCGCACGGAACAAGGCGCGGCGTTCAATACTGTCATCATCATGGCTGAGCATCGGAATGCCTGCGCCAATTGCGGCTTCAGCAAGCTGTGCCCGCGCCGCAGGTACTTCCGCGCGCCTTGCATAAACCGATTGGGCCAAGGCCATGAAAGCATCCGCCTTCATTCCAGCACGCCCGGCGTATTTCGCTACCTCATCAAGATTATTCAGCTTCTTCACAATGCTCGGCGTATGGTCATTGAAGCCAAGCAGATGCACATCGCCGGAAGCAATATCGGCCAGCGCGTCATCCAGCGCATCGAAGTTATCAGCTTCAAAGCGCAGATGAACACGCAGATCAGTCGCGGCGCCCCCCTTCATCTCCCGCAGCGCGTCCTTCATGCCGCGCCAGGCACCCAAGGACCGCAAGCCAGGCTCCCAAGAAAGGGTCACACCAAGATAGGCCGTGGTGATGCCGCATGAAATCAACTGCGCCGCAGAATCACGCAAGGCGAGTGCGGGCGGAAAGCCAATGCCAGGACGCGGCTGGAACTGCCGTTCATGCGCATCGCCATGAATATCAACCAAGCCAGGCATGACCAAAAGCCCAGTAGCATCAAAGCACCGCGCGGCGCGCGCGGGCGTTTCAACGATGATACCATCATGCAGGAACACATCATCGGGCAGCATTTCATCACCGCGCAGCACCTGCCCACCCTGGATGATCCAAGCCATATTCAACTCTCCAACACAAGTTGCACACGCGCGGCGGCGTAACAAGAAAGGGTCCAATCCACCGGGGCCCCGTCGGGATCGGTATTCAGGGCTTCCGCCAGAATCACTGGCCGGGAACGCGATTGCATCAGTTGCTTGGCTTCTTCCGGTGTTGGTAACCGCGCGGTGATGCGCGTGGAATGGCGCCGATAATCGGGCACGCCGCATTCAGCCAACGCCACTGTGATGGAAGATTGGCGCAAGAGAGATTCCGCGGCAGCCGCGAAGCGGGGCAGTGGGAAATGATGCAGCCCAAGTACCAGCGGTCTGCCATTCGCAAGACCAAGCCGCGCCACGCGCAGAACGGGGCGACCGCGGCGGATGCGCAAGCCCGCTGCAACCAGGCTTTCCGCAGCAATTTCAGTAATTTGCAAAACGCGCCCAGCCGCTTCCCGATTCTGCCGGCGGATGGTTTCTGAAAAGCGGGTGCGCGGCCCCAACGGGTAGTCCAGCACATCTTCCGCAACGAAAGCCCCGCGCCCCTGTTCCACGCGAATAATGCCGCGCGCTTCCAATTCTTCCAAAGCGCGCCTGACAGTGTGGCGATTGACCGCGAAACGTTCGGTCAGCACCGCTTCAGTCGGCAGTCTTTCCCCCGGCTGGCGCTTGCCCGCGGAGATGTCCGCCTCCAACGCGGTCGCGATCTGGCGCCACAGCGCAACACCGGCGCCGCGGGCCAAAACAGGGTTTGTCATTAAAGTTTCAACCATGACCGGGCAATTCCATGACATATCCATATTGCACGGAGCGGAGCTTCCTGTCTATAGGTCTAGACAAGTGAAATGACCCAGACAGAAACCCCCTCCCCCCAAGCGTTACGCCAAAGATGGATGGCTATCCTGGCGCGCGCCTCGGCGCAGGAATTGGCCGCAAAGCTTGCCGAACTCCCGCCACTGCCAGCATCCGAAACCCTTCGCGCGCCAGAAACCGGTCTGGTGATGGTGCGTGGCCGCGCAGGCGGAGACGGCGATGCCTTCAACCTTGGCGAAATGACCGTGACACGCTGCGCGCTGCGTCTTGGGGTGCATGTCGGCCATGCCTATATCGCCGGGCGTGACCATGCCAAGGCTAGGCTCGCTGCGCTGCTGGACGCTGCCTTGCAGGATAGCGCGCTACATGCGGCCTGCATGCAAGCGGTGGTCGAACCGCTCGCCGCCACGCAACAAGAAGCGCGCGCCGCGGAAGCGCGCAAGGCCGCTGCGACGCGCGTTGATTTCTTTACAATGGCGACCATGCGATGACGCGCTTGACCCCCGGCTTCGCCGACCCGGTTCTGGATGGGCAAGCGAGCTTCCGCACGATTCTGGAGGCGATGAGCCGCCCCGGACGCATCCAGCGCATCACAGCGCGCATCACCCCACCTGCGCCCTTGTGCACGGCTGCCGCTGCTGCCCTTCTAACCTTGGCCGATGCCGATACGCCGCTTTGGCTGGATGGGGGCGATACCATTGCCGAATGGCTGCGCTTTCACTGTGGCGCGCCCATCACGCCTGTTATTGGCGCGGCACGATTCGTATTGGCCTGCGGTACCGCGCCATCGCTTGAAGCGCTCGATGTCGGCACGGATGAAGACCCGCAGCTTGGCGCGACGCTGATCCTGCAAGTGGCAGGGCTGGTCGCCGGCGATGGCTGGCGTCTGACAGGTCCAGGCATTCAGCATGAACATCGCCTGCGCGTGCTTGGCGCGCCGGCTGATTTCACGGCAACCTGGGCGCGCAACCAGGCGCTGTTTCCACGCGGCGTTGATGTGCTGCTTTGCGCCGGGGACAGCATCGCTGCCCTGCCGCGCAGCGTGATGATTGTGGAGGGCTGATCATGTATGTCGCAGTCAAGGGCGGCGAAAAGGCCATCAGCGCCGCCCATGCTTGGTTGGATGAAACCCGCCGCGGCGATACGGCCCTGCCGGAACTTAGTGTCGCGCAGATTGAACAGCAAATGGCACTCGCCGTTGATCGGGTGATGGCGGAAGGTTCCTGCCATGATCGCTTTCTGGCTGCGCTTGCCATCAAGCAAGCGAAGGGTGATCTGATCGAAGCAGCGTTTCTGCTGCGCGCCTATCGTACGACCCTGCCACGCTTTGGCGCCTCACTCCCGCTTGAGACCAGCCGCATGAGCCTGCGCCGGCGCATCAGCGCGACGTACAAGGATTTGCCAGGCGGCCAGGTGCTGGGGCCGACATTTGATTATACGCATCGCCTGCTTGATTTTACCCTTGCCGCCGAAGGGCGCGAAGCACCGGCCACACCGGAAGCGCCGGCAGATGGGGCGGATGTGCCGCGCGTGACCGAAATCCTCGCGCGGGAAGGTTTGATGCAGCGTGAAAGCACGGCTGAGTCAGAACCAGGCGACCTGACACGCGAACCGCTTTCCTTCCCCGCGTCACGCCCGGTACGGCTGCAAAATCTGGCGCGTGGTGATGAGGGGTTTTTGTTGGCCCTCGGTTATTCCACGCAGCGCGGTTATGGCAATGCCCATCCCTTTGTGGGTGAGATCCGCGTTGGTCATATCGGCGTTGAGATCATCCCGCCGGAATTGGGTTTCGCGATTGATATTGGCGATATCGGCATCACCGAATGCCAGATGGTCAATCAATTCAAAGGCAGTCGGACAGAGCCGGCGCAATTCACCCGCGGCTATGGGCTGGTATTCGGCCATGGAGAGCGTCGCGCCATGTCCATGGCATTGGTTGATCGCGGCCTGAGGGCGCGCGAATTGGACGAAGAAGCAGATGCGCCGGCCCAGCAGGAAGAATTCGTTTTGTATCACTCAGACAATATCGAAGCGACGGGCTTTGTGGAGCATCTAAAACTACCGCATTACGTGGATTTCCAGAGCGAATTGGAAAACCTACGCACCATTCGTCGCGCTGCCGAGACCGAATTGCGGGAGGCCGCGGAATGACCGAAGCGGGCTATAATTTCGCCTATCTGGATGAGGCGACAAAGCGCATGATCCGCCGCGCCATCCTGAAGGCCGTCGCGATCCCTGGGCATCAGATTCCCTTCGGCGCGCGCGAAATGCCGCTGCCTTATGGTTGGGGGACGGGCGGTATTCAGGTGACGGCCTCCATCCTTGGGCCGACCGACGTGCTGAAGGTGATTGACCAGGGTGCTGATGATACGACGAATGCGGTTTCCATCCGCCGCTTCTTCACCCGCGTTGCCGGTATTGCCACCACAGATGCAACGGGTGAGGCTAGCATCATCCAAACGCGCCATCGCATTCCGGAAAAGCCGCTCACGGAAAACCAGATCCTGGTTTATCAGGTGCCGCAGCCGGAACCATTATTCAGGCTGGAACCACACCGAGCGGAAACGCGGCGGCTGCATGCACTGGCCGATTACGGGCTGATGCATGTGAGGCTTTATGAGGATATCGCGCAGCTTGGCCATATCGCCAAGGCCTATGATTACCCTGTGATGGTGAATGAACGCTATCTGATGTCGCCATCCCCCATCCCCGCCTTTGATAATCCCAAAATGCATCAAATGGCGGCCTTGCAACTTTTTGGCGCGGGGCGCGAAAAACGCATCTATGCCGTACCGCCCTATACGCCGGTGCGAAGCCTTGATTTTGAAGATCATCCCTTCCGCCCCATTCGCGCACCACAGGCTTGCGCCATTTGCGGCAGCACAACCAGCTATTTGGATGAATTGGTGACAGATGACGCGGGCGGGCGCGCCTTCATCTGTTCCGATACGGATTACTGCCAGGAACGGCAGCAAGCACCAAAGGCCGCCGCGGAATGACCCTACTGCTTGAAGCCAAAGGGCTACACCTGAAGTTCGGCGCCATCGCCGCTTTGGATGATGTGGCACTTGATGTCACTGCCGGAGAGGTTGTGGCGATTGTTGGTGAAAGCGGTTCCGGCAAGACAACGCTGCTGCGGGTATTGGCCGGGCAAATGTCACCCGATGCTGGGGCGGTGCATTACCTTGGCCGCGATGTGCTGGGCATGACGGAAGCTGAGCGTCGCCGGCTGATGCGGATGGATTGGGGCTTTGTGCATCAGAATCCGCGTGATGGGCTGCGCATGGGCGTATCCGCCGGCGGGAATGTTGGCGAAAGACTGATGGCGCTCGGCGCACGGCATTACGGCAATATCCGAGATGAGGCCAAGGCCTGGCTGCAACGCGTGGAAATAGACGCCGGGCGGATTGACGATCTGCCAAGGCATTTCTCAGGCGGTATGCAGCAGCGCCTGCAAATCGCGCGCACGCTTGTCACGCGCCCGAAGCTGGTTTTTATGGATGAACCAACAGGCGGGCTTGATGTTTCCGTTCAGGCGCGCCTGTTGGATTTAATCCGCGCGCTGGTGCGTGAATTGGGGCTTTCCGTACTGATCGTGACGCATGACATCGCCGCGGCGCGGCTGCTCGCAGACCGCATTCTGGTGATGCAGCGCGGCCAGGTGGTGGAACAGGGGCTCACGGATCGCGTGCTGGATGATCCGCAGCATCCCTATACGCAGCTTCTAGTTTCTTCGGTGCTGGCGGCATGAGCATTCTTCTGCGCACGGAAGGTCTGGGCAAAACCTTCACGCTTCATCTGCAAGGCGGCACACGCATTCCCGTGCTGGGCCGCGTTGATCTTGCGGTCCGTGCTGGCGAATGTGTGGCCCTTTCCGGGCCATCGGGCGCTGGTAAATCCACGCTGATGCGCTGCCTTTACGGCAATTATGGCGCCGGCAAAGGGCGCATTCTGCTCGCGCATCACGGCGCAGAACTTGACCTTGCCAGCGCCGCACCACGCGCGGTGATCGAAGCACGGCGCCAGACCATTGGCTATGTCTCCCAATTTCTGCGCGTCATTCCCCGCATCAGCACGCGCGATATTGTGGCAGAACCCATGGTTGCGCACGGCATGGCGCGGGAAGATGCGCTTGCCCGCGCCTCGGGCCTACTTAATCGCCTGAACCTGCCGGAACGCCTACACACCCTGCCGCCTGCGACTTTTTCGGGTGGGGAGCAGCAGCGCGTCAACCTCGCGCGCGGTTTTGGTCCGCGATATCCCGTGCTGCTGCTTGATGAACCCACCGCTAGCCTGGATGCTGCCAACCGCACCATCGTGATTGGTCTGATCCATGAAGCGAAGCAGGCCGGCACCGCCATTGTCGGCATCTTCCATGATGCCGAGGTGCGTGAAGCCGTGGCTGACCGTGTTTTCACCGTTGAACCCATGCAGGATGCCGCATGACCGTTGAGACCATTCTGACCAATGCAAAGCTTGTCCTACCGGATGCGGTGTTGCACGGCACGCTGGTGCTACGCGATGGGTTGATTGCGGATATTCAGCCAGGCCGCAGCCACGCTGCCAGCGCGCTGGACCTTGATGGCGACCATCTGATCCCCGGCATTGTTGATGTGCATACAGATAATCTGGAACGCCAGGTGTTGCCACGCGCCAATGCGCGCTGGCCATCGCGTTCCGCCATGATTGCGCATGACGCGCAATGTGTCGCCGCCGGTGTCACCACCATTCTGGATGCGCTTTGCCTGGGTGATCTTGGTTTTGACACTGAACGCGGACAGACCTTTCTGGATGGCGTGCGTGATCTGGATGAACTTGCCGAAATGGGTGCGCTGAAGGGTGAGCACTTTCTCCATCTGCGCTGCGAATTACCGGCGCGTGACATGCCGCCCGCACTTGATCCCGTAGCGGATCATCCACGTGTGGTGATGGTGAGCCTGATGGATCACTCACCCGGCGTTGGCCAATATCGTGATCTTGTACGTTATGCGGCCATGCGCAAGCGCCAGACGCAATGGAATGACGCAGAAGTTCAGGCGCGGATTGACGGCCTGCTGGCGCAACGTGCGGAGCTGCGTGAGAAGCAGCGCAGCTGGCTGCTGGATCGCATTCGCCACCGCAACCTTCCGCTCGCTTCCCATGATGATGACACGCCATCCGAAATTGCGCGTAACTTAGCCGATGGTATCGCGATTTCCGAATTTCCTGTCACCATGGAAGCGGCACGCGCGGCGTATGATTTGAAGGTGGAAGTGATTGCCGGCGCGCCCAATATCGTGCGTGGGGGCAGCCATTCCGGCAATGTTGCTGCGGCTGATCTGGTACGCGAAGGCCTCGCGCAGGCTTTCGCTTCGGATTACGTGCCCGCTTCCATGCTGGAAGCCGCCTGGCGCGCGGTAGAAGCCGGCGGGATAACGCTGCCGCAGGCGATTGCCATGGTGACGGATACGCCGGCGCGAATGGCGCGGCTTACGGATCGCGGGCGGCTCGCTGCGGGCCTCAAGGCAGATCTGGTGCGCGTGCGCAGCATCAGCGATATGCCACTGGTGCGCGGCGTTTGGCGTGACGGGGAACGGATTGCGTGACGCCGCACCGCATCGCGCTTTACTACGCGCCTGCCACTGATGATCCCCTGCATCAGCGTGCCTCCGCCTGGCTTGGCCGCGATGCTGTGAGTGGCGCGGAGATATCCCAACCCACCATTACTGGCGTTGAGATTGCGGAAGTCACCGCCGATGCGCGCGGCTATGGGTTTCACGCCACGCTGAAGCCGCCCTTTCGGGTTCAAGGTGACCTAAAGGCAGCGCTGCAAACCGCACAAGATTTCGCCGCGCGCACTGCGTCCTTTACCTTACCGCCGCTTCAAATAACCGATCTGGACGGCTTCCTCGCACTGCGCGAAGCCGCCCCCTGCCCTGCCCTGCAAGCGCTTGCAGATGGCGCTGTCACGGCGCTTGATCCGCATCGCGCGCCCGCGGCCGAGGCTGAGATTGCGCGCCGTAAACCGGAAAAGCTTAGCCCGCGCCAGCGCGAATACCTCGCGGCCTGGGGTTATCCTTACGTCTTCGCTGAATGGCGCTTTCACATGACACTGACGCGGCGCCTGACGCCTGCCGAAAAAGCCATCATCCTGCCAGCCGTCACCGATGCGCTGGGTGATGCGCCCGCCATAAGCCGCACCGTCACGGATATCTGCATCTTCGCCCAAGCCGCGCAGGGTGCGCCGTTCACTATCCTTGAGCGTCTGAAGCTGCGCGGTTGAGCGCGGCCAGCACGCGCGCGACACCCTCCGCCACATCGGTGTCGTTCATCACACGCTCAACATCCAACCCGTCCGGCAGTGCGACCTCACGCGCCAAGCGTGCGGCGATATCTGCGGTGCTTTCGCGGCCACGCGCGGCAAGGCGTGCAGCCAGAACCTCCATCGGGGCGGTGATGTTCAGGACGCGCAGGCGATACCGCGCGCCCGCTTCCAGCAGGACAGCGCGGGAGAGATTGGCAATAACCACGCGTCGCGCTGCGATATCTTCTTCAATGTCGCGCGGGATGCCGTAACGCAGCCCATGTGCTTCCCATGAAAGCGCAAAGTCACCGGTCACGCGCCGTGCCGCAAAATCCGCCTCACTAAGTGCTTCATGATCCTCGCCACCTGCCTCGGCGGGGCGCGTGATAGCGCGACGCACAAAGCGAAAACGAGCATCCTGTGCCAGCGCGGCGCGCGCACCGGCCAGCAGCGTATCCTTGCCCGCACCAGAAGGCCCGACAACTGCAATCAACATCCGCTCATCCTGCCCATAGCCAATTTTATCGCGCGTGATAGTATCGCAAGCACAGGCAAAAGGCAGCACCGTCATGGAAGACTCACAAAACACGCTTCACCCGCTAAAGGCCAAGATGCAGGCGGGCCAGGCAGTGCTTGGGCTGTCGCTCAGGATGATCCGCAGCCCTGATGCGGCGCGGCTGGCGCGTAGCACCGGCCATAATTTCCTATTCATTGATGTGCAGCACGCCATCTTCAATCCGGAAAGTATTTTCGCCATTGCGCAAACCGCGCTTGCCATCGGTATCGCGCCCTTGGTGCGCGTGCGCAGCATTGATGATCCGGATGTGCCCGTGTTGCTCGATAATGGTGTCACCGGCATTGTCTTTCCGGATGTGAATACGCCAGAACAGGCAAAGCGCGCCGTGGATCGCTGCCGTTTTCCGCCCATCGGGCGGCGGTCAGTCGCGGGTGGTTATGTACATTTTGATTATCGCGCCATGCCGGTTGCCAAGGCGACCGCCGCGCTGGAAGCGCATACACTTGTTGTCTGCATGGTGGAAACGGCTGAGGGCCTTGCCAATCTTGAAGCCATCGCTGCCGTGCCGGGCGTGGATGTTGTGCATATCGGGGCGAATGATCTGCTGGTTTCGCTCGGCAAGGCCGGACAATTTGATGATCCAATTGTGGTGGAAGCGATGGACCGCGCCATTGCCGCCACCGCGCCGCATGGCGGCTTTGCGGGATGTGGCGGCAATCGCGATGTGCCGCGCCAGGCGGCTTCCATCATGCGCGGTGTGCGGTTTCTGACGACGCAGACGGATATCGGCTTCCTCACCGCCGCTGCTTCACAGTGGACGGCGGGGTTGCAAGCAGCGCTGAAAAGCTGAAGAAAAATAGGAAGAATTTCGCTCACCACACTAGGGATGCTGGATAAGACCAAATTTACTAGGTGCGGGCGATATTTTTTTTACGTCTACTGAACTAAGTTTGCCAGTTAAGAGCTTTCTCATGTCTTCCTGTGAGACTTTGCATTCCATGCCGATGAGGACCTCCTTGAGCTCAAGCTTTTTGGAGAATTCATCGAAATAAAGCGGCTGTACGTATTTACAGTCCGTCAGCTTGGTTACTATTCTGACTTCTTTCTCATAGTCCCAATCGATTGCTTTGGTACCAAGCAAATCGAATAAAATTTTATTCATATGCTCCGTCTGCTCAACAGCCTTGCGGCAATTTATCTTTAATCGCTCGGCCGTGTAACCGACCTCGATGCAATTCTCTTTCGAAACGTCGAAACCAAGGACAAGACCTTTATGTTTGTCCGCATAGTGACTCCAAAGGAGGATGTTATCCCAGCGTTTACTAAAGCAGATTAGACCGTAATGTTTACTGAATTCCTCTTTCCATTTCTCTAGTTTTTGAGAAAATTGTTCCTCAGAAAGATTTATCGGCATAATCTCAAAGGGATCATTTAGCTCTTTGACGATCGAAACTTTCAGGCGACGCGTCTCAATGCTTTCGACCGCATACTCGAAAGATAAAAACCGATAAAGCCTCATAGGTCTGGGAGCCCCACCTTATATTTCGAAAAAAAACAAAAAGGCCGGTTGGTTCAATCAATGCCGCATGACGAATTCTCGGAGCTCTCGCGGCAAAACCGTTTTAGGAAGCCGATATTTTTGATTAGATGCCGATGAAAATACTCCCTGCATACGCTCCTTGATCACTCGATTTGCTGTTGACCTATATTCTTCATTCAAGCGTGGACTAAATGAAATAGCGTAACTCTCGCACAAGGCATACGCGAGCCAAACCGTGTCAGATCTACTTCGCCCCCCTGCCGCAACTCGAGCCTCTCGGAGATCAAATGCGAACCGTCCTAAATTCACGGCGAGAACATCTGAACTTGAGACTTTCGTCGATAGTTCATTTGTCTCCGCGATGAAATTAAGCACGTAATTGGCTACTTCGATTTTCATCGCAGTTGGCAATTCATCAAATGCTTTCAAGCATTGATTAAGTTCTGATATTGAACCTTTAGAGAAGAACAATTTCTTCAGCGCACCAAACACCGATCAGCCCCCGCTTTTCAACAAAGCAAAATCTATGGAAAAGAGTGTCAAGGCGTCAAGAAAAAAACAGTCCGTAAAGATCGTCGGACCGCACCACAGGCCGTGCAGGCTTCTGCTATGCGCGCCCCTTCGGTCGCGATGCGCGCGGCCAGACTCACGCCTTGGCGCCGATCACCGCAATCGCTTCAATTTCAATGCGCGTCAGCGGTGTGGTGAAGCTGGCACCGCCCACGCAGGTGCTCGCGGGCGGCATGGCCAAAGTCGCCAGGATACGCCGGCGCACCGCATCAAAGCCGGCATACTCACGCATATCCGAAAGGTAGGTATTCAGCTTCAGTACATCGTCGAAGCTGCCGCCTTCCTGCGCCAAGGCACGCGTTAGGCGCGCGAAACATTCCTCGGCCTGCGCTTCGACACCTTGCGTTTCAGCCGCACTACCGCGCGCCGTCACGCCAGAACAGAAAACCAGCTTGGCACCGCCCGGCAGGGGCAGGCTGCGTGTGGGGGCAAAGGCGGGTTTGGGCGGTGCGGTTTCGGCCATGGCGGTATTCCTTCAGAACAGCGCCAGCTTGCCGCGCCCCGGCAGCCCGACACAAGCTCAATAACGGCGCAGAGGCACGCGCCACGCCATGACGGAAGCCGCGCCCATCAGCACGGCGGCGATGATGAAAAGCCCCCGGAAGGGCTCGGCCAAGGCAGCGCGTAGTTGCGCCACACCATCACCGCCCAAACGCGCGCCCAAGCCGCCGAGGTCGGTAACCAGCGCGGCGAAGCCATCGGTCAGCGCCGGCGTGAACAGGGCCATGGCGCCAAAGATCCCCGCCGCCGCCACAGCAGCGCCAAGTGCTGCGCCGAAGTTGCGCGAAAACGCCACGCCGGCTGCCGCAATGCCAAGCCGCCCCTGCCCCGCCGCTGCCTGCACCGTGGTTTGCACCACCGGATAGGATGTGCCGGAACCGAAAGTCGCCACCCCCAATAATGCCAGCATCAGCCATAGTGGCATCTCGGCAGCGAAGACTGCCAGCAGGCTCCAAATCATCGCCGCCACGGGCAGGCCGATACTGGGCCACAGCATCGCATGCCCGGTGCGCGCCACCATCTTGCCGGAGAAAAACGCGCCGAAGGATGAGCCAATCGCAATAGGCAAAAGCACCAGGCCGGCATTGGCCGGTTCAAGCCCGCGCACAACTTGAAGCCATAATGGCAGGAAGGAAATCAAGCCGACCTGCGCCGCCACCACCAATATGGACAGCGTCAGCAGCCGCCAGATGCTGGCCTCAGCAAACAAGGGCAGCGGCAGCAACGGTTCGGGCTGGCGGCGTTCAACGCGCAGCAGCGTGACACCAGCAAATAGCGCCATCGCGGCCAGGCCGATGATCAAAGGCAGATAAGCCGCATCAAAACGCCGCGCGCGATCAAGCGCCACCAAAGCCGCGCCCATTGTCAGCACAAACAGGGCCAAGCCCAGCCAATCAAAACGCCAACGCCGCCCGGCATGGTCCGGCACAATATCGGGCAGGCGGCGCGCGATATGGGCGCAGACCAAGGGCAAGGGCAGCAGGAACCAGAAAATCCAGCGCCAGCCGAAAGCCTGGGTGATAAAGCCCCCCGCCACCGGCCCAAAGGCCGAGGCAAAGCCATAAGCCCCTGCAATCCAGGCCTGGAATTTGCCGCGTTCGCGCGGCGGCACAGTCTCACCGATTAAAGCCTGGGTGAGAGTCAGCAGCGCACCACCGCCAAAGCCCTGAATGACACGTGCAATGATCAGGCTTGGCAGATTGGGCGCCAGCGCGCAGCCGGCACAGCCCGTGAAGAAAATCGCCAGCGCAACAAACAACAGACGCCGCCGGCCAAAGAAATCGCCCAATTGCCCAAATACCGGCGCGGCGCAGGTGGCCGCCACCAGATAGGCAATCAGGATCCAGGAAACCCGCTCAATCCCGCCCATATCGGCGGCGATATCGGCAAGCGCGGTCGCAACGATAGTCTGATCAACGGCGGAGAGGAAAATCACCAAGGCAATCGCCGGAAAGCCACGCATGAACCGTGCGCGGAGTTCCGCCGATGGGTCAGCAGCCGTCATAAGGTGCCGCCTGAACGGTTCAGGCGCTCCGCCCCATTTCCAGGAATTTGTCGCGCCGGCGGGCGCGCAACGTAGTGGTATCCAAATTCAGCAGCGGCGTCAGCAGCGCCTCAATCTTATCGCCCAGCGCTGCAATCACTGCCGCGGCATCGCGATGCGCGCCACCCAGCGGTTCCGACACCACCACATCCACCAGGCCAAGCTTGCGCAAATCATCCGCGGTCAGCTTCAGCGCTTCCGCAGCGGTTGCCGCCTGCGCCGCGTCTCGCCACAGGATGGAAGCGCAGCCTTCCGGGCTGATCACGGAATAAATCGCGTGTTCCAGCATGATGATGCGATCTGCCGCCGCCAGCGCAATCGCGCCACCCGAACCACCTTCACCGATAATGGTCGCAATGAAGGGCACGGGCGCATCCAGCCCGGCTTCAATGGACCGCGCAATCGCTTCCGCCTGGCCGCGCGCTTCCGCATCAATGCCGGGAAAAGCGCCAGAGGTATCAACGAAGGAAAGGATCGGCATGCCGAAACGCCCGGCCAATTCCATCAGGCGCCGCGCTTTCCGGTAGCCCTCGGGCCGCGCCATGCCGAAATTATGTTTCACGCGGCTATCGGTGTCATGCCCGCGTTCGGTGCCCAGCACCATCACCGCGCGGCCACGGAAGCGCCCCATGCCGCCCACCACCGCCGCATCATCCGCAAAGGCGCGATCACCCGCGAGGGGCGTGAAATCCTGAATCAGCGCGGCGATGTAATCTGTCGCATGCGGCCGGTCCGGGTGGCGGGCCACCTGCGCCTTCTGCCATGGGGACAGTTTGGCATAGGTGGTCTTCAGCAGCGCTTGGGCTTTATCGCCGAGGCGACCGATCTCCTCGGCTACATCAATGCCGCCAGCATCGGTGGTCCGACGCAGCTCCTCGATCTTGCCTTCAAGCTCGGCGATGGGTTTTTCGAAGTCCAGAAAGTGACGCATGGCGCGGGGTTAGCCCAAATCGGCCCGGGGCGCGACCCCCTGTCGGAGCATTTTCAAGCCAAGTGGTCTCACTTGGCGACTCGGAAAATGCGACCAAACAAACTTTCAGAGCATGGCCGGGACGCGTCAGCGAACCGGGCGTGCTCTGGACAGGGGGTGGTGCTCAGTCACCAGGGCACGCAGCCGCTCCTCCAGCACCTTGGTGTAGATTTGGGTGGTGCCGATATCCGCGTGTCCCAGCAAGATTTGCAGGCTGCGCAAATCTGCCCCCCGTTGCAGAAGGTGTGACGCAAAGGAATGCCGCAGCACATGCGGGCTGACCCGGGCGGGGTCGAGCCCCGCCGCCAGCGCGACCTCCTTCAAAATCAAGCCCAGGCCCTGGCGAGTCACATGCCCCCCCGCCCCACGGGATGGGAACAGGAACCGGCTGGGCTTGCCCTTTTCCTCAGGCCGGGCGGCCAGGGCCAAGGCCCGGGCGCGTTCGGAAACCGGCACCAGCCTTTCCCGCCCGCCCTTGCCGCGCACCGCAATCAATGGGGCACCGGGGCGAAGTGAAGCCGCCGGCAGGCTGACCAATTCGGTAACGCGGAGCCCGCTGCAATAAAGCATCTCCACCACCGCCGAAGCCAAGGGTCCGCGCTTGCCGGGGAGAGCTGCGGCGGCGGCAATCAGCGCCTCCACCTCCTCCTCCCGGAGCGCCTTGGGTAGGCTTTGCGGCAGGCGGGGGGCTTCCAGCAATTCTGAGGGGTCGTCAGGGCGAACGCCCTCTCGTAGCAGGAATTGATGGAATTGGCGGATGGCGGAAAGCCGCCGTGCCTGGGTGCGCGCGGCCAGGCCCTGCGCCGCGAGGCCAGCCAGCCAGGCGCGCAAAACGGCGCTATCGGCGGCATGGAGAGCGACGCCCTTGGCGGCGGTGAATGTCGAGAAATCCTGCAAATCCGCCTGATAGGCCGCCAGCGTATTGCGCGCCGCACCGCGTTCAGCCGCCAACATTTCCAGAAACGCCTCAACATGGCGGGAAAGCCCCGTCAGGACCGATTGTTTAGCGCCCGCGGAAGCGATCATTGGGGATGGTGCGCTCCACGGCCTGGGGCGTCACGCTGGGCGGAAAAGCGCCAAGCAGGATCAGGCCCACGGCAAACAGGCCAAGCAGCAAGGCAACAACCAGCAGAATCGGGTTACGGAACATGCTGGCGGCTGGGCTCCCTCTCGCTTTGATGAAATCGTGCTAACCCTGCTCCCCAAGATGCGCAACTCTCTCTTTGATGATGCCCTGCCTGGCCTGCCGGAACCCGCCGCAACGCGTGATCCAGCGCGGCCCAGCATTGTTCTGGTTGGGCTACCGGGGGCGGGTAAATCCGCGCTCGGGCGGCGCCTGGCCGGGCTTCTTGGCCTCCCTTTTCGAGACGCCGACACGGAAATCGAAAATGCCGCCGGCATGCCGATCACGGAAATCTTCGCCCGTTATGGAGAGTCCCATTTCCGCGATGGTGAACGCCGCGTGATTTCCCGCCTACTGGCCGGCCCGCCCTTGGTGCTGGCAACCGGCGGTGGCGCCTTTGCCGATGCCGCCACGCGCGCTGCGATTCGCGCCAGTGGCGCCATTTCCATCTGGCTGAAATGCCCCCTTTCGGTGTTGATCCGCCGTGTGGCCGGGCGGGAACATCGCCCCATGTTCCTGAACGCCGACCCGGCCGAGGTGCTGCAGCGCCTGATGAATGCCCGCCACCCGCTTTATGCCGAGGCCGATATCACCCTGCCCTGCAATGATGAGAGCCTGGAAAACACCACACGCCGCCTGGAGCAAGCCTTGAAGACCCATCACCCACCCGAACGCGTGCCCGTTGGGCTTGGCGAACGCGCATATGAAGTGCTCGTCGGGCACGGGTTGCTTGCGCGCGCCGGTGGCTTGCTGGCCCCCGTGCTGCCCGCCAAGCGCGTGGCCATCATCTCAGACGCCACGGTAGCACCCATCCATTTGCCGGGTTTGCGCGCTGGCTTGCAAGAAGCGGGCTTTGCCATTGCGGCGGAGCTGACCGTGCCCCCCGGCGAAGCCAGCAAGGATTTTGGCCGGCTGCATGGGCTATTGGATGATCTGCTCTCAGCCGGCGTGGATCGGCGCACAGCGGTGATTGCGCTTGGCGGTGGCGTGGTGGGTGATTTGGCCGGCTTTGCGGCAGCCATTGCCATGCGCGGCCTGCCCTTTGTGCAAATCCCGACAACGCTTCTGGCGCAGGTGGATAGCAGCGTCGGCGGCAAAACGGGCGTCAATCTGAAGGCCGGGAAGAATCTGGCCGGTGCCTTCCATCAGCCCCTTATCGTGCTGGCCGATACAGATACGCTGCGAACGCTGCCGCCGCGCGAATTGCGCGCGGGTTATGCGGAAGTGGCCAAGCACGGCTTGTTACAGGGCGAATTCTGGCATTGGTGCGAAGCCAATGGCAGCGCCGTTGTCGCGGGCGATGTGGCAGCACTTGCCACCGCCGTGATTGAATCCTGCAAGCTGAAAGCGGCAGTCGTCGCCGCAGATGAGCGAGAGGAAAGTGCCGAGGGTGGGCGCGCCTTGCTCAATCTCGGCCATACCTTTGGACATGCTTTGGAAGCGGAAGCGCGCTTTGATGGTTCCGTGCTGCACGGTGAAGCGGTCGCGGTCGGGCTTGGGCTGGCGGCTTCACTTTCCGCGCGGCTTGGCCATTGCAGCCAGGAATGGCCTTCGCGCGTGATCGCGCATCTGACCGCTTGCGGCCTGCCCGCGCGCATCGCCGATCTGCCGCGCCGCTTCACGGTTGATGCGCTGCTCGGACGCATGGCGAAAGACAAGAAAAACCGCGATGGCAAGATGCGCTTCGTGCTGCTGCGCGGCCCAGGTGATTGCTTCACCAGCAGCGATGTGCCGATGGAGATGGTGGAGAAGCTGTTGCGCGATGAGGGTGCGGCTTAAGCCCTGCTTTCGCGCACCACCGCATCTTCCCGCTTAGCCACTTCCGGCAATAGCGCGGTACCAAGCCCCGGCCCTTCCATGGGCAGTACCCAACCCTGCTCAAGCTGCGGCAAAACAGTGACGAGGTCTCGATACCAGGTGGCGAGCGTCGCGCGCACCACTTCCTGGAAAATCGCTGTCGGCGCATGCAGCGCCAGATGCAGCGATGCCACCAGCGTCACCGGCCCGGTGCAATCATGCGGCGCCACAGGCCGCGCCCAGGCTTCGGCCAAGGCCGCGATCTTGCGCGCTTCGGTCAGGCCACCGCACCAGGTCAGATCCAGCATCACCACATCGGTTGCACCGGCAACCAATAGGTCGCGGAAGGCAACCTTGCCGCCCAGCGTTTCACTCGCGCAAATGGGCACACGCGTCGCACGGCGCAGTTCGGCAAGGGACGCCACATCATCCATTTTGCCAATCGGGTCTTCCGCCCAGGTAATCGCCAAAGGCTCCAGCGCCTGACAGATGCGCAAGGCCGCCGGATAGGACCAAAGGCTGTGCAATTCAGCCATGATCTCCATTCTATCGCCAACGGCGCGACGGATTTTCTCAAATGGCTCAAGCCCGCGCTTGAGGTCAGCAAGGGTAATGGATTGGCCCTGGGTCGCCGGCGCGTAAATGTCGAAGGGCCAGATTTTCATGGCGGTAAAGCCTTCCGCGAGCAGGCTTTCCGCCAGCGCACCCGCATCGCGCATGAAGGCCACCTGGTCATCATAAGGCCCGCGTGCCTGATCCGCCGCGCCGATATCGCGGCGCTGCACGCTTTTGGTATTGTAATCATAGCCCGCGCAGGTGTTGTAGCTGCGAACCCTATCGCGTGAGAGCCCGCCCAGCGCTTCATGCACCGGCACCCCAAGCCGCTTTCCGGCCAAATCCCAAAGCGCAATATCCACCGCCGAAGCCGCGCGGATTTCCGCACCCGAGGAACCGAAGCCAACATAGGGTGTCAGCAAATGGCGCGAAATGCCTTCAATCTGGCGCGCATCATGCCCGAGCAGAAAAGGTGCCACGCTTTCATGTAGCACCGCTTCCACCGCGGCGGCGCCGCGAAACGCCTCTCCCAAACCCGTCAGCCCATCATCGGTTTCGATTTCAAGCCAAAGCAGGTTCGGGCGTTCGGCGATGCGGATGGTGCGCAGCGCGCGGATCTTGCTCATGGTGATTTCACTCCGCGCGGATGCCTTGGCGGCGCACCACTTCAGACCAGCGCGCCACTTCGCTTTGGATATGGGCAGCCATCTGTGCCGGCGTACCGCCAATTGGCATCACTGCCAATTCCTGCATGCGCTGGCGCACTGCGGGGGTTTCCATGGCCTTATTGAAGGCGGCATTCAGCGCGGCGATGGCCGCGGGCGGCGTTCTGGCCGGAGTCATGAAGCCGAACCAGCTATCAATCACCATGCCCTGCACGCCCTGTTCCGCAAAGGTCGGCAGATCCGGTAATTCCGGAATGCGCTCAGCGCTCAAGGCAGCCAGGGCGCGCACATTGCCGGCGCGGATATGCGGCAAGATAGAAGGGAGATTGTCGAAAAACACATCCACGCGCCCCGCGATCAAATCCGTCGCCGCCGGCCCGCTGCCGCGATAGGGCACATGGGTCATTTCAATGCCGGTAATGCTGCGCAGCAATTCCGGGCCAAGATGATTGGAAGCCCCAACGCCTGAAGATGCGAAGGTCAATGGCGTGGTCTTCGCGAGCGCGATGAATTCCTGGATATTGCGCGCGGGCAAATCCTTGCGCACCGTCATGACATTGCGCACCGCACCGGTCAGGATCACGGGTGCGAAATCGCTCAAACTATAGCCTGGATTGGCATAAAGCGCTGGGTTGGCGCCGCAGGGACCGAAAGCGCATTGAATAAGGGTGGAACCATCCGCCGCGCCGCGCGTGGCTTCCGCCATGCCGATATTGCCGCCAGCACCGCCGCGATTTTCAATCACGGACCCGCGCGGCAGGAAGGGCGCCGCCGCTTCGGCCAGAACGCGCGCCAGGATGTCGCTGGTGCCAGCCGGGGTGAAGGGCACAATGATGCGAATGGGCCGGTCCGGCAGATCGGCGGCCTGCACGCTTCCGGCGAAAAGCACGGCGCAAAACGCCAAGGCATAGCGCAACATTGGATCCCTCCTTTTTCTTCTGGGCATGAGGCTAGACCGCAGATCGGCCAGCCGCAAATGTCGGCCAGCCGCAAATGCCGCTTTGGGAGGGAAACACGGCTATGAAATTCGGGGCGCGGGCAATGCTGGCCCTGGCTGCGCTACGGGCTGGCTGCGCGCCGGCCTCTGCCCAGATGCAAATGATCATTCCCTGGCCGGTGGGTGGCGGCACGGACATCATCGGTCGCCTGAACCAGCCAGCATTTACTGAGGCGATGGGCACGCAGGTGGTCATGCGCAATGTCGGCAGCGCCACGGGCTAAAGTAATACAGCGGAAGTGGTGCGCGCCAAGCCGGATGGGCGGACACTACCCATCACATCCATCAGGCGAATTGATCAAGAGTAGCCAACTGGCGACAATCATAGCTTGGATTTTGTTGGTGCCCGTGCCGTGAAACAATGTTACACGCACGTGCACCAAACAACAGCCTATGCGCCAGCGAATTCCTTGGCGAAACTTCTCTCAACTCAGCCAGCGGTTGAACCGTTGCGTGGGGCACGGTTACGATTAGCCTTGTTGCTGCTGCGATTCTGCCGATTGGCCTTCTGGCCCTGGGAAGCGCTGCGATTGCGCGAGGATTGGCCACGCTGGGGGCTGCTGGCTGCAGCTTCAGAACCATCAGCGGCGCGGTTGCGTGGGGCGGCGTCAGCGGGCGCCAAGCCGGTGGCGAAAACCAAGCCACCAATGGCAGCCAGAAGCAAAAACTTCCTCATTGCGCAAACCCTTTCCTGAACAATTGCAACCCGTAACCCGATTCGGGCCGGCGCCATGCCTTGAGCTTCGGCATAGCGCCTGCGCAGCCTTAGTCACCTGAACAATCAATGAAAATTACGTCACATTTCGGCTGTGACGCCATCATTCACCAGTCGCCCGGGCCTTCGCTTCTTCCGCGCTGCCAATCCCACCATGCGCCTTGGACCAATGCACCGGGTCTTCCAGGAATTTCCGCACTTCCTTAAGCGCGGCTTCGCTGAAGTAGGGGCGTTCGCGGCAGACCTCCAGCACATCCCACCAGGTGCAAAGGTGATGAAGGTTCAGGCCCATCCCCTTCATGGTTTCAAAGGAACCGGGGAAGACGCCGTAGTAGAAGACAACGAAAGTATGGTCACAAATGGCGCCCGCATCGCGCAAGGCATTCGCGAAACGGATTTTGGAGGCACCATCGGTGGTCAGGTCTTCCACGAGCAGCGTACGCTGGCCAACCGGCACCTCACCTTCAATCAACGCATTGCGCCCAAAGCCCTTCGGCTTCTTCCGCACATAAGCCATGGGGGCCAACATGCGGTCAGCGATCCAGGCGCCGAAGGGAATCCCGGCGGTTTCGCCCCCCACCACGACATCAATGGATTCATACCCCACATGCCGGCCAATCTTTTCCACGCCCAAATCGCAAATCCGGTTGCGCGCGCGCGGGAAGGAGATGATTTTGCGGCAATCAATATAGACTGGGCTCTTCCAGCCGCTAGTAAAGGTGTAGGGCTCTTCCGGGCGGAAATTCACCGCCTTGATTTCAAGCAGGATGCGCGCCGTGGTCAGGGCAGCGTCGCGGTCCCAGTCGGAGGCATGAAGGGCGGGCATGGATAGGGCTCCTTTCTTTCCGGGCTTTGGTAATGCGCTGGGGCGGCGGCGTCCATGACCCTGCCCGAGTCGGCCCGCATTTGGGTGCTGGCGGACCCGCGCGCCGGCACGGCGGCCCAGGCTTTGGGCATTGCCGAGCGGTTGGGTGAAGCCTTCCGCCGGGTAGATTTGGCCTGGGGCGGGCTGGCGCGGCTGCCTTTGCCCTTGCCTTCCTTGGCGGGCCTGACGCCGGAGGCCCGCGCCGCTTTCGCACCCCCTTGGCCGGAATTGGTGATATCGGCGGGGCGACGCAGCGCGCCAGTGGCGCTTTGGTTGAAGCAGCAAGGCGCGCGGTTGGTGCATTGCATGCGCCCCGGCTTTGGGGCGGCGCGTTTCGATCTTCTGGTGATTGGCCGGCATGATGCGCCCAAGCCCGCCGCTAATATCCTGCCAATTCTGGGCGCGGCGCATCGGATTTCGCCCGAAAAGCTGGCCGCCGCGCGGGCGGAATTCACGGCGCTTGCCGCCCTGCCCTCGCCCCGCGTCGCGTTGCTGATGGGTGGGCCGCCGCGCGCCGAGGGGATGGACGCAAGCGTTGCCGGCGCCATCACGGCCAAGGTCGCGGGCTTCGCCGGCAGCGTGCTGGCCACCGCATCCCGCCGCACCGGGCGGGCGGCGGAAGATGCCATGGCGGCGGCACTGGCTGGGCATCCGCATAACTTGTTCCGATGGGGCGATGCGCCGCCCAACCCCTATGCTGGCTTCCTCGCCTGGGCGGATCAGGTGGTGGTGACGGGGGATTCGGTTTCCATGCTGTCGGAAGCGCTCGCCATGGCGGGGCCTGTCTTCATTGCCGATCCAGGCGGGCTTGGACCACGCCATAAGCGGCTCGCGGAAAGCCTGATAGCGGCAGGGCAGGCGCAGGATTTGGCCGCGGCACCCGCGCCCTTCCCGCGCGCGCCGCTTGATGAAAGCGGGCGTATCGCCGCCGAGATCAGCCGGCGCGGCTTGCTGGGGTGAACCGCGGTTTCATGAGGATTTAATACGGACAAGGTGATGCCGCAGGTGATCTGCCAAGAAACTGATCTATGCTGCTATCAACCCAACAAGGTGCCGCCATGACCCGCAGCCTAAGCCTTGCCTTTTCGCCTCGTTTCATCTGCCTGACCCTGGCCTTGCTGGCCGTACTCGGCTTCGGCTTCGCGCTGTTGATGGCGCCTGGTTTCTGGACGGGTTTGGGTTTTGTCATCGCGGCGGCGCTGAGCGCGCTTGGCCTGCGTGATCTATTCCACCCAACCCACGCCATTCTGCGCAATTACCCAATTGCGGCGCATCTGCGTTTCATCATGGAAGAAATCCGGCCCGAAATGCGGCAGTATTTCTTTGAGGATGAAAAGCACGGAACGCCCTTCAGCCGCGACAAGCGCGCCATTGTCTATCAGCGCGCCAAGAAGCAATTGGATAAACGGCCCTTCGGCACGCAATATGATGTCTATGAAACCGGCTTTGAATGGTTGCAGCATTCGCTGGCCGCGCGCGCGCCGGCGCATGATCTGCCGCGCATCCTGATCGGTGGGCCAGCCTGCACGCGGCCTTATTCGGCATCGCTATTGAACATTTCCGCCATGAGCTTCGGATCATTATCCGCCAATGCCATTCGCGCGCTGAACCAAGGCGCCAAGCGCGGCGGCTTTGCGCATGATACGGGCGAAGGTGGGCTCAGCCCTTATCACCGGGAAGCGGGCGGCGATCTGATTTGGGAAATCGGTTCCGGCTATTTCAGCGCGCGCAATCCGGATGGCAGTTTTTCGCCGGAACGCTTCGCGGAAGTGGCGGCGCTTGATCAGGTGAAAATGGTGGAGCTGAAACTCAGCCAAGGTGCCAAGCCTGGCCATGGCGGCGTGCTGCCTTCTGCCAAGGTGAGTGCGGAGATCGCCGCCACGCGTGGTGTGCCGATGGGGCAGGATTGTGTCTCCCCGCCCGCACATAAGGCGTTTTCCACGCCGGTAGAGATGATGCGCTTCATCGCCGACATGCGAAGGCTATCGGGCGGCAAGCCCGCCGGCTTCAAGCTTTGTATCGGCCATCCGTGGGAATTTCTCGCCATCTGCAAGGCCATGATCGAAACGGGGATTACGCCTGATTTCATTGTGATTGATGGCGCGGAAGGCGGCACGGGTGCGGCACCCCTGGAATTCATGGATCATGTCGGGATGCCGCTGCGCGAGGGTCTGAGCTTCGCCCATAACGCGCTGATTGGCATTGGGTTGCGTGACCGGATCAAGCTTGGCGCCAGCGGCAAGATCGCGAGTGCCTTTGATGTTGCTCGCGCACTGGCACTCGGCGCGGATTGGTGCAATGCCGCGCGCGGCTTCATGTTTGCCATTGGCTGCATCCAGTCGCTTTCCTGCCATACGGATCACTGCCCGACAGGCGTCGCAACACAAGACCCAACCCGCCAACGCGCGCTGCGCGTGCCAGACAAGGCGCCGCGCGTGCATCAATTCCACGCTGCTACGCTGGAAGCACTGAATGAATTGGTCGCCGCCGCCGGGCTTTCGCACCCGTCCGAATTGCGCGCGGAACATTTCAGCCGGCGTATTTCGCCGAGTGTCGTAAAAAACTTTGCCGAGCTTTACCCCCCTCTGACAACTGGCGCCTTGGTGACCGGCACGGATGATCCGCGATTTGCCGAAGCATGGGCCATGGCGGATGCGCTTAGCTTCGCCCCGCGCCGCGCGTGATGCGCTAATGCATTTTTGCGGCTATATTGGCCTGCCCGCGGTGCGGGAAGCGATGATCGTGGCTTAGGGCGTCTTTGCCGAAATGCACGCCGAACCGGGAGGTGGGCTGGCCAGGGCCTGAGCTTTGTCTTTACGGCCATTTCGCCTAGAAACAAATCGGGCTGGCGTGTTGTCCTGCCCGATAGAAAGACGGAACAAAAGCGCCCATGTCCCACACAAACCTGGCCTCCATCGGCTTTCCGGCGAAGGAAGGGGCGCGTGGCTTCACAACCCGCCCTGAAATCAGCGGTACCTTTGGGGCGGTGGCCTCCACCCATTGGATCGCTTCCCAGGTTGGCATGGCGGTACTGGAACGGGGCGGCAATGCTTTTGATGCCGCTGCCGCCGCGGGCTTCACGCTGCAAATCGTGGAACCACACCTCAACGGCCCGGGCGGCGATTGCCCCATTCTGCTGCATAGCGCCCGCACCGGCCAGCAACAGGCCGTTTGCGGCCAAGGTCCCGCCCCTGCCGGCCTGAATGTCGCGCTCATGAAGAGCTTGGGCCATGAGATCATGCCCGGCACCGGCATGCTGGCCGCCCCCATCCCTGGCGCCTTTGACGCCTGGATGCTGATGCTGCGGGACCACGGCACCTGGAAGCCGCGCGATATCCTGGCCTATGCCATCGGCTATGCTCGGCATGGCGCGCCCATGGTGCCACGCGTGCGCGCCACGATTGATTCAGTGCGTCCCTTGTTTGAGGCTGAATGGAAAACCTCAGCCGCACTGTGGCTGCGGAATGGCGGGCCGGCGCCGGGCGGGCTTTTTGCCAACCCGACATTGGCCGATACCTATGAACGCGTGGTGCGCGAAGCCGAAGCCGCCGGTGGGGATCGCGTTGCGCAAATTGAAGCCGCGCGCAGCGCCTGGTATCGCGGCTTTGTGGCGGACGCCATTGATCGTTTCTGCCGCACGACGGAAGCGATGGACACATCCGGGCGCCGCCATCGCGCCATACTGAATGGTCAGGATTTGGCGCATTGGTCCGCCGGTATCGAAGAACCGCTTGGCTTAGATTACCACGGCCATCGCGTGCTGAAATGCGGCCCCTGGAGCCAAGGGCCGGCCATGCTGCAAACCCTGGCCTTGATCGCGGGCGATGGCATTGCAGCGATGGACCCGATGGGCTCTGACTTCATCCATCTGGTGACGGAGGCGATGAAGTTAGCCTTCGCGGATCGTGAAGCCTTTTACGGTGACCCCAATTTCGTTGATGTACCCATCGCGACTTTGCTTTCGCCTGCCTATAACGCCGCGCGGCGCGCGTTGATTGGCGATAACTCCAGCATGGAATTCCGCCCCGGTTCGCCCGATGGCCGCACCCCGCACACCGATTACGCCGCCGCCATCCGCCGCGCACAGGAAATGGCCGCCGCTGCCGGCAGTGGTGAGCCCACCGTCTCTCGCCTTGGTGCCGCGGGGGGCGATACCTGCCATGTGGATGTGATTGACGCTGCCGGGAATATGGTGAGTGCGACACCTTCCGCCGGCTGGCTGCAATCCTCCCCCGCCATTCCTGAACTTGGCTTCTGCCTTGGCACGCGCTGCCAGATGTTCTGGCTGGATGAAACCCTGCCCAATGGCTTGCAGCCTGGCAAACGCCCGCGCACCACGCTTTCGCCCGCGCTGGTGCTACGCGATGGCAAGGCCTGGATGAGCTTCGGTACGCCCGGCGGTGAACAGCAGGATCAGTGGCAGTCCATCATGCTGCTGCGGATGCTGCATCACGGCATGAATATTCAGGAAGCGATTGATGCGCCTTCCTTCCATTCCGAACATTGGATCAGCAGCTTCTGGCCGCGTGGCGCCAAGCCCGGCAAGCTGGTCATTGAAGGGCGCTATGCGCCGGAAGTACTGGCAGCGCTGAAGGCGCGCGGCCATCAGGCGGAAGCAGGTGGCGATTGGACCGAAGGGCGGTTGACAGGGGCGCGGCTTGAAGCCGATGGCACCATCCGCGCCGGCGCCAATCCGCGCGGCATGCAAGGTTACGCAGTGGGGCGATAATGGACAACAAGAACGATACCAAGCGGGAATATCATACGCGCAAGCGCATCCTGGTCACTGGGGGCGCCGGCTTTGTCGGCAGCCATTTATGCGATGCGCTATTGGCCGCAGGGCATGAGGTTTTATGCGCCGATAATTTCTTCACCGGCAATAAGGCGAATATCGAAAACCTTCTGGATCACCCCTATTTCGAATTGATCCGCCATGACGTGACTTTCCCGCTTTATGTGGAAGTAGATGAAATCTACAACCTCGCCTGCCCCGCATCACCCATCCATTACCAGCATGACCCGGTGCAGACGCTGAAGACCAGCGTACATGGCGCGATCAATATGCTGGGGCTGGCGAAGCGCTTGAAGGCGCGCATCCTGCAAGCCTCCACCAGTGAGGTCTATGGCGACCCGAATGTGCATCCGCAGCCCGAGGAATACTGGGGCAATGTGAACCCAATTGGGCCGCGTTCCTGTTATGATGAAGGCAAGCGCTGCGCAGAGACATTGTTCTTCGATTACCATCGCCAATTCCGCCTGCAAATCAAGGTCGCGCGCATCTTCAACACCTATGGCCCGCGCATGCACCCGAATGATGGGCGCGTTGTTTCCAACTTCATCGTCCAGGCGCTGCGTGGTGATCCCATCACCATTTATGGTGATGGCAAGCAGACACGGTCCTTTTGCTTTGTATCAGACCTGGTCGAAGGTTTGCGCCGCCTGATGGATTCACCGGAGGACGTCACGGGGCCGATCAACCTTGGCAATCCTGGTGAGTTCACCATGATTGAATTGGCCGAAGCCGTGATCCGGCTGACCGGTTCCGCTTCCCGCATGGTTTTCCGCCCTGCCCCGGTGGATGACCCACGCCAGCGTCAGCCCGATATCACCAAGGCGCGCGGCAGGCTTGGCTGGGAACCGACCATCCCGCTGGAACAAGGCCTGGTGCAGACCATCGCCTATTTCGACAAGCTGCTATCCAAGGGAGCCGCCTGAGCATGCGCATCCTGCTCACCATCGCGCATTTTTTCCGTGCCGAGGAAGGATCGAACCACAGTTCCACCGACGCGCATCGGCGTGACCAGCGGGCTGCTGCGATCCGCAGCGTGATTGACGCCTGGCGCGGGCATTACGGCCCGGTTTCCAATATCAATGTCTGGCAGAAGCGTTTCGAACCCATGGTGGGCGTGGCGGATCAGCTTGACATCATTGTGCTGGTAAATGGCGAAAATCATTTGCTGGATGCCGATTACTGCCGCGCGCGTGGTGTCAGGCTTTATGATGCGAAGCTTGATAACCCACGGATGCTTGGCTTTTCGGCGCAGAAAATTTTTGCCGATGCGCGCAGCATCTATGATGTCTTCGCTTTTTCGGAGGATGATCTGCGCCCAGGCGGCGGCGATATGATCCCGCGCATCGTCGCCTTTCACGATGATTTTGGCTGGCGGCGCGTGCTGTTCCCCAATCGCTTTGAATGGAACCCGCGCGGCCCGGCGCTGAAAACCTATATTGATGGGATGCTGCGCCCGGGGCTGCTCGCCCCCTTTGAAGCAGACTTACCGGATGAGCGTTTTGTCAAAGGCCGCCAAGGGGCAAGGCCGCTGACCTTCCAGCGCGCGACCAACCCGCATTGCGGCTTTTTCGCCATCACCACCGAACAACTGACGCATTGGATGGCGCAGCCACATTTCGGCGATCAGGATTGCAGCTTCATCTCACCGCTCGAAAGTGCGGCAACCCTCGGCATTCTGAAGACCTTCCCAATTTACAAGCCCTTTGGCCGCGATATGGGCTGGCTTGAGATTGAGCATCTGGATACGCGTTTTTCTGGCATGAATTTGCCGGGGCGCCGGCCCGCCGCGCCCCAGCAAAGCTGAATTCAGCGCGGGCGCGGTCCACTCCGCCGCGGGGCCGGGCCGCGCTTCGTCGTGGCCGGTAAGGCGGCTGGCGGCGCGGCCTTGCCGGATTGCGCGCGCAAATCGGCAATGGTGGCGCGGTTCGTCACCTGTTCCGGGTTCATACGGATTTCCACCAGGGCCGGCTTGCCGGAAGCGAGCGCGCGCTGAACTGCCGGGACCAACTCCTCGGTCTTTTCAACAATCTCACCATGGCCGCCAAAGGCTTCAATGAAGCGCGCGAAATCCGGATTGGTGAGCGCCGTGCCGGATACGCGATGCGGATAGGTGCGTTCCTGATACATGCGGATCGTGCCATACATCTGGTTGTTGAAGACCAGAATGATTGGATTGACGGCATGGTGGAAAGCGGTCGCGATTTCCTGACCCGTCATCAGAAAGCCGCCATCGCCAACGAAACCAATCACTGGCCGTTCCGGATACACAATTTTCGCACCAATCGCTGACGGCACCGCATAGCCCATGGCACCATTGGTGGGGCCAAGGAAATCCTGCCCCGCGCCCACATGCATGAAGCGCGTGGGCCAGGTCGCGAAATTGCCGGCATCGGTCGTGTAGATGGTATTGGCCGGCAGCGCCTTTTCCAAATCCTGTAACGCTTTCGCGAGGTTGAGCGGCCCTTCGTAATTGGGCGCTTCCGCCTGCTTCAGGCGCGTGGCGCGCAAATCCCGCGTCCAGCCCGCCCAGGCGGGTTTCTTGACGGGTACAGCAGCCTTGGCCGCCGCGGCAAAGGCATTGAGGTCAGCGGTGATGCCAAGCGCGGGGCGATAGACACGCCCGATTTCAGATTGCTCGGGATAGACATGCACAATCGGCGTCGCCCCTGCCATGTCCAACAGCGTATAGCCCTGGCTGAAAGTCTCACCCAGGCGTGACCCAATCGCAATGATCAAATCCGCATCTTTGGCGTGGGCCACCAGGCCCGGATCGGCGCCAACGCCAAGATCGCCCACATAGTTTTCCGAAGTGCCATCAAAAATCCCCTGCCGGCGGAAGCCCACCGCGACAGGCAAATCATTGGCCAGCAGGAAGTCGCGGATATCGGCCTTGCCCTGATCCGACCAGCGTGAGCCACCCAGCACCGCCAGCGGGCGTTTGGCCTTGCCCAGCATCGCCATCATTTGCGAAACGGCATCGGGGGCGGGATGGGGCGGCAACACATTGGCGGGGCCGATATCCGGCACGGCCGCCATGCGCTTTTGCATTTCCTCACTGATCGCGATCACCACCGGGCCCGGGCGGCCAGACACCGCGACATCAAAGGCATGCGCCATCAATTCGGGGATGCGCTTTTCATCATCAATCTGCGTTACCCATTTGGCGATGGGGCTGAACATGCGGCGATAATCAACTTCCTGGAAGGTTTCGCGGTCTGTCTCCTCCACCGGGATTTGGCCCACCAGCAGCACCAGCGGCGTTGAATCCTGCTGCGCCACATGCACGCCAATGGCCGCGTGGCAGGCGCCCGGGCCGCGCGTGACAATGGCCACACCTGGCTTGCCGGTCAGCTTGCCATAGGCTTCGGCCATATGGATGGCGCCGGCTTCAAAGCGGCAGGTCACCAATTGCAGCCGATTGCGCACGGAATAAAGGCCATCAAGCAGATCAAGATAGCTCTCACCCGGCACGCAAAACGCGTGGGTGACACCTTGGGCTACCAAGGCATCGGCCAAAAGCTTGCCGCCTGTCCGTCCTGCCTGCCCCGTTTTCGCTTCGGCCATAACCGCTTCCCCAATGTTCCAACTGAAGGGGAAACTAGCCCATAACGCCGGGGCTTGAAATCACCCCGGCAGAGGCAGCAGCGTTATTCCGCCGCCTGATGGCCGTGGCTGGCGGCGGGGCGCTTTTCCAAATCCGCAAGCTTGGCGGCGATGGCGCCGATTGGCTTGGTGTAGGGCGCCAGCAACAGATACAGGGCCGGCACCGCATAAAGCGTCACGATGGTGGAAAGCGTAATGCCCCCCACAATCACCACACCCAAGGCCTGCCTGCTTTCCGCCCCCGCCCCGGTTGCCATGGCGAGCGGCACAGCACCCAGCACGGTTGCGATGGAGGTCATCAGAATCGGGCGCAGCCGCACGACAGATGCTTCCAGCACTGCATCCCGCACACTCATGCCGCGATCACGAAGCTGATTGGCGAATTCCACCACAAGAATGCCGTTCTTCGCCATCAGGCCGATCAGCAACACCATGCCGATCTGGCTGAACACATTCAACGTCTGCCCCGTCACCCACAGCGCCAGTAACCCACCAGTCACAGCCAGCGGCGTGGAGAGAAGAATGACAAAGGGGTGGATGAAGCTTTCGAACTGGGCCGCCAGCACCAGGAACACCACCAACAGCGCCAGCGCAAAGGTAATGTAAAGCGCGCCAGAGCTTTCACGGAATTCCAGGCTCTGCCCCAGATAGGAAACGCGGGCTTCCTGCGGCAGCACTTCGCGCGCGGTTTGGTCAAGGAAATCCAAGGCCTCACCAAGCGAATAACCCGGCGCGAGAGAGGCCGTGATGGTAATGGCGCGCACGCGATCCTGACGCGACAGCGTCTGCGCCCGGGCGCGTTCGGACAGCGTCACAACATTCGAAAGCGGGACCACCCCGCCACTTCCCGTGCGCACAAAGACATTCTGCAAATCATAAGGCGAAAGCCGCGCGGAATCTGGCGCCTGCAACAACACCTTATATTCCTGCCCACCCACGACATAGGTGGTGACTTCGCGTGAGCCCATCATGGTTTCAATGGTGCGGCCAACTGCCGCGATGGAAATGCCAAGATCAGCGGCCTTCCGCCTATCAATATCCACGCGGACTTCCGGCTTGGTTTCCTTGAAGTTGTGGTCAAGGTTCAGCAGCCGAGGGTTCGTCCGCGCCTTTTCCAGAAAAGCATCCCGCCAGGCGATCAGCGTGTCATAATCCGGACCGCCAATTACGAATTGCACCGGCGGCTGGAAGCCACGTTGCCCAAGTGACGGTGGGTTCAAAGCAAAGCCACGAATGCCAGGAATACTCGCCACCATTGGGAAAATTTCGGCAGCGATGGCCTGTTGCTTACGCTCCCGTTCATTCCAAGGGGCGAGGCGCACAAAGACATTGGCGATATTGCCAACAGCAGGGCGCTGGAAGCCGCCAACAGTGGCGAATACCGCATAAGCCTCGCCACTATCCAGATAGCGTTGCAGCAGATTCTCAAGGCGGATCACATGTTCAACCGTATAGGGGAAGGAAGCGCCTTCTGGCCCGGTGGTCGGGATAATCACCACCCCACGATCTTCGGTGGGGGCGAATTCCTTCGGCAAAGCATTGAACAGCACGACGGCGAAAAGCGACATGGCCGCGGATGCGCCCATCACCAGCACCGGTACCCGCAAGGCACGTTCAAGCGTCCAGCGCAGCCCCTCATTCAGTGCGATGAAGAAAGGCTCAGTGATGCGCACCAGAAGGCTTTCACCTTCATGCGCACGCAGCAGCTTGGAACACATCATGGGCGTGAGCGTGAGCGCTATCAGCCCCGAGAATAAGACGGACGCAGCTAGCGCAATGCCGAATTCAGTGAATAGCCGCCCCGTATTACCCCCCATGAAGGATAGCGGCACGAAGACGGAAATCAGCACCAGCGTTGTCGCAATCACGGCAAAGGCGATTTCGCGTGACCCAAGCAAGGAAGCAAGCAGGGGATCTTCGCCCAATTCAATGCGCCGATGGATGTTTTCCAACACCACAATGGCATCATCTACCACAAGGCCGATGGCCAACACCAACCCTAATAGCGTGAGCACATTCACCGAAAAGCCGAAAATCGCCATGGGAATGAAGGACGCTACGATGGAAACTGGAATGGCGACGGCGGGGATAATGGTGGCGCGTACTGATCGCAGAAACAGGAAGATCACGCCCACCACCAGCGCCAGCGCAATCATCAGCGCGTGCTCAACCTCATAAATGGATTGCGCGATGAAAAGGCTTTCATCATAGCCAATGGTGGCATCCACGCCGGGTGGCAGCGTTGGCTTGATGCGCTCCAGCTCCGCCTTTACGCCATCAGCGACCGCCAAGGTATTGGCGGTTGATTGGCGTAGAATGCCAAGTCCTATCGAAGGCCGGCCATTGATACGGTAGCCGCCACGCGTATCTTCCGCGCCAATCTCAACCCGCGCGACTTCGCCGAGCAATACTTGCGCACCAGCCGTGCCGCGCGCCACCACCACTTGGCGGAATTGCTCAGGTGAGCTCATGCGCGTGTCGGTACGCACCGTCAATTCGCGGGCCGAGCTTTCAAGCCGCCCACCGGGCAATTCAACATTTTCGCGCCGGATCGCGTCTTCCACATCCTGCACGGTCAGGCCGCGCGCGGCCAAGGCTTGCCGATCAAGCCAAATACGCATGGAAAAGCGCCGTTCACCCAGAACCAATACCTGCGCCACACCTTCCACAATCGCCAAACGATCCACGATGCGCCGGCGCGCGATATCGGTGAGATCAAGCGGTGACAGCGTTTCCGAATTCAGCGCGATCCACAAAATGGGCCGGCTATCGCCATCCACCTTTTGCACAATCGGCGTATCGGCCTGTTCCGGCAGGCGTGCCAGCGCACGCGCCACACGGTCACGCACATCATTGGCGGCGCTATCCACATCGCGCGTCAGGCGAAATTCCAGCGTGATCTGGCTGCGTTCATCGCGCGATTGGGATTGGATGGATTTGATCCCCTCAATCCCCGCAACGGCACCTTCCAGGATTTCCGTGATCTGATTATCCACAACGGGCGCCGAGGCACCGCGATAGGTCGTCACAATCTGGATGATCGGCGGGTCAATCTTCGGGTATTCCCGGATTGGCATTTTATACAAGGATGCCAAGCCAAGCACGATCAGCATCAGGCTGATCACGGTCGCGAAGACCGGCCTTTTGATCGAGATATCGGAAAGGACCATGGGTTCAGCCCTTCTCAGCTTGTCGGACGCGTGACGGTTTCAATGATGCGTACCGGCGCATCGGGGCGCAAGCGTTGGATGCCGCGCACGACAACAGGCTCACCCGCCGCAACCCCTTCGCGTATCTCCACCTCACCGGGCAGGCGCAGCCCCAGCTTCACTTCCTGGCGCTTGGCGCGACCATCACGGATCACATAAACAAAGGCGCGGTCACCCACCGGGTCAATCGCCTCTTCCGGGATCAGCAGGGCGGTTGGCCGTTCTTCCAGCACCATTTCCACATTCAGAAACAGGCCCGGGCGCAGCGCTTCATCGGCATTGTCGAATTCACTGATCACGCGCACGCTGCGCGTCGCGGGGTCAATGCGCGTATCAATAATCGCAACCTGCCCACTGAAACGGCGGTCGCCATAAGCGATGCTGCGCGCTTCCACCTGCCTGCCCAACTGCACCCGCGCCAGATAGACTTCGGGCACGGAAAACTCCACGCGCACGCGCGACACATCATCCAAGGTCGTAATCGCCGTGCCAGGCTGGATCAGCGCGCCAAGGCTTACCTGCCGCAAGCCAACGCGCCCGCTGAAAGGGGCGGTCACGCGCAATTCCTCAAGCTTCGCTTCCGCCTGACGCACGCGGCCTTCTGCCTGGCGGGCCAAGGCTTCAAGCGTATCAAGCCGCTGCGCCGCAATGGTCTGGCCAGCCTGCAATCCGCGACCGCGCACCAATTGATTGCGCGCATCATCCAGAAGCGCGCGCGCCTGATCAAGCTCAGCCGAAACAGCGCCAGAATCAAGTTCCACCAGCGTTTCGCCCGCCTGCACCTTCTGCCCTTCAGTGAAGCGGACATGGGTGACAATCCCGACAATCTTCCCGGTGATGGTCACGGCTTCGCGCGCACGCACAGTGCCGATGCTTTCCACCTTATCCACCACCATGCCGCTACGCACCGGTTGCACAATCACGCCGACCGGGCCTGATGGGCCACCGCGCACGGGCCCCTGCGTGGTGCTGGATTGCAGCCCCACCAATTCCAAAGGCGCTGGCAGGCCCCAGTCTTCCGCCTTGAAATGCCAAGCCGCGCCGGCGCCGGCGATCAGGGCCAAAAGTCCTAGCTGCGTAATGCTGCGCATATCATTCCAACCCAAGCCGCCCCGCGGGACCGGCACCATGGCAGAGCGAGACCGCGAAAACGGTCCCGTACCGCGGGAAAGAGCCAAGCGAGATCGCCAAGCTCAAAAGGGCTTCTGCCGCGCCCCGCGCGTCGCGGCAAGTTTCACTTTGTTTAAATATGGGGCTGCCCCTCATCCGGCGCTACCCGGATGCAGCGCGCTTGCCGCCCAGGCATGATCTGGCGGAGCGGCGGCACCCCGGTATGGCAGCCTTCCATCACCTCGGCACAGCGGGGCGCGAAGGCGCAACCCGTGGGCACCTTATCCAACATGGGCGGTGCGCCAGGGATGGTTGTAAGCCGCTTGCCACGCATGCCGGCATGGACCGTCGCCCCAAGCAGGCCCTTGGCATAGGGGTGCAAGGGGCCAGCCATCAACGCGCCGACTGGGCCTTCTTCCACCACCTTGCCGGCATACATCACAGCCACCCGGTCAGCGATTTCCCCAGCAACGCCAAGGTCATGGGTCACAAACACCACCCCCATGCCAAGCTGTTCCTGCAAGGAACGCAGCAGCAGCAGCACCTGGATTTGCACCGTGGCATCCAAGGCGGTGGTCGGCTCATCCGCCAACAGCAGCTTGGGCCGGCAGGCCAAAGCCACCGCAATCATGGCGCGCTGACGAAGCCCGCCCGATAATTCATGGGGGTAAGCGGAAAGCCGCCGCTTGGCGGAAGGGATTTGCACCAATTCCAGCAATTCCAGCGCCCTGGCATCGGCGGCGCTGCGGCTGGCGCCTTCATGGCGCTGCATGGTTTCGGCAATCTGGCGCCCAATGGTGAAAACCGGGTCCAGCGCCGTCATGGGTTCCTGAAAGATCATGGCCACATCGCTACCGCGGAAATCGGCAAGCTGGCTTTCATTTATGGCCTGCACATCGCGCCGGGCGACCTGAACTTCGCCCGTGACCTTCGCGGTTTTGGGCAAAAGCTTCATCAAAGCGCGGAGCGTCACCGATTTGCCAGAACCTGATTCGCCCAGGATGCACAGCACCTCCCCAGCCACGAGGTCCAGATCAACGCCATTCACCGCATGCACGGTGCGATCGCGCGATGCAAACTTCACATGCAAATCGCGCAGCCGGATCAAGGGCGCCTCAGGGTTTGGTTTCAGCGCCGCGCTCATGCCGCGATCCCCCCGGCTTGACCATGACCACTTCCGGGCAGAACCATGTGGCAAGCGGCCTGATGCCCGGGGCTCAAGGAGGCGGCAACCGGGGCGCGGTCAGCGCAAACCGCCTCGGCATGCGGGCAGCGGGTGCGGAAGCGACAGCCGGAAGGCGGGTTCACCGGATTGGGTGGGTCGCCCGTCAGTGGCGGTTCGGTCCGGCGCTGCGCTGGGTCCATGGAAGGCCGCGATGCCAAAAGGGCGCGGGTATAGGGGTGCGCCGGGCGGCTATATATCTCATCCACCGGGCCTTCTTCAGCCACCTGCCCCAGATACATCACCAGCACGCGGTCACTGATATATTGCACCACATTCAGATCATGGCTGATGAAAACATAGGTCAAGCCGAAGCTTTCCTTGAGGTCCACAAGCAGGTTCAGGACTTGCGCCTCCACGCTTTTATCAAGCGCGGAGACTGGCTCATCCAAAATGACCAAACGCGGGCGGAGTGCCAAGGCGCGGGCGATATTCACCCGCTGGCGCTGACCGCCGGATAATTCATGCGGATAGCGCCGGGCGAATTGCGCGGGCGCGAGGCCAACGGCAGCCAGCAATTCCCTTGCCCTTTCGCGCGCTTCTGCCGCCGGCACGCCATGCACTTCGGGGGCGAAGGCGATGGTGTCTTCAATCGGCAGGCGCGGATTCAAGGAGGCATAGGAATCCTGAAAAACCATCTGCACCTGGCGGCGATATTCCTTGAGCGATATCCCGCCCCCCAAATCATCCCGGCCCACCGGTTCGCCATCAAAAATCATCTCACCCGCGCCGGGGTCGATCAGGCGCATCAGCAGGCGGGCAGTGGTGGATTTGCCGCAGCCGCTTTCGCCCACAATGCCTAAGGTTTCACCTTTACGGACGGTCAGAGAGACGCCGTCCACGGCGCGAACCTCCCCCATTTGGCGGCCGAAAAGGCCACCCCGGATGGGAAAATGCTTCACGAGACCTCGGGTTTCGAGCAGAGGCTGAGCGGCGCCGCCGCGATCTGGGGCAGGAGGGGGCAATACCATGATCCTTGATAAGCAAAGCCTATGCCGCCTGGAGAGGGCACCCGACCGGCTTTTGGGCGATTTTTCGCCTAAAACTTAGTCACAATGCCAGTCGCTTTGCAAATTTACCTGCTGACAAGGCGCGACGTTTCGCCCAAAACCGGGCAGCTGCGCGACAGGTGCCGCCATCCGAGGCGAAACACGCTTGAAGCTGGGGCAGCGTCAGGCAATCATTCGCTGAGACGGCGGGCCAATCGGGGACTGTCTGTTGAGAAAGATATTGCCGATCATGAACGCCCGTCCTGCCCCTCCGCCCCTCATTATCCTCGACGTCCAGGACGCCATCGAGCAGCCGGTCTGGAATGGCAAGAACAACCCTGGATATTTGGCAGTGATTATGCGTCTTCTGGCGTATTGGCGAAAGAACGGATGGCCCGTGCTTCACATCAAGCATGACGAGCCAACACCGTCCTCAAGCTATCATACCCACGGCCCATGGAACGGCATCAAGGCAGAGGTCGCGCCCATTGCGGGGGAGCCGGTTATCGTCAAGCATCAAAACTGCGCCTTCATCGGAACTGAACTTGACCAGGTTCTCCGCGACATGCGGGCCAATCAGTTCGTGCTGACCGGCGTTGTCATTCATAACAGCATGGATGCCACGATCCGGGCCGGCAAGGCGCTCGGCTACCGCATTACCCTACCATCGGACGCCACGACCGCCGTGCCGGTGGCAGGCCCTGATGGCAAATCCTGGACCGCCGAAACCGTTCATGACCTGACCTTGGCCATTCTCGACAAGGAATATGCGGAGGTGGTGACAGCGGACGAGGTGATCGCACAGTTTGACGGAAGCGCCCCTTCGACGGACGGTAGAGGTTAGTGTGGTTCCCGTTCACATTGGCTTGCGGGAACCACACTACACCTTTGTTTGATGGTATTTTGCGATGGGCCAAGTAATTCCACTTGGCTTGTAAATACTCTAGCATGAAGGCGATTGCAGGAGGGAAATTATCGTGCGCGCCGTATTCATCATGATCAAGTGTGAGATGGGCCAAGCCTATCGCGTGGCACGGGAGATGGCCGATAGCATCCCGGAGCTTTCCGAAATGCATTCCATTTCCGGCCAATATGATCTGCTCGGGAAATTCTACCTGGAGGCTGATCGCGATATCGGGCTTTTCGTGGTGGAGACTGTCCAGACCGTGCCCGGCGTGAAGGACACTTATACGCTGCAAACCTTCAACGCCTTTTCCGGGCGCGGGGGCTGAAGCACCAGCGCGCCCAAAGCCTGCTCAATTCTGCGGCATGCCTTCCGGCACAATGGTCCGCACTAGGCTGGCATCGAGCGATTCATAGGCGTGATAGCCGATCGTCTCATAAAGCTGGGCGCGGGTTTGCATGCGCCCGGCCATGTTATGCGTGCCGCCATCGGCTTTGATCGCGCTGTATAGGTCTTCCATGGCACGCGCGGCGATGCGCAAATGGCTCACGGGCCAAATCACCATCGCGTACCCCATTTGCTGGAATTCGGTGGCGGTAAAGAAGGGCGTGCGGCCGAATTCGGTCATATTGGCCAAAAGCTTCACACCCGGCATGCGCGCCGCGAATTCGCGAAACATCTCAGCGGTGGTCAATGCTTCAGGGAAAATCGCATCGGCGCCGGCTTCCAGATAGCGCTTGGCGCGGGCAACAGCCGCATCCATGCCTTCACTCGCCACCGCATCGGTGCGCGCGATGATTACCAGATTGCGCCGTGCCTTCCGCGCCGCAGCCACCTTGGCCGACATCTCATCCACCGGCGCCAGTTTCTTGTCGTTCAAATGGCCGCATTTCTTGGGCAGCAACTGGTCTTCCAGATGCACCGCACCGGCGCCCGCTTCTTCAAAGCAGCGCACCATGTGCATGACATTCAAAGCCTCACCATAGCCGGTATCGCCATCCACCAGCACCGGCAGGCCAGAAGCGCGCACCACCTGGCGCACATGCCAGGACACGTCATCCACCGTGATCATGCCGAGATCAGGCAGGCCCATGGTGGCGGACATGGCAGCACCTGACATATACAGCGCCTCAAACCCCGCCTTTTTCGCGAGCAATGCAGCAATGCCCAGATGCGCGCCCGGCATTTGCAGGATTTGCGGGCGTTCCAGCAGGCGGCGGAAGCGCACGCCGGCGGGTTCATCGGGCAGATCATCGGCGATTATGTAAGGCATAGCTATTTCCTCAGAAGAAGATGAATGTCACCAGCACAAAAAGCGGGATCAAGACTACAAAGGCCCAAGCGCAATAGCCGAAGAAGGATGGCATGCGCTCACCCTGTTCTTCCACAATCGCCTTGACCATGAAATTCGGCGCATTGCCGATGTAAGAATTGGCCCCCATGAAGACCGCGCCACAGGAAATCGCCGCCAGGGTCAGGGCGCCTTCGGCCATTAGATGCGCGGGATCGCCGCCAGCCAGGTTGAAGAACACCAGATAGGTCGGCGCGTTATCCAGGAAGGAAGACAGCGCCCCGGACAGCCAGAAATAGACCCAGGGAATCGGCTCCCCATCCGCGCCAGAAGTAAGCGCCACAAGCGGCGCAGCCGCCCCCGCCGTGCCCGCACGCAAAATGGCAAGCACCGGGGCCATGGTGACGAAAATGGCCGCGAAAAGCTTGGCCACTTCGGCAATGGCACCCCAGGCAAAGCCATTATCATCGCGCAATTGCCGCGGCGTGACCCACATGGAAATGGCGGCAATGCCAACAAACACAGCCACGCCGACCAGCCTTTCAAGGCCGATTTTTTCGCCAAACAGCGCAACATCGCCGGGCCGCCAATAGCCCTGGGCCAGCACCATCAGCACTACCGCGCCAATCAGCCACAGATTGGCATAGCCTTCGATGGAAAACCTCTCGCGCTTCTCGATGGCGGGCGGGGTCGGCTTTTCGCGCGCCCAGGCCCAGCTATCCAGCACGTAATAGGCCGCAAGCAGCAGTACCGCGCAGAACAGGAATTCACTGAAAAGATGCGTCGTGGTCCAGAAGAAGGACACGCCCTTCAGAAAGCCCAAATAAAGCGGCGGGTCACCCAAAGGTGTGAGCGACCCACCAATATTGCTGACCAGAAAAATGAAAAACACAAAGGTATGGGTCTTGCGCTGACGGAAGGCATTGGCACGCAACACCGGGCGGATCAGCAGCATGGAAGCGCCCGTGGTGCCCATCACACTCGCGATCACGGTGCCGAAGGCAAGCAGCGCGGTATTGGTGGCCGGCGTGCCGATCAACGTGCCCTTCAGCAGCACGCCGCCCCCCGTGACGTATAGCGCCAGCAAAAGCGCAATGAAGGGGATGTATTCCTGCAAAAGGATATGCCAGACCTCGGACGCGGCGATTTCAGGCCCGAACACGGCAGCGAAAGGCAGCACCAGCAGCAAGGTCCAGCCGGCGGCAATCTTGCCGTAATGATGATGCCAGATGGAGCCCGCGACCAAGGGCATCAGCGCAATGGACAACAAGAGCCCCGCGAAAGGCAGGCCCCAGGCTAGGCTCATGCCCGCGCCGGATACCCCAGCGGCTTCCGCCGGCAGGCTCAGCGCCAGGAACAGCATCAGGGCGAAGCAGGTCGCCTTCATGGGCCAGGGCCTCCCTCAAGACGTTCGGGCTTTCGCCCGTTCAGACCGTGCTTGCCGGATGATCTGCCCCGCCACAAGGGGGCGCCCCCTTTCCCCCATGGCAGACCCACCCTAGTTTGGGGGGTAGCAGGAGATCACCCCATGGAAATGAACGGCGAGCGCCGCATCCCCGCGCCCCGCCAGCGCGTCTGGGACGCGCTGAACGACCCCGAAATGCTGAAGGCCGCGATTCCCGGCTGCGAAAGCGTGACCAAAACCGCTGATGACGCGTTTGAAGCCAAGGTATCGATCAAGATCGGCCCCATGGCGGCGAAATTCGGCGGCAAGGTGAAGCTGGAGAATATCCAGGCGCCGGCTTCCTACACTATCTCCGGTGAAGGAAACGGGGGGCCCATGGGCTTTGCCAAGGGCGGCGCCGATGTGGCGCTTGAAGAAGTAGGCCCCAATGAGACCTTGCTGAAATTCGCGGTGAAGGCGCAGGTTGGCGGCAAGATGGCGCAGCTTGGCGCGCGGCTGATTGATGCGACGGCCAAGCAAATGTCCGATCAATTCTTTGATCGCTTCGCCGCTGCGGTCGTCGCCGCCGAACCCGCCGCTGCTGAAGCGCCGGGTGCTGCCCCCGCCCCCCTGCCCGCCCCGCCTGCCTCGAGCGCTGGCATTTCAATCTTTGAACTGCTGCCAGAAGCGCCGCTCGGCATTCCCCTGCTGGCCTGGGTGGGGGGCGCGATCTGGCTGGTTATTGTCGCGTTGATGTTCAAGTGAGCCTGCCCGCCAGCGTTGGGGAGACTCAGGCGCTTCTCGCTTCAGGGGGCTATGTCGCTGACCGCGCGCTGGCCACCACCATCCATCTGGCGCTGACCATGGGTAGGCCGCTTTTCCTCGAAGGCGAACCGGGCACAGGCAAGACGGAAATCGCCAAAGTGCTGGCCGCGCGCCTGCCACGCCGGCTGGTGCGCCTGCAATGCTATGACGGCATGGATATCTCCGCCGCCGCCTATGAATGGAATCACGCGCGGCAATTAATGGCGATCCGCCTTGCGGAAGCATCGGGCGCAGCCGATCGCGCCGCGCTGGAACGCGGCATTTATGACCGAAAATTCCTCCAGCCGCGCCCCTTGCTGGATGCGCTGGAAGGCAGCCCCGCCGTGCTGCTGATAGATGAGCTTGATCGCGCGGATGAACCTTTCGAAGCCTTCCTGCTGGAAATCCTCGCTGATTTCCAAATCACGATTCCTGAGCTTGGCACGGTCAAAGCGGCAACCTCGCCCGTTGTCATCATCACATCAAATCGCACGCGCGAAGTGCATGATGCGGTGCGCCGGCGCTGCCTTTACCATTGGGTGGATTACCCGGATGCGGCGCGCGAACGTGCCATTCTGAAGCTGCGCGCCCCAGGCCTGCCGGAAGCGCTTTCCGCCCAGGTTGTCGCCTTTGTGCAAAAGCTGCGTGAGGGCGATTACTTCAAGCTGCCCGGTGTCGCGGAGACGATTGATTGGGCGCAGGCGCTCGCCGCCCTTGATGCCAAGGCGCTTGATCAAGGCGTGGTGGATGAAACCCTCGGCGTTTTGCTGAAATACCAGGATGACATCGCCAAGCTGAAGGGCGAGGAAGCGGCGCGGCTGATTGCGGAGGCTCGGGCCGGGTGACGCCGGATCGCGACCCAGCCCGCATCATCGCCGGCGGCCAGCCCTTGCTGGCCTCGGCGCCCGGCGCGGGCGGGCATATCGCGACGAATTTGCTGGCCTTCACGCGGTTATTGCGCCGTTCCGGCCTGCCGCTGGGGCCGGGTGAGGCGCTCAGCGCCCTTGCTGCGCTGAACGCGATTGAAATCGGGGATCGCCGCCAGGTGCATGCCGCGCTCCGCGCCGTGATGGTGCATCGGCGCGAGCATTTTGAGTTGTTCGATCAGGCCTTCCAATTGTTTTGGCGCGACCCGGAAGCCGCCGCCCATGCCGCTGCGATGGCCGCGCTGGATGGCCATAAGCCACCATCGGACAAACCCCCGCCCGCGTCTCGGCGTTTGGCGGAAGCCATGCAGGGCGAAAAACCAAAGCCCCGCCCGCCTGAGCCGGAACCGCCGCGCCAGGATATGAGCTTCACGGTGAGTGACCGGGAAAAACTGCAAAAGCTGGATTTCGAAGCCATGTCGGCGGCCGAAATCGCCGCAGCCAAGCAGGAAATCCGCAAGTTGACCCTGCCGCTTGATGAAAAACCGACGCGGCGCTTTCGCACCCATCCCGCCGGACGCGTTGTGGATTTGCGCGCCACACTTCGCCAAAGCCTGCGGCTTGGTGGTGATATCCTGAAGCTTGAACACAAGCAGCGCGTGGAAAAGCCGCCGCCCTTGGTGGTGCTGTGTGACATTAGCGGCAGCATGGCGCGTTATGCGCAAATCCTGCTGCACTTCCTCCATGCCGTCACCAATGAACGGGACCGGGTGCATAGTTTCCTGTTCGGGACGCGCCTGACGAATGTGACGCGGCAATTGCGCCATCGCGATCCGGAATTCGCCTTCGAAATGGTGTCCCACATCGTGCCCGATTGGTCGGGCGGCACGCGGATTGGCGAAAGCCTTGGTCTGTTCAACAAGCTTTGGGCGCGGCGCGTTTTGGGCCAGGGCGCCGTTGTGTTACTCATCACGGATGGGCTGGACCGCGAAGGCGCGGCGGGGCTGGCGGAAGCGACGGATCGGCTCCGGCAATCCTGCACGCGTCTGATCTGGCTCAATCCGCTGTTGCGTTTTTCGGGCTTTCAACCGAAATCCCAGGGCATTCGTGCCATGCTGCCCCATGTGGATGATTTCCGGCCCGTGCATAATCTTGAAAGCCTGCGCGCACTGATCCAAACCTTATCCGATCCGCGCACCGGCCAAAGCAGAAGGATGATGGTCGCATGACCCAGAACGACAATGCCGAAGATATCCTGGCCATCGCCGCCACTTGGAAGGCAGCCGGTGAGGATGTGGCCATAGCAACCGTGGTGGAAACCTGGGGGTCTTCACCGCGCCCGGCAGGATCGCGGCTCGCGATCACCAAATCGGGCAAGCTGGCGGGGTCGGTTTCAGGCGGCTGCATTGAAGGGGCGGTCGCGGATGCCGCGCGGCAATCCATGGCGTCAGGAGCGCCGCAATTGCTCGATTTCGGGATTTCCGATGAGCGTGCCTGGGAAGTTGGGCTTTCCTGCGGTGGCAAGGTGAAGGTGTTTGTGGAGCCGCTATCATGAAATCCGCAACCCTTGCCCGGCTGCAAGCCGAACGCGCCGCCAAGCGCGCAGTGGTGCTGCTCACACGCCTTTCCGATGGCGCGCAATTGCTCTGGCCCGGTGATGAAATGCCGGCGGAATTGGTGGAAGCGTCCAAGGCGGCACTCGGCAGTGAAGAAGCGGGCAATGTGACGCTGGGTGAGGATAGCTGGTTCATCCACCCGCATAATCCGCCACTTAGGATCATTGTTGTCGGCGCCGTGCATATCGCCCAGGCCATGGCGCCCATGGCCGCCCCGCTTGGCTTTGCTATGGTGGTGGTGGACCCGCGCCGCGCCTTCGCCAGCGAAGAACGCCTGCCCGGTATCACGCTTTCCACCGATTGGCCGGATGAGGCGATGGAAGCTTTGGCGCCTGACGCGCGCACGGCGGTGGTGACCCTGACGCATGACCCGAAGCTGGATGATCCCGCTTTGGATGCTGCGCTGAAAAGCGAGGCGTTTTACATCGGCGCGCTGGGCAGCCGGCGCACCCATGCGAAGCGCGTCGCGCGGTTGACGGAATTGGGCCATGGCGCTGCGGCAATGGGGCGGATCCATGCGCCGGTCGGGCTTAATATTGAAGCCATCACCGCGCCGGAAATTGCGCTTTCCATCATGGCGGAAATCGTAGCGGCGCGGCGCGGTGCGGCGCTTGGTGCTGTGCGGCCCATTCCCAGTGTCGCGGCATGATTTTTGGCCCAACGCGGCTTGAAGAAGCCAAAGGCGCGATCCTGGCGCATACCATGCGCCTGACCGGCCGCGTGCTGAAAAAAGGCACGGTGCTGGATGATAGCGCCATCGCCGCGCTACGAGACGGCGGCCATCGCGAAGTGATCGCCGCGCGGCTTGAAGTGGGTGATGTGCCGGAAGATGAGGCCGCTGAGCGGCTGGGCCAAGTGCTGGCGGTGCCCTTGCTTGCGCGGTCCCGTGCGGCCACGGGGCGGGTGAATATCCTGGCCGAAACCGCTGGGCTTTTGGTGCTGGATACCAGGCGCATCGCGCGCATGAATGCGGTGGATGAAAGCCTAACGATTGCGACCCTGCCCAATTTCACGCCCGTCAACACGAAGGAAATGGTCGCGACCATCAAGGTCATTCCCTTCGCCGTGCCGGGGCAAATGCTGGGCGTGGTGGAGGCTGTCGCTAAAAGCGGCGCGGGGCCGGTGCTGGCCATTCATCCCTTCCGCGCCTTGAAAGTTGGCCTTGTGCTGTCTGAATTGCCCGGCATCAAGGAAAGCGTCATGGAAGGCGCGATTGAAGCGACGGAAGAACGCATCGCGGGGCTTTGCGGCACGCTCATGCCCGTGGAACGCGTGCGCCATGATACGGTCGCGATTTCCGATGCGCTGTCCCGGCTACGTCGCGCGGGCGCTGAAATGCTGCTGGTGGCGGGCGCTTCCGCCGTGGTGGATCGGCGCGATGTTGGCCCCGCCGCGATTGTGCGCGCAGGTGGCGTGATTGATCATTTCGGCATGCCGGTTGATCCGGGCAATCTGCTCTGCCTCGGCCACATCGGCAAAATCCCAGCCATGGTGCTGCCTGGCTGTGCGCGCAGCCCGAAGCTGAATGGCTTTGATTGGGTGCTGCAGCGGCTTTTCGCGGGGCTTGAAGTCACGCCAGAAGATATCGGCGCCATGGGTGTTGGCGGCTTGCTCAAGGAAATCGAACTGCGCCCCTTGCCGCGCGAACAGGCGCCGCGCACGCCGCCACCCGCCTTGGCCCCGCGCCGAGGCCGCCGCGTGGCGGCGATTGTGCTGGCCGCTGGCCGTTCGCGCCGCATGGCGCCGCTGAACAAGCTGTTGGTCACGGATAATGATGGCGTGCCCATGGTGATGCGCGTGGTGGATCAGGTACTCGCTTCCCATGCGCGGCCAATCATTGTGGTGACAGGCCATGAGCATGACCGGGTAGAAGAAGCCCTTGCCGGCCGCGCCGTGCAATTCGCGATTGCCAATGATTATGCGGAGGGGCTTTCCGCTTCGCTGAAGGCAGGGCTACGTGCTTTGCCCGAAGATATCGAAGGTTTTATGGTGTGTCTTGGCGATATGCCGTTGGTGAGTTCCGCCATGCTCGATCGGCTGATGGCGGCGTTTGATCCGGAAGAAGGCCGCGCGATTGTGATGCCGACCTTCCGCGGCAAGCAGGGCAATCCCATGCTCTGGTCACGCGAATTCCTGCCCGAGATGCTGGCAATTACCGGCGATGTCGGCGCGCGACATCTTGCCGGCAAATACGCCGACCGCTGCGTTGAAGTTGAAATGGCCGATGACGCCGTGCTGCGCGACTTTGATACGACCGAGGCGCTGAAAGGCGTGCCGGGGTATAGTTTGGTGCGGTGATGGATTCTTGAACCTCACGCCGCCACAAGATTGATCCTATTGCCCCAAGGGTCATTGATCGAAACAGCCTCATCTTCCCGGTCAATGGCGATACCGGCCTTACTGGCGCGGGCCAATATGGCCGCCTTTTCTTCAGGTGATCGGACCAGAATATCGAAGGATGCCAAACCCGCGGCATCAGCCGAACGCATCCCCGCGCCACGGCTATTCCAGCTATTGCAGGCGACATGGTGATGATAGCCATCACTGCCAAAGAAGGTGGCTTCGGGCCTCTGCTTCATAACACCGAAACCCAGAATGTCCCGGTAGAAGGGCTCAGCACGATCAACATCGCCCACTTGCAGGTGCATGTGGCCAATCAAGCCATCATCCGGAAAGCCAGACCAGGTGGAATCCTGAGCTGACAGAAGCAGTTTCTCGGCATCCAGGGGCTTTGTGCCCATGAGCAAATTGCCCGAGGCATCATGCCATTGAGATAAGGGGCTATCGGCATAAACCTCAATCCCATTGCCCTCAGGGTCGGCGAGGTAGATCGCCTCACTCACGACATGGTCCGATGCCCCCTGTACGGGCAGGCGGTTCTTGATGACATGGGCAAGCCAAGCCCCCAAGACCGCGCGGCTGGGCAGCAGAAAGGCGATATGGAACAGCCCTGCATTGCGCGGATCATGTGGCTTGGCCGATGGGGTGGCGATCAATTCCAACAAAGCGGTCTTGGCCGAACCCAAGGTGACGCGATCCACTGAGGAAGATAGGCGGCGCAATCCCAAGGTTTTCTCATAGAATTCAGTGACCTTATCAAGATCACGCACCTTCAGGGCAACGCGCCCGATGCGGAGCACTGATTGCCGAATATCAAAGGCATCATGCGTAGGGGTCATGGTATTGCTCCTTATCCAGGCCGGTCAGCCATTATCCTTCTTCAGCGCAAAGGCGCCACCGCCAAGCAGTGCCTGCACCAAAAGCGCCACTGCCCAAAAGGCCGGAAATTCCCAACCACCGCCCGGGTTGGAAAACAGAAAGCCCTTGGCGCCATGCGGCACGTAAATGGCACCCAGCAGAATAGGCAGAAGCGCCAATGACACCCAGCGCGTCCAAAGCCCAAGCAACAGGGCAATGCCGCCAAACAACTCAGCGAAAATCACCGCATAGGCCAGGATGGCTGACAGGCCGAGGCTCGCGAAATAGCCCGCGGTACCCGCCGGCGTGAAGATGAAAATCTTGAGCCCAGCATGGGCCAGAAACAGCACGCCCATGCTGACGCGCAGCAGCAAAGCCGCAAGATCAGCCTTGGCGATCCGAAGGGGGTTGGCGAGGGTTTGGGGGGAAAGGGCAGCGTCGCTCATGGTCTTTGGTCCTTGATCAGAATGCACGGCGCCGTTGAACCGGCACTGCGCGCAACATGATCCAGACTTGCCGAGATGATAATAACATCAAAAAGCAGGTTATTTCTTCCAAATCGGAATAAATACTACCAACCCTCATCCCAGGCCGGCTTGCCCTTGAAGCGTTCAACCAGGAAATCCACCAAGCGCCTCAGCTTGGCCGCCAAATGCCGGCTATGGGGGTAAAGCGCATAAAGCGCGGAGGGTTCCGCCTCAAACGCTGCCAATACGCGCTCAACCCGCCCCGCGCGCAACGCCTCGGCAGCAACGAAGCTTGGCACACAGGCGAAACCAAGCCCGGCCTCGGCTGCATTCAGGCAGGCTTGCGCATTGGAAAAGCGCAACCGGCCCTGCACCGGGGCGTTGAAGGTATTGCCCCCAGCATCGCGAAAGCGCCAATGACTGGGGTCGCGCAAATTCGTCGCAATGATGCATTCCATCTTACCAAGCGCATAGGGGTCAGCAGGGGCGCCGCCGCGCAGCACGAATTCTGGTGATGCCACCACCAAAAGCCGCAAATCACACAGCTTGCGCACCACCATATTGGAATCATCGGGGCGCCCGCCCCGGATCGCCATGTCAAACCCTTCATCCACCAGATTGACCATGCGATCAGAGAAATACACATCCAATTCAATCTGCGGATAGGCAAGCGCGAAATCACTCAGGGCTTGGGTCAATGCCAAGGCGCCGAAGGTGAGTGGCGCCGTGAGCCGGAGCCGCCCTCGCGGTTCCTGCGCCGCATCCCTGATGGAAGCTTCCAGCCCATCAAATTCATCCAGCAGGGCGCGCATCCGCTCAAAATAGGCCTGACCGGCTTCGGTCGCCGCAATGGCGCGGGTGGTGCGATTGAGCAACCGAACACCCAGCGCATTTTCCAATGATGACACAAGCTTTGATGCCTGACCGGAACTGGTGCCAAGCCGCGCCGCAGCGGCGGTGAAACTGCCTGTTTCCATCACCGCCAGAAACATGCGGTTGGCGTCAAGCTTATCCACGCTGCATCATCACAAGGCGCCGCGCAGCCATTCACCAATCGCCAGCACCTTGGCATCTTCGCCGATGCGCCCGGCAATCTGCACGCCAAGCGGCAAGCCCTTCGGGCCCGCGCCCGCCGGCACCGTCACACAGGGCCCATGCAGCAGAGTCCAGAGCGAATTGAAGGAAGGATCACCGGTCCAGCCAATCCCCGCCGGCGCTTCCCCGGCGGCAGAAGCCGTGATCACCGCATCAAAGCCTTCAATCGCAGCAGGCAGCGCCGCGCGTGCCTTGGCCTGCACGGCCTTGCAGGCATCAAGCTGCGCGGTCGGGAAGCGCTTCGCCCAATCCAACTTTTCCTTGATCACATCTGAAAGCTGCGCCCGCGCTGCCGCCAGTTCCCAGCCCAAGGACTGCACGCTTTCCATATTCGTCACATATTCATGCGCCTCAAAAGCTTCGGTCATCGCTTCAGGCAGGGTGATTTCTACCACCTCAGCGCCCGCCTTTCTGCACGCCGCGATGGCGCGTTCCATCAGCGCAAGCGTCTCGGGCGCGGCCTTTGCAGCGGGCGGGCCAAGGGTGAAGGCCAGCCGCGGCGCGCGCGGCAGTTTGGCTTCGGGGTTCCCGTAATCACGCCCCGTCATCGCCGCCATGGAAAGCGCGCAATCGGCGACGCTGCGCGCCATGACGCCGATTGTGTCATGGCTTTCGCTCATCACCTTCATGCCACCGCGATGGATGGCGCCAAAGCTCGGCTTGAAGCCGACAATGCCGCAAAACGCCGCCGGGCGGATGATGCTGCCGCCGGTTTGCGTGCCGAAGGACAGCGGAAAGAACCCCGCCGCCACACCCGCCGCCGAACCCGATGAAGACCCGCCCGGCGTGTGGTGCCTATTGGCGGGATTGGTCGTGGCGCCCGGGTGGCGCGTGGCGAATTCTGTCGTGATGGTCTTGCCGATGATCAGCGCCCCCGCCGCCCGCGCCATGGCAACGGCTGCCGAATCACTCCGCGGCCGATGCCCCGCCCAAATGGGCGAGCCATATTGGGATGGCATATCGCCGGTATCCAGCACATCCTTGACGCCAAAAGGAACACCCTTGAGCGGCGCCGGCGGCCCGCCCTTATCCAAGGCCGCCGCCCCGCGCCGCACCAGCGCGGGGTCAAGCCAGGCGAAAGCGCGCACCTCAGGCTCACGCTCTGTAATGCGGGCAAGGCAGGCCTCGGCCAGGGCAGAGGCAGTCAGGGAGCCTGCGGCGATACGCCGTGCGGCTTCGGAAGCGGTCAGGTCAGCGATTTCGGTCATAAGGGGCAGAGTGCCGCGCCCAGAAGCCGCGTCAAGCGGCTGCGAAAAATTCGTGACTGGCGCGGCGCGCTGCGCCGGTCCAGAAAGGGGGGGCATGAGTAGCCAGATCAGGATCATCCCGACCCCGGATGGGGCGCTGACCTACGCCATCCCCTTCCCGCCAGAGGAAACGCCGGCGGTCACCGCGCGCGATTTGCTGGGCGCCTGGGAAGCCGCGCGCGGTGCGGCTGGGGCGGAGATCTGGGGCAGCCCGCGCCGCCTGGTGTTTCGCCGCGCAGATGGTGAGGCGATGGAATTGCTACTCGCAGATGCCGATGCCGCCTGCTGGGCGGAAGCGGTGGATATGCGCCATGGGCTGGTAACCCCGCAGGGGCTTGCGATTTGCCTCAGGCTTTTGGCGCTGATCGAAGCCATGGGGCGGATTGCGAGGCTCAAGGGGTTCTTCACGCTCCGCGCCGCAGGGGCGGAACTGCACCCTGCCCTGCTGCGCGCCGCCGCCAGCCTGCCGCTTGATCCAGCCGGCCGGTTCGACGAAGCCGGCCTGACCGCGCTATTGTCACGGGCGATTCCGGCGGGAGCCACATCATGATTCGACTTTTTCCCTTGCTTCTGATCCTCGCGGCCTGCGCGCAAAAAGAAGCCCCCCCCACCCCGCGCGCCGCCACTGCCGGCGCCACGCCTGAATTGCAGCGCATCTGCACTCAGGAAGCCGAACGCGTTGTCAATTTCCGCGAACGCGGCCAATTGATGCGGGCGGATTCAAATTTCGGCGACAGCGACATGACGAATGATGTGCCGGTTGCGCGGCTTCGTTCAGATAGCTTCCGGCAACAAACCTTGCGCGATGAATTGATCCGCGAATGCATCCGCAATGCAGGCACCGGCCAGCCGCCGGTTGATCCGGGAAACCAACGCCCTCAGACACTGCGCCCGCGACGCTGAAGGCCCAGCGCGCGCATGGCATCCCTTTCGGTCCTGACGCGCGCGCTTTCACATCGTAATGCGAAGGTCTTCTTCACAGCCTCCCTGATTTCCTGGACCGGGCTTTGGATGCATCGCATCGCCATTTCCTGGTTTGCCTGGGAATTGACCGGCAGCGCCTTCTGGGTCGGCATGGTGGCGTTTTGCGATCTGGCGCCGGCTGTGGTGATCAGCCCGATTGCGGGCGCGATTGCGGACCGCACGGATCGGCTGAAGTTAACCTTCTGGAGCCAGGCGATGATCGGCGTCATGGCAGCCGTGATCGCGCTGCTGGTGGCACTCGACAAGCTTGATATCTACACCCTGCTGGCGCTTGAGGTGCTGAACGGCATCGCATCTTCCTTCGCGCAGCCGGCGCGGCAATCCCTGATGCCTGGCCTTGTGCCGCGCAATGATCTGACAGCGGCGGTGGGGCTCAATTCGCTTTGCTTCAATGTGGCGCGTTTTGTCGGGCCAGCGCTGGCCGGCCCCTTGATTGCGGTGGCGGGGGTTTGGCCGGCCATCGCGGCCAATGCGGTCGCCTATTTCATCGCAACCGCCACCACGCCCTTGCTCAAGGTCTCAGCCGAGGAACGGCAGGGGCATGCGAAAACAAAATCCCTATGGGGGGATATGCGCGATGGGCTCCTCTATGTCGCGGGGCACCCAGGGCTTGGGCCGATCCTGACCTATGCGGCGATTGTGGCGCTGCTGCTGCGCAGCCTGCCGGAAATCCTGCCGCCTTATGTGGAACGGCAATTCGGATTGGGTGCGGAAGCGCTGGCCATTCTGACAGCGGCGTTCGGCGTTGGTGCCTTGTTGTCGGGTATCTTTGTCTCTGCGCGCGGCAAGATGCGCGGCACGACAAGGCTTGCGGTTTTCGCCCCGGCGGCGATCTCGCTCGCCATGGTGGGCTTTATTGCAACAAGCTGGTTTCCCTTTGGCGTGTTTTGTGCCGCCATCATGGGCGCGGCCATGTCCGTGCATGGGATTTGCGCGCAAACCCTCGCGCAATCAGCCTCTGATCCCGCCATGCGCGGGCGGGTACTCAGCCTTTGGGGGTTGATCGTGCGCGCCTTTCCTGCCCTTGGCGCGCTGATGCTCGGTGCGGCGGGGGAGGTTTTCGGCATGACCCTGCCCACCCTTGCCGCCGTGCTGCTTTCCATCATAGCGCTCGCCTGGGGTATCCGGCGCCTGCCCGCCATGGCGCAGGTACTGGAAGGCGATGGGGCGAGCGATCCCGCGAAACGTTGAACCTGAATGAGGCATGAGAATGATTGAAGCGGCCATTGTGGGCATGGGGCGCTGGGGCCAGACCCTGGTTGATAGTGTGCAGAACCGGAATGATGCCGGTATTCGCTTCATTGCCGGCAGCACGGGCCGGCCGGAACGCGCCGCCGAATGGGCCGCGCGCCAGGGGGTGAAGATCCTGCCCGATCTGGACGCTATTCTGGCCGACCCCCGCGTGAAGGCCGTGGTGATCGCCTCCCCCCACCAGATGCACGCCGATCAGGTGATCGCGGCGGCACGCGCGGGCAAGCATGTTTTCGTCGAAAAACCCTTCACCATGACGAAAGCCAGCGCAGAAGCCTCTGTTGCCGCCTGCCGGGACGCCGGGGTGGTGATGGCGCTTGGCCATAACCGCCGCTTCCTGCCGGCGGTGGCCGAGATGAAGAAGCTGATCGCCGCCGGGGCGCTTGGCACGTTGCTGCATGTCGAAGGCCAGTTCAGCGGGCCGGGCGCGCTTTCCTACCAGCCTGGCATGTGGCGCACGGACGCCCATGAAAGCCCGCTGGGTGGCATGGGCGGCATGGGCATTCACATGATTGATATGATGATCAACCTGGCCGGCCCGATTGCCGAGGTAACGGTGCGCTCCCTTGCGCGGGCTTTGACCAATGGCATGGATGACACGACGGCGGGGCTGTTTTCCTTCGCCTCCGGCGCCACGGGGGGCTTTGCGACCTTGGCTTACGCACCACGGGTCTGGCGCGTCGCGCTCTATGGCACAGATGCAGCGCTGGAATTGAACGGGCATGAGAAGCTGAGCTTTACCCCGCGTGAGGGTGAAGGCTGGGTCAAGGAATTCCCGAAGACCGATATCGAACATGCTGAACTTGCAGCTTTTGCCGCTGCCATCACGGGCGGCCCGGCCTATCCGCTGCCGGTTGAAGAAGCGATCCATGGCGTTGCGGTATTTGAAGCCATGATCGGCGCGGCCGCATCGGGCAGCACCTATAGGGTTGCCTGACCGGGTGATTTCGCGCCCCGTGTTTTCTGTTCTAGAACCCAAATCAGCGCTCTGCGCTGACCAACCTTTCTGAAAGGCCGGATATGAGCAAGATCAATCGTCAGGGATCGAACCAGATCCTTTCATCCTCAGTCGAATACCATAACTTCGTCTTCCTCGCGGGCCTCACCGCGGATGACCTTGCCAAGGACATCAAGGGCCAGACCGCCGAAGTGATCGCCAAGATTGATGCCGCCCTCGAAGCCAATGGCACGGACAAGACCCGTATGCTGTCGGCGCAGATCTGGCTGAAGGACATCCGTGATCGCGGCGCGATGAATGAACTTTGGACCGCCTGGCTGCCGGCTGGCGGCGCCCCGGCGCGCGCTTGCGTGGAAGCCAATATGGCTGATCCGCGCCATTTGGTGGAAATCATGGTTACGGCCTGCCGCTGATCCTGCGGGCCACCAGGGCACCTGGACTAATCCCAGGCGCCTCACTGAACTTCAAGAAAAGCGCCCGGCGGATTGGCCGGGCGCTTTTTTATCAGGCGCGGGCTGCCACCGCCAAAGCAGGGGTCTGGCGCGGGGCCATCTGATAACCCTTCGGCCCGTAACCTGGCTTGGCCACGCGCGGCAGCGCCGCAGTCGCGATGGTTTCAATGACGCGCGACTGAAGAGAAATGGCGCGTTCAAGCAGCTTGCGATTTTCGGTGCCCAAATTCTCCAAGTCACGCGTCAGGCGCTGCGCCTCCTCACGCATTGCTCCTTGCGGAGAGGCGCCATGCTTGGTCTGTGCGGCATAGGTCTGCGCAAAGGCGTCGGCGGCAGCGATTTTGCTGTCCGCGAGTTTCGCGGCGAGCGCAAGGTCCAGCTTGGCCAGGGCCTCATTTTCTGCCCGCAAGGCATCGGCAAGTGCTTTGCCGGCAATCAACAGCGCATCCATCATGGTTGGGCATCTCCCGTATTGGGGGTTTGTGATCCGCGGTTGCGGAGCAATTCGCGATAAACAGAATCGGCAATGCCAAAGCCGCCGGCCTTGACCGCAGATGAGGCAAAGGCTTCGACCAGCATGGGGCGCCATTGCGCCTCAGCGGCACCGCCACCGAAGGAGGATTTGGACATATCCACCGTGGCGAACATGGGCTGCAGCAAGAAGCCAAAGACCTGGGCTTCGAAATCCTGCGCCGATTTGCGGAGCGTCGCGTCAGACCCTGCGCCTGTCATGGGCGGGCGAATGGCGCGCGGTTGCGGCGCGGTAAGATTGGTTGCGTCCAACATCAGCGAATCTCCAGATCGGCCTGCAAAGCGCCTGCAGCCTTAATTGCAAGAAGGATGGACATCAGATCGCGCGGGCCAACACCCAGGCTATTCAGGCCACGCACCAATTCCTGCAGTGTCACCGCTTGGGGCAGGATACCAACGCGACGATCGCTCTGTTCATCAACTTCGATATTCGTACGGGGCACCACTTCGGTTTGCCCCCCGCCGAAGGCATTGGGCTGACTTACTTGCGGCGTTTCAGTCACGCGGATGGTCAAATTGCCTTGGGCGATGGCAACTGTGGAAACCCGGACCGCTTCACCCATCACAATGGTGCCGGTCGCTTCATCAATGATCACGCGCGCAATCTGATCGGGTTCAACACGCAATCTTTCAATATCGGTCAGAAACGCAACTGGATCGCGCCCATTAAGCGCCACGGACACCGTCCGGGGGTCAGTCGCCGTTGCGGTGTTTCCGCGCGTTGCGCCATTGATGGCGGCGGCGATACGGCGCGCAGTCGTCAGATCAGGGTTACGCAAGGAAAGGCGTACCCGGTCACGATTGGACAGTGTGAAGGGCACTTCGCGTTCAACGATCGCGCCGTTGGAAATGCGCCCAGCGGTTGGAACGCCACGGGCGATGGATGCCCCTGCCCCGCGCGCTGAAACGGCGCCAGTAGCCATCGCACCCTGCGCCACGGCGTAAACCTCACCATCCGCGCCCAGCAGGGGGGTCACCAGCAAGGTTCCACCAGTCAGGTTGGTGGCATCGCCAAGTGCCGAAACCCCAACATCAATCCGGCTACCAGGACGCGCAAAAGCGGGCAGATTGGCCGTCACCATGACGGCGGCCACATTCTTGGTATCCAATTGGCGTTCGAAATCCCGCGTATTGACGCCAAGGCGCTCAAGCATGCCGACCAGAGATTGGCGGGTAAAGGCGGCGCTGCGCAGCTTATCGCCGGTGCCATTCAGCCCAATGACAAGGCCGTAACCCACCAGCTGATTGTCGCGTACACCCTCAATATCCACTATATCCTTAATTCGGACTTGGGCTGAGGCTGCGGTCGCAAGGAAACTCACCGCCAACACCAGGGCGGTAAGGATTTTCGTGAGCGCTTGCGCTATACGGTCCAAGGTATCTCTCCGTCAGTCACCCGAAGCTCCGGATGGCGTGATCGGAAAACTACAGCGCAAGGCCCGTGCCAGGGTTCGATGACTGCTTGGCCGAGTCGCGTCGGCAAAACCTGCCGGGTCCCGGTCGAGCCTGCCGGGGCAGAGGCAATAGGAGGTCAGATGGTCGGTATTCGGGGCGTGACGGGTGGTACGAATGTACCGGGTACACGGGCTACGCGTGGCGCCTCTGGGGGGTTTCGTGTCTCTGGTGGCAAGGACGAAGCGCGGGAAGCCAGTGCCGGTAGCAGCGTATCCGCCGCCAGCGCCATCGGGCTGCTGACCGTTCAGGAAATGGCCCCAGCGGGGGAGCGTAATGCCCGCGCCTTCCGCCGTGGGGAAGAAATGTTGCAGGAATTGAAGGCGCTGCAACTGGAGCTATTGGAAGGCCGGGCCGATCCAACCCGCCTGCAGCAATTGGCCCGCCTGGCTGAGGGCGAAAAGCCCGCCGATCCGGGCCTTGCGGAAGCGCTTGAAGCCATCGCACTCCGCGCCCGGCTGGAACTGGCCCGGCGCGGCATGGATAGCTGAAATTGGCTTTTGTCAGATATTTGTCTTGAAACGACCCCTGGCGCCCCAGGACAAGCCAGTATAGAAGGCTGTCATTCCGACGAGACAGGTTTCAGTAAAGAAACCACCTCGGCGGGTGTGCAAGGCGGGGGAAGAAGAAGATATGTTAGTGACATTGCCGCCCGATTACCGACCCTCGGATTCCGAGGAGTTCATGAATGCAGTGCAGCTTGAATATTTCAGGCAAAAACTTCTCAGATGGCGTCAGGACCTTGTACGCGAGGCTGGGGAGACACTTTCATCGCTTTCCGAAGGCGGCATTTCTGAAGCGGATCTCGCGGATCGCGCTTCGGTTGAAACAGACCGCGCCCTTGAACTTCGTACGCGTGACCGGTCGCGCAAATTGATCAACAAGATTGATCAAGCGCTCGAGAGAATCGAACACGGGACCTATGGCTATTGCGAAGAAAGCGGTGAGCCGATTTCGCTTCGCCGGCTGGAAGCACGGCCCATCGCCACCATGACGATCGAGGCGCAGGAACGCCATGAACGCATGGAACGCGTGCATCGCGACGATTGAGGGGCTTGGGCGCAGGTAACGCCTGCCCTACAGGAACCCGACCGGGTCTACATCCACCTGCACCCGGACATTTCCGGGCACATCCACCTTTTTAAGCCATTCGCCCAAAAGCCGCTGCACGCCGATATCGCGCCGCGCCTTCAGCAATAGCCGCCGCCGATGCCGCCCACGCAATAGGGCCAGCGGCGCGGGCGCGGGCCCCAACACCTCCACCCCCTGCCCCGCCGGCGCCGCGCGGCCCAGATCCCGTGCGACTCGGTCTGCGGCCTTTTCGTCGGGGGAGCTCACGATCAGGGCGGCCAGCCGGCCAAAGGGCGGCCAATGACCGGGCCTACGCGCCTCTGCCTCGGCGGCCATGAAGGCTTCATATTCGCCGGATACCAGCGCCTGCATCACCGGATGATCCGGGGCAAAGCTTTGCAGCAAAACCCGCCCGGGATGTTCCGCCCGGCCCGCGCGACCAGCCACCTGATGCAGCAACTGCACGGTGCGCTCAGCCGCGCGCAAATCACCGCCCGCCAGACCCAGATCAGCATCCACCACGCCAACCAGCGTGAGATAAGGAAAATGCCAACCCTTGGCGACGATTTGCGTGCCGATGATCAAATCAACCTCGCGCTTTTCAATCGCCTCGGCGGCGGCTGAAGCCGCGGCGGGGCCGGGCAGTGTATCGGATGCCATCACAAGCCGGCGCGCTTCGGGGAAAAGGGTCGCGGCTTCTTCCAAAACACGCTCCACCCCCGGGCCGATTGGCACCGTGCTATGGGGCGCGGCGCAGCTTGGGCAATGGCTGGGCGGGGCTTCGACATGGCCGCAATGGTGGCATTGCAGCCGCCGCGCGGCGCGATGTTCGACCAGCCAGGCGGTACAATTCGGGCAGCGCAGCCGGTGGCCACAGGCGCGGCAAAGCGTGAGTGGCGCATAGCCGCGCCGGTTCAGGAACAGCATGGCCTGTTCGCCGCGCCCCAGGGTTTCCGACACCGCCGCTACCAAGGCAGGGCTCAGAAAGCGCCCGCGTGGTGGGCTTTCGCGCCTGAGGTCAATCAGGCCAATCTCTGGCATCACCGCGCCACCATGGCGCGCCGCCAAATGGCATTCAGCGTAGCGCCCTGCGCGCGCATTCGTCAGGGTTTCCAGCGAAGGCGTGGCGCTGACCAAAACGCAAGCCGCATCAGACAAGCGCGCCCGCACCACGGCCATATCGCGCGCGTGATAGATGACACCTTCTTCCTGCTTGAAGGCGGTTTCATGTTCTTCATCCACCACAATCAGGCCTAGGTCGGGAAAGGGCAGAAACAGCGCCGAACGTGCGCCTACCAGCACTGGGGCGCGGCCTTCCGCCACCGCGCGCCAGGTGATGCGCCGTGTGCGCGGCGAAAGTTCTGAATGCCAAAGTGCTGGGTCGGTGCCAAAACGCGCGCGGAAGCGATCAAGCCATTGCGCGGAAAGCGCGATTTCAGGGAGCAGCACCAAAGCCTGCCGCCCGGCCTGAAGTGCCGCAGCGATGGCTTCGAAATAGACCTCGGTCTTGCCGGAACCAGTCACGCCAGAAAGCAGTGTGGTGCTGTAGGTTTCGCGCGCGACGGCTGCACGTAGCAATGCAGACGCCTCGGCCTGGTCAGCATCCAGCACTGGGCCGGGGCGGGCCAGATCGGGCGGGCGAAATTCCTCAAGCGGCGGCAGCAGGCCCGGGATCAGCAAGCCGGCATCGGCCATGCCGCGCAGCACGGCGGGTGCCACGCCGGCGTCCCGCGCCAAATCATCAGGGGCGCGCACATCACCCACCGGCAGAGCGGCCAGCACACGCTGGCGCGCGGGCGTCAGGCGCGGCACTTCGGGCAAAGGATCAGCGCGGCACCAGCCGGCGCGATGGGGCTGGGCTTCCAAGGCGGCGGGCACACTCATCGCCATCCTTAGCACCGCGCCGCGCGGCGAAAGCGTATAGGCTGCCACCCAATCCACGAAGCGGCGCAGCTTTTCCGGCATGGGCGGCGCTTCCAGCACTGCGGCGATGGAGCGCAGCCGATGCTCCGGCAGCGACGACTCGGGCGCTTCATCCCACACCACGCCAAGCACCTGCCGCCCGCCCAAGGGCACGGCGACGAAGCTGCCGGGGGGCGGCGCTTCGCCCTCGGCCCGATAATCATAGGCATCCGCGAGTGGCAGCGGCAGCAGCACGCGCAAGCGTTTGGCAGCGTTTGAAGAAATTGTTTCAGGCAAAAGGGACTGCTTTCGCGACGGGGCCGGCATGGGCTAAGGTTTAGACCATTCGCGGCAGGGAGGCTTGCGCATTGTACTGCGCGGCTCCATTCCCCGCCAAAGCCTTGTCTTTTGCCATGCAGGATTGGAATTCATGAAGTTCTTCGTTGATACCGCCGAAGTTGCCGAAATCCGCGCCCTTGCCGAATTGGGCATGGTGGATGGTGTGACCACCAATCCATCACTCATCGCCAAATCAGGCCGCGACATGAAGCAGGTGATTGCGGAAATCTGCGCCATCACGCCAGGCCCCGTGAGCGCCGAAGTGACCGCAACGGATGCCGCCGGCATGCTGGCCGAAGGGCGTTTTTTGCGCGCCATTGCGCCCAATGTGGCGGTGAAGGTGCCGCTGACGGAAGCCGGGCTGATCGCTTGCCGCACGCTTGCCGCCGAAGGCACCTTGGTGAATGTGACGCTCTGCTTTTCCGCAGCCCAAGCGCTGCTGGCCGCCAAGGCCGGTGCCGCCTTCATTTCCCCCTTTGTCGGGCGGCTTGATGATATTGCGACGGATGGCATGCGGCTGATTGCGGACATTGTGCAGATATACCGCAATTACCCCACGCTCCGCACCGAGGTTTTGGTGGCTTCCATCCGCCACCCGATCCATCTGGTGGAAAGTGCCAAAATGGGAGCACATGTCGCGACGCTGCCGCCCGCCGTGATCCGCCAATTGCTGAAGCATCCGCTCACTGATCGCGGCCTGGAGGCGTTTCTGGCCGATTGGAAGAAAACAGGACAAAGCATCCTGTGAGCGACCCGCCCTCAGACGGGAAGGCCCCGAACGGGCCCTCGGCTGAGGAGGTGGAGGCTTTCTTGCGCGCCCATCCTGGTTTTTTGGCGGAACGGCCTGACCTTTACCGAGCCTTGGCGCCGCCGCGGCGTGTGCATGGCGATGGGCTGACTGATCACATGGCGGCGATGCTGGGCGCGGAACGCGAACGCGCCGCCGCGCTGGATGCGGAATTGCGCCTGGCTTTGGATGCGGAACGCGCGGGGCTTGGTTTGGTATCGCGGGTGCGCTTGGCGGTGCTGGCCCTGATGCGTTCAGATGATGCGCCCGAGACCGTGGCGCAGGAATGGCCAAATCTGCTGGGGCTTGAAAGCTGCACGCTATGTGTGGAGCCACCGGATAACCCCGGCCAGCTTTGGATGCGCCCGGAACAACGGCCCCTGCCGCGCGGGATGGTGGAAAGGCTGCTCGGGCGCGGGCGCGATGTGCTGGTGCGCGACAAGCCCGAAGATACCGATACGCTACATGGCGAAGCGGGCGGGCTGATTGCGCGGGATGCGCTGGTGCGTGTGGTAGTGGCGCAGCAGCCACAGATGCTGCTGGTGCTTGGCGCGCGGGATGCGCATGCCCTGCCCGCCCGGCATGGCACCGAACCCCTTGTGTTCCTGGGCCGCGCCGTGGCGGCGGCGATTGCAAGGTAGCATGACCGGCGCCGAGGCTGCCTCCGCCTGGCTTGGCTGGTTTGCCGGCGAACGCCGCGCGAGTGCGCATAGCATCGAAGCCTATGGGCGGGATGTGGCGCAGTTTCTTGCCTTCCTGACACAGCATCTGGGTGCGGAGCCTGAACTGGACACGCTTGGGACGCTGCGGCTGGCAGATTTGCGCGCATTTCTGTCCACCCGCGCCATGGAAGGGGATGTGGGCGCAACGCGCGCCCGCAAGCTTGCCGCGATACGAAGTTTCCTGCGCTATTTGCAGCGCCATCAGGGCATGGCGCCTGTGGCACTTGCGGGGCTGCGTGCGCCACGTGCCAAGATGCCTTTGCCGCGTGCGCTCAGTATCAAGGAAGCGCGCGCCGCGGCGGAAGATGTGGCTGATGTCTATGCGCTAGGCCGCCATGAAAACCCGCGCCTGCAAGCGGCACGCGACCGCGCCTTGTTCACGCTGCTTTATGGCGCAGGGCTAAGATTGGGGGAGGCTTTGGCGCTGAATTTGGGCGATGCACCGCGCCAGGGGTCTGAGGCTGCGCTGAGGGTTCTCGGCAAGGGCAATAAGGAAAGGCTGGTACCGATATTGCCGGTGATCCGCGATGCCATGGCGGCCTATCTGGCCGAACGCGGCGGTGGCGCGGTGGATGAGCCCCTGTTCATCGGCGCGCGTGGCGGGCGGCTTGATCCGGCGGTGGCACAGAAAAGGCTGCGCGATTTCCGGCGGCTTGCTGGGCTGCCGGAACATGCCAGCCCCCATGCTCTGCGCCATTCCTTTGCGACGCATTTGCTGGGCGGTGGTGCGGATTTGCGCGCCATTCAGGAATTGCTCGGCCATGCCAGCCTTTCGACGACGCAGCGCTATACGGCGGTGGATGCGGCGGCGCTGCTGGAGACCTGGCGGAAGGCGCATCCACGGGCCGACTAAGACTAGACAGGGTCCGGGCTTGGCGCAGACAATGTTTGAAATCACGGGAGAAACGCCATGAGCATTCGCATCGGTATCGCCGGCATGGCCGGGCGCATGGGGCAGCTTTTGATTGAGGAAACCGCCGCCGCTGGTGCGGTATGTGTGGGCGGCACCTTGCGCGCCGGCGGTAAGCCTGCGCCGGCTGGCTTGCAAAGCTTTCCAGATATCGCAGCACTTTTCGCCGCGTCCGATGTGGTGATTGATTTCACCCATGCGGATACCGCCGCCACCCATGCCGCCGCTGCCGCCGCCTGCGGCAAGGGATTCATCCTGGGCAGTTCTGGGCTTTCGGCAACCGCAGAAGCAGCGGTGGCGGAAGCCGGCAAGCACGCGCCGATTGTCTATGCTGCGAATTTCGCGCCCGGCGTCAATCTGTTCCTGGCGATTGCGGAACGCATGGCCGCAGCCCTTCCCGGTGCGCAATATGACGCTGAGATTGTGGAGATGCATCATCGCCAGAAGGTGGATGCGCCATCCGGCACCGCAGTCGCTTTGGGCCGCGCTGTGGCAGCCGGGCGCGGCACCACCATGGAAGAAGCCGGCATTGAAAGCGGGCGGGATGGGCATTGCGGCCCGCGCGGCACTGGTACGATCGGCTTTGCGGCTTTGCGCGGCGGGCAGGTGGTGGGTGAACACACGCTGCTTTTCGCCGCCGCTTCAGAACATATCAGCCTGACGCATCGCAGTTTTGATCGGCGCGTCTATGCCACCGGCGCGGTGCGCGCTGCGCTTTGGGTGCATGGGCGGGCACCGGCGCTGTACGGCATGAAGCATGTGCTGGGGATGTAGATTGCTTATCTTTGCCAATCAAAGGGCTCCGCACGCGGCAGGCCAAGATTTTCGCGGAGCGTCGTGCCGGTGAATTCCTTTCGGAAGACACCGCGGCGCTGCAATTCCGGCACAACCAGGCGCACAAATTCCTCATAAGTGCCGGGCATGTGTGTGGCGGCCAACACGAAGCCATCGCAGGCGCCACCTTCCAGCCAGGCTTGCATTTCATCCGCGACCCGCTTGGGCGTCCCACAAAATACGGGGAATTCACGAATAGTGCCGCGCCCGGTGATGTCCACGAAATCGCGGAGAGTCGGGTTACGCTTGCCGCTGGAAGAAACCACGCGGTCGCGCAAGGCTTGCAGGCCCTTGATGCCGGCCAATTCATTATCGGTGAAGGCATCATCTAAGGCTTTTGACGCGAAATCATAATTCAGCGCTTCAGACAGCAGCGAAAGCCCATCAACCGGCTTAGCGAGGCCATCAATCAAAGCGCGTTTCTCCTCAGCCGCCGCTTCGGTTTCGCCGACAATGCAATAAACGGCGGGGCAGATGCGTACCGTCGCGGGGTCTCGGCCAGATGCTGCGACTTGTTCCTTGAAGCCGCTATAGCCGCGCTTGGCGACTTCCATATTCTGGTAGATCACGAAAACCAGATCACCCCAGCGCGCAGCAAAGCTTTTGCCACGACCGCTTTGGCCGGCCTGGATCAGAACGGGCCTTCCCTGCGGCGTACGCGGCACGGTGAAGGGACCGCGGCTTTTGAACCATTTGCCCTTGTGGTCCAACCGTCGGACCTTGGTGGCATCGGCGAAGATGCCGCTTTCGCGGTCCTGGATGATGGCGTCATCGCCCCAGGAATCCCAATGCGACAGCACGATTTCCAGGAATTCATCAGCGCGATCATAGCGCAGATCATGTTCCAGATGATCATCCGCGCCCATGTTATGCGCTTCACTATCATTCAGCGATGTCACCACATTCCAGGCGGCGCGCCCGCCCAGCATGTGATCAAGCGTCGCGAAAACCCGCGCCACATGGAAGGGTTCGTAATAGGTGGTGGAATAGGTGCCGCCGAGCCCAAGCTTGGATGTAGCAAGCCCCATCGCCGTCAGTATCGAAATCAGGTCAAGCTTCACCACGCGAATGCCATTACGCACCGCTTCCGCATGGTCATGGCCAAGAATATCGGGCATGGCGAGCCGATCATCAAAAAACGCCATGTGAAAACAGCCAGCCTCCAGCGTGCGGGCGATACGCTGGTAATATTCCGGGCTGAGGTAATCCTGCATGGTGGCGGGATGGCGCCAGGAGCCCACATAGTTTGAGCAATTCTGCGCTTGCAGAAAGGCGACCAGCGTCATTTGCTTCATTGGCGTACTCCCTTTTCCCGTGTGTCAGCATCGCGCGGCAGCGATGGTGCGGCAAGCCATTCAGTCCGGGATTGCGGGCAGCCTGGCCAAATGGCTTTCCATCAGCGCGCGGGCGGAAAGCCCGAATAGCCGGATGCGGCGCGTCTCCGACATCACCAGCAAACCAACAGCAAGCGCGAAGGCTTCGGTTGCCACTTCCTGGCCGCCAAGCGCGCGCATCGGCGCTAGCGCCGCCATCAGCGCGGCATTCAACCCAGGATCAAGCCCCTGCCCCAGCCCGCGTGGCGCCAGCCCCCCGCCGCCCAGATAAAAACCCAGCGCCAATTCCTGCGGATGATCCGCATAGAAATCAAACAAGGCCAGCGCCGCACCGCGAAACCCATCCCGCGCCGCGCCATCCGCAACCGCCTCCTTCAAACGAAGCAGGCTATCGCGCAGCACTTCGGCATAAATCGCCTCACGCGAGGGAAAATGAAAATAAAGCGCGGCGGGCGTATAGCCAGCGCGGGCGGCAATGGCGCGCAGACTGGCACCTTCCAACCCCGCTTCGGCGAAAAGCGCCTTGGCGGCAGCAAGGATATGGTCGCGCTTGGCGGCTTTCTTGTCTGGGCGGGTCATTGACGGGTAAATTCTAACAGTGTTAGATTTTATCGGTCAACCGAGTATGGGAAGCCCTTATCATGCTGATGTCCGCCGCGGATTATCGGGAATCGCTCAGGGCGCTGAAGCCACGCGTTTTCGTCAATGGCCGCCAGGTGGCGAGTGTGGCGGATGAGCCCCTGCTGGCGCCGGGCATCAATGCGATTGGCGTGACTTATGATTTTGCCCACCGCACAGAATATGCCGGGCTGATGACGGCAACGCAGGGAGCCAGCGGGCGGCTCGTCAATCGCATGCTGCATGTGAATGGCAGCCGCGATGATTTGCTGGCAAAGTTGGAAGCGGTGCGGCTGGTTTGCCGTGAATCCGGCTGCGCGCAACGCTATTTGGCGCATGACGCACTGAACGCGCTGCATCAGGGCACGAAGCTTGCCGATGCGGTGCATGGCGGGGAAAGGCATCAGCGCTTCCTTGCCTATTTGGATGATGTGCAGGCACGCGACCTGACGCTTGGCATTGCCATGACAGATGCGAAGGGTGATCGTTCCGTGCGGCCCGGCCAGCAAGCCAATCGCGATGTGCATGTGCATATCAAGGAACGCCGCGCGGATGGCATCATCATTCGTGGCACCAAGGCCATTGTGACCGGCGCACCTTATGTTCATGAATTCCTGGTCATGGCCTGCCGCACCATGACCGCCGAGGATGCCGATTTCGCGCTGCATTGCGCGGTGCCGGCAGACGCACGCGGCGTGATGATTGTGGCGCGCCCCGCAGGCCGCCCCGGTGAGGCAGCCGCAAAATTCAGCGCCAAATACGGCCAATCTACCGGCGTTGTGGTGTTTGATGATGTGTTTGTGCCCTGGGATCGCGTGTTCATGGCGGGTGAGCATGTGGAAGCCGGTTACACCACGACAAGCTACGCCACGCATCACCGCCATTCTTGCATTGCCGCACGCGCTGGCTTCGGTGATTTGCTGATTGGCGCTGGGGCTTTGATGATTGAAGCGAACGGCCTGGATACGGACCGCCATGCCCATATCCGCGATGCCATGGTTGATTTAATCAAGATCGTGGAAGGCTTCTTCGCCTGCGGTATCGCCGCCAGCGTCTATGGCACACGCGCCGAATCCGGCGCCATGATGCCCGATGCGGTTTTCAGCAATATCGGAAAATTGCTGCTGGCGACGCAGATTTATGACATGCACCGGCTGGCCCATTATGTCTCGGGCGGGTTGATCGTCGCACTCCCTGGCCCCGATGAGGATCACAATCCGGAAACCGCCGCATCGCTTGCCGCCGTGCTGGCGGGGCGCGCCGATATTCCGGCGGAAAAGCGCCTGGACGTGGCGCGCTTCATGGAAGATTTGACCGCTTCCAACCAGGGCGGCTGGTATTCCGTGATCTCGCTCCATGGTGGCGGCAGCCCTGAGGCGATGAAGCGCGAAATCTGGCGCAATTACCCGGTGCAAGAACGCTCGGCGCTTGTGGAACGCCTGCTGGATCGCGGCATTCTGGATGAGGGCAAGCGTATTTCCAAACAACCCGGGCGCTGCTGCGATACGGGGTGTGAGGTGCCGCGCGCGGCGGAATAAGCGCATCACGCTTGACCCGCCCAATTCCATCGCCCCAGACTTAGGATAACGCCAAGGAAACGCCCATGCCTGAAACCGCGCCAGAACCCCGTGTATTGCCGCTTGAAGGGCTGCGTGTCATTGACGTTTCCACCTTTATCTCCGGCCCCTTCGCCACCACGCAATTGGCGGAATTCGGCGCCGAGGTCATCAAGCTTGAATTACCGGTGGTGGGCGACCCTTTGCGCAAATTCGGCACCGTCACGCCCAATGGCGATACGCTGCCCTGGCTTTCGGAATGCCGGAACAAGAAATCCGCGACGCTTGATTTGCGCAAGCCCGAAGGCGCGGAATTGCTCAAGCGCATGTGCGCGGATGCGGATATTCTGGTGGAAAATTTCCAGCCGGGCACCATGGAAAAATGGGGTATTGGCTGGGATGTGCTGCATGCGATCAATCCGCGCCTGATCATGGTACGGATTTCAGGCTATGGGCAAACCGGCCCCTATAGCGGCCGCCCGGGCTTTGGGCGCATTGGCAATGCTTTTGGTGGGCTTTCATATCTGGCGGGTTATCCGGATCGCCCGCCGGTCACGCCAGGTTCCGCCACCATTCCGGATTATCTTTCAGGCATCTACGGCGCCATGGGGGCGATGCTGGCCATGGAAGCGCGGCGCAAGACCGGGCGCGGGCAGGTGGTGGATATTGGGCTTTATGAACCTGTCTTTCGTATCCTGGATGAATTGGCGCCAGCCTTTCAACACAAGGGTTATGTGCGCGAACGCATGGGGCCGGGCACGGTTAATGTTGTGCCGCATAGCCATTACCCAACCAAGGATGGACGCTGGATAGCGATTGCCTGCACGTCAGACAAAATCTTCGCGCGGCTTGCGGAGGCGATGGGCGCGCCGGAATTGGGTGATGACGGGAAGTGGGGCAGCATCCGCCAACGTGAAGCGGCGCGCGCGGAAGTGGATGCGTATGTCGGCGCCTGGACCAGCCGCTTCACCCGCGCTGAATTGCTGCAAGCCTGCGAAGAAGCGCAAGTGCCCTGCGGCCCGGTCTATGCGATTGATGAGATTTTCGAAGACCCGCACTACAAGGCGCGCGGCAATATCCTAACCATGCAGGATCCGCGCATTGGTGAATTGGCCATCCCCAATCTGGTGCCGCGGCTTTCAGAAACACCTGGTGAGGTGAAATGGCTTGGCCCCGCCATGGGCGAGCATAATGGCGAAATCTATCGCGATTGGCTGAAACTATCCGAAGCCGAAATGGCGGCGCTAGCGGCAGCGCGGGTCATCTGAAGTCGCACCCGCGCCGCCACACTGCATTCAGGAAGCGAGATAACCGCCATCCACATGCATTTCTGACCCGGTCATATAGGATGATTCGTCAGACGCCAGGAACAAAATGGCATAGGCCACTTCATCCACCTCGCCGGTGCGGCCCATCGGTATATGGCCGAGCATTTTCGCGCGAAATACCGGATCGGCAGTCGCGCCGCTTGTGCGCATGGGTGGCATCAGGCCGGGATGGACCGTGTTCAACCGAATGCCGGAAGCCCCTTCCTGCACGGCGATGGATTTTGTCAGCAAACGCACCGCCGCCTTGGAAGCGTTATAGCCGCAATGAATGCGTTCCTGCCCAACCACGCCCGAGATCGAGGACAGGTTGATGATGGACCCGCCACCAGATTGCCGCATGGCGGCAACGCCGTGCTTCACGCCAAGGAAAACGCCACGCGCATTGACGGCCATGATGCGATCCCAAAGCGCGGTATCATAAAGGTTGTTGGTATTGCTGCCGGAAATGCCGGCATTATTCACCAGCACATCAAGCCGCCCATATGCCGCCAACACGGCAGCGATGGCGGCTTCCCATTGCGCTTCATCTGCCACATCCAGGTTGATGTAGCTGGCAGAACCGCCGGCCTTGGTGATCTCGGCCACCACGGCACGGCCTTCGGCCTCCATCATATCGGCGACCACCACTTTGGCGCCCTCGCGCGCTAACAAGCGCGCGGTGGCAGCCCCCATGCCCGAGGCAGCCCCCGTAATCAGCGCCACCTTATTTGCAACACGCATGATGTTTCCTCCTGTTCAATCCTGATCAGGAAGCCTTGCAAGCCTTGGGCGCGACCGCAAGTCAGCCGTAGGTCATGCTGGATTCCGCGCCACGGCTCATATCCCGCGGAATGGGCTGGCCGGTGAGGGTCAGTGCCAAAGCCTCAGCCACGCGAATGCCATCCACGCCCGCGCTCAGGATACCGCCGGCATAGCCAGCGCCCTCACCGGCTGGAAACAGCCCCGCCGTATTCACGCTCTGAAAATCAAACCCGCGCGGGATGCGGATGGGGCTGCTGGTGCGGGTTTCAACGCCGGTCATCAGCGCATCGGGCCGCGCGAAGCCTGGCAATTGCTGATCAAAAGCGAGCAATGCTTCACGCATCGCCGCAACGGCGAAATCCGGCAGGCAGAGCGCGAGATCAGTTGGCGTCACGCCAGGCTTATAGCTTGGCAGCACATCACCCAGCCCTGTGCTGGGGCGCCCGGCCAGGAAATCACCCACAAGCTGCGCGGGGGCGCGGTAATCGCCACCGCCGGCAGTAAAGGCCGCGCTTTCCCAATGGCGTTGATAGGCTATGCCGGAAAGCACATCGCCCGGATAATCCTCGGGCGAAATGCCAACCACCAGGCCGGCATTGGCGTTGCGTTCGGCGCGCGAATATTGGCTCATGCCATTGGTCACCACGCGCCCGGCTTCGCTGGTGGCAGCCACCACGGTCCCGCCTGGGCACATGCAAAAACTATAAACGGCGCGGCCATTCTCCGCGTGATGCACCAGCTTGTAATCCGCCGCACCTAGTAACGGATTACCAGCATTGGGGCCGAAACGCGCACGGTCTATCATGCCTTGCGGGTGTTCAATCCGTACGCCGATGGAAAAGGGCTTGGCCTGCATGGCGATGCCGCGCGCCTGCATCATAGCAAAGCTATCCCGCGCGCTATGGCCAAGGGCGAGGATGGCGTGATCCGCCTCAATCACTTCACCATCCGCCAAAACCAAACCACGCAGGTGGCGTGCGCCATCCGCTTCGGTTTCGATGATCAAATCATCCACCCGCGCGCCGAAGCGGTATTCGCCGCCCAAGGCTTCGATCTCCGCACGGATATGTTCCACCATGGAAACCAGCCGAAATGTGCCGATATGCGGCTTGGAGACGTACAAAATCTCCTCAGGCGCGCCGGCCTTGACGAATTCCGCCAGCACCTTCCGCCCGTAATGGCGCGGGTCGCGGATTTGGCTATAGAGCTTGCCATCGGAGAAGGTGCCGGCGCCGCCTTCGCCATATTGTACATTGCTTTCAGGATTGAGCGCACCACGGCGCCAAAGCTCCCAAGTGTCCTTGGTGCGTTCGCGCACCACCTTGCCGCGTTCCAGAATCAGCGGGCGGAAGCCCATCTGTGCCAACAATAGCGCTGCCATAAAGCCGCAAGGCCCGGTGCCCACCACGACCGGGCGGCGAATGCCCAATGGCGCGCGGGCAACAAAGCGATACTCCGTATCCGGCGCCGGGTTGATTCGCTGATCCCCCGCATGGCGGGCCAGCAATGCGGCTTCATCAGCCACTTCGACATCCAGTGTATAGACAAGCATGATAGCCTGGGGCTTGCGCGCATCATAGCCGCGGCGAAACACCTGCATCGCCGTCAGCGTCGCATCGGCAATGCCAAGCCGTGCCAATACGGCGGCGCGGAGTGCGTCTTCCGGATGGTGCAGCGGCAGGCGCAATTCGGTAAGGCGGATCATGCGGGTTCTATAGTCCGTCTTGCGCCAGACTGCGAAGTGCGACCGCTTTATCGCAAGCTATGTGTGTTCTGATGTGGGGTGCCAGCGGGCCTTTGGGTCATAATCCGCTAAGCTATGAAACTGGGCTTATTCTGTTCTTGATTTGTGCAATGCAAGGGGTTCTATAAGGCGACAAAATAAAATGCTGATGCGCATCCTGCGCTGATACCCATCAGCCCAGGCCAACCGGCAGCCCATGATAGCCACGCGCGTAATACATCAGGCAGCCCGCCTGCATATCGGTAAAGCGCACTGCCTCAACACGAGCAAACACTACGCTATGCGTGCCCTGTTCCATGACTTCCATGATACGGCAATCGAAACTGGCGGCAGCGCCTTCAAGCACCGGGGCACCGGTGGCAAGGCGCGTCCATGTGCCGGCGGCGAAGCGGCTGGCCATATCGGCCTTGTCGCTGGACGCCGAAAAAGCGTCGGAAACGCCCTGCTGTCCGGCGGCGAGCGTATTCACGCAAAGCACGCCATTCGCCAGAAACAGCGCACTGCGCGGGCTGGTACGGTTGAGGCAGACCAGCAAAGTGGCCGGTTCATCCGTCACGGAACAAACGGCAGTTGCGGTAATGCCGCCTTTGCCCGCCACGCCATCAGTGGTGATAATATTCACCGCCGCCCCAAGCCTAGCCATGGCGTCGCGAAATTCCTGGCGAGAGGTGGTCATGTCGGGCAATCCTTGAAGCGGCTTGGGCGCCAAGCCTCTATCACCCCAAGCTCGCGCCGTCACGCCAGCCGGCCTGGGTCAGGCGATAAAGCAAATGTCGCCGGTAATGATGACCCTCTGGCAGGCGCGGATGATCGAATTCGCCTTCGTGGCGCATGCCGAGCTTTTCCATGAGCTTCCAGGAAGCGGCATTACCCGGCACGGTGAAGGCGACAATATTTTGTAGCCCAAGTGTGGCGAAGCCAAATTCCAACGCCGCGCGCGCCGCTTCGGCCGCATAGCCCTGGCGGCGAAAACGCGCCCCAATCCGCCAGCCGATTTCCACCGCCGGGGTGAAAGCCGCCTGCCAGGGAATGGTCATCAGCCCCACCACGCCCACGAATTCACCCGTCGCGGCTTCCGCCACCACCCAAAACCCCCAGCCATGTTCAGCGAAATGCGCGCGCATCCGCTGGGCCCAGGCATCGCTTTCCGCCCGGTTCATGGTGGCAGCGAAATAGCGCATGCTTTCCGGATCACCATTGATGGCGAAAAGCGGATCAAGATCCTCATCCCGCCAGGGGCGGAGGATCAGACGTTCTGAGGTGAGCGTCGCGGCGTTCATGCGAACTTCTTACCCTAAACAGCCAGGCCACGCACCGAGGGGAGACTAGCCCCGGCAGCCACCCGGGCTTAGCGTAGTCCATAGCGGTTCACGGTTTTCGATTGCAATTCGGTCACCCGCCCACCATAATAAATAAGTTTCAACAAATGGAAGCACTACTATGCAGGATGTTGGTCTCTATCTTCCGGGCATCCTTCTTTCTTACGCAGCCTTCCTGCTCGCAATTGCAAGTCCGGGGCCTAACATCCTGGCGGTCATCGGGACTTCGATGAGCGTCGGCCGCGCCTCCGGCATGGCACTCGCTTTCGGCGTGTCCGCAGGCTCATTCACTTGGGGCCTCCTCACGGCATTCGGACTATCAGCTATCGTGGCCAGCTATGCATGGGCCCTTTTTGCCATCAAGATTTTGGGCGGCATTTATCTTTTGTGGCTCGCTTATAAGTCGCTCAAGTCGGCCGCCTCGCGCCATGATATCGAAGCCAAGGAGCTGGCGGGGGGG